>JAETOE010000001.1 GCA_021771815.1 Roseburia hominis
CACAAGAGGATGATACACTAAAAAATGTAAGATTAAAATCCACCCTGTCCTTTGTAAGGGTAACTTCCATGGTTAGGAAAAGAAGGGGTGGAAGTTAGTTTTGCAAATCACAATTTAAGCAATGGTGTATTAATAATATACGTAACGGTTGACACAAAGTGACAACAACTTTTATAATATTATACTATAGAAGTGGCTGAATATGCTGATTCGAATACCTTATATTCAGCCATATGAGCAGGAGGTAATATTGATATGAAAAGTATTCGAACCAAAATCACCTTAAGTCTTATTCTTACGGTTCTGATTGGACTGGTCGCGTCCGGATATTCAAGTATTATGTTAAATTATAACAATACTATGTTAACCGTGGAACGGATGATGAGCCAGACAGCAGTCTTGGCAGCAGGACGGGCCCAGCAGGAACTGGAAATATATAAGAATGTTGTTATGGAGGTGGGATGTATTCCGCAGTTGTCGGATCCGGAAGTGTCGGTGGAAGAAAAAAAGGCGATCATAGACGAGCGCGTTTCCATGCATGACTTCCAGCGAGGGAATATTATTGGTACGGATGGTATCAGTATTTTTGACGGAAAGGATTACTCAGACCGCGAATATGTACGGCAGGCAATGCAGGGAAATGTTTTTGTATCTGAGCCGCTGATCAGCAAAATTACAGGAGAACTGTCCATTATGGTCGCGGCACCGTTATATTCCGAGGGAAACTATGGAAAATCCATTGTCGGCGTTGTATATTTTGTCCCGCATGAAACCTTTTTGAATGATATTGTGTCAGCCATTCAGATTGGTGAAAACAGCAGGTCTTATATGATTAATAAGTCCGGCGACACGATCGCTGATATTACGCTTGATACGATTACGGTCCAAAACATAGAAGCGGAAGCGCAAAACGACCCCGGGCTGCAGGAACTGGCGGCGATTCATGCACGGATGCGCCAGGGAGAAAATGGATTTGGAAGTTATACGATCGGAGAAGATAAAATGTTTGCGGCCTATGCACCTGTGCCGGGTACGGACGGCTGGAGCATTGCAGTGACTGCCCCGCAGATCAACTATCTGGAATCTACGAGGGATGCGATGGTTATTAATATAGGGGTGATTGTGATTTCCATACTGCTTTCCACTATTGTAGCACTGACGCTGGCTATTAATATCGGCAAACCGATGAAAGCCTGTGTTAATCGGATGAAACTGCTTGTAGAGGGCGATTTGGATACACCGATGCCCAGAATTACAAATAAGGATGAAACAGGTATGCTTGTCAGATCTACGGAGGAACTGGTAGAGGGACTGCGTACCGTCATCAACGATATCAGTTATCTTCTTAATGAAATGGCAAATCAGAATCTGGATGTTCAAACAGAGCATGAAGATGTATACGTTGGCAGCTTTCGGGATATTTTACTTTCCATGCGTAATATGAGGATCGAGCTGAGTAATGCCATGCGTCAGGTTAACCATTCTGCAGGAGGGGTAGCCAGTGCCAGCGAACAGTTATCCATAAGCGCACAGACACTTAGCCAGGGAACTACAGAACAGGCAAGCTCAGTACAGGAACTGGCATCTCGGATCAGCATGATTTCCGAGGAGGTAAAAGATACGGCGGACGGGGCGCTGAGTGTCAGAAGTCAGACACATCAGGCTGGCGAACAAGTTTTGTTGTGTAATCAGAAGATGCAGAATCTGGTAGAAGCCATGGAAAGGATTCAGACCAGTTCCGGGCAGATTACAAAGATTCTTAAGACGATAGACGATATTGCATTCCAGACAAATATACTCGCCCTGAATGCGGCAGTGGAAGCAGCCAGAGCAGGCAGTGCAGGGAAAGGGTTTGCAGTTGTGGCAGAGGAAGTCCGTAATTTGGCCGGTAAATCCGCAGAGGCGGCTAAAAATACATCGGACCTTATTGCAAATTCTACAGACGCAGTACATATCGGTACAGAAATTGCCCAAAATACGGCAGATGTCCTGCATGATGTCGTGACCAGTATCCAGTCTGTGGTTCAGGCTATCGACCATATTGCAATAGTATCCAATGAACAGTCAGAGTCGGTTGAGCAGGTTTCAGAGGGCATTAATCAGATTGCGACGGTTGTGCAGAATAACAGCGCTACTGCAGAGGAAAGCGCGGCGGCAAGCGAGCAGCTTTCTGCCGAAGCTGCCTGTATGAAAGAACTTGTGGGTCAGTTTACGCTTGTCTCAAAATGATTGTAGCGGGACAGGAATAAAACAAACTCTGCCACGGTTGGTGAGCAGGCGGCAGGTATTTCAAGATTAGGTGTCGGCTATAAATTTAGCGGATAAACACCGGGAAGTGATGATTGATACAAGGTCATTCTCCCGGTGTTTTTTCTGTTCTTATGGACGCTTAGAATCTTATTTTGCGGGATTGTGTACTCCATCCCTGTGCTTGCTATTCCGCTATTCAAAACTTTTTATAAATTCCCAAAAAACTTTGCCGTATAGTGTACTTGCCATTTCTCATAAAATTTAGGGAAACCGTCAAAGGAGAAAGTTTATGCTAAAAACGAATAACTCTCCTATACCCGATACCCAGATACGAATGGAAAGCCTTTCCATGACAGAAAGTCTTTCCATAGATAAAATGAGGCTGACAGTTACCAATATCTACCCGGCCTTTCAAAAAAATTCAGAGCAGGAAACCAGACAGGAAATTGGGGAACGGCTCTATCAGATTTTCAAAAAATATGCGTAAGTCCTTTATTGGGTATTGCGTCTTACGTTTTGGGAGGTAGATATTAAATGTACGACGCATTATATGACGCATTGTATGCGCGACAGTCAATCGAAAAAAAGGACAGCATATCCGTAGAAAGCCAGCTTGAATACTGCCGATACGAAACCCACGGGGAAGCCTGTATCGAATACACGGATAGAGGGTTTTCGGGCAAAGACACCAACAGACCGGGCTTTGAAAAAATGATGAATGACATTCGCACCGGCAGAATAAAGCGTGTCATTGTCTACAAGCTTGACCGTATCAGCCGTTCTATTTTGGATTTTGCAAACATGATGGAGATATTTCAGAAATATCATGTAGAGTTTGTTTCTTCCACGGAAAAATTCGACACGTCCACCCCAATCGGCAGGGCTATGTTAAATATCTGTATCGTGTTCGCCCAACTGGAACGGGAAACGATACAGAAACGTGTAACAGACGCTTACTATGCAAGGTGCAAGCGTGGCTTTTACATGGGCGGACGTATTCCCTACGGTTACCGTCTGACAAGTACGGTCATTGACAATGTACGCACTTCCATGTATGAGGAAGTCCCGGAAGAAAGCGGACAGTTAAAGCTGATTTATTCCATGTATGCGGACACGGACAATTCTCTCGGAGATATTGTGCGGTACTTGAACGAACACCAGATTAAAAATCTGCGTGGTGCAAACTGGAGTACCGCCCGTATCAGTGAAATGCTCCGTAATCCTGTATATGTAGAAGCTGATATTGACGTGTACCAGTTCTTTCAAAGTCAGGGCGCAAACATCTATAACCCGGCAAGTGATTTTACGGGCTACAATGCCTGCTATCTCTACAAGGGTACAGTTTCCACCACAAGGAAACAATGCGACTTGTCGGACAAAGAAATCGTCCTTGCACCGCATAAAGGATTTATCCCCTCTAAAACATGGTTAGCCTGCCGTATGCGGTGTCTGAACAACAGACAGTCCACAAAGACCTGTAAACCGAAAAATTCATGGCTTGCAGGCAAGGTAAAATGCGGTAACTGCGGTTATGCTCTGACGATCCGCAAGGCAAAGACAAAATGGGGACGCTATTTTGTATGCAGCCAGTCGGGAAACCAGGGCAACTGTAACGGAGCAGGCTGTACGATTTATGCTGACGTATTAGAGGAATATATGCTTGGTGCAATCAAGGATAGACTGTCTGAATTTTCAGCCCTCAAAGAGGGCTTGATTTCCTGTATATCCGACACAGGGGAAAAGGGAATGCAGGCATTCCCCCAAAAGCACATGACGAAAAAAATCCGTCTGACACAGATTGAGGAAGAAATCGAAGAGCTTCTCTCCAAAGTGTCCGGGGCAAGCGGCGTTCTGATGAAGTACATAGATGAAAAAATATCAGAACTGGACGCAGAGCGAAAAGCCTTGCAGGAAGAAATCGTTACGGCAAACGTCACAGACACAGAGGGAAGACTAAAGCAGATAACCAACCATGTAAAGGCATGGGAAACGCTCTCTTTCGAGGATAGGCAGGCGGTAGTTGACACGCTAATCAAAGTTATTCGGATTGCAGACGGTAACATTGAAATCACTTGGAACATTTAACACTACACCATGAAAGCCTAAATTACGCAATATATGAGGAACTTTTATGAGAAGTTTTTACTTCAATCTTCCCGTTTCGGTGAAGGTCTGCGCATGGTGCAGGACGAACTTGACAGCAACAACTTTTATATGTGCAATCCGGAATTTGACCCGGGCTGCGTTAATATGGAAAATCAGACACGATAATGTCGGTATGAGAAAAGAGTAAGAGAGAAGTGACAAGGGCAGTCGGAGCAGTTGCGTTCCGGCTGCCCTTTTTAGTACGGCGTCCGCTTTTTGGGTACGGCAGAAAATAGCCCTGCAAAGAAAAAATTCCATATCCGGCATTGACAAGGAACGGACGAGGGATTAGTATGTAGGTTAGTTGAGAATAACTGACAATAAGAGACACAAATCAGAGAAAGACGGGGATGCGATATGACATTGGGAGAATTACCGATCGGTAAGCAGGCAGTGATTAAGAGTGTAGGAGGGGAAGGAGCGCTTCGGTGCAGATTTCTTGATATGGGACTGATTCCAAAAACGAGGGTAGAGGTTCGCAAGGTGGCTCCGATGGGGGATCCGATCGAGATCAGGCTTCGCGGCTACGAGCTTACGGTTCGTAAGGACGATGCGGCAGAAATAGAAGTAGTTCCGGAGGAAGAGTCATGATTTTTGCATTAGCAGGCAATCAGAATTGCGGGAAAACAACGCTTTTTAATCAGTTGACAGGGGCAAACCAGCACGTAGGGAATTTTCCAGGCGTGACCGTGGATCAGAAAATGGGAGAGATCCGGTCGGCGAAGAACTGTACTGTTGTCGACCTCCCGGGAATCTATTCGATTCGACCTTACACAAATGAGGAGATCGTCACGAGGGATTTTATTCTCGAAGAAAAACCCGACGGAATTATCAATATTGTGGATGCGACAAATATAGAGCGAAATTTGTATCTGACCTTGCAGCTTCTTGAGATGCACATTCCAATGGTGCTTGCACTCAATATGATGGACGAGGTGCGCGGCAACGGAGGAGCAATCAACTACAAAAAGATGTCGGAGGAACTTGGAATCCCGGTCATCCCGATCAGTGCGGCAAAGGATGAGGGAATCGAGGATCTTATCGAGGCGATCGTTACCGTCTCGAAGAAGAAGATACTGCCGAAAGTCATGGATTTCTGCGAACAGGGTCCGGTGCACCGCTGTATTCATGCAGTTTCGCATCAGGTGGAGGATCATGCAGTAAATATCGGGATGTCTCCGCGGTTCGCCGCGACGAAGATCGTGGAGAACGATACGGACATTATCGGACGTCTGGAACTGTCCGATAATGAGCTTGATATGATGGAACACAGTATTTCCGAGATGGAGAAGGACTGCGGGCTTGACCGGAACGCGGCGCTCGCGGATATGCGCTATACGTTTATCGAGAAGGTGTGCAGTAAGACGGTCAAGAAGTGCCAGGAGAGCAAAGAGCATATCAGGAGCGTGAAGATCGACAATGTGCTGACGAACAAATATCTTGCGATCCCGATGTTTCTGCTCATTATGTTCGCAATTTTCTGGCTGACATTCAGTGTTATCGGAGCGGCGCTTTCCGACTGGCTCGCGGTGGGCATTGATGCGTTTACGACGCTCTGTGACAGAGGGCTTACCGCTTACGGGATCAATCCGGTCGTACATAGTCTGATTATCGACGGTGTGTTTGCGGGTGTAGGAAGCGTATTGAGCTTCCTGCCGATTATTGTAGTGCTGTTTTTCTTTTTATCAATTCTCGAGGATTCCGGTTACATGGCGCGCGTCGCGTTCGTCATGGATAAGCCGCTTCGAAAGATCGGACTATCCGGCAGGAGCTTTGTGCCGATGCTTATCGGTTTTGGATGTACGGTTCCGGCTGTCATGGCGACGCGGACGCTCTCAAGCGAGCGTGACCGCAGGATGACGATTATGCTGACACCCTATATGAGCTGTTCTGCGAAGATTCCGATCTATGCGGTGTTCGCGGCAGCATTTTTCCCGGGGAGGGAAGCGATTTTGATGATCGCACTCTATGCCACGGGAATCCTTGTCGGAATTGTCTCGGCGCTTGTCTTAAATCACACGGCATTTCGCGGCAATCCGATTCCGTTTGTGATGGAACTGCCGAATTACCGTTTTCCGTCGGCGAAGAGTGTGGGACAGTTGATGTGGGATAAGGCGAAGGACTTTTTGGAGCGTGCGTTTACGATTATCTTTGTCGCAACGATTGTGATCTGGTTCTTGCAGACGTTTGATACGCGGTTTAATGTTGTGGCGGAGAGTGCAGACAGTCTGCTAGCGTTGATCGGACAGTGGATCGCGCCGGTTTTTGCGCCGCTCGGTTTTTCTGACTGGAGGGTGTCCACGGCGTTAATTACAGGTTTTTCCGCAAAGGAAGCGGTCGTCAGTACCTTAAGCGTCCTTACAGGAACGGCGACGGCGGAGTTAAGCGCGGTGCTTGGCGGTATGTTCACCGGGCTTTCGGCGGTGAGTTTTCTGGTGTTCACGCTCTTGTACACGCCGTGCGTGGCGGCAATCGCTGCGGTGAAGCGTGAACTGGGGAGTGGTGCGCGCGCTGCGTGTGTGGTCGTGCTTCAGTGCGTTGTGGCATGGCTTGTGGCGTTTCTGGTCTATCAGGTAGGAGGCTTGTTGCTGTAACTATGGGGACTGCAGATTTTATCATACTGGGATTAGTCGCATTGTGGCTGATTCTGGTAGTTCTTCATGGAAGAAAACGAAAAAAGAGCGGAAAATGCGGGGGATGCTGTGGCTGCTGCACGTCCTGTTCCGTCAAAAAAGGCGAAAATAACCCGAAATAACAGAAAATGACCATTTTTTGTCTAAAATTTGAACAACCGGTTGTGCGAATAGTAAAAATGTAGTAGAATAAAAACAGCGGGTTAGGTCAGGGAAGACCGATTGAATACGGTAGAAAGGGAGAATTTTAGATGAAGAGGAAGAGTGTTGCGGGAGTACTGACGGTGGCGCTGATCGGTACGATGCTTTCAGGCTGCGGAGCGAAAGAGGATGCGGCGGGTGAATCGATAAGCGGCGCGCCGGAAGTATCTGTGAGCGGAACAGAACTTGCGGAAGGAGCAGGTGTACAGGCGGACGACGGCGTTGTCACACTGACCGTATGGGCGGAGGAGGCGAATTTTGAACTTCTGAATCAGATGATCGACAGCTTTAAGGAAGAGTATGCAGGACAGGCTGAGTTTGATATTCAGCTTGTGGACAAAGCGGATGCAGATACAAAGAATGATCTTCTCGGGGATATCCATAACGGCGCGGATGTGTTCCCGATGCCGGACGACCAGCTTACGAGCATGGTGGCTGCGGGCGCGCTTATGCCGGTGCCGAATGCGGATGAGATCCGGGAAGCGAACCTCGACGAAGCGGTGGCTGCGGCGACGGTATTGGATACGCTCTATGCCTATCCGATGACAGCGGACAACGGATATTTCCTGTATTACGACAAGAATTATCTGACGGAGGAGGACGTTATGACCATGGACGGTCTTCTTGCCGTTGCGGAGGCGAACGGCAAGAAGGTTACGATGGACTGGAGCTCCGGCTGGTATCTGTATGCATTCTTCGGAAATACCGGACTGGATTTCGGCGTGAACGAGGACGGCGTGACAAATTATTGTGACTGGAATTCTACCGAGGGAAGCATCAAGGGCGTCGATGTGGCGGAGGCAATGCTTGCAATCGCGAATCATCCGGGCTTTCTGGCGGGGACAGATGAAGTGTTTCTTGCAGGTGTGCAGGACGGCAGCGTAATTGCAGGTGTCAGCGGCGTCTGGAATGCTGCTGAGATCAAAGCGGCGTGGGGAGATAACTACGGCGCAGTGAAGCTTCCGACTTATACCTGTGCGGGACAGCAGATTCAGATGGCGTCCTTCACCGGGTATAAGATGTTGGGAGTCAATGCCTACAGCGAGCATCCGGAGTGGGCGTTGAAGCTTGCGGACTGGATGACGAACGAGGAGAATCAGACGCTTCGACTGATGGAGCGCGGTTCCGGACCTTCCAACAAGAACGCGGCGGCGTCAGAGGAAGTGAAGAATGTTCCGGCGATCCAGGCTGTCATTGATCAGGCACAGTACGGCAGACTTCAGCGTGTCGGCAACAGCTATTGGACGCCGACGCAGAATTTCGGAAACACGATGGCAGCGGGCAATCCGACCGGTACAGATCTGCAGGAACTGATGGATACGCTTGTGAGCGGCATCACCGCATCTGTCACACAGTAGAGCTGGGAGGAGAATACGATGAATAAAGGAAAAATCAGTACGAAATCAGTCATTATGCTTCCGGTGCTCATTCTTGGAATAGTGTCGGTGCTTTCCAATATTTTAGCGGTCATAAATATCAGAAGAGTCAATGATAACGCGACGCAGATTGCGAATGAGCATATGGCGAGCGTGTCAGAGCTTGCAGATATCCAGAGGGAGACGCTCTACATCCATCAGCTCGGCTTATCGCATATTGTTGCGACCGATCTGGAGACGATGATCGATCTTGTAGCCAGAATTCGCAGTGAGGAAGCAGTGCTGGAAGGATATCTCGAAGGGTTCAGTGCCTATGTGGAAGAGGACAGTCAGGCGGAGTACAACAATCTTGTGACAAATTACGAGGGGATGAAGTATGAGCTTGCAAATCTGATGGCGTACAGCGCGAACAGTGAAAGCGAGGCGGCGTACGCGCTGGCGAACGGAGCGATTGCTGAGTATTCTGCAGCTATGCAGGGCAGTATTGCCGCCATGAGCGAGGGCGTCAACGAGAAGGCGGAGAATGCGAAGGCATCTTTACAGATGGTGTACAGCGGCGCGCTTCTCACAAGCGGTGTGACGATCACCGTCAGCATTATCGCACTGCTCGTGACGATTCTTAGTGTATTTAAACTTGTAATTTCTCCGCTTGCCAAGACACAGAAGGAGATTACCAATATTATCAACGATATTGACCAACGTGAGGGCGATCTCACCAGACGTGTCACGGTACATACGAACCGTGAAGTCGCGGCGGTCGGCAGCGGCATCAATGTCTTCATGGAAAAGATGCAGGATATTTTAAAACTGATCGTGGACAACTCACGGAAGATGGATGTAGTCGTTGGCGAAGTCAGGGACAGCGTTGTGACTTCCAATAACAGCGTGGCGGATCTTTCGGCGCTCACGGAGGAGCTTTCCGCGACAATGGAAGAGATGTCCGCAAACGCATCTTTGATCAACAGCAATACCGAGTCCGTCAAGAAAGAGGTCGATCAGATCGCAGACCGCACGACGGAGATTAACGCATATACCAGAGAGATGAAGGAACATGCAGATACGCTTGAGTCTTCTGCACGTGATAATATGGAGTCTACAAGCGTCAAGGTAAATGAGATTCTGACGGTACTTGGACAGGCTATCGAGGACAGCAAGAGTGTAAATCAGGTCAATAGTCTGACGGATGATATCTTAAATATCGCGAGCCAGACGAATCTGCTGGCATTAAATGCATCGATTGAGGCGGCACGGGCAGGAGAAGCGGGAAGAGGTTTCGCGGTCGTGGCGACGGAGATCAGTCAGCTTGCATCGGCGAGCCAGCAGGCGGCGAACCGTATCCAGCAGATCAATGCGGTTGTGACAGGGGCGGTACGTAATCTTGCAGATCATGCGAATGGGCTTGTCGAGTACATGAACGAGGCGATTTTGCCGGAGTTTGATTCGTTTGTGGAAGCGGGCGGCGAGTACCGCGAGAAGGCTTCCTATATTGAGAGCAGTATGGGCGAATTCACCGCGAGGACGGATATGCTTAAGGAGACGATGACGGAGATCGCTGATTCCATCAATACGATCGCACATGCGATCGAGGAGGGTGTCAACGGCGTGAGCAATGCGGCGGACAGCACGCAGGTGTTGGTCAACGATATAGACAACATTACCCGCCATATGGACGAGAACCAGATGATCGCTTCCGATTTGAAGAAGGAGACGGAGATTTTCAAAAAGCTGTAATGCTTCCTGATGAAAAGAGCAGGCTTCGGATTTGCTTACTTGTCATCCCTGCCAAATTGTTATATAATAGCCTGTGGTTATGCCGATAGTGCGGCGGCGCCACAGGCTTTTGATATATATGGAGGAAAGATTGAAAATGAGTAAAGTCAGAACAAGATTTGCACCGAGCCCGACTGGCAGAATGCATGTCGGAAATTTGCGTTCCGCGTTGTATGAATTTTTGATTGCAAAGCATGCGGGCGGAGAATTTATGCTCCGCATCGAGGACACCGATCAGGAGCGCTATGTGGAAGGTGCTGTTGATATTATTTATCACACGATGCAGAAGACGGGACTGATTCATGACGAGGGACCGGATAAGGACGGAGGATTCGGGCCGTATGTGCAGAGCGAGCGCATGAAGACCGGAATATATATGAAATACGCCAAAGAGCTGGTCGATAAGGGGGAGGCATATTACTGCTTCTGTGATAAGGAGCGTCTCGCATCCCTTAAGACGGAAGTGGTAGAGGGGAAAGAGATTACACTTTACGATAAGCATTGCCTTTCACTCAGCAGGGAAGAGGTAGAGGCGAACCTTGCAGCGGGAAAACCGTTTGTTATCCGCCAGAATATCCCGAATGAGGGAACAACGACATTTCATGATGAGCTTTATGGAGATATTACCGTGGAGAATGCGGAACTTGATGATATGATTTTAATTAAGTCTGACGGCTATCCGACGTATAATTTCGCCAATGTTGTAGACGACCATACGATGAATATTACACATGTTGTGCGTGGAAATGAATACCTTTCCTCCGCGCCGAAGTACCAGCGCCTTTACGACGCGTTCGGCTGGGAGTCTCCGGTGTACATCCATCTGCCGCTGATTACGGACGAGAACCACAAGAAGCTCTCGAAGAGAAGCGGTCACTCTTCTTTCGAGGATCTTTTGGAGCAGGGATTTCTGTCGGAGGCAGTCGTCAATTACATTGCGCTGCTCGGTTGGAGCCCGGAGGACAACCGTGAGATCTTCACGCTGGATGAGCTGATTCGGGAATTTGATTATCATAGAATCAGTAAATCTCCGGCAGTGTTCGACTACACAAAGCTGAAATGGATGAACGGCGAGTATATCAAGGAGATGAGCTTTGACCGTTTCTACGAGATGGCGGAGCCTTATATCCGCGAGGTCATCCATAAGGAGATGGATCTTAAGAAGATCGCGGCGATGGTCAAGACCAGAATCGAGGTATTCCCGGATATCAGAGAGCATATTGATTTCTTCGAGGAGCTTCCGGAGTATGATACGGCGATGTATACGCACAAGAAGATGAAGACGACGGAGGAGACGTCCCTTGCTGTTCTTTCCGATGTACTGCCGATACTGGAGGCGCAGGAAGATTTCAGTAACGACGCGCTCTATCAGACGCTTCTTAAATATGTGGAGGAGAAGGGTGTGAAAAACGGCTATGTTATGTGGCCGCTGCGCACCGCCGTTTCCGGCAAGCAGATGACGCCGGGCGGCGCGACGGAACTGATGGAGGTCTTAGGCAAAGAGGAATCCATCGCAAGAATCAAAAAAGGCATTTCTATGTTACAGAAGTAGAGGTAATCTATGAGTTTTAACCCATCTCAACGTGAGGCCATCCTTCATAAGGATGGTCCCATGCTTGTTCTTGCAGGACCCGGTTCGGGCAAAACCCTTGTCATCACGGAGCGCACAAAGCACCTCATCACGGAATACGGCGTCAATCCCGCCAATATTTTAGTCATCACCTTTACCCGGGCGGCGGCGACGGAGATGAAGGAGCGATTTTTACGCCTGATGAGCGGAAAATCTTATCCCGTCACCTTCGGCACGTTTCATGCGGTATTTTTTGCGATTTTAAAACATGCCTACAATTATCGCGCAGATAATATCGTGCGGGAAGAACAGCGCATGAGCTGCATGAGAGAACTGATAAAGCGTCACCATTTGGAATACGAGGACGAGGCGGAATTTGCAGCGGCGATTCTCGGGGAGATCGGGCTTGTGAAGAACACGGGGATTCAGGTGGCAAATTACTATTCCACGAACTGTGCGGAGGAGATGTTCCGCAAGCTTTACAACGAATATCACGAATACCTCTATCAGCATCGGCTGATTGATTTCGAGGATATGCTTGTGTATACGTGGGAGCTTTTTAAGGAGCGGAAGGATATTTTGGGCGCCTGGCAGAAAAAATATCAGTATATATTGATCGATGAGTTTCAGGACATTAACCAGATGCAGTTCGAAATTGTCAAGCTGCTTGCCGGGGATCGGCAAAATATTTTCGCGGTGGGGGACGACGACCAGTCGATCTATCGATTCCGCGGGGCAAGACCGGAGCTGATGCTTCGTTTCCCGAAGGAAATCCCGAATACAAAAACGGTGCTGCTCGACACAAATTATCGTTCACAGGCATGTGTAGTCGATGCGGCGCAGAATCTGATCGGGCATAACAGGGAGCGTTTTTCGAAGCGGATTCTGGCAAAGAAGGAGCGGGAGAGCGCGGTAGAGACAGCGGTCTTTGAGAGCCAGCGGGAAGAAAATCTGCGGATTATCCGTGATATTGCGGATGCAGCGGAGCGCGGGAGGAACTATCGGGAGTTCGCCGTGCTGTTTCGCACGAACACGCAGCCGCGTCTTCTGATGGAACAGCTTATGGAGTACAATATTCCGTTCTGCACGCGGGATAAGATTCCCAATCTTTACGAGCATTGGATCGCAAAAGATATTTTTGCATATATCCGTATTGCGTTGGGGAGCAGGGAGCGGAAGGATTTTTTACAGATTATGAACCGTCCGAAACGCTACATCAGCAGAGAGTCGCTCGACGAGGAGACGGTGGCGTTCGACGTGTGGGAGTGGTATTATAGAGAGCAGGAGCAGCCGTGGGTGGCAGAGCGGATCAAGACACTGGAATACGATATAAAGCAGCTTACGCGGATGAATCCTTTTGCGGCGATCAATTATATCCGAAAGAAAATCGGGTACGACGAATTCTGTGCGGAATATGCAGATTACAGACGCATACGCGCGGATGAGCTTTACGATGTGCTCGACGAGCTTCAGGAGAGCGCGAAGGGGTACGACGATTACAACACATGGTTCGACCATATTGACGCATATGAGAAGGAACTTGAGGAACTCTATAAGGTGCAGGCGAATCAGCCCGACAGTGTGGCGCTTACGACGCTTCACAGCGCAAAGGGGCTGGAATATGAGGAAGTGTACTTAATTGATGTCAATGAGGGCGTGATGCCCTACAAAAAGGCGGTCTTAGACGCGGATATCGAGGAGGAGCGGAGAATGTTCTACGTCGGCATGACGCGGGCGAAAAAAAATCTGCATCTCTTCTCGGTCCGGCAGATGAACCAGAAGGATGCAGATATTTCCCGCTTTATTGCGGAGACAAAGGAGCGTGTTAATCCTCCATGTCGTTGAATTCGTTCTCGTCGAGCCATTCGTCGAAGCGGTCGGCGACTGCCTCGTACTCGTCGTCGTCCGTGATGTTGTCGAGGGAGGGATTCCCGTCCTCATCTTCTTCATAGCGGTAGATGAACACTTCGCCGTCCGGGTTCGGTTCGCCGTTCTCCGCGAGCGGAAGCAGGGCGATATAATCCTGATCGCCGACTGCAAAGATGGTGAGAATCTCACATTCCACCTGACTGCCGTCATCGAGATCGAGCGTCACCATGATATCATTGTCGTCCCCTGTGTTGTCAGTTGCATTATTCGGGCGGTTATCAGCCATAATATCCTCCATTCTGTCCGATGTGACCGGACAAGAGCACCATAATTTTTATCTATACATCATAACATAACCGGAAGGGGAGGACAAGGTGTTCTGTGAAAAACAGAAATTATATAATTACAAAAGAAAATCAATATAAAAAACTATACAAAAAAACAGGGAAACGGTATAATTTACCTGTAGGCAATAAGACGCGCTATAGCGCGGCAGATATATACAGGCATAAGAATGCAAAAGGTGGTAAGGCAGCATGGGCTACACAATCAAAGAAGGCGATTACGAACAGTATGGCGTACAGATGAAGAATGGCGGCGTCATCTTTACATTCGAGGCGGAAAAAGAGGATGAATGCGCGGTTCTTCTCTATGATAAGGAGCATAAGGTGACGGATGAGGTCACGGTGCCGGACAGATATTGCAGGGGGGCGATCCGTTCCATCTGCATAGAAGGACTGCGGACGCTGCATTTGAAATATAACTACAAGATTAATGGACAGGTCGTCATAGACCCCTATGCTAACCGGATCGTCGGCAGAGAGCGTTGGAACGATTCGAATCGGGCAAAGGTTTCATGGCAGATCTGCGGCGGCTGTGGGGCAGGGAAATTTGACTGGCAGGAGGATATATTCCCGGAGATTCCCCGCCGGGAAATGGTGATGTACAAGGTCAATGTCAGAGGTTTTTCAATGGACGCGGGCATTCGCGGAAGCAAGCGGGGAACCTTTGCGGCATTTCGGGATAAGATTGCGTATCTTAAGGAACTTGGAATTACGACTGTAGAGTTCATGCCGGTGTATGAATTTGAGGAGAAGGAGCTTCCGAAGCCAAAGAAACTGCCCGAATACTTAAAATGGCAGGCAAAGGAGGGCGACATGATTACGCCGGAGGAGCCAAAGACTTCCGACAAAGTCAATTTTTGGGGGTATGTGCCCGGGAATTATTTTGCGGTGAAGGCTTCCTATGCATGGGGAGCGGATGCGGCGCTGGAGTGGAAGGAACTGGTGAGAGAGCTCCATGCGAACGGCATGGAATGCGTGATGGAGATGTACTTCACCGGGAATGAGAATCAGAACATGATTTTGGACGCGTTGCGCTACTGGGTGAGGGAATATCATGTGGACGGCTTTCATCTGCTCGGGGAAAGGCTGCCGATTACCCAGATTGCACAGGATGCGTGGCTGCGGCGCACGAAGATTTTCTATACGGGATATGAAGCGATGCTTTTGGAACGGAAATGCAGTTATCCGCATCTGTTTGTCTACAGCGACGAGTACCTTTATCCGGTGCGTGCAATGTTAAATCACATGAACGGGAGCATAGAGGCGTTCGCCTGCCAACAGCGCAAGCAGCACAAATACCATGGCTTTGTGAACTACATTGCGGACAACAATGGATTTACGCTGCACGATCTGTTCTGCTATGTGGAGAAGCACAATCAGGCGAACGGTGAGGACAACTGCGACGGCAACAACTGGAATCTGAGCAGCAATTACGGTGCGGAGGGGAGATGTATGCGCCGCATGGTGCGCCAGATCAGGGAGCGGCAGATGCGCAACGCCATCGCGATCCTGATGTTGGGACAGGGCGTACCGCTCCTGTTCGAGGGAGACGAGCAGGGCAACTCGCAGGAGGGAAATAATAACGCTTACTGTCAGGACAACCGGATCGGATGGGTGAACTGGAAGAAGGGCAGCGCCTATGCGTGGCTTACGGATTTTGTAAGGGATATGATTGCTTTTCGAAAGGCGCATCCGGTACTTGCCGCGGAAGAGCCGAAGACGCTGAACGACGCCGGACACAAGGGGTTTCCCGATCTGTCCTACCACGGGGAGAATGCCTGGATTTCTGCGCTGACGAGAGAACGCCAGTCTGTCGGAATGATGTACTGCGGCGCCTATGTGAAGCGCTGGGACGGTACACCGGACGATGATATTTATGTAGGTTACAATTTTCACACGAGTATAGAGCGTTTTGCCCTGCCGAAGATTTCCGGCAAGCGCCGTTGGCATCTGTGCATGGATACGGCGCGCGGCACACAGCCGTTCCTTCCGAAAGAGGAGCTCGTTGCGGAAGCCCAGATTGCCGTCAAGGGACAGTCTGTTGTAATATTAGTAGGAAAATAGGGCAAAAGTATGAAAGCTTGGAAACATTATTGTACGATTACCCATCACAAACATCTCGTGATGAAAGGCTGCTTTGCGGTGGGGTTATATAAGCAGGGGCTGCTTCACGATCTGTCAAAATACACGCCGACGGAATTTCTGGTGGGGTGTAAATATTATCAGGGAACAATGAGTCCGAACAATGCGGAGCGTAAGGATAAGGGGTATTCCTCGGCATGGCTGCACCACAAGGGGCGCAACAAGCACCACATGGAATACTGGATTGATTACGGAGCGGGAGAAAACGGTCTGGGACATGAAGGGCTCTGCGGGATGAAGATGCCGCTTTGCTATGTGGTGGAGATGTATGTCGACCGGGTAGCAGCTTCGAAGAACTACCAGAAGGAGCGCTACACCGACCGCAGTGCGCTTGATTATTATCTGAACGGACAGAAGTTCCATGTCCTGCATGAGGATACGAAGGCGCTTTTGGAACTTCTTCTTTATATGCTTGCGGCGCGGGGGGAGAAGGATACGAATGCGTTTATCCGCGCCGAACTTTTAAAGGGGCAGATCCCTTATGAGAAGGATGTTCTTCTGCAAAAATCGCAGCTGTACCGTGGGACAGTGGAACAGAGTAAATAATTTCGGGCGGCATGTACTTGTTTGGCGGAAATAAAGGGGGAAAAGCACGGAAAACCTGACCCAATCATAGAATGTATCAATGAAGCTTTTAAGGTGCGTTTTGAAAACATTCTTATCTCCGCTTACACCAGAACAGGAAAATGAGTGCCTGCAGAAAATGAAAAGAGGCGACCTTGAGGCAAAGAAAGAACTGACGCTTAGGAATATGCGCCTGGTGGCGCATGTGGCGAAGAAATATCAGAATTCTGACGAGGATATGGAGGACCTGATCTCCATCGGCACCATCGGACTAATCAAGGCGATTTCGACCTATAAGGAGGATTACGGAAGCCGGTTGGCGACCTACGCCGCGAGGTGCATTGACAATGAGCTTCTGATGCATTTTAGGGCAAAGAAAAAGACATCCCGGGAAGTGTCGCTCTATGAGCCGATTGGGACGGACAAAGAGGGCAACCAGATCTGCCTGTTGGATATCGCGACAGTTGACGAGCCGGATGTGGTAGAGCAGCTCGAGATGGACAGACAGACAAGGAAGGTGCTCGAACTCGTGCCGGGTGTGCTTGGCGAACGGGAATATTTTATCATCCGAAACCGTTATGGACTTTTCGGTGCCAAACCCATGACGCAGCGTGAAATTGCATCGGCGCTCGGAATCTCAAGATCTTATGTCTCAAGAATCGAGAAAAAAGCGCTCGAAAAATTGAAAAAGGGTTTCATGGAATCCGGGGGAGGGGCATAAAGTCCTTCCCTTTTTCTTACAGGAATGCTATAATAAATACATCTTTTTATCAAATCATTTTGTTTTTCTGTGCAGACTTGTCTGCGTGCAGAATTTATCTGCGTGCAGTGTTATCTGCGATTCCCGGTATTTTTTCGGTATAAAAAGGAGTGATACGTTGTATAGTATTGTATCAACGGCGATCATCTGCGGGATTAAGAGCGTACCCGTCTGCGTGGAGGCGGATGTGGGCGACGGGATGCCTGTATTTGAAATGGTCGGTTTTCTCGCTTCGGAGGTAAAGGAAGCGAAGGAGCGGGTGCGGACGGCATTGCGCAATGTGGGCTATCCGTTGCCGCCCAAACGGATTACGGTGAATCTTGCACCTGCGGATATCCGGAAATCCGGCTCTGGATTTGATCTTCCGGTCGCGGTGGCAATCCTCGCGGCTTTGGGAATGATTCCGACAGAGGCGCTTCACGGAGTCTTTGTCATAGGCGAGATCGGATTAAAGGGGGACGTGCAGCCGGTTCATGGCGTGCTTCCTATGGTTGCGGAGGCAAAAGAACGTGGAATCAGCCGCTGTATTGTTCCGGCAGCGAACCGCAGGGAAGCGGAACTGGCAGCGGATATGCAGGTCTTTGGCGCAGACAGCCTGGAAGACGTCATCCGTCTGTTGAACGGCGGTGATTGGACGGGAACAACAGCTTATAATATAGAAGAAACAGCAAAGGAAGAAGCGTATCTTGATTTCGCGGATATCCACGGACAGCGTCTGGTAAAGCGGGCTTGTGAGGTTGCGGTGGCAGGGATGCACAATCTGTTGTTGATTGGGCCGCCGGGAGCGGGCAAAACTATGATGGCAATGCGGATTCCGTCGATTCTTCCGCCGCTGTCAGAGGAGGAGCAGATGGAACTGTCCAAGGTCTATAGTGTCGGTGGGCTGCTCTCGGAGGGAAGCGGACTTGTGACAAAACGCCCGTTCCGCGCGCCGCATCACACGATAAGCATGCAGGGTTTGGCCGGAGGAGGACGCGTTCCGAAGCCGGGGGAGATATCCTTTGCACATAAGGGCGTGCTGTTTTTGGATGAGCTTCCCGAATTTCAGAAGGAGACACTCGAGGTGCTGCGTCAGCCGTTGGAAGAGAAATGCGTGCGCCTGGTGCGTCTGCAGGGAACCTTCGAATATCCCGCTGATTTTATGCTGGTGGCGGCGATGAATCCCTGCCGGTGCGGATATTACCCTGATATGAACAGATGCACCTGCACACAGACGGCAGTCGACCGCTATCTGGCGAGGGTCAGCAGACCACTTTTGAACCGGATTGACATATGCGTGGAAGCGCCGCAGCTTACATTTGGGGAACTGACCGGGAATGGGACAGAAGAGCCTTCTGCGGTCATAAGGAAACGCGTTATTGCGGCGCAGAAGATACAGAGGGAACGTTACCGCGGGGAAGCATTTTTGTGCAACAGCCAGATACCGGCAGCGAGAATCCGGGAATTCTGCGGACTGAGCAAGAAGCAGGAGAACTATATGGAGCAGGTCTACCGGAAGCTGGAACTGACGGCGCGCGCTTACCACAAGCTGCTCAAGGTGGCGCGGACGCTTGCGGATATGGATGGCGGCGGGCAGATCGGGGATTGTCACCTGAATGAGGCAATCTGTTATCGGAGTCTGGACAAGAAATTCTGGGAAAGGCCTTAGATTCGTGGGAGGAGGAAAAGCATATGAATTATGAATATTGGTTTGCAAATATTCCAGGACTCACAAACTATGCAAGACTCTCACTGGTTGCACAGGCGGGGAGTGCAAGGGAACTCTATTTTCTGCCGGAGCGGCAGCTAAAGAGTCTTGGGGCGGAGGAGAAGGTGACGGAAGCGGTCATCGCCGGAAGAAAGATGGATACGGAGCGGGCATACACCGCACTGTGCGGTGACGGCATCTCATTTATTTCCATAGAGGATTCCGCTTATCCGGCACGTCTAAAGACAATCCCGGACGCCCCTTACGGCATTTATGCCAAAGGTCCGCTGCCGGATGGAAAAGAGAAGCATGTGGCAATCGTCGGGGCGCGGATGTGCTCGGAATATGGCAGAGCGGTCGCGACGGAGCTTGGAAGGCAGCTTGCGGCCCTCGGCGCGTGCGTGGTGAGCGGGATGGCGCGCGGGATCGATTCGGCGGCGCACGAGGGAGCGCTTCTTGCGGACGGTGTGACATGCGCGGTCTTAGGCTGCGGCGTGGACGTCTGTTACCCCAAGAGCGCCGGGCAGATTTACAGGCAAATTCTGAACCGTGGCTGCATCCTCTCGGAATATCCGCCGAACACGCCGCCGCTCGCCGCCTATTTCCCGCAGCGCAACCGGATCATATCCGGCATGAGCGATCTGGTCGTTGTCGTGGAGGCGAAAGAGAGGAGCGGCTCTCTGATCACGGCGGATTGTGCGTTAGAGCAGGGGCGCGACATTTACGCCGTGCCGGGTCGCCTGTTCGATAAGCTTTCGGCGGGCTGTAACGATCTGATCAGGCAGGGCGCGGGAATCCTTTCAAATATTGATGAATTCATTCAGGAACTTGATTTATGCGGTGCCAGGGGTATGTCCGTGGAACATTTAGAAAAAATATTACTTGAAAAACAAGAACGCTTGGTGTATAGTTGTGTAGATTTACGACCGAAAAGTATCGAAGAACTTCTTGCGGAGACAGAACTTTTACTGCCGGATCTGGCACAGATTCTGGCGGGACTGTCACAGAAGGGCTTTATCACAGAGGTCTTTAAGAACCGTTATATCAGACATATTTAAGTAAACAGCATGAAGGAGATGGACGAATGGCTAAGTACCTTGTGATCGTCGAGTCGCCTGCGAAGGTAAAGACAATCAAGAAATTTCTCGGAAAGAATTATGAAGTAGTTGCTTCAAACGGGCATGTCAGAGATCTGCCGAAGAGTCAGATGGGCATCGACATTGAAAACGACTTCGAGCCGAAATATATAACGATCCGCGGGAAGGGGGATATCCTTGCAAAGCTTCGCAAAGAAGTCAAAAAAGCAGACAAGGTATATCTCGCGACCGACCCCGACCGTGAGGGAGAGGCGATTTCATGGCACTTAAGTCAGGCGTTGAAGCTGGAGGGGAAGAATGTCAGACGCATAAGCTTTAACGAGATTACACAGAACGCGGTCAAGACATCTTTAAAGGAGCCGCGCGACATCGACATGAATCTTGTCAACGCCCAACAGACGAGACGTATTTTGGACCGTATCGTGGGTTATAAGATCAGTCCGCTGCTCTGGGCGAAGGTGAAGAGAGGTCTTAGTGCGGGACGCGTCCAGTCGGTAGCGCTGCGCATCATCTGTGATCGTGAGGAGGAGATCAATGCGTTCATTCCGGAGGAGTACTGGACGCTGGACGCTTCGCTTTCCATCGAAGGAGAGAAGAAGCCGCTGATCGCGAAGTTTCACGGAGATGAGAATGGCAAGCTTGCCATTTCTTCGAAAGAGGAGATGGACCGCATCATGGAAGAACTGCGGCAGGAAACATTTAAGGTTCTTGAGGTGAAGAAAGGAGAGCGCACGAAGAAGGCGCCGTTGCCGTTTACCACGAGCACACTGCAGCAGGAGGCGTCCAAGGCGCTCAATTTCCCGATTTCCAAGACGATGCGGATCGCGCAGCAGCTCTATGAGGGCGTGGATATTAAGGGTCAGGGAACGGTCGGCCTAATTACATATCTGCGTACCGATTCCGTGCGTATCTCCGATGAGGCGGATAAGCAGGCAAGAGAATATATTGGACAGGCGTATGGCGAGCGGTTTGTTGCGACGCAGACGACGGCGAAGAAGGGCGGGGCGAAGATTCAGGACGCGCACGAGGCAATCCGTCCTTCGGATATCGCACGTACCCCGGTGATGGTCAAGGAATCTTTGTCCAGAGACCAGTTCCGTCTGTATCAGCTTATATGGAAACGTTTTACGGCAAGCCGTATGACTCCGGCGGTCTATGAGACGACGAATGTGAAGATAGGAGCCGGAAAGTACCGCTTTGGTGTAGCGGCATCCAAGCTTTCCTTTGAGGGCTTTATGTCGGTCTATATCAGTGCGGATGATGAAAAGGAAGAGAACAACGTGCTCTTAAAGAGTATTGATCAGCAGACGAAACTGGCTTTGGCGGATTTTGATGAGAAACAGCATTTCACGCAGCCGCCGGCGCACTATACCGAAGCTTCCCTTGTCAAAACGCTGGAAGAACTGGGGATCGGACGTCCGAGTACCTACTCGCCGACGATCACAACGCTGCTTGGAAGACGCTATATCGTAAAGGAAGCGAAGAACCTCTATGTGACGGAACTTGGCGAGGTAGTCAACCAGATCATGAAGGAATCGTTCCCGAGCATTGTGGACGAACATTTTACTGCGAATATGGAATCCCTCCTCGACAGTGTGGGAGAGGGGACGGTTGACTGGAAGATGGTCGTGCGCAACTTCTATCCTGATCTTGCAGAGGCGGTGGAAGTGGCGGAGAAGGAGCTTGAGAAGGTTAAGATCGAGGACGAGGTGACGGACGTCATCTGCGATCTCTGCGGCAGAAACATGGTTGTCAAGTACGGGCCACATGGAAAGTTCCTTGCATGTCCGGGATTTCCGGAGTGCCGCAACACGAAGCCGTACCTCGAGAAAATCGGCGTGACATGCCCTGCCTGCGGCAAGGAAATCGTGCTGCGCAAGACGAAAAAGGGCAGAAAGTATTACGGCTGTGAGAATAATCCGGAGTGCGATTTCATGAGCTGGTCGCGGCCTGTTGCAGAGAAGTGCCCGAAGTGCGGAGGCTATATGGTCGTCAAAGGTAATAAAGTTGCCTGTGCGGACGCGGGCTGCGGTTATACCGTTGACCGGAAGTCTGTAGAAATTGATACAAAATAATGAAAAAAATCATACGAAATGTTACAGAAATGTTGAATTTTCAGAATTAACATGTTAGAATATGAACCATAATGAAATTTAAACAAATTATGGAAGGAGCAACGGCATGAGTGTTCAATTATTGGACAAAACAAGAAAAATCAACAAATTGCTTCATAACAACAGCTCTTCCAAGGTTGTATTTAATGATATCTGCGATGTGTTAAAGGAAATCCTTTCTTCTAATATTCTTGTCATCAGCAAGAAGGGCAAGGTGCTCGGGACGGGCACCGCAAAGGGCGTAGAGGAGATTCAGGAGCTGATTGTCGACGAGGTCGGCGGATTTATCGATCCGCTATTGAACGAGCGCCTGCTCGGAATCCTCTCGACAAAGGAGAATGTCAACTTAGAGACACTCGGTTTTGTGGATCATGTGAAGGATTACACGGCGATTATCACACCGATCGACATCGCGGGAGAGCGTCTCGGAACGCTTTTTGTATATAGAGAGGGCAGGCAGTACGATATCGACGATATCATTTTGAGCGAGTATGGGACAACCGTTGTCGGGCTCGAGATGATGCGTTCCGTCAATGAGGAGAACGCGGAGGAGACGAGAAAGGTGCAGATCGTCAAGTCGGCGATCAGCACGTTGTCGTTTTCGGAACTTGAGGCGATTACCCATATTTTCGATGAGATGGACGGCAAGGAGGGAATCCTCGTGGCGAGCAAGATTGCGGATCGCGTGGGAATTACCCGTTCCGTGATCGTCAATGCGCTGCGTAAGTTTGAGAGCGCAGGCGTGATCGAGTCCCGATCCTCCGGTATGAAGGGCACATACATCAAGGTCTTAAACGACGTGGTGTTCGATGAATTGGATAAGATCAAAAAGCAGAACCAGAAGAAATAAAAGAAAAGAGAAAAGGCGGCAGGGAGAAGACTCTCTGCCGTCTTTTTATAGTGCGCCTTGGGGTGCACATTTTTATTGCAGAAAATGCATCAAAAGTACTATGTCTGCATCGACAATTTCGACAGACAAGGACAAACATATAGTATTTTCATGACAAAAATCTACAATATCGTGTAAAAAAAGCAAAAAACCAGTTGCAAATTTTGCGAGATATTCTATAATAAGATAAGGTATTTATGAAAATGAGGATGGATGGAGGGAGATGCAGGATGATTACTACAAATGCATTTGATTATATCAACATCATGGACAAGGCTGCGGATGCGAGTTGGATGCGCGAGAATGTCATTACGAATAATCTTGCAAATGTGGATACGCCGGGGTATAAGAGGCAGGATGTCGACTTTACATCTGCATTAAAGCGTGAGCTTGGAAGGTCAAAATATGAATCCCTGGACAAGAAGGTGCGAAGCCTGAATACGGATCTAAGCGGGCTTAGTGTTTCTTCTTATACAGATGCATCGAATTATTCTTACCGTCTGGATCGCAACAATGTGGATGTGGATACGGAGCAGGTAGAGCTTGCATCGGAGCAGCTTCGGTATGAACTGCTTACGACAGCGATTAATGAAGAGTTTAACCGAATGAAAGTTGTACTCAAATAATTGGAGGTAGGATATGGGATTATTTCAGGCATTTGATATTAGCGCGACCGGTATGACGGCAGAGCGCTTCCGTATTGATACGATCGCACAGAATGTTGCGAATGTGAATACGACCCGCACGGAGGACGGAGAACCGTACCGTCGCAAGATCGTTACGTTTGCAGAGAAGGATTTGACGCCGTTTTCCAATTATTACCAGTCTTCGAGAGCGAAGGCGGTCGGAAACGGTGTGAAGGTGGTTTCCGTGACGGAGGATGAAGAGACGGATTTTATCATGGAGTATGATCCGGCGCATCCGGATGCGGATGAAAATGGTTACGTACGTTATCCGAATGTCAATACGGTGACGGAGATGACGAACCTGATTGATGCGACGAGAGCTTACGAGGCGAACACAACGGCATTCAATGCGAGCAAGAGTATGGTGCAGGCAGCGCTTAAGATCGGACAGTAAGTGAAGTGTACATAGATTGAGATGCAGATGAGAATAAGGTAGGGATATAACTATGGATATTAGTTCATTAACGAGCGTCACTTCGGCTGATTACATGGAGACAGTGGCACAGAATACATTACTGGCAGATGACGTAGATGAGAGCTTTGATTCGGTTCTTGCGTCAGCGATGAATATGCTGACGGAGACGAATGACTTGCAGAATGATGCGCAGTCCGCAAAGATCCAGTTTGCGCTCGGCGAAGCAGAGAACCCGCATGATATGCAGATTGCGGCGGCAAAGGCACTTGAGGCGCTGCAATATACGACGGCGGTGCGGGATAAGATGCTGGAAGCATACAAAGAAATCATGAACATGCAGATTTAGTGATTGGAGTCAGGAAAAATGCCAGAACAGTTGCAAAAAATATTGAGCCAGATAACAGAATGGTGGAAGAAGTTCACCACGAAACAGCGGATTCTGCTTGGAAGCATCACGGCGTCGATCCTGCTGGCGCTTGTAATTCTCGGTGTGGTCGTGAGTCGTCCGACGATGGTGACGCTCGTGGAGTGCGAGAATACGGCAGAGGCGGGAGAAGTAAAGGCGCTTTTGGACAATGACGGAAGCATCGAATACGAGATTTCGCAGGATGGGTTGACGTTCTACGTGGACGAGAAGGATAATTCGACAGCATCGATTCTGCTCGGAACGAATGGTATTCCGACGAAGGGCTTCGGCATTGATAATGTGTTTGAAGGTGGTTTCAGTTCTACTGAGGCGGATAAGACAAAGCGCTATAAGCGCTATCTGGAAGAGTATTTCGCAGAGCAGTTGGAGAGCCTGTCGAATGTCGAGAAAGCGTCCGTGATGCTTGACATACCGAATGATGACGGTACGATTCTTGCGCGGGAACAGGATGCTTACGCGTCAGTAATCCTCACGCTTTCGGCGGAGATGGACGAGGAGCAGGCGATGGGACTCGCCAAATATATCGCAACGATGGTCGGAAACGACACAACGGATAATATTACCATCCTGGATTCGAATACGAATGTCCTCTTCTCGGGCGGGGATTCCGATTCAGTGATGGGTACGGCGACCAGTCAGTTGTCGCTGCGTGCGAAGGCTGAGAATATGATAAAGAGCGAGGTCAAGGATGTCCTTGTCGGTTCCGGTCTGTTCGACCATGCGGAGGTCGCGGCGAATCTCGATATGAATTTCGATTCTGTTCAGGAGTCGACGCGCGAATGGTATGCTCCGGACGGTCAGACCAACGGCATGATCGGAGAACAGAGCAACTACGAGCAGAACAGTGTGGGCGGGGCTGCCGCGACGCCGGGAACGGACGCGAATGACGATACGACCTATATGATCGAGGACAACAGCTATACGGAGACCAATATCACGGATACGACGACGAAGTATCAGAACAATGAGAAGGTCACGAACCGTACGTCGGCGATGGGCAACATCAATCCGGAGAATTCCTCTATTGCAATCGTGGTTAAAAATTATGTGATCTACGACGAGGATACGCTTAAGGCGTCCGGCGCGCTTGATGACATGACATTTGATGAATATATCGCGGCGAACAGCGCTCCGGTCACGACGACGGTCGGAGAGGAGAATTACACGATGATCGCCAATGCGACGGGAATCCCGGTGGAGAACATCAGCATCATCGCTTATGACGAGCCGATTTTCCAGTATTCGTCGGGAGGAAGAAGTCTTTCCGATTACCTGCAGATCATCCTTGCGGTATTGATCCTTCTCTTGCTCGGATATGTCGTATTCCGCAGCACAAGAAAAGAGAAGCCTGTCGAGATAGAGGAGGAGCTTTCTGTGGAGAGCCTGCTTGAATCCACAAAAGAGAATCAGGATTCGCTTGAGGACATCGGCTACAATGAGAAGTCCGAGACACGTCTTTTGATTGAGAAATTCGTAGAAGAAAATCCAGAGGCTGCTGCGTCGTTACTGCGCAACTGGCTGAATGATGAGTGGGAGTAGCATATGGCAAAGAACGAGGAGTTTACAGGACTGCAAAAGGCGGCGATCCTTTTGATTACGTTGGGTCCGGAACGGTCGGCTGATGTGTTCAAGCATCTGAAGGAAGATGAGATCGAGGAGCTGACGCTTGAAATTGCAAATACAAGAAGCGTATCGCCGCAGGTGAAGGAAGATGTTCTGAATGAGTTTTACCAGATCTGTCTGGCGCAGCAATATATTGCTGAGGGCGGTATCGGATACGCGAAGGAGCTGCTTGACAAAGCGCTCGGAGCGGAGAAGGCACAAGAGGTCATCACAAAGCTTACCGCATCCCTGCAGGTGCGTCCTTTCGAGTTTGTCCGCAAGACGGATCCAAGCCAGTTGTTGAACTTTATTCAGGATGAACACCCGCAGACGATTGCCATGATTCTGTCTTATCTGACCGCGCCGCAGGCGTCGATGGTACTTGGCGCGCTGCCGCCGGAGAAACAGGCGGATGTTGCAAAGCGTATTGCTATGATGGATAGGACATCGCCGGATGTCATCAAAGAGGTGGAAAGAGTGCTGGAGAGAAAGCTTGCATCCCTTGTGAACCAGGATTACACGATTGTCGGCGGTGTCGATGCAATTGTAAATATCTTAAATGCGGTAGACCGTTCTACAGAGAAGCATATTATGGAATCTCTCGAGATCGAAGAGCCGGAGCTTGCAGACGAGATCCGCAAGAAGATGTTCGTCTTCGAGGATATCCTGCTGCTGGACGACCGTGCGATTCAGCGTGTGCTGCGCGATGTCGACAATGCAGACCTCGGCGTTGCGCTTAAGGCTGCGAACGAGGAAGTGCAGAATGTTATCTTTAAGAACCTGTCGAAG
This sequence comes from Roseburia hominis, assembly GCA_021771815.1. Classification (GTDB taxonomy): domain Bacteria; phylum Bacillota; class Clostridia; order Lachnospirales; family Lachnospiraceae; genus Roseburia; species Roseburia hominis_A. The sequence goes on from JAETOE010000001.1 coordinate 27,331, forward strand.
CGTCTTGCAGCAATGATTAAGGAAGACATGGAGTTCATGGGACCGGTACGAATGAAGGATGTCGAGGAGGCGCAGCAGAAGATTGTAAGTGTTATTCGTAAACTGGAGGACGCAGGTGAGATTGTAATCTCCAGAGGCGGAGGTGACGAGATCGTTGTCTAATCTTTATAAACAGTGGTTTGTTCAGACGGATTCAGAGAAGACGCGTGTCATTAATTCAAATGCGATCATTGCGGAACGCATGGATAAGCCGGTTTTGACCGCACAGAATCCGCAGGCAAAGAACCGTGAATATGTGGATGGATTCGCAGAGGGAATTGTGGCGGAGAATGAGGGAAACGTCATCAAAGCCGAGCCGGAAGTCGATTATGTGGCGCAGGCGAAGGAAGAAGCCGAACGTATTCTTGCCGAGGCGAAGAAGCAGGCGGAGAGTGTCGTGGCACAGGCGAGAGAGGAAGCGGACAGCATTGAGAAGGCTGCGCGCAGCAAGGGATATCAGGACGGTAAGGAGCAGTTGAATCAGGAACTTGACACGCTGCGCGGTCAGCTTGAAGAGTCCTACCGCAGAAAGCGTGAGGAACTTGACGACGACTACAATGACAGACGTGGGCATATGGAGAAGGATCTTGTGGATGTGATTACCACAGTCTTTGAGAGAGTGTTCCATATCCAGTTCGCTGACAAGAAGGATATTCTGATGCATCTGATCGAGGATGCAATCCTAAATATCGAGGATGACAAACGTTTTCGCGTGAAAGTGGCGGAGACCAGCGTCCTGTTCTTGGAGCATCATAAGGAGGAAATCCTTGACCGCGTAGGACATGACATAGAGCTTGAGATTCTGGCGGATTCCACGATGGAAGGAAATGACTGTATCATAGAGACAGACTCCGGCGTTTTCAACTGCAGCCTGGGTGCACAGCTCGAGAATCTGATTAAGGATATCCGGTCGTTAAGTTCATAAGGTGAGAATATATGGCACACGAATTTGAAAAATACTTACAACTTGGAGAGAAGACTTATTTCAATCGCCTTGGCAAGGTCGTAAAGATTGTCGGGCTTACGATTGAGTCGGTCGGACCGGATGCGAAGCTCAATGATCTGTGCCGCATTGTGATAGACAGGGATAAGGATTTGTCCGTCATGGCGGAGGTAGTCGGATTCCGGGATAAGCGCCTTCTGCTGATGCCCTTTGATAATGTGGAGGGAATCGGCGTCGGCTGTATTGTAGAGAATACGGAACACCCGCTTTCCGTATTGGTAGGGGACGATGTTTTAGGACATACGCTCGACGGGATCGGAAGACCTACGGACGGCGGGATGTTGACGCATGGCATAGAGTATCCGGTGGAAGCACAGCCGCCGGACCCGATGAGCAGAAAGATTATTGACGAGGTACTTCCACTCGGCGTTAAAGCGGTGGATGGACTGATTACGGTCGGAAAAGGTCAGCGTATCGGAATCTTCGCGGGTTCCGGTGTTGGAAAGAGTACGTTGCTCGGCATGTTTGCCAGAAATACCAAGGCAGATATCAATGTTATTGCATTGATCGGGGAGCGTGGACGTGAGGTACGCGAATTTATTGAACGGGATCTCGGAGAAGAGGGTATGAAGCGATCCGTTGTGGTGGTCGCAACCTCGGACAAGCCGGCGCTCATCCGCAATAAGGCGGCGAAGACGGCGACGGCGATCGCAGAGTATTTCAGGGATCAGGGCAAGGACGTTCTTCTAATGATGGATTCTCTCACCCGTTTTTCGATGGCGCAAAGAGAGATCGGGCTTGCCTCCGGCGAGCCCCCGGTGACGAGGGGATATCCGCCGAGCGTTTATTCGGAAATGCCAAAGCTTTTAGAGCGTGCGGGCACGTCCGACAGAGGATCGATTACCGGATTGTATACGGTTCTTGTGGATGGTGATGACTTTAATGAGCCGATCACCGATACGGCGCGAAGCATCTTAGACGGGCATATTATGCTCTCCAGAAAGCTTGGGCATAAGAATCATTACCCGGCGATAGATATTTTACAGAGCATTTCGCGTGTTATGAGTTCGATTGCGACAAGCGAGCACAAGGAGCTTGCAGGAAGACTTAAAAATGTGCTTGCTACCTATAATGAAGCGGAAGATCTGATCAATATCGGAGCTTACAAGAGCGGTTCCAACCGGGAGATTGATTATGCAGTGCAAAAGATTGAGGCAGTCAATCGTTTTTTGTGCCAGAGGACAGACGAGAAGTTTCAGTTCGACGAGGAGATAGAATTGCTCAGAGGACTGTTTGAGAGTTAAGCGCCAGAGCGGAAAGGCATGATGGCATGGCAAAGTTTACTTACCGGATGCAGAATATCCTGGATATTAAGATTAAGATGGAGAATCAGGCAAAGATCGCGTATGGAATTGCGAGCAGACATCTTGCGGAGGAACAGGAGAAGTTGCAGCAGATTCTGATGCGCAGGGCGGGCTATGAGCGCCGCGCCAGAGAACTTGTGTGTGGCACGCTTAATGTCACTGAAATCAGAGAGTGCAGACGTGCGATTGATGTGATGAAGAGTCAGCAGAGAACGCAGATGATGAACGTTCATGCGGCGGAGAAGACGCTTGAGATGGCACGTCAGGAACTGAATCAGGTCATGGTGGAACGCAAGACGCATGAGAAGCTGCGCGAGCGGGCATTTGAGGAGTTCAAGCAGGAGATTGCACAGGCAGAAGGTAAGGAAATAGACGAGCTGGTAAGCTACAACTACCACGAGAGTTAAGCAGGGAGGTCCCAGATGGCAGAAGAGAAGGACGAAGTTATAGATAAAAAGGCTGCGAAGCAGGCGGAGAAAGCGCGCAAGAAAGAAGAGAAGCAAAAGGCGAAGAAACAGCGGGAAGAGTTGGACATGGATGAAGAAACAACGACCGGCGGCAAAATAGCAGTATTCTTTGTTACACTGATTATCATACTGATCTGGCTTGCTATTATCGTTTTGCTGATTAAGTGGGACGTCGGCGGTTTTGGTTCTACGGTGCTTGCTCCGGTGCTCAAGGATGTGCCGTATGTGAACAGGATTCTTCCGGAGAGTGAGACGGCAGAGCTTTCCACTGAGGATGCGGCGTACAATTACGCGACGATGGAGGAAGCTGTGAATCAAATTAAGTTTCTGGAAATGCAGCTTGCAGAGGCACAGAATACCACCAACGCAAACGCAGAATACATAGCGCAGCTTGAGAGCCAGGCGGCGGAGCTTGCACAGTATAAGCAGGATGAAGCAAATTTCGAGGCGGAGAAGCAAAAGTTCTATCAGGAGGTTGTCTTTTCAGATTCCGCACCCGATATAGAAGAATATAAGGCATATTATGAAAGTATCGATCCTGCCAACGCAGAGATCATTTACAGACAGGTCGTAGAACAGACAGCGGTGGATGATAAGATGCAGGATTATGTCACGACATACTCCTCGATGAAGCCGAAGGAAGCGGCGGCGATTTTTGACACGATGACCGACGATCTTGATCTTGTGGCGGATATTCTGGAGAATATGGACGCACAGTCCAGAGCGAATATTCTGGGTAAGATGGACGCAGGCACTGCAGCAAAGGTGACGGCGATCATGGAGCCTATAGAATAGAGAAGGACAGACGGGGCGCAGCCCTTGGTTGGATTCCTTCAAAAGCAGGCTGTAAGTACAGCTATAGGAAAGGAGGAGAAAAGAGATGGGAACTTCCAATATTTCCGAAATCGGAAAAGTATTTGTGCAGAGCCAGACTGTGAAAGCAGGCGCGCCGGCTTCAGGAGAAGACGCACAGGTTGCGTTTAAGGAAGTTATGAGCCAGATGACGAATTTCCTGGGAGATAATCTCGGATGCGGCACAAAGCTTGGCGGAGGTACGAATGGAAACGCTGTTCCGGAAGCGGTCGTATCGGGTGCAGAGTATGACAAATACCAGTACCGCGAGATGGAGATTCGCGAGGACACAGGAAGGGATTGGAGCGGAAACGACCAGATCCGGGAGGAACTTTCCAAGTTCGAAGAAGGTGTGAAGGACGTTCTTAAGGAAGAACTTGGCGTGACCGATGACCAGATCGCGGAAGCGATGGAGACACTGGGACTCACCTATGTGGATCTGATGAATCCGAATCAGCTTGCAGCGCTTGTGGCAGAACTTACAGGAACGGCGGATGTCGGTACACTTTTGTGCAACAGTGAATTTATGACGGTAATGCAGACTGTGCAGGAACTTGGCGAGAATCTCATGCAGGAACTTGGCATCACGGCGGAGGAGTTAGATCAGCTTCTCGTGACGACAGCGCCAGAACAGACGGAAGGCGGGACGGTTCTTAACGACAGGGCAGAGGAAACACGGACAGCAGAGCAGGCTGTGGAACAGACCGCTTTTTCGGAAGAGGTCGTGGCAGATGTGGCGGAGGAACAGGCAGGTGTGCAGACGGCTGCAGCGAAGGAAGAATCTACGACAGAGGAAGATTTTATGGCGGAGGAAGCTTCCGTGGAAGAAGAGGCGCAGGAGACGATACCGGAGAATGAGGGCGCTGCAAGGAAAGAGCACACATTATCCGGGGACAGACAGAATTTCTTCCAGCAGAATCAGCAGAATGCGCAGGCGAATCCCGTGGCAGGACAGAGTCTTACCGAGATGGTGATGACGCAGGGCGCCCAGAGCGCATCAGAATTTTCTACGCAGCTCGATGTGTCAAATATCATTCGGCAGATCGCAGAGTATTCCAGAGTGACGATCGCAAATAGTGCGACAACGATGGAAATGCAGCTCAATCCTGAGAATCTCGGAAAGCTTTATCTGGAGATTACCTCAAAAGATGGCGTTGTGTCCGCACATATCACGGCGCAGAATGAAGTCGTCAAGGAAGCGTTAGAGAGCCAGATCGCGGAGTTAAGACAGAACTTAAATCAGGCTGGCGTCAAGGTAGAAGCTGTCGAGGTGACAGTCGGAAGCCATGAGTTCGAGAAGAATCTGGAGCAGAATGCAAAGAGGGACGAACAGCAGGGTGAACAGCAGGAGAAAGCGGCGAAGGCGACGAGACGCATCAATCTGAATGATCTGGACGAATTGTCCGGTCTGATGACGGAAGAGGAGTCTCTGGTGGCACAGATGATGGCAGATCAGGGCAATTCCGTAGATTTTACAGCTTAAGATCAAATTTAGCATTGAGAAAGGAGAGCATTATGGCATTAATACAACCGGTTGAAAACGGCAAGATTCCGACCACGGAAGAAGAAGAAAAGACAACTTCCGCCGGCAACGACCTTGGGTATGACGAGTTTTTGCAGTTACTGTGCGCAGAGATGCAGTATCAGGATCCGCTCGAGCCGACAAGTAACACAGAGTATGTGGCACAGCTTGCGCAGTTTTCACAGATGGAATCCATGTTGAACATGCAGAACAGTATTGAGAGCAGCAAGGCGAACGACCTCGTAGGAAAATATGTTATCGTTAAGACGACATCCTCCACGACGGGCGATACCGAAGCGGTGGCTGGCTTTGTTGACTATGTGCAGTATGAGAACAATCAGAAGTACCTTTACATCAACGGCACGCGCTATTCTTTGGACGATGTATATCAGGTGGCAGATACGGAGTATATGGAAGCGATTTCCCTCGCGGAAGCGTTCAAGGCGTCTGTAGCGAAATTCCCGGATCCGGACAAGCTCACGCTGGCTTATCAGGAGGACTTTTCGAATCTGTACGCTGTGTATGACAGCCTTACGACCTATCAGAAGACTTATATCGACGACGAGACGATGACGAAGTTCCAGCAGCTTGACGGAACGATGGCGGGGCTCGTATTCGGTAGCGCGGTACTTGCACTTCCGTCTTTGGAGGAAGTGACCTTAGAGAACAAGGAGGCTGTAGAAACCGTGCGGAAATATTATGATTCGCTTACGGCTTTCGAGAAGGGCTTTATCAATGAGGATCAGTATAATCAGCTTGAAGCGCTGGAGAATAAGCTTGCAGAGTTGGAGGAGGAAAGCGGTCCTACAGAATAATGCAGAGAAGGAGATACGGTTATGAATAAGATCAGTAACCAGTTTGCTTCCATCGAGCAGGTAACTGACCGGTATTTAAGCCGAGGCAGCGCACAAACGGCTGATTCTGCGAACGGTCTTTCCTTCGAGGAGATATTCAAACAGAAACAGGAAGTTTCTGAAAGCTCAGAACTTCGGTTTTCCAAGCACGCGCAGGGACGTCTGAACGACAGGCACATCGATCTGTCCGAGGAGCAGAGCGAACGGCTGGAATCCGGCGTTATGAAAGCAAGCGAAAAGGGAATTAAAGAATCGCTCGTACTTCTTGACTCACTGGCATTCATCGTGAATGTTCCGAACAGGACTGTCGTGACAGCCATGGAGCAGAGCGAGTCCAAAGACAACATTTTTACAAATATTGACGGTGCCATCATCGTATAATCGCTGGACCTTTACAGGAAGCGAGGCTCCCCGACTGACAGAAGGGAGAATGGCACATAAGACGTAGGAGGTCGTTTCATTATGATGAGATCAATGTACTCTGCTGTGTCGGGTCTTAAGACACATCAGACGAAAATGGACGTTATTGGTAACAATATTGCCAACGTAAATACCGTAGCATTCAAATCATCCTCGGTTACTTTCCAGGATATGCTTTACCAGAACCTTTCAGGAGCATCCGGGGCGAACGCTACGACAGGAACAGGGGGTATCAACGCAAAGCAGATCGGTCTTGGCGTTACCACCGGAGCAACGAATATCAGCATTGAGAGCGCAGGAGCGGCGGAGACGACAGGACGTGCATTCGATCTTCGTTTAACAGACAGTTCTACAACGAATTTCTTTGTTGTGAACAATGGTTCCCAGAATCTGTTCACAAGATCCGGTTCTTTCTATGTAGATGGATCCGGTAACTTATGTATGACATCCACAGGCTACACGGTCATGGGATGGCAGGTGGATCCGACGACAGGTAACATCAAGAAGGATACCGTGTCCGCTCTGCAGATCATGAAGACAGAGAATCTGACGAGTGACGCGGAGGCGACGACGAACGCGACCTGCGGCGGCATTATTGACAAGAACGATCCGGATGTTTTGAGCGACGACGGACTTATTAAGAACCTGAATTTCTATGACAGCCTCGGTTATGCTTATACCGCGCGTTTTGCAATCCGTCAGACGGGTGGAGAGAACAGCGGAAAGTTCTCCGTTGAACTTTCGAGCATCTTAAACAGTGACGGCGAGACGATTTTCCCGACAGACGCCACGACGGATGCGGACAAGGCGCAGGTTTTCGGCGTTCTGAACAATGCTGCGACCCTCGGAACATATGACGAGGTAAAGAAAGGCTTCTACAAGGATGTGGACGGCAAGATTTATGTCGGCGCTGACAATACCGGAACGGAAATCACTTTTAACGGAACGGATTTCGATGACGGAAATGGAACAAATTACAGTTTAAAACAGGTCTACGGTATTTCGGACGGTATGGTTGAGAAGATTACGGCGGGAGCAACGCCGACTGTGGCGAACGGCATACTGACCATTACCGGAAGCTTTGTCGGCTATGAACTGAGTTTCTCGACTGCGGACGGTACGTTTGACAATATCAACGGTGCGGGAAGTGTATCCTTGAATTTGCAGAATGCGAATTTTGCAAATAACGGCGTCAACTTCTCGAATATCAGCATTGACTTTACAACGACGAAGAATTCCAACAACGGCGGCAAATCTACCGTGGGCATTGACTCCGGAGCGCTCGACGGTTCGACCGGAAAAGGTAAGAAACTCGGTAATATGATTGGTCTTTCCGTCAATACGAGCGGTGAGATCTACGGTACATATGACAACGGTAACCGTACCCTGTTGGGGCAGATCGCAGTTGCACAGTTCGCAAATGCGTCCGGTCTTGAGAAAGTCGGTGAGAACTGTTACGACACGACGTTAAACTCCGGTGAGTTCGACGGAATCGGCGTTGAGATCACTGCGGACGGAAGTAAGATGACGTCCGGTGAACTGGAGATGTCGAACGTGGATCTCTCCACAGAGTTCACACAGATGATTACGACACAGCGTGGATTCCAGGCGAATTCCCGTGTCATCACAACCTCTGATACACTCCTGGAGGAACTTGTCAATCTGAAGCGTTAAGCGCCTGAGTGATAGGTAATACAATAGTACAGCCGTGTAACCTGGTTCTTTCAGTAGGATGGGGGAACAGGTTATACGGTTTTGTTACTGTCTATTTCATAGTCAGTAATGTAATTTACGCAGGAAAATACAGGAATTTGTAAAAAAAGTAGACAAGATGTCAAAAGTTTAGTAAAATTATACAAGATATATTATGACGACTTGGGGGATTGGACTAATACATATTTGCGCTTGTACAGACAGTTATACTATAATACAAGGATGGTAGGTGGAAGAATTGGATATAGCTTCTTTGGCAGGGATGCTGCTCGGCGTTGCAATGTTTTTGGTGGGCGTATTCAGCGGCGGCGGACTTATGGGTCTGCGAAGTATGTTTGACCTTACTTCGATTATTATTACACTCGGAGGGTCAATTTCCGGTACGCTTGGATCGTTCAAGTTAAAAGAGTTCATCAGCGGATTGAAGGGTATTACGCTGACTTTTAAGGATGAGGTACAGGACCCTGCAGCGGTGATCAAGAATATTATTGATTTGTCGAACACGGCAAGAAAAGAAGGCTTGCTTGCCTTAGAGGAGGCGGCGAACGGAATCGAGGATGAGTTCCTTAAGAAAGGAATCATGCTTGTAGTAGACGGTACGGACCCGGAACTGGTACGCGGTATCATGGAGACGGATCTTATGTGTATCGAACAGCGTCATAAGAAGACGATTGCTGTCTGGGAGAAATGGGCTGAGTTAGGACCAGCATGGGGTATGATCGGTACCCTCATCGGACTGATCCTAATGCTTAAGGACATGCAGGATGCCAGCACGATCGGACCGAAGATGGCAGTGGCACTTGTAACAACTTTGTATGGTTCCTTGATTGCGAACTGGCTGTGTAATCCGACAGCTTCCAAGCTTAAGGTAAACAACGATACAGAGATGATGATGAAGGAAATTACGGTGGAGGGTATCCTGTCGATTCAGGCGGGAGAGAATCCCCGTGTCATAGAAGAGAAGCTGAAGTCATTCCTTGCTCCTTCTGATCGTAATGAATCTGCGGAAGGCAGTGTCGGAGGTGAAGAATAGTGGCAGTAAAGAGACAGGAAGACCCACCTAAGGGCTCGCCCGCATGGATGAACACCTTCTCGGATCTGATGAACCTTCTGCTATGTTTCTTTGTAATGCTTTTTGCCATGTCGTCCGTCGATGAAGAAAAGTTCCAACAGGTCGTGGCGTCCTTTCAGAGAACGTTCAGCATTTTGCCCAGCGGCGGAGCTTCCATAGGCGAGGGTGAACTGATTTCTTCGGGCGTCAGCCAGCTTGAGATGTTCGGTATTTATTATGAACAGATGATGGAAGAACTGGAACAGCAGGATAGCGAGCAGACGGAGGAAGAACAGGATATCACAGAAGCGTATGAAGCACAGGCGCTTACGGAATCCGAAGAGATGGCGGAGCAGATCGAACAGGCGATTGAACAATATGGAATACAGGATCAGGTCGAGGTTGATTTTAATGCGGAATACGTTATACTGAATATGAACGGTGCATTGCTTTTTGATTCCGGAAAGGCAGATCTTAGGCAGGAGGCTTATCCGCTGATTGACAAGCTGGGTAAGATTATCGCAGTGTACGACCAGAATATCATAGAAGTGGAAGGTCATACGGATAATGTGCCGATTCATTCTTCGAAGTATGAGGATAATAATGTGCTTTCGATGTACCGTGCTCTGACCGTAGCGGATTATCTGCGGGATACGACCACAGTGAATCCGGCGTATGTCAAATCGTCAGGACGCGGTGATTATGTTCCGATCGCGGATAATGCGACGCCGGAAGGCAGAGCCAGGAATCGGCGCGTCGAGATCAAAATATACAATTCTTATAACTCAGACCTAAACTGAGTGGGAAGGCAGACTTATGAAGAAAAATCTGATATCAGTAATTATTTTGGCATTAGTGATGGTGAATCTGGTTTTGACTGCCATACTTGCTTTTTCGATCATTCCGCAGACGAAGAAGTCAAACGAATTGATCGATCAGGTATGCGCGGCGATTGATATTGAGCTTGAGGGCGGGCAGAACAAAAATTCCGCGGCTGTACCGATTGAGGATATCGAGGTATATAACATTGTAGACAGTTTCACCGTGAACCTTGCAGACAGCGGCGACGGAAAGAAGCATTATGCACAGTTCTCTGTCGGGCTTTCTGTAAACACAAAGAGTGAAGGTTACAAGACATACGGCGGCGGAGAAGGTCTTCCGGAGCTTGTTGCAAAGGAGACAATCATACGCAGCGAGATCAATACAATCGTAAGCTCTTATACGGAGGAAGCGTTCAACGCGGACGGACAGAAGGCAGTTAAGGAGGAAATCCTTGAGGCAGTGCAGGATATGTTTGGAGGAACAGACTTCATAATCGGCGTCAATTTCTCGAGCGTAGGTACAGAGGCACACTAAGAGATCAACGATTAGGTGGTGAGAGAGAATGGGTGAAGTCTTATCTCAAAATGAGATTGACAGTTTACTGAAAGCGCTTAGCAGCGGTGAATTGGACGCGGATGAAATAAAAGATAAAGACGAAAAGCAGGTCAAGAATTATGATTTTGCCCGTCCTGCGAAGTTTTCCAAAGAGCATTTGCGTACGCTTGAGATTATTTTTGAACACTATGGCAGATTGCTTTCTACGAATCTGCCTGTGTACTTAAGGAAGAATGTCCAGGTAGAGGTGATGAGCTCGGAGGCGGTGACGTATTCTGAGTTCTCCAATGCATTGTCGAATCCGGTTTTGCTCGGAATTGTAAATTTTACTCCGCTCAATGGTAATATCATCGTCGAGATAGCGGAGAATGTCGGATATACGATTGTGGATCGTATGCTTGGCGGAGCGGGGGCGCCTTTGGATAAGACCAGAGAGTTTTCCGAGATCGAGCTTCTACTGATCGAGCGGATTTACAATGTATGCGTCAATCTTCTGGTGGAGCCATGGGAGAATGTGTGTGAGTTGACACCGCGGTTAGAGCGTATTGAGACAAACTCACAGTTTGCACAGATTATATCGCCCACGGAGATGATCGCGCTGATTACGCTGAATATTAAGATCGGTGAGGTGGAAGGGCTTATTAACATCTGTTTGCCGTATCTTACATTGGAAAAGGTCATGGATAAGCTGAATACGAAGTATTGGTATTCAAGCCTGCAGGAGAAGGACGAGCAGCAATATGCGGATACGATCGAGGCGATGATTTCAAGGGCGCCTATGCCGATTAAGGCAGTGCTTGGAAACAGCACGATATCGGTCAATGATTTTCTGGGACTCCAGAGAGGAGATATCATACGTCTGGATACCAAAGTGGATGAAGAATTATCCGTGTTTGTTGGAAATATTAAAAAGTTTACTGCTCTGCCGGGTGCATCCGGTGATAATTATGCAGTAAGAATCACGTCAGTAGTCAGGGAGGAGCAGTAGGATGGATGGAGTAATGTCTCAAGAAGAGATCAGCGCATTGCTAAATAGTTCCGCAGAGGGAAGCGCGGTATCGAATGAGGAACTGTTATCCGACAATGAGAAAGATGCGATCGGTGAGATTGCCAATATCAGTATGGGAACGGCTGCGACGACACTGTTCTCACTGGTAAACCGCAAGGTAGAAATATCAACTCCGGTCGTTTCTTTTGCGAATTGGAGTGATATATGTGAAGCTTATGAGAAGCCGTGTGTATTTATCCGGATCGGATATACCGTCGGTCTGGACGGAAGCAATATTCTGGTATTGAAAGAGCATGACGTTAAGGTAATCACTGACCTTATGATGGGTGGTGACGGTACGAATACCGACGGAGAGCTTGGAGAACTGCATTTGAGTGCGATCAGCGAAGCGATGAACCAGATGATGGGTTCGGCAGCGACGTCCATGTCCTCCATGCTGAACAAAGTGATTGATATCAGCCCGCCACAGGCGGATTTGATAGATTTACAGGAAACGATCGACGAGAGTGTGATTGACGAATTCCTTGCGGGAGAGTTCGTAAAGATTCGTTTCCGACTGGAAATCGGTGATTTGATTGACAGTGATATTATGCAGTTGTATCCGGTTCCGTTTGCAAAGGAAATGTGTGAGAGTGTTACAAAGAACATGGAGGAAGATACGAACGCCACTGCAGGTAACAAGGAGAGCGACCCAAAGCCACAGCCCGCACCGCAGGCAGCTCCTCAGCAGACAGCGCCTCAGCAGGCGGCCCCACAGATGGGACAGCCAATGATGGGAGCGCCGATGATGGGACAGCCAATGATGGGTCAGCCAATGATGGGAGCGCAGGATATGTCACAGATGTATGCACAACAGCCAGTAAACGTACAACCAGCACAATTTCAGGCATTTTCAGGAAATGTACCGATGGGCTATGGACCGGAAAATATTGATTTGATCATGGATGTACCGCTTGAGGTCACCGTGGAACTGGGAAGAACTTCAAAATCTATTAAAGAGATTCTTGATTTTACCCCCGGAACTATTATAGAATTAAATCGTATTGCCGGAGAACCGATTGATGTTCTGGTAAATGGTAAATACGTTGCCAAAGGCGAAGTCGTTATTATCGAAGAGAGCTACGGCATCCGTATTACTGAAATTATTAAATAACCATTAAAACAAAATCAAAACAAAATGTTTATGAACAGGAGAGAATGTTATGGCAAAAATTATGATTTGCGATGATGCAGCTTTTATGAGAATGATGATCAAGGATATCTTAACCAAGAACGGTTATGAGATTGCTGCAGAGGCTGAGAATGGTGCGGTTGCGGTTGAGAAATACCCTGAGGCGAAGCCGGATCTGGTGCTGATGGATATCACCATGCCGGATATGGACGGTATTCAGGCATTAAAGAAGATCAAAGAAATTGATCCGGGTGCGAACATTATCATGTGTTCCGCAATGGGACAGCAGGCAATGGTTATCGAGGCAATCCAGTCCGGCGCAAAGGATTTCATTGTAAAGCCTTTCCAGGCAGAGCGTGTACTTGAAGCTGTTAAAAAAGTAGTGGGCTAATATGATTTTGCTCAGTTCATCCCTGAACAGCTTTATACAGCTTTTGGGCGTGCTTATTATATTCGTCTTCGTTCTGGTAATCACCTATTTTGTCACAAAGTGGATCGGTGGATTTCAGAAGTCACAGATGACCGGGCGCAGTTTTCAGGTAATCGATACGATTCGTATTGTCGGGAATAAGTATGTTCAGGTGCTGAAAATGGGAGATGTCTATCTTGTGATCGCAGTCGGCAAGGATACGGTTACGATGCTCGCAAAGCTGACAGAAGAAGAAATCGGTCTGCCGGAGGAAGAGATTCTGAACGGAATAAAGACGAACGCAGACAGCGGGACAACACAGATGTCTTTTCAGGAGACATTGGAGAAGTTTAAGGAACACTTTTCAGGGAAACAGGATTAGATTATGACAAAACTTAAGAAATCATATTGTGTTGTATCACTGATCTTTGCGGTAATAGTTCTTATTGCCGCTATGGCTTTGTCTATAGGAGATACAACGGTCTATGCGGCGTCGACGGACAACGGGGCGCTTATGGATTTAAGCGACCCGAATGAATCCGACGGAGAACCGCTTGACGCGACCAGTGACAGCACGAACGGCTTATCAATTACATATAATAATGAGACTGGCTCTGTGTCTACGCCGGTGAAAGCGCTTTTAGCGCTTACGATTCTTTCGCTGGCACCGTCGATTCTGATTATGATGACTTCTTATACGAGAATCATCATTGTACTGCATTTTTTGCGCACTGCAATCGGAACGCAGACGGCTCCGCCAAATCAGGTGTTGATTGGGCTGGCGCTGTTTTTGACATTCTTTATCATGTGGCCGACCTTTCAGCAGATCAACGAGGAGGCGATTGTGCCGCTTGACAATGGCGATATTACCATCGAAGAAGCATTTCAGGCAGCGGAGGTACCGATTCGTGAGTTCATGAAAGGGCAGGTGTTAGAGAAGGATCTTCGGCTTTTTATGGATATGGATCAGCAGGAATACGAGGATAATCTCTCCGCGGAGGAGGCATTCGACGCGGCGCCGATGACAACAATTATCCCTGCATTTATTATCACTGAGTTGCGTTATTCGTTTATAATGGGCTTTTTGATTTATATCCCGTTTATTGTAATTGATATGGTAGTAGCATCGGTGTTGATGTCAATGGGTATGATGATGCTGCCGCCGACGACAATTTCACTTCCGTTTAAGATATTGCTTTTTATTCTGGCGGATGGATGGAATCTTGTCATAGGAAGTCTTGTGAGTACATTCTATTGACGAAGTCACAGAGGAATAGGAGTGAGAGAAAATGACAGAGGGACTGGTTTTAGATATTGCAAGAGATGCGCTCTATACGATTATCTTGTGTGCGGCACCGATGCTGATCATATCGTTGGTGGTCGGACTGATTATCAGTATCTTCCAGACGGTGACTTCGATTCAGGAGCAGACGCTTACCTTTGTGCCAAAAATACTTGCAGTGTTTGTTGGGATGATGATATTTGGCTCATGGATATTGACGAATCTGACGGAATTCATCAACAGACTCTGGTCGGATTTCTCAATATATCTGCGTTAGGATGAGGAATGATAAACTATACTTTTTCGCTTGTTGATTTTGAAATACTCATATTAATACTGGTTCGCATATCCTGCTTTGTGTTTATTGCACCGTTTTACGGAACGAGTAACATTCCGGCACAGGCGAAGATTGGCTTGTCACTTGTGGTTTCGATTTTAATCTTTGGGTCTGTCGATCAATCGGCAGTTACTTACACAGGTGTATTTGGATATGCAGTCATTGTTTTAAGAGAAGGAATTACAGGGTTGCTCATGGGAC
Source organism: Roseburia hominis (assembly GCA_021771815.1). Lineage (GTDB taxonomy): Bacteria > Bacillota > Clostridia > Lachnospirales > Lachnospiraceae > Roseburia > Roseburia hominis_A. Next base: position 42,342 of record JAETOE010000001.1, read on the forward strand.
TTGCTGCAAACGTTTGTAATTCCATTATTTTATTTGCGGGTAATATTATTGATATGGATATCGGACTTTCTATGGCACAGGAGTTTGATCCGATGACGAGATCTCAGGTGACGATTACCGGTAATCTGTATCAGTATTTTGTTCTTTTACTGTTGTTAGCCACAAATATGCACCATTATCTGCTGCGGGCACTGGTAGATTCTTATGAAGTGATTCCCGTGAACGCGCAGGTGTTTGACTGGGACAGTCTTGCCGGATCGATGGTGCGGTACATGACCGATATGTTTGTGATTGCGTTTCGCATCGTGCTCCCGGTTTTTGCCTGTATCATGATTTTAAACTGTATTCTCGGTATTATGGCAAAGGTGGCGCCGCAGATGAATATGTTTGCTGTCGGCATGCAGATGAAGGTGATGGTTGGACTTACAGTGTTGTTCATCACTGTGACGCTGCTGCCGGGAATTGCCGATTTTATCTTTACGGAAATGAAACGTATGATTGTATCAATGATAGAAGGAATGTATTAGCTTGGAAGAGGAAAGTAAAGTAATTCTTTCGTATAACCTTCAATGGTTTGCGAAGGACGGACCAGGCGGCGAGAAGACAGAACCGGCGACCGCCAAGAAGTTAAGAGAGGCAAGAGAAGACGGCAAGGTCTCAAAGAGCAAGGAACTTACGTCGGCATTTGATCTGATTGTTCTGTTCCTTGTGTTAAAGATTTTTATTTCCACGGTGGGAACCGGATTTCTTGAGGTATTCTACTATGTGTATCGGTTGATTCCGGATTTCATTGACATGAATGCGGCGGATATTTCGTCGCAAGGGGTTTTGTCCTTCTTTGTTCCAATCAATGTAGAACTTCTAAAGATGGTAGCGCCGTTTTTTATTTTCGGAGTTACGGTGACTGTCTTAGTCAACATCCTGCAGGTAGGGTGGAAGGTCACGACAAAGCCGATGAAGCCAAAGCTGGACCGCTTTAATCCGCTTAACGGGTTTAAGCGGATTATTTCCAAAGATTCCGTATTTGAATTGTTTAAATCGATTCTTAAGATCGGACTGATTATCTATGTCGCTTATACATCGATCAAGGATCAGGCGGATGATATATTTCTTTTGTATGATATTCCGCTCAATCAGGCACTTACACTGTGCGGGGACGTCATTATCAATACAGGATTGAAAATCAGCCTTGTCTATCTTGTTGTCGGAATTGCCGATTTTATCTATCAGAAGTACCGTTTTAATGAAGAGATGAAGATGACCAAGCAGGAGGTCAAGGATGAATATAAAAATACTGAGGGAGATCCTGAAATCAAGGGAAAACAGCGCCAGAGGATGCGTGAAGCGTCGAGACGCCGTATGATGCAGGATGTACCGAAGGCAGATGTTGTCATTACGAACCCGACGCATCTGGCAGTGGCGATCAAGTATGAGCCGGAGGTTCACCGTGCGCCCGTTGTACTGGCAAAAGGAGAGGATTATCTGGCACAGAAGATTCGTGAGGCTGCCAGGGAGAACAATATTGAAATTGTTGAGAATAAACCATTAGCCAGAATGCTCTATGCCAATGTCGATATTGGCAGCGAGATACCGCCGGAATTGTATCAGGCGGTAGCGGAGATTCTCGCAATGGTATATAATACTAGACAGTAGGAAACGAAGGAGGAAGGGATATGAAGAAGGCTGACATAGGTGTTGCACTGTATCTGCTTGCAGCGGTCATCTTTTTTATCGTGCCGATTAACTCTACGTTATTGGATGTAATGCTGGCGCTGAATATTTCAATCGCACTGATTGTGCTGTTCAATACATTGTTCGTGAGGGAAGTTCTGGATATGTCGTTTTTTCCGACGCTTCTTTTGTTCACGACGATTTTCCGAATTTCACTGAACGTGTCGTCTACGCGTCTGATTTTAACGACCGGATCGCCGGGTAATGTCGTTGAGACATTCGGTAATTTCGTGGGCGGCGGCGATATGATCGTCGGGGCGGTCGTGTTCGTTATTCTTATCATTATTCAGTTCGTTGTCATCAACAAAGGTTCTGAGCGTGTTGCAGAGGTATCGGCAAGGTTCACGCTCGACGCTATGCCGGGTAAGCAGATGGCAATCGATGCGGACTTGAATACCGGAGCAATTACGGAGGCACAGGCAAGGGAGCGCAGAAACAAGATTCAGGAAGAAGCGGGTTTCTTCGGTTCCATGGATGGTGCGACGAAGTATGTAAAAGGAGATGCAGCGGCGGGGCTTATCATCACGTTCGTCAATCTGATCGGCGGTACGGTGATGGGAGTGATGCGCGGCGGCTTGGAATTTTCGGAGGCGATTCAGCGTTACGGACTGCTTACGATGGGTGACGGACTCTGCTCTCAGATTCCGTCTCTTCTGATATCGCTTGCGACAGGTATCCTTGTCACCAAGGCGTCCAAGGATGCGGATTTCTCGAATATCCTTGTGAGTCAGCTCTTCGGCATTCCGAAAGTGCTTTATCTGGTGGGGACGACCCTGGTTTTCCTGGGGGCTGTAACGCCTCTTAACGTAGTTCTATTTGGGGCGCTTGGAATCGCTTTTATCGTTGCAGGCAGGATGGTGGACAAGAGTATTGGCATTGAGAGCATCGAGGAGGAAGTTTCACAGGCAGAGACTGAGGCGGAGGAGATACGAAAGCCGGAGAACGTCGTATCTCTGCTTCAGGTCGACCCGATCGAGCTCGAGTTCGGTTATGGTATCATCCCGCTTGCGGACGTCAATCAGGGCGGTGATCTTCTCGACCGTGTCGTTATGATACGAAGGCAGATAGCGCTTGAGCTTGGTACGGTCGTGCCGATTATCCGTCTGCGTGATAACATTCAGTTGAATCCGAATCAGTATATTATCAAGATCAAGGGCATTCAGGTGACGGAGGGAGAAATCCTTTTCGATCACTATATGGCAATGAATCCGGGCTATGTTGAGGAGGAAATCACAGGTATTCCGACCTTTGAGCCGTCTTTCCACCTTCCGGCGATCTGGATTACCGAGAGCCAGAGGGAGCGGGCGGAAAGTCTTGGCTATACCGTTGTCGATCCGCCTTCCATTATTGCGACGCATTTGACGGAGGTCATCCGCTTACATATTGCGGAGCTTCTCACCAGACAGGATGTGCAGAATCTTGTCAACAACCTAAAGGAGAGCAATCCTGTGCTTGTGGATGAGCTTGTTCCGAAGCTGCTTGGACTGGGTGAGATACAGAAGGTGCTGCAGAATCTTCTGGCGGAGGGCATTTCCATCCGCGATCTGCTCACTGTATTTGAGACGCTTGCAGATCACGCGCAGGCGACGAGAGATACGGATGTACTTACGGAATACGTGAGACAGAGCTTGAAACGTGCAATTTCCAACAAGTATTTTCCGGCGAATGAGACGACTAGCGTCATTACGCTTGATCCGAAGGTGGAGCAGGAAATTATGTCTTCCGTGAAGCAGACGGAGCAGGGAGCATACTTAACGCTCGATCCGGATAAGACGAAAGCAATCATGGGTTCTGTGGAGGAAGAAGTCTCAAAGCTTGAGAATATGGGGAAATCAGCAATCGTTATAACCTCACCGATTGTACGAATGTACTTTAAGAAGCTGACGGAAGAATATTTTAAGGACTTGATCGTTGTGTCCTACAATGAAGTGGAGTCCAATGTAGAATTACAATCAGTAGGGATGGTGACAGCATAAATGACCATTAATAAGTATCAGGGCAAGACAAAAGAAGAAGCGGTAGAAAAGGCAAAACAGGAACTGGGGGCAGGCGTAGTTGTCCTGAATGTGAAGGAAATCAAGCCGAAGGGCATGTTCAAGGTGTTCAAGGATACCATTTATGAAGTGACGGCGGCGGTGGAGGAGAAGGAACGATTTGTAAATCCGCTGCTGCAGCCGGAGAAGGTGAAGTCTGTACACGATTCGATCAACATGGCGGCGGATGAGGAGATTCCGATTCCGAGTCCAAAGAAGGAGAGACAGGAGGAGAGAGATGCGGCGGGACAGGAGGTTAGGCCGATGAGAGCGACAAGAAAAGAATCTGCGAGCATGGGGCTGGAACAGCGCCTGGAGAACCTCTCTAACATTCTTGAAAAGCAGCTCTCGGTGGAGGAGAGCCGGGGCGAGGAGAAGCATGAGCCGCAGACGGTAAGCAAAGAAGGACTTCCGTTTATTAAGATGCTTTACCGCACGCTGCTTGAGAATGATGTCAATGAGAAGTATGTCAATCAGATTATTGATGAGGCAGAGAAGGTACTTCACAACGGAAGCAGCGTGGATCAGATCCTTTCCAATGTATACCAGAAGCTGATCTTAAAGTTCGATCAGCCGGATACCATCAATCTTTCAGGAAAGAAGCCGAGGGTCATCTTTTTTATCGGACCGACCGGAGTGGGAAAGACGACGACACTTGCTAAGATTGCGTCGCGCTACAAGGTGGACAGGGAGCGGCGCGTGGCGTTTCTGACAGCCGATACCTATCGGATCGCGGCGACAGAGCAGCTTCGGGTGTATGCAAATATTCTGGATGCGCCGATGAGCATTATCTATTCGGCGGAGGAGATGAATGACGCGATCGAGCATCTTGGTGAGTATGATCTTATATTTGTGGACACAGCTGGTTTTTCGCATCGCAATGATGAGCAGTGCGCGGATATGAAGCGTCTGATTGAGGGGCTTTCTGAGGAGTATGAGAAGGAAGTTTATCTGGTTTTAAGTGCGACGACGAAGTATAAGGATCTCTTGGAGATTGCAGATATTTATAAGGAAATTGCGGATTATAAATTGATTTTTACAAAGCTGGATGAGACAATTACCTATGGAAACATTTTGAATATTAAGCTTTATTCGGGAGCAAAGCTGTCCTATATGGCGACGGGGCAGAACGTGCCGGATGACATTGAAGTATTTAATACACAAAAGATTGTCAAGCAGCTATTGGGAGGCAGATAATTCATGGATCAGGCAGAAAAGCTTAGAAATGTTGTGAAATTGAAAAATCAGAATAATAAGCCGGATGCCAGGGTCATTACTATAACCAGCGGAAAAGGCGGTGTCGGCAAATCAAATGTGGCGGTCAATCTTGCGGTGCAGATGAAAAAGCTTGGGAAGCGCGTCATCGTGTTCGACGCGGATTTTGGGCTGGCAAATGTCGAGGTCATGTTCGGGGCGGTTCCCAAATATAATCTGAGCGATTTGATTTACCATGGAAAGAGCATTGCTGACATTATTGCCGAGGGACCTATGGGAATCGGGTTTATTTCCGGTGGAACCGGAATCACGGCGCTCAATGATCTCACACAGGATCAGGTATTCTACATGGTAAAGTGCCTTGGCGAACTGGACAGACTTGCAGATGTCATTCTCATTGATACCGGAGCGGGGATTTCCAGTCATGTGATGGAATTTGTGATGGCAAGCCCGGAAGTACTTCTCGTGTCGACGCCGGAGCCGAGTTCGCTCACGGATTCCTATTCGCTGCTTAAAGCACTGTATTTGAATCCGCGTTTTGACAGGCAGAGTACGCAGATTTCCGTACTTGCGAACCGTGCGGCGTCCGCAGATGAGGGGAAGGCGCTTTACGATAAGCTTAATTCTGTTGTGGGACAGTTCCTGCAGGGAGAGATTGGTTATGCGGGAATGATTCCGCAGGATGCGGCTCTTGAAAAAGCGGTCCGGCTGCAGAAGACGGTTTCTCTGAATGCTCCGTCATCGAAGTCGGCGCGGGCGTTCGAGGCGGTGGCGGCGGAACTGCTGGACTGCGGACAGAAGCCGGTCTCGGTTTCGTTTGGAATATCAAAGCTGTTTTCAGATTTCTGGAAGCAGAAGAACTAAGGGGTGAATGCTATGACAGTGGCGGAGATTATTCAACCGGGAGATAAGGTAGATATCAGTTTTCTACAGCAGGTTGAGCGAAGAAATGCGGATATGGAGCAGGAGCTTCCGAAGGTGTATAAAAGCCAGGTGCTCGATGTGAAGGAGAACGGAAATCTCGAGATATCGATGCCGAGCGAGAACGGCAGGTTGGTGCTGCTCCCGCTTTCAATCCGTCTGGAATTCGTATTTTTTTCCAGAGGCGGGATGTATCGTGCAATCGGGCAGATCAAGGAACGTTTTAAGAGCGCGAATGTGTATATGCTGGAAATTGAGCTGAAATCACAGCTTACAAAGTATCAGAGAAGAGAATTTTTCCGTTATCCGTGCGTGATTGGGATGACCTTCTATGAGGTCACGAAGGAGGAGACGCAGATAGGTTCCGGCGAGGCGCTTATGATTCAGATCCGCGAGGAAGAAGGAGAGGGCAGAGACAGGGAGTATAAGGGACAGATTGTGGATTTGAGCGGCGGCGGCATACGGTTCTATACGGATCTATTGTTCGAGATACATTTGGAAAACGAGAGTATGAACAAGCTGTTTTATATCATCGGAAATATTATCAACTGCACGAAAGTAGGAAGGGTATCAGAGAAACCGTACGAGGCGAGAGCAAAGTTTTTGATTCAGGATAGTAATATCCGGGAAGAAATCATTCGTTTTATTTTCGAAGAGGAACGCAAGGCGCGTCAGAGAGGTAAATGATTGAGTATGAAGAAAAAGATTTTGGTTGTTGATGACTCTGCACTCATGAGAAGGGTCATCTGTGATATAATCAATTCAGAGGAAACATTTCAGGCGACCGATGTCTGTCGTGATGGTTTGGAGGCATATGAAAAGCTTAAGACAACGAAGTATGACGGTGTCGCGCTTGATGTGAATATGCCGAAGATGGACGGGCTTCAGCTATTGGAACGGCTGCAGAAGGAAGGAATCAAGGTTACGGTCGTTATGGTCAGCACTGCGACGACGCAGGACGCGGAAGTTACGATCCGGGCGTTGGAACTTGGCGCAGTCGATTTCGTTAACAAGCCGACGAACGTGATCGAAGCGAAGGGTGAAGACTTTAAGAAGGAAGTATTAAAGGTTTTTGCCGCGGCGATGGCGACGCAGGAAAGCAGCAAAGAGCGGCGTCAGGCGATGACATTTACGCCGCGTCCGGCGGAGAAGAAGCCGATTGTTGCAAAGACGCCAAGACCTGTGAAGGGCGGCAGCAAGATTGTGGCGCTGGCTTGTTCTACAGGCGGCCCGAAAGCACTGCAGAGTGTGATTCCGTATCTTCCGGCGAATCTCGACGCGCCGATGGTTCTTGTACAGCATATGCCGGCCGGGTTTACGAAGTCTATGGCTGACCGTCTCAATGACATTAGCCCGATTCGCGTGAAGGAAGCGGAGGACGGCGAGGTACTCCAGAAGGGATGTGTGTATGTTGCACCGGGCGGCAAGCACATGGAGGTTAAGAAGAACGCGGACGGCAGTCACAGGATTGCGTACAGCGATATTCCAGCGATCGGCGGATTAAAGCCCTGTGCGAACATTACCTACGATTCGCTCCGCGACTGTGGCTACGATCAGATAATCTGCGTCGTGCTTACGGGAATGGGGGCGGACGGCACCAATGGTATTATATCTCTGGCAGGGAAGAAGGCGGTGTACGTTATCGCTCAGGATGCTGCAACAAGCGTGGTATACGGTATGCCGAAGGCAATCGCAGAAGCCGGAATGGCAGATGAAGTGGTCCCTCTTACGGAAATTGCAAAATCAATTACAAAGAATACGGGGGTAAAGTAGTATGGATGTAAGCCAATATCTGGAGATTTTTATCGACGAAACGAGTGAACATTTACAGAATCTGAACGACTGTATCATGGAACTGGAGAAAGACCCGGAGAACATGGATACGATTAACGAGATTTTCCGTGCGGCGCACTCATTGAAAGGAATGGCTGGCACCATGGGATTCAAGCGTATGCAGCGCCTGACACATGATATGGAGAATGTATTCCAGGAAGTCAGAAGCGATAAGCTTAAAGTGACAAGTCCGATGATCGATCTGCTGTTCAAATGTCTGGATGCAATCGAGGGATATCTTGATAATGTAAAGGCAAGCTCCGACGAGGGAACGGAAGAGAATGAATTGATTATCAAGGAACTGAATGATTTCATTGCGGGAGCGAACGGAAAAGAACCGGCGCCTGCCGCAGCGCCTGTGAAGAAGGAAGAGGCAGCTCCCGGCGGCGCGAAATTTGCAAAGAAATATTTCGAGTTTGAACTCAGCGATTCCGAGCGGGAGAAAATCAAAGAGGCGGAAGAGAGCGGCGCGCATGTTTACGGCATGACCGTTTTTATTCAGAAGGAATGCCTGCTCAAGGCGGCGCGGGCGTTTCTGGTATTCAAGGCAGTCGAGGAGTTCGGACAGATCCTTGTATACAACCCAAGCTCGCAGGACATCGAGGACGAGAAGTTCGAAAGCGATTTCAGTTACTATATCGCATCCGAGGAGCCTTACAGTAGGATCGAAGCGGCTGCAAAGGCAGTGTCCGAGATTGAAGAGGTCATCGGAGAGGAAGTAAAATATGAGGTGCTCGCTGCAAAACAGGAGAAGGCGGAAGAAGCGGAAGCGGCGACGGCAGCACCGGTACAGACAGCAGCACCGGCACCGGCAGCAGCACCAACACCCGCACCGGCAGCAGCGAAGCCGGCAGCGGCAGGTACGGCGAATAAGAAGCAGGCGGTCGCAAAGCCTGTCACGAACCGCACCGTGCGTGTGGATATCGAGAAGCTGGATGCATTGATGAATCAGGTGTCCGAGCTTATTATTGCAAAGAACAGTCTTGTGGCGATCGGTTCCACTGAGTCGGGCGATTTTCAAAATCAGTCTTTCCACGAGCAGATCGAGTATCTGGAGCGTATTACGACGAATCTGCATGAGTCGGTCATGAAGGTTCGAATGGTGCCGATCGAGAGCGTCGTAGCGAAGTTCCCGCGTATGATTCGTGATTTGTCCAGAAAGCTTGACAAGAAGATGGAACTGTACATGACAGGTGAGGATACAGAGCTTGACCGTACGGTAGTCGATCAGATCGGCGACCCGCTGCAGCACTTGCTCCGCAACTCGGCAGATCACGGACTTGAGGACAATGCGACGCGTCTTGCAAAGGGCAAGCCGGAAGTTGGAAGCATTTTCTTAAAGGCATTCCAGGAAGGAAATAACGTTATTATTGAGGTCGGGGACGACGGTAACGGAATTGATGTGGACGCGGTCCGCACTAAGGCAATCGAGCGCGGCGTTATCACAGAGGAGCAGGCAGAGACGATGACTCAGAAGGAGATTATCAACATGCTGTTTCTGCCGAGCTTTTCCATGGCAAAGAAGATTACCGATATTTCGGGACGAGGCGTCGGGCTTGACGTTGTAAAGTCCAACATCGAGGCGCTGGGTGGAGATGTCGAGGTCAAGACAGAGCTGGGTGTAGGAACGACCTTTACAGTACGCCTGCCGCTGACGCTGGCAATCATTCAGGCGCTGATGGTCGAGATTCGGGATGAAAAGTATGCGATTGCACTCAACTCGATTTCGAATATCGAGGATATTCCGGTCAAGGATATCAAGTATGTTGAGTCAAAAGAGGTCATACATCTGCGAGGCAAGGTCATTCCGGTGATTCGCATGGACCAGGTGCTTGATATCGAGCCGAAAGAGGAAGAGCCGGAGAGCCTGACGGTTGTTATCGTCCAGAAGGGTGAAAGTCTGGCAGGTCTTGTTGTCGACAATCTGATCGGACAGCAGGAGATTGTTATCAAATCACTTGGTAAATACATGATCAACAACAAGATCATCAGCGGTGCGACGATCCTTGGAGACGGTGAAGTAGCATTGATTCTTGATGTGAATGTATTGATGTAATAGGAGGGCGGACAACATGGCAGAGAAGAATCTGGAAGTAATCGATAAAGAATCAAAGCAGTATATTGTCGTTATGGTGGGAAGCGAGCAGTACGGTATCGACATCAGCTATATTGACAACATTGTCCGTATGCAGAAGATTACACGTGTTCCGAAGGTACAGTCTTATTTCAACGGTGTGATCAATATCCGCGGTGAGATCGTGTCCGTTATGAGCATCCGCAGAAAGATGGGGCTTGAGGACGACGTGTTCACCAATGCGAGCCGTATCATCATTTTAAAGCTTGAGGAGAAGGGCGCAATCGGCGTCATTGTAGATGAGGTCAAGGAGGTCGTGAACTTAAGCGAGGATGAGATCGAGGGTGCGACGAATAAGGGAAAGTTTATCAACGGAATCGGAACGCATGGGGAAGAGTTGATTTCCCTGCTGGAAATCAATGCGATTGTGGATGACAACATATAAAACGGTTGGTGGGATCAGTGTATGATCTCACTAACTTTCTATGAGAGGAGAGTAATAGGGATTCATGGGAAAAATGACATTGGAAGATGTAAATGACATGTATTTGGACGTGTTGAGGGAGATCGGCAATATCGGCGCCGGAAATGCGACCTCTGCGATTGCCAATATGCTTGGCATGAAGATTGATATGAATGTGCCTAACATCCGTCTGATGGAAGTATCGCAGCTTCCTCTGGCGGTAGGTGCGGAAGATGAGACGATTGTCGGAATTTTCCTTGAGGTAGAGAATGACATTGATGGAAGCATGATGTTCCTGCTTGATATTCCGTCTGCGCGTTATCTTGTAAATAAGCTGATGATGACGGATGTTTCTGCGGATGAACCGTTTGGGGAAATGGAACTGTCTGCGTTAAAGGAGATCGGCAATATCATTGCGGGGTCGTACCTTTCCGCGCTGTCATCCCTTACGAACCTTGTGATCGTTCCGTCAGTACCGTATATTGCAGTGGATATGGCGGCTTCTATCCTGAGCGTGCCGGCGATTGAATTCGGACAGTATGGTGACAATGCACTGTTGATACAGACAGAAATCTGTGCGGATGTGGCGATTAACGGATATTTTATTTTAATGCCGGAGCAGGATTCTTATGAGAAGATATTAACATCACTTGGAATCTCATTGTAAGGAGAAAAAACGTATGAGCGAAGTCATAAAAGTAGGTATGGCGGACCTGAATGTATGTAAGGCTCCCAATATAATTACAACTTTAGGACTTGGTTCCTGTATAGGGTTGGTTTTATACGATCCCGTGACTAAAGTGGGAGGTATGGTGCATTATATGCTTCCGGACAGTACAAAAGTGAGGAACAACGGCAACATTGCCAAGTTTGGGGATACAGGAATCAGAGAGCTCTTAAAGCGCGTTGTTGCGGCAGGGGCAAACAGAACCCGTTTGGTCGCAAAGATTGCCGGGGGAGCGAGGATGTTTGAGGTAAGCGGTCTGTCGGACGTCGGAAATATCGGGGCAAGAAATGCGGAAGAGGCAAGGAAGGTTTTAAAAGAGCTTGGAATTCGCCTGATTGCAGAGGATACGGGGCTTAATTATGGACGAACGGTAGAGTTGCACTGCGATACAGGTGAATTCTACATCAAATCCGTAGGAAAACCGCTTAAGATTATTTGACGGGGAAGGACAAGGTTGTGCTATGAAGACAAAATCAATACCCGCAATCATTATGCTGTCAGCAGGATTTGTCGCCTGCATAGCAGGCATGGCAGCGCACATGGAAGTATCGGATTTTCTGAAGATGCTTTTGGTCGTTTTGATATTGTTTTACGTGATAGGATGTGTGGTCAAAGTGATTTTTGACCGTAATTTTGCAGAGATGCAGGACGAGGAAACCACGGATGGTGAAGCGCAGCAGGACGGAGAGGATGCCGGGGACGCTGCGGAGGAAGAGAAGACGGCAGACACCGTCGACGAGGAAGAATAACAAGCAGAGACGTGGGGGCTTCATATGAAGATGGTTGACAGAGAGAAACTATGGGAAGAATATCAGAAAAATCCATCGCCGGAGCTGAGAGAGAAACTTATTACCGAATACGCATCGCTTGTCAAGGTCGTTGCAGGAAGACTCAGTATGTATCTGGGATACAATGTGGAGTATGAAGATCTGGTCAGTTATGGGATTTTCGGATTGATCGACGCCATTGACAAGTTCGATCTCGCAAAAGATGTAAAGTTTGAGACGTATGCGAGCCTTCGCATACGCGGTTCCATATTGGATCAGATTCGTAAAATGGACTGGATTCCAAGGACCGTCAGACAGAAGCAGAAGAAAATCGACGAGGCGATCAAGACGGTTGAGGGTAGGACGGGCAGGAATGCGTCGGATGAGGAAATTGCAAAAGAGCTTGGTATCGAGGGAGAGGAATTGAACGAATGGCAGTCCCAGCTTAAGGTTACGAACGTTGTTTCATTGAATGAATTCGTGGAACAGGGCGGTGAGCCGGTGATGGACGCCAGAGGTAATTCTCATTTTATCCAGCCGGAGGAATCGGTTCAGGAAGAGGAATTGAAGAAGGTTCTGGCGGAGACGATGGATCTTCTGACGGAAAAGGAACGCAAGGTCATTCTTCTGTACTATTATGAGGAGCTTACCTTGAAGGAAATCAGCAATATACTGGAAGTATCAGAATCGAGAGTGTCGCAACTGCACACAAAGGCGCTGCTTAAGATGCGAAAGCGGATGGGCAGTTATATGGGAATTCTGATTGACTGACGGTGGATGAGAGGAGTGGTGGTTATGTCAATAAGACCGGTTGTTTTAAACGGCATGATTCAACGTACACAGGATGTCGGCAATCTCAAACAGCAGGAAGACAACAAGCCGCTCGTCCAGCAGCAGAACATCGAAATCCAACAGCAGAAACATGAAGATCAGTTGATGCATCAGGTTCAGGAGCCGGAGCAGAAAGAAAATGACGGCTATCGTTATGATGCCAAAGAAAAAGGCAACAATCAGTACGAGGACGGGAAGAAGAAGAAAAAAAAGAAGCAACGGGACAATGAGCCGGAGAATGGAGGAAGAGTCATATTAAAAGGTCAGGGCAGCAGCTTTGATATCAAGATATGAGGAGAGAGTGATGACGGGAGTGGAATGGATTTTACTTCTAATCGGTAGTGTGTTTATGATTGGGAGCTTTTTTGTCACAGAAAAATTATCGCCGTCTGAATTAAATCAGATTGCAGAATTGAGCGAGAACGAGCTAAAGAAAATTATCGAAAAGGGGCTTGCAAGTGCAGAAGTCAAGATCGAGGAGGCAATCGACAACCAGATCGAGACATCTTCAGAGAAGGTAGACCGGGAGCTTGAGAAAGAGACGAACGATAAGATTATGGCAATCAGTGAGTTTTCGGACACGGTGATTGAGAATATGAATAAGACGCACAATGAGATCATGTTCCTGTACAGCATGCTGAACGATAAGCATACAGAGCTTACGGGGATGACATCCAATTTGCAGCGTCTTGCAGCCGACGTGAGGAGTCTGGAAGAGGGCTATCAGATGGCGGTGCAGCCGAAGACGGCAGAGACGGTGCAGCCGAAGCAGGCTCCGGTACAGCCGCAGGCATCCGCGACACAGGCGTCCGCACTGCAGGAGACAAAGACGGTGCAGACCGAAAAAACAGCGCAGTCAAAGACCGCTCCTGCGGAAGCGAAGGTTACAGAGAGCGAGGCAAAGGATAATCTTCATGCTGAGATTCGCAAGCTTAAGAAACAGGGGTTGACGGAGGTTCAGATCGCCAAGAAGCTTGGGATTGGGATTGGCGAGGTCAGACTGGTCAACGGACTTTATAGAGGAGAAAAAGATTCGTGAAGCTGAAATATTATTTGCGGGGACTGGGAATCGGTATCATTGTCACGACAATCATACTGATGGTCAGTTTTTCAGGCAGAAAAGAAGAAATGTCAGATGAGGAAGTTATTGCGCGTGCAAAGCAGCTTGGCATGGTGATGCAGGAAGAGCCGTCAGATGCAGCGGATGACGCACAGCAGACGTCAGGAGACGGAGCGGATGCGCAGGATGGCGGGGATGATACACAGGGAGCGGACGCGGCACCAAGTGGTGCGGATGACGCACAGCAGGCATCAGAGGGAGGTGCGCTTTCGGCGGAGGAACTGCTTGCGCAGACACAGAATAACGCAGACGCTGATACCGACGATGCTGCGGCGGCAGGAAGCGATGAGGGTGCAGCGCAGCAGAATACGGATAACGATGCGGCTGGCGACGATGGAACTGTGCCGGCTTCCAATTTAGAGGGAAGTTTTCGTCTGACGATACAAAAAGGCGATGTGTGCAGAGTCGTATGTGAGAAGTTGGCGGAGGGCGGCGTGATAACAGACGCAGAGGTGCTCAGAAAGTATTTGTTCGAGATCGGTTATGCTTCTAATATGAGTGTCGGCGAATACGATATTCCATACGGGTCGACCAACGAAGAGATCGCAAGAATCCTGCAGGAGGGACCGATTGAATGAAAACAGGAAAGTTATTAACCAAGGAGGCAAATTGCAGGAGAATTTGCTTCCTTGTATTATTGTTTGCCGAAGTACTGCTTCTGGCATTTTTGACGTATAAAGGAATGAACGTCGAGAAGGAGTACCGCGGACTGAGCGGGGAGGACGTGCCGAGCGTCGAGCGGACGATTGCTTTAAAGCGCGGCGTCTACATGATTGACCTTACCTATCAGGCGACCGGATTGGAAGCAAAGGCGCAGCTCCATATGACCTCGTCGAAAAATGAGGAAGTCGGTGATGTTGTTGCACTGCCGATGCAGGAGACGCAGAAGACGTTTGAATTCATTTTATACGAGGACGCAGAGCGCGTGTGGCTTACTACGGATGCGGGAAACGGTGAGCTTACGATTGAGACGTTTGTGGCTCGTGGGACGAGACAGATGGAGAAGATGGAGCTTTTCTTCCTGTGCTGTCTGTTCGCTGTGATCGATCTTCTGATTTTATTCCACAGGAAATGGATTCATCCGTATACGAAGGAACAGAAGCTGGTGGCAATGACGCTGACGGGCATCTGTATTTTGACGTCCCTGCCGTTGTTTACCGATTATATTATACTCGGTCACGATCTCACGTTTCACATGATGCGGATCGAGGGATTGGCGCAGGGAATCTTGGACGGGCAGTTTCCGGTGCGCATACAGCCGGTATGGATGAAAGACTACGGTTATCCGGTTTCCGTTATGTACGGGGATCTGCTGTTGTATATTCCGGCACTTTTGCGCATTATCGGATTTCCGTTGCAGACGGTATACAAAATCTACGTGTTCGTGGTCAATGTGGTCACGGTGCTCGTATCGTATTACTGTGCAAAGGAGGTGTTCCAGAATGAGAAGTTCGGGCTGCTCGGTTCGCTTCTCTACACGCTTGCTGGATACCGGATCGTGAATCTCTTCTATCGGTGTGCAGTGGGAGAATATTCGGCAATGATTTTTCTGCCGCTTATTTTTCTGGCGTTCTGGAAATTGTTTCATGACGAGAAGCGGGAGAACGGAAAGATTGCCCTGCTTATGATCGTAGGCTATACGGGTGTGCTGCAGACACATACGCTCAGTGCGGAGATGACGGTCCTCTTTACAGTTATTTTCTGCCTGTTGAATGCGAAAAAGTTCTGGAAGAATCTGAAATTCCTCGTCGTGACGGCGCTCGTGACGATAGCGCTCAATCTGGCATTTTTAGTGCCGATGATTGATTATATGATGAACGAGGAAATGCATGTGATGTATGATACCTGTTTTATGCAGTCCCACGGTATCTTTTTCCCGCAGCTCTTTACGACCTTTTCGTTCGGCGGGAACAGTTCCGGTATGAGCTATGAGGGAATCAGCGGCGATATGCCGTTCGGCGCCGGATGGCTTCTGGTGCTTATCATGGGACTGTTCCTTTGGGAGGCAGTGCTTTACCGCGAGGAGATCAAAGAGAAGTTTGGCGCGGAGTGCTTTTATGGGCAGTGCCGGATCTTCGGCGTGATAGTGATTGCGATTGTCATGTCGCTTGAGTCCTTCCCGTGGATGGCGCTCCGCAATATTCCGGTAATAGGCGTGTTCCTGACGCCTTATCAGTTCGCATGGCGATTCCTCGCAATGGCAGTCGCGCTCGCAGCGGTCTTAGGCTGTTTTGCAGTGCGGAATCTGTATATTGTCTGTGAACGCAGCATCCGGGTCGGGCTGGTATTCCTGCTGTGTGCTACGACAGTCGCGAGCGCACAGATTCTGATCGATCATAATCTGGCGGAAGGAAAGCCGCAGAAGATTACGAGTGGGGCGTTTGCAGACAGTGTGTACGCGGTGAGCGGCGCGGAATATGTGCCGATGGAGACACAGCTTGCACTGCTGTATGATACGTCGCCGAAGGGAGAAGAAATTACAGTCGAAGAATGCAGCCGTTATAAGAGATATTATTATGTGCACTGTGCAAATGAGAGCGGGCAGGAGCGCAGGCTTACAGTGCCGATTATCGCCTACAGGGGCTACGTGGCGGTCGATGATGTGACGGGAGAGCGGTTTGAGACGACCTGTGATGAGAACCGTATTCTGCAGGTGATCCTGCCGGAGGGTTATGAGGGAACGGTACGCGTATCTTTTGAGGAACCTGTCTATTGGCGGGTGTCGGAATTGATCTCACTCGTAGCGCTTGTGGGGATTTTGCTGTGGGGATTATGGAAGGGCAGACCGGTAAGAACGGGAGAGCCCAGGCAGAAACCACAGAAAAGGGCATAGAATCACAGAATATGGTATAAATTGCTTGCATTATTTTGGATGTTGTGCTATAATACCCAAGGCTCATGTGAGAAAACAGGAAGATTCTGTTTTCCGCGAAAATACACATATGCTGACCACCGGGCTGGTGCCGTTACGGTCGCCTTGCGGGATGAAGCATATGGAAGAATCAACCATGGAGGTAAGAAAAATGAGTGTTATTTCAATGAAACAGTTACTTGAAGCAGGTGTTCACTTCGGACATCAGACCAGAAGATGGAATCCTAAGATGGCTCCGTACATCTACACAGAGAGAAACGGTATCTACATCATTGATCTGCAGAAGTCTGTAGGCAAGGTAGACGAGGCTTACAAGGCAGTATCCGATATCGCTGCGGAGGGCGGCACGATTCTTTTTGTAGGAACTAAGAAGCAGGCACAGGACGCCATTAAGACCGAGGCAGAGCGCTGCGGAATGTTCTATGTAAATGAGAGATGGTTAGGCGGTATGCTTACCAACTTCAAGACCATCCAGAGCCGTATCGCAAGATTAAAAGAAATCGAGACGATGGCTACCGACGGTACATTCGAAGTACTGCCGAAGAAGGAAGTAATCGCTCTTAAGAAAGAGTGGGAGAAATTAGAGAAGAACCTTGGCGGTATCAAGGAGATGAAGAGACTTCCGGATGCAATCTTCGTAGTTGACCCGAAGAAGGAGCGCATCTGTATTCAGGAGGCTCATACATTAGGAATTACCCTGATCGGTATCGCTGATACCAACTGTGATCCGGAAGAGTTGGATTATGTCATTCCGGGTAATGACGATGCCATCAGAGCTGTTAAGCTGATCGTATCCAAGATGGCTGACGCTGTGATCGAGGCAAATCAGGGCGCTGAGATGACTGCAGAGGAAGCAGAGTCCGCAGAGGCTGATGCAGAGGAAGCAGCAGAGGCATAAGAAGGAATGGAGGATATATAAGATGGCTATTACAGCAGCTATGGTAAAAGAACTGCGTGAGATGACCGGCGCAGGAATGATGGATTGTAAGAAGGCATTAAGCGAGACAAACGGCAATATGGACGAGGCTGTTGAGTTCTTAAGAAAGAACGGACAGGCAAAAGCAGAGAAGAAGGCAAGCAGAATTGCAGCCGAGGGACTTTGCATGGTCGTTACCAAAGACGATACAACGGCAGCGGTCGTTGAGGTAAATTCCGAGACGGATTTCGTTGCAAAGAACGAGACATTTCAGGAGTTTGTTAAAGCTGTTGCTACACAGGCAGTGAATTCTGACGCAGCAGATATGGATGCATTTATGGCAGAGAAGTGGAATGAGGATTCCAGCAAGTCTGTAAGCGATGCACTGGTAGAGAAGGTTGCGGTTATCGGCGAGAACTTAAAGATCCGCAGATTCGAGAAGGTCGTTGCAGAGCATGGCTGTGTTGTTCCTTATGTACACGGCGGCGGAAGAATCGGCGTTATCGTTGAAGCTGACAGCGACGTAGTGAACGACGCACTCAAAGAGGCAATGCACAATATTGCCATGCAGATCGCAGCATTAAATCCGAAGTATGTTTCCAGAGAGGAAGTAAGTGCTGACTATATCGCACATGAGAAGGAGATTCTCTTAGCACAGATCATGAACGATCCGAAGGAGTCCCAGAAGCCGGAGAAGGTAATCAATGGCATGATCGAGGGACGTGTCAGCAAGGAGTTAAAGGAGATCTGCCTTGTAGATCAGGTCTATGTAAAAGCTGAGGACGGCAAGCAGACCGTTGGTAAGTATTTGGAGCAGGTATCTAAGGAGATCGGCGCAACGGTCAAGGTAAAAGGCTTTGTTCGTTTTGAGACAGGTGAAGGTCTTGAGAAGAAGCAGGAAGACTTTGCCGCCGAAGTTGCGGCACAGATGAACGCTTAAGAAGAAGTAAATGCAACTTCGGCGTAGAAGTCTGCGGCACAGATGAATCAGCAGACTTCTGAATGAAAATGATTTATGAACCCCTGAAAATCCCATGAAATGGGTATTTTCAGGGGTTTTTGTGTTCATGGGAGAAAGAGAGCTAGGGAGAAGGGCATCCCCGGGCAGCATGTTTCCCAAGCGGCATATGAAAGTTAGCTGGAGAAACGGCTTATAATCCCATGATAGCGTCGACCGGAAGCGAGACTATAATGCCGTGTGCAGGGGTGGCAATGCCGTGGTCTTTGCTGATGGCGGACATGATATCCGTTTTCTTATCCTTGGGGACAACGATTGCGATGACTTCCTGTTCCTCCTGGATGGGAATGCCGAAGTGTCCTCCGACCTCGGAGGGGCTGCACTTAAGTCCCTTTAGGATCGTGCCACCGGTTGCGCCCGCGGCTCTTGCCGTGTACATTACGTCGTCGCTGTACCCCTGATGAATGGTGACAAGTATCATTGCATGTGTGGTTGTTTCACTCATTTTCTTTCCTTCTTTCCTTGAATCTTTCGGAGCGAATTCCTCTGCGTCTGTGGTGCAGCCGAGCAGCTTATAAAGCCAGCCCTGCATGCCGCTTAAGGGAATGCCTAGCGCGATGCCGGTTCCTTTTTTGTGGAGCAAAAGCGCCTGGTTCATTTCTGCGAGGAGCAGCTTCGTGCGCTCGCGTGCAACAAAACAGATCGTAATATTCTTGTGCGGATCTCCAAGCCCGAATATATTTAAGAAATCGGAGCTTACCGTTCCGATACCGTGCATCTGATAGTAGATGGGGATGCCGGAATCATTTAAAAATTCTGTCAGCCTGTCGCGCATTTTGGAATCAACAATAGTGATGAGACAGTGGAACGACTGACGTTTCTGTAAATCTTCAACTGATAAATTTTGCATAATCATTCCTCCTCGAAATCCAGAATCGCGTTGTCGTCGATGTCGGCCATGACAACGGTTGCGAAAGTAGCTTTCTTTATCTTGATCTGATAGAGGACGCCCATAATCTGAACGGCGATGAGCGGAGCCATGGCGACCATAGCAACAACACCGAAAGCGTCAGTGACGACATTTCCGCCGACTGCGGTACATGCGCCCATCGCGAGCGGCAGAAGGAACGTCGAAGTCATAGGACCGCTTGCAACACCGCCAGAGTCAAAAGCGATGCCGACAAAGACCTTCGGAACGAACCGTGGGAGTGCCAACGCTATGATATAGCCGGGAATAAGAAGCCAGTAGATACTGATTCCTGTGAGCACACGGATGAGCGCCAGTGCAACGGAGGCGGAGACGCCGATCGAGAGACATAAGTTCATTGTTTCGCGTGAAATGGAACCGTTCGTGACGTCCTCGACCTGTTTGTTCAAGACCTGAACGGCAGGCTCCGCTTTGACAATGTAATAACCGATGAGTGCGCCGATCGGAATCAGCAGCCACTTCCAGGTCTGTTCCGCGAGACTGCCTCCAAGCAGGCTTCCCACAGGGGCGAATCCGACGTTGACACCTGTGAGGAACAGGATCAGTCCGATGATCGTATAGAGGAAGCCGACAAGCATCTTGATCATCTGCCTTTTGTGATACCTTCTGGAAACCAACTGGAACAGAAGGAACACAACCAGGACCGGAAGGATCGAGGAGAATACCTCTTTTCCGTAATCAGGGGCCATATGTACAAATTCACGCATGACGTCCTGCATGGTGATAACGTCCGGTATCACGGTGGCGTTGTACGCGGCGTCTGTCGGATGATAGAAAATACCGAGCAGAAGCACCATGATGATCGGACCGATGCTGCAGAAAGAAATCAGACCGAAACTGTCGCTGGAGCCATTCTTGTCACTTCGCGTTGAAGAAAGTCCAATACCGATTGCCATGATAAAAGGAACGGTCATAGGACCTGTGGTCACACCGCCGGAATCGAATGCAACAGCAATAAAATCGGCGGGAGCCGCAAAAGACAGAAGGAATACAGCTCCGTACAGAATGCATAAAAGTAATGGAAGACTTAGCTTAAAAAGGATTCTAAGGACCGCCATGACGAGAAATAAACCAACGCCTACGGCAACGGTCCAGATTAAAACATTATTTGGAATAGAGGGCACCTGATTGGCGAGTACCGCAAGATCCGGCTCCGCGATGGTGATGATGATGCCCATGACAAAGCAGACAATCACCAGAATAGACAAGCGCCTTGTCTTCATGATCTGAGAGCCGACGCCTTCTCCCAAAGGAGTCATTGCCATCTCTGCGCCAAGTTGGAAAAATGCCATGCCGATGATCAGCATGAGCGCTCCGACCAGAAACAGCGCAATGGTTCCGGTTTCCATAGGCACCACAAAGATGCTTAAGAGCAGCACGATGACGGTGATCGGAAGCACTGCGCCAACGGATTCGTCGATTTTTTCTTTTAGTTTTTGATTCAAATTTGCATCACATACTTTCTGTTGGTTGAATGGGTTGATAAAGTTACATACTATTTTATTGGTTATTGCATGAGAAATCAATTCTTAGGATTCGGTTTCGAAAACTTTAGCGTTTCCTTGATGTCAGAGTTTACGTTATGCGATTGACAGTGAAAAATCACTTTGTTATTTTGGGGAAGGATGGAAAGGAGGGAGAATGGAATACAAAGATTTTTTTGCCTTGTTGGGAGGACTTGCGCTTTTTTTATACGGAATGCATCAGATGAGCGAAGGCTTGAACAAAGCGGCGGGAGAACAGATGAAGCGGATCATGGAGCGGATTACAAAGAATCGCTTTATGGGAGTGGCGGTCGGTGCCGCCGTGACTGCCGTCATTCAGTCCTCGTCGGCGACAACCGTGATGGTCGTGGGTTTTGTCAACTCCGGCATGATGACGCTTAGGCAGGCGGTCTGGATTATCATGGGAGCAAATATCGGGACGACGATCACGGGCCAGCTCATTGCACTGGACGTGGAAGCGTTTGCGCCGCTGCTCGCATTCGCCGGTGTGGCGGTGGTATTGTTCGCAAAGAAAGAGAAAGCCAGATATATGGGAGAAATCGTGGCAGGACTGGGAATCCTGTTTCTTGGCATGGAGATGATGAGCGCTGCCATGCAGCCGCTCGGTGAGTCTGAGACATTTCTTCGGGCGATGACACAGTTCGAGCATCCGTTTGCAGGAATTCTTGCAGGGACGGTATTCACGGCGGTGATTCAA
The DNA here is from genome assembly GCA_021771815.1 of Roseburia hominis. GTDB lineage: Bacteria > Bacillota > Clostridia > Lachnospirales > Lachnospiraceae > Roseburia > Roseburia hominis_A. Next base: position 63,993 of record JAETOE010000001.1, read on the forward strand.
TCGTCCTCGGCGTCAGTGGGCATTCTGCAGACGCTTGCCCAGAGTGGGGCGATCAGTTTTGCGGGAGCTGTCTATGTCCTGTTCGGTCAGAATATCGGTACCTGCATTACGGCGATTCTGGCATCGGTGGGAACGAACAGGAATGCAAAGCGGACAACGATGATTCATCTCTTGTTCAATATCATAGGAACGGTGGTATTTACAGTTATCTGCATGCTGACGCCGTTTGCTGCATGGGTGGAGCAGTTTACACCGGGCAGACCTGCGGCGCAGATCGCGAATATGCATACGATGTTCAATATCGGAACGACGCTTCTTCTGCTTCCAGCCGGCAATCTGCTCGCGGCCGCGGCAGAGCGTATTCTGCCCGATGAAAAGCGGGATGGCAGACGTCCGGCAGAAGTAAAGATGCATCAAAGGAAAATGGAGGATTTATGGAATTCATAAAAGATATGATAAGAGGAATTGCTATCGGAGTTGCCAATATCATTCCGGGAGTGAGCGGAGGCACCATGATGGTGGCCATGGGAATTTATGATGAAATGATTGGTGCGGTGACGGGAATCTTCCGTCATATGAAGCAGAGCATCAGGACGCTTTTTCCATATGCGGTTGGAATGGGAATCGGAATCGTGGGGCTTTCATTCGTCATCGGTTATCTTTTTGAGCATTATCCGTTTCAGACAGCGCTGCTTTTCATCGGGCTGATTTTTGGGGGACTGCCGCTGCTTTTGCCGAAAGTGAAAGGAGGGCGGCCTAAGCCTGCGGAACTTTTGGTGTTCGCGCTCTTCTTCGGACTGATCGTCGGAATGCAGTTTCTCGGAACCGGAAACGAAAAAGTTCTTTCCCTGGAGCCGAAAACGGTTTTCGTGCTGCTTTTCATCGGACTGGTCGCGGCGGCTACGATGGTGATTCCGGGTGTGAGCGGGTCGATGCTTCTGATGGCGCTCGGCTATTACACGCCGATCATCGATCACATCAATGCATTTATTGTTGCGCTCGTGATGGCGGATTTCGGAACACTCATTTACTGCGCCGGTATACTTGTGCCTTTTGGCATCGGCGTCTTAGCCGGTGCGTTTCTTGTCGCAAAGCTGATCGAATTTTTGTTAAAGAACTACGAGAGAATGACCTATTTTGCCATTTTGGGACTGCTGTTTTCCTCCCCGGTTGCAATCCTCTCGGGTATGGATCTAAGTGGTACGGGTGTGTGGGCTGTGCTCGCGGGTATTCTGCTTTTCGGCGTCGGAATGATTGCCGCATCGCTGCTTGGAAAGGAATAAATGCCTTAAAAATAAGGAAAAGTCAGAAAATATATTGGAAAGCGCAGAAAAATCAAACGATTTTTTTGTGCTTTTTTCTTTGAAAAATAGAAAAATGTGATACAATAGATAAAGTATTAAGATTAGCTTGGGGGTTTTACATGCAGGAGAAAGAGTCAGAGGCGCTCCGCAATCAGCGAAGGCGCAGAAAGCGGATTGGAAGAATAAAGAGCGCGATTGTGCTGACAATCACCGGATGGATGATTCTGTCGATGGTTTTGATTATACTCCTGTTTGCCAGAACGGCATCTCTGGAGAGAAAGCTCGACCGTCTGCTTGACGCAGAAAGCCGGAATGCGGTTCCAGCGATGGAGACGGAGACAGCGTTTGATGTACAGGCAAAGACAGAGGCGGCATCTGACGTACAGGAGGATGTTGTACCAGCGGGAACGCCCGTTGCTCTGGATGCGGATAATCTTGCAGAAGAGGGCGATGTACATAAAGTCTATCTGACGTTTGATGAAGGACCGTCGGAGAATACTGCGGCTATATTGGACATTTTGGCAGAATATGACGTCAAAGCGACTTTTTTCGTGGTCGGCAGCGAGGATGAAGAGGCGCAGGCTCTTTATCAGAGAATCGTGGATGAAGGACATACCCTCGGTATGCGTTCCTATTCCAATAAATACAGCGTTATTTACCAGTCAGAGGAAGCGTTTGAAGAGGATTATATGAAGCTGCGCGATTACCTCCATGAAGTGACGGGAACGGAGCCGAGATATTACCGTTTTCCGGGAGGGAGCAGCAATCAGATCAGTAATGTTCCGATGAGCAGCCTGATCGATTTTTTGAATCAGCGGGGAACTGTGTATTACGACTGGAATGTTTCGGCAGGAGATGCAGCTTCTATGGCGTATACCCCGGAGGAAATCGTTGCAAATGTCACAGAAGATGTTGTAAAATACAAGACATCAGTGGTACTTCTTCATGACTCATCGGATAAGTCAGCAACGGTAGAGGCGGTTGGTCCTCTGATCGAGGCATTGCAGGAGATGGATGCCGAGATTCTGCCGATTGATGAAGATACACAGGTTATTCAGTTTGTCAAAGCAGACAGCGTCAGATAACCGGAAAATAAATGGAGGAAAGAACATGGGATTTTTCAAAGACTTTAAAGATGATTTTTCACAGGCAGTCAATGAACTCATGCCTGGAGAGGACAATCTCGAGAGCACAGGCAATGACGACGATATGGTTGTAAACACCCTTGAGGGTGAAGTTGATGTTGCGTCCGAACTGTCCAAATTGGACGGATTGCTTGAGCAGGTGACAAAACAGGAGCCTGCAAAGGAAGAGAAGCCGAAGAAGGCAGCGCCGGTACAACAGACGCCGACACCTAAGCAGGAGCGCACAATGATAAACACAGCACAGGAGGAGAAGAAAATGGCTGACACGACAGTAACACCAGTACAGGGAGTACAGACCGCTGCACAGGGAGTACAGACCGCTGCACAGGCAGCGCCGGTACAGCAGGCACCGACATTAAATCAGGAGGCACCGATCATTTCAGACGAGGTATCCGTTATAACGGAGGGAACGGTCATCAACGGTGACATTATTTCAAACGGTTCTCTGGACGTACGCGGACAGGTAGACGGCAACGTAAGCTGCAACGGTAAGCTTACCGTGACAGGCGTTGTAAACGGTAACAGCAATACATCTGAGTTTTTTGCAGATGCAGCGCAGGTAGAGGGTGAGGTAGTCAGCAGCGGCACCGTCAAGATTGGTCTTGGTTCTGTCATCATCGGTAATGTGACCTCGACTTCCGCAGTGATTGCAGGCGCGATCAAAGGTGACATCGACGTACAGGGTCCGGTCGTTGTGGACACATCAGCCGTTGTTATGGGCAATATCAAGTCACGTTCCGTTCAGATCAACAACGGTGCGGTAATCGAAGGCTTCTGTTCACAGTGCTATGCGGATGTAGACGTAGAGAGTCTGTTCGGTAATAAGAAAGGAAACTGATCTTTATGAAGAGAGTTCTGTTAAAGTTAAGCGGTGAGGCTCTTGCAGGAGAGAAGCATACCGGCTTTGACGAGCCGACGGTAACAGAGGTGGCAAAGCAGGTGAAGCAGATCGTAGATGGCGGTACGCAGGTAGGTATCGTTATCGGCGGCGGCAATTTCTGGAGAGGAAGAACCAGCGAGACGATCGATCGCACCAAGGCAGACCAGATCGGAATGCTTGCGACGATTATGAACTGTATCTATGTATCGGAGATTTTCCGTTCTGTCGGCATGAAGACACAGATTTTGACGCCGTTTGAGTGCGGAAGCATGACGAAGCTTTTTTCCAAGGATCGTGCGAATAAGTATTTTGAGCGCGGAATGGTCGTTTTTTTTGCAGGAGGTACCGGGCACCCGTATTTTTCGACGGATACCGGGATTGTTCTGCGTGCGATCGAGATGGAAGCGGACGGAATTTATCTTGCAAAGGCAATCGACGGCATCTATGACAGTGATCCGAAGGTGAATCCGAATGCTGTCAAGTACGACGAAGTATCCATTCAGGAGGTCATCGACAAGAAGCTTGCAGTTGTGGACCTGACCGCTTCTATCATGTGCATGGAGAATAAGATGCCAATGTATGTATTTGGCTTGAATGAAGAGAATAGTATCGTAAAAGCCATCACAGGAGAATTGAGTGGAACAAAGGTGACTGTTTCTTAAAATCAGGAAAGGGCTTGGTGTATATATGGATGAGAGATTAGTTCCATTTGATAACAAAATGCAGAAGACAATGAACAATCTTGGCGAGGAGTTCGGCAGCATCCGTGCAGGACGCGCGAATCCGCATGTTCTGGATAAGCTTCGTGTAGATTATTACGGCACGCCGACTGCCATCCAGCAGGTGGCGAACGTCAGTGTTCCGGAGCCGCGCATGATTCAGATCCAGCCGTGGGAAGCTTCTATGGTCAAGGAGATTGAGAAAGCGATTCTGACTTCCGATCTTGGGATTAACCCGACGAATGACGGTAAGACGGTTCGTCTGCTTTTCCCGGAGCTTACTGAGGAGAGGCGTAAGGAACTTGCCAAGGATGTGAAGAAGAAAGGCGAGAACGCCAAGGTTGCGATCCGCAATATCCGCCGTGATGCGAACGACTCTTTCAAGAAGCTCGCGAAGGCTTCCGATGTTTCGGAGGATGAGATTAAGGAGCTTGAGGATAAGGCACAGAAGATGACGGATAAGTATATTGCAGACGTCGATAAAGCGGTAGAGGCGAAGACGAAGGAGATTCTTACCGTATAAGGTGAAAACACCATGGAAATGCGAGGAGATACAGATGTTTATGGAGGCATACATCTGTATCTTTTCATTTCATTTTATAGGAAGTCCGCATGTTTTTCCTGGCGGACCGGTTGGCGGGAAGGAGAGCGAAGATGAAGATTCCGCAGCATATTGCGATTATATTAGATGGAAACGGACGTTGGGCGAAGGCGAAGGGCATGCCGAGAAATTACGGTCACACAATGGGCGCGAAGAATGTGGAGACGGTTTGTCAGGCGGCACATGATCTGGGAATTAAGTATGTGACGATGTACGCTTTTTCCACGGAGAACTGGAACCGACCGGAAAACGAGGTGAATGCCCTCATGAAGCTTCTGGAAAGTTACCTGAAGAACTGTATCAAAACTGCAGATAAGAATAATATGCGGGTACGCGTCATCGGTGATACCTCAAGGCTGACGGAGCGTTTTCAGAATCAGATCAAGGAGCTTGAGGAGGTTTCGGCGAAGAATGACGGGCTGAATCTGCAGATTGCCATCAATTACGGAAGCCGGGATGAGATGGTGCGCGGTATGCGAAGAATGTGCCAGGATGTGCTGGACGGTAAAAGAAAGCCAAAGGACATTGACGAGACGGTCTTTGCAGGCTATCTTGATACGGCGGATATTCCCGACCCGGATCTTTTGATCCGCACGAGCGGAGAACAGCGGCTTTCCAATTATCTGCTATGGCAGCTTGCATACAGCGAATTCTATTTCACGGATGTGCCGTGGCCCGATTTTCATAAAGAGGAATTAGAACGTGCGATAGAGGCGTATAATAAAAGAGACAGAAGATTTGGCGGTCTGGCCAAGGAGGAACCATGTTTAGAACAAGATTACTGAGCGGAATTGTACTTGTGATAGCTGCACTTGTATTGATTATTACCGGAGGGGATGTGCTATTGGTGTCCACCGCGGTGATTTCTCTGATTGGAATGTTCGAGTTGTATCGCGTCTTTCATATCGAGAAGGAACTGCCGGGGATGCTCGGATATCTGGCGGCTGTGGTGTATTATGTGAATCTGCGTTTTTTGTTCCTGCCGGATCTTATGATGTTCGTGCTCGGGATTTTGATTCTGCTGATGTTCGCCTATGTGTTTACCTACCCCAGATACCGGACGGAACAGCTTCTCGCCGCATTTTTCGGGGTGTTCTATGTGGCGGTCATGCTTTCCTATGTGTATCAGACGCGCATGACCTTGCAGGGTGCGTATATCGTGTGGCTGATCTTTCTCTGTTCGTGGGGCTGCGATACGTGCGCTTACTGCGTGGGCGTGCTGATCGGAAAGCACAAGATGGCGCCGAAGTTAAGTCCGAAGAAGTCCATCGAGGGAGCGGTCGGCGGCGTGCTCGGCGCGGCGCTGCTCGCATTTATCTATGGCATGGTGTTCCGGGATGCAATGGGAACCGAGACGGAGCATGTGCTTATCATGGCGGCAATCAGTGCGGTCGGCGCGCTCGTCTCAATGGTCGGCGATCTGACGGCATCCGCTATCAAGAGGAATTATGAGATCAAGGACTACGGCAGGCTGATTCCGGGACACGGCGGGATTTTGGACCGCTTTGACAGTGTTATTTTTACGGCGCCGATGATTTATTTTCTTACGGCAAACTTTATTGTTTTATAAGATACGGAATGGGAGAATGTTCCGGCGTTTCGGAAGAGGGAGTGGCATATGAAGAAGATAGCAATCTTAGGTTCCACCGGTTCAATCGGAACTCAGACGTTGGATATCGTGAGAGAACAGGGGGATATTGAGGTAACTGCGATTGCGGCGGGAAGCAATATTAAGCTTCTGGAGGCGCAGATGCGGGAATTTAAGCCGGCTTTAGTGTGCGTGTATGATGAGAGCGCGGCAGGGCAGCTTAAGATAAATACGGCGGATTTAGACAGTCGTATTGTGACGGGGATGGATGGTCTGCTCGAGGTGGCAGTACAGCCGGAGAGCGAGATTCTTGTGACGGCGATTGTAGGCATGCTCGGCATTCGTCCGACGATTGCGGCGATCAAAGCGGGCAAAAAGATTGCGCTTGCAAATAAGGAGACGCTTGTGACTGCCGGACACATCATTATGCCGCTCGCAAAGGAGTGTGGCGTGCCGATTCTTCCGGTGGACAGCGAACACAGCGCTATTTTCCAGTCCCTGCAGGGGGCGGGGGAGAACCGCATCGAAAAGATTCTGCTGACGGCTTCCGGCGGTCCGTTCCGCGGCAGGAGAGCGGAGGAATTAAAGGAGATACAGGTTGAGGATGCTTTGAAGCATCCGAACTGGTCGATGGGAAGAAAGATTACGATTGACTCGTCGACACTTGTAAACAAAGGCTTGGAGGTCATGGAGGCAAAGTGGCTCTTTGGTGTGGAACTCTCACAGATTCAGGTCGTCGTGCACCCGCAGAGTGTAATCCATTCGGCGGTGGAGTACGAGGACGGCGCCGTGATTGCGCAGCTTGGTACGCCGGATATGCGTCTGCCGATTCAGTACGCGCTGTATTATCCGGAGCGCAGACCGCTTTCGGGCGATAAGCTCGATCTGTTCGCACTCGGCAGGCTGACATTTGAGAAGCCGGATATGGAGACGTTTCGGGGGCTTTCGCTCGCCTATGAAGCGATGCGGCGCGGCGGGAATATTCCGACGGCGTTCAACGCGGCGAACGAGCGGGCAGTCGCGCTCTTTTTGGAGCGTAGGATATCCTACCCGGCAATCACGGAAATCATAGAAGCATGCATGGGCGAAGCGACGTTTGTTGCGGAGCCTACAGTAGACGAGATTCTCGAGACAGAAGCATTGGCATATGAGCATATAAGAAAGGTCTTTGAATGAAAATAATTATCGCAATTCTGATATTCAGTATTATTATACTATTTCATGAGCTGGGGCATTTTCTTCTGGCGAAGGCGAACGGCATCCGGGTGAATGAATTTTGTCTTGGCTTAGGTCCCCGGGTGTTTGGAATCACCAGGGGGGAGACGGTCTATTCCCTGCACCTATTTCCGATCGGCGGGGCGTGTATGATGGAAGGGGAAGACGAGGAGAGCGGCGATGACAGAGCGTTCGGGAAGAAATCGGTGTGGGCGCGCATCAGCGTGGTGTTTGCGGGGCCGCTTTTCAATTTCCTGATGGCGTTCGTTTTCGCGTTTATCCTGCTGTGCAATATCGGTTACGATCTTCCGGTGCTCTCCGGCGTATCCGAGGGATATCCGGCGGAGGAAGCGGGGCTGATGGCGGGAGATGAGATCGTTAAGATCAATCACACGAAGATCCATTTCTTCCGCGATATCAGCGCCTACACGCAGTTCCACCCGGGCGAGACGGTCACGGTGACTTACGAGCGGGACGGCGAGCGTTATGAGACGGAGCTTACGCCGAAATACAGCGATGAATACGGCTATTATATGTACGGCATCCAGGGGAGCGCCGAGAAGACATTCGGCTCGGTAATGGAAACGGTGAAGTACAGCGTCTACGAGGTGAAATACTGGATCAATGTGACCTTAAACAGCCTGCGTGCGCTCGTGACCGGTCAGGTCGGTGTGAATGAGATGAGCGGTCCGGTAGGCATCGTTGATATGATCGGGGACAGTTACGAGGAGAGCGTCAGCTACGGTTACTTTATGGCGTTTCTGCAGATGCTCTATATCACGATCTTTTTATCGGCGAACCTTGGAGTGATGAATCTGCTGCCTCTTCCGGCGTTGGACGGCGGAAGGCTGCTTTTTTTGATCGTGGAGGCGATTCGCGGAAAACGCGTTGACCCGGACAAGGAAGGCATGGTGCATTTTGTCGGCATGATGTTGTTGTTCGCGCTGATGTTCTTTACCTTTTTTAATGATATTCGAAAGCTGTTATAAAATATTCTGACGGCGACAGGAGAACTTTGGAGGAAAAATGAGATGACGAAAGCAGTGAATATTGGAAACAGAGTAATCGGCGGTGGAAATCCCATTCTGATCCAGTCCATGACAAATACAAAGACGGAGGATGTGGCGGCGACCGTGGCGCAGATCAAAGCGCTGACGGCGGCAGGGTGTGATATCATCCGCTGCGCCGTTCCGACGATGGAGGCGGCGGAGGCGCTCGCTGAGATTAAAAAGCAGGTGACGATTCCGGTGGTCGCGGACATCCACTTTGATTACCGTCTTGCGATTGCGGCGATTGAGCACGGCGCGGATAAGATTCGCATCAATCCGGGAAATATCGGAAGTGCGGAGCGTGTGCGGTCGGTCGTGGATGCGGCAAAGGAGCGGAACATACCGATTCGCGTCGGCGTCAACAGCGGCTCTCTGGAGAAGGAGCTGGTGGAGAAGTATCACGGCGTGACTGCCGAGGGAATCGTGGAGAGTGCGCTTGATAAGGTACGTCTCATCGAGGAGATGGGTTATGACAATCTTGTTATCAGTATTAAGTCCTCGGACGTTATGATGTGCGTAAAGGCGCATGAGCTGATCGCTGAGAAGACAGATCATCCGCTTCACGTCGGCATCACGGAGGCAGGAACGATTATCAGTGGCAATATCAAATCTGCGATCGGACTGGGGCTCATCTTAAATCAGGGCATCGGTGATACGATCCGCGTGTCCTTAACGGGCGATCCGCTGGAGGAAATCAAGTCTGCAAAGCTCATTTTACGCACGCTCGGAATACGTAAGGGCGGCGTTGAGGTCGTGTCCTGCCCGACCTGCGGAAGGACAAGGATCGATCTGATCGGACTGGCAAATCAGGTAGAGAATATGGTCGCGGATATCCCGCTCGACATTAAGGTCGCGGTCATGGGCTGCGTGGTCAACGGACCGGGAGAGGCGAAGGAAGCGGATATAGGAATTGCAGGAGGCGTCGGCGAGGGGCTCATCATCAAAAAGGGTGAGGTCTATAAGAAGGTGCCGGAGACGGAACTGTTAGATGCGCTGCGATATGAATTGGTCCACTGGAACGAGAATCAGCAGGAGAACTGACGGCGGCAGGTGGCTTGGAGGTAGTATGGCGAAGCTGTTTTTTGACGTTTTTCCATCGTTACAGGTGGAAGGCGAGATGAAAAATTTATTGACGGAGACAGAAGTGACCCGTGTCGGAATGAACCATGAGCGGGATCGTCTGCGCGTCTATTTAAACAGCACGCGTCTCATACATAAGCGTGACATTTACCGACTGCAGAACGCCATCGAAAAGCAGATATTTAAAGGGCAGATGATGCAGGTCACGGTGATCGAGAAATATCAGCTCTCGGAGCAGTATACGCCGGAGAAGCTGCTTGATCTGTACAAGGACAGTATTTTAGAAGAACTGAAAAATTACAGCCTGATGGAGTACAATCTTCTTCGGACGGCAAAGATGGAGTTTAAGGACGAGAAGCACATGCTTCTCACGCTTGAGAATACGATTATCGCGCAGACGCGCGCGAACGAGATCGTGGAATTTTTGGAGAAGGTGATCTGCGAGCGCTGCGGGCTGGATCTGTCGGTGGAACTTGCCTATGAGGAGCCGAAGGAAAGTAAATATAAGAAGAACAGTGACCTTCAGATACAGTTCGAGATCAAGAATATCATGAAAAACGTGCATATTCGAAATGAGGACGGTGAAAGCGTGCCTCTTGCGTCGGAAAACAGTCAGGAAAATGGCGTGCAGGACGGTGGTACAATATCTGGTGGTGACAGTGGCACGGATGCGGCAAATATCGTTTTGTCTGCAAAAAAAACTGCAAATTCGACAGAAGTTGCAGGAAAAAATGCAGGAAACAAGGGGCTTTCGGGCGGTTTTGACCGGAAAAATAACGCAGAAAAAGGCAAAAAGGAATTCCGCAGGAAGTTTGACGGCGGCGTAAAGAAATCCGATAATCCAGACGTGATCTATGGGCGCGATTTTGAGGATGAGCCGATCGCAATCGAGAAGATTGTCGGCGAGATGGGAGAGGTGACAATCCGCTGCCAGGTCATGTCGCTTGAGACACGGGAGATTCGAAACGAGAAGACGATTGTCATTATGTCTGTCACGGATTTCACGGACTCGATTGTTCTTAAAATTTTTACACGGAACGACCAACTGCAGGAGCTTTTGGATGCGGGGCTTTCGAAGGGTGCGTTCTTAAAGATCAAGGGCGTCACGACCGTGGACAAGTTCGACAGTGAGCTTACGATTGCCTCTATCGTCGGAATCAAGAAGATTGCTGACTTTACCTCGACGCGGGCGGACACCAGCCCGGAGAAGCGCGTGGAACTGCACTGTCACACGAAGATGAGCGATATGGACGGCGTGTCGGATGTGAAGGATATTGTAAAGCGCGCGATGAAGTGGGGGCATAAGGCGATCGCCATCACCGATCACGGGGATGTGCAGGCTTTTCCGGACGCGAATCACGCGGTTCCGGGCAATTCGGATTTTAAGATCATCTACGGCGTGGAAGCGTATCTTGTGGACGACTTAAAGGATATTATCGTTGCACCGCGCGGACAGAGCTTAAACGACGCCTATGTAGTCTTTGATTTGGAGACGACGGGACTTTCGCCGGATAAGAATAAGATTATCGAGATCGGCGCGGTCAAAGTAGAGGGCGGTACGATTACGGAACGATTTTCTACATTTGTCAACCCGGAAGTGCCGATTCCCTATAATATTGAGCAGCTTACCTCGATCAAGGACGACATGGTGCTCGATGCGCCGAAGATCGAAGATATCCTGCCGGAGTTCATGAAGTTCTGTGAGGGGACGGTCATGGTGGCGCACAACGCGGAGTTCGACACGAGCTTTATTCGCAAAAACTGTGAGAGGATGGGGCTTTCGTTTGACTTTACGATCGTGGACACCGTCGCGCTTGCGCGGATTCTGCTGCCGCAGCTTGGCCGTTTTAAACTCGATACGGTGGCGAAGGCGGTCGGCGTGTCCTTAGACCACCATCACCGCGCGGTGGATGATGCGGCATGTACCGCGGAGATTTTCGTGAAATTCATCGGGATGCTGCATGAGCGCGGCATGGAGACGCTCGACGATGTGAATCGGATGGGAGCGACATCCCCGGAGCTTGTCAGAAAGCTGAAGAGTCATCACGCCATTATCCTTGCGACCAACGATATCGGGCGTATTAACCTATACAGGCTCGTTTCCATGTCACATCTGACATATTTTTATAAGACGCCGCGTATTCCAAAGAGCGAATTTGTAAAGTACCGGGAAGGACTGCTGCTGGGCTCCGCGTGTGAGGCGGGAGAGTTGTACCGTGCGATTTTGGACGGCAGGCCCCAGGAGGAGATCATCCGGTTGGTGAAGTTCTACGATTACCTTGAGATTCAGCCGCTCGGCAACAACAATTTTATGCTGCGCGACGACAAGATCGCGGTAAATTCCATCGAGGAGCTTCAGGATATCAACCGCCGCATTGTAAAGCTCGGTGAGACATTCAATAAGCTTGTCGTTGCGACCTGCGACGTGCATTTCCTCGACCCTGAGGACGAGGTGTACCGCCGCATCATCATGGCGGGAAAAGGATTTAAAGATGCGGACGATCAGGCGCCGCTCTATCTTCGGACGACGGAGGAGATGCTGAAGGAATTCGAGTATCTCGGAAGCGCGAAGGCGGAGGAGGTCGTCATCACAAATCCGGGTAAGATTGCGGATATGTGCGAAAAGATTGCTCCGGTGCGCCCGGACAAGTGCCCGCCTGTCATCGAAAATTCCGACCAGATGCTGCGCGATATCTGTTATACCAAGGCGCACAGCATGTACGGGGAAGAACTGCCGCCGATCGTAAAAGAGCGGCTTGAGCGGGAGTTAAATTCCATTATCTCGAACGGCTATGCCGTTATGTATATCATTGCACAGAAGCTGGTGTGGAAGTCCAACGAGGACGGCTATCTGGTGGGATCGCGTGGTTCGGTCGGTTCTTCCTTTGCGGCGACGATGTCCGGGATCACGGAGGTAAATCCGCTGCAGGCGCATTACCGCTGTGAATACTGCAAATACAGTGATTTTGATTCGCCGGAGGTCAAGGCATTTTCCGGGCGGAGCGGATGTGATATGCCGGATAAGATCTGTCCGGTCTGCGGCAAGAAGCTCGTCAAGGACGGCTTTGATATTCCGTTCGAGACATTCCTTGGATTTAAGGGGAATAAGGAACCGGATATCGACTTGAATTTCTCAGGAGAGTATCAGAGTAAGGCGCACGCTTACTGCGAGGTTATTTTCGGCTACGGGCAGACCTTCCGTGCGGGAACGATCGGTACGCTTGCCGACAAGACCGCGTTCGGTTATATCAAGAACTATTATGAGGAGCGGGGAATACATAAGCGCAACTGTGAGATCGACCGCATCGTGCAGGGCTGCGTCGGCGTGCGCAGGACGACGGGACAGCACCCCGGCGGTATTGTCGTACTTCCGGTGGGGGAGGAGATTAATACTTTCACCCCGGTGCAGCATCCGGCGAACGATATGACGACCGCGACGGTCACGACGCATTTTGATTATCACTCGATCGACCATAATCTCTTAAAGCTCGATATACTCGGACACGATGATCCGACGATGATTCGTATGCTGCAGGATTTGACGGGGATCGATCCGACGACGATTCCGCTCGATGATGAGTCGGTCATGTCCCTTTTTAAGAATACAAAGGCGCTCGGTGTAGAGCCGGATGATATTCACGGCATACCGCTTGGATGCCTTGGCATCCCGGAGTTCGGAACCGAGTTCGCGATGCAGATGGTCATCGACGCCAAGCCGCAGGAGTTCTCGGATTTGATCCGTATCTCGGGTCTTTCCCACGGTACGGATGTGTGGCTCGGCAATGCGCAGACCCTGATTGAACAGGGACTGGCGACTATTTCCACGGCGATCTGTACGCGTGACGATATCATGATCTATCTGATTCAGATGGGACTTGACAGTGAGCAGTCTTTCACGATCATGGAGTCTGTGCGTAAAGGAAAGGGCTTAAAGGAAGAGTGGAAGACGGAGATGCGCGCGCATAATGTGCCGGAGTGGTATATTGAATCGTGTTTGAAGATCAAGTATATGTTCCCGAAAGCGCACGCGGCGGCGTATGTTATGATGGCATGGCGTATCGCTTACTGCAAGGTGTACTATCCGCTTGCCTATTATGCGGCGTATTTCTCCATTCGCGCGACCGGATTTAACTACGAGATCATGTGTCAGGGCAAGGAGCGGTTGGAATATTTCTATAAGGATTACACCAGAAGAAAGGATTCGCTCTCGAAGAAAGAGCAGGATACCTACCGTGATATGAAGATCGCGCAGGAGATGTACGCGAGGGGCTATGACTTTATGCCGATCGATATTTACCGCGCAAAGCCTGACCGTTTCCAGATCATCGACGGCAAGCTGATGCCGGCGCTCAACACGATCGATGGAATGGGCGACAACGCGGCGATCGCGGTGGTGGAGGCGGCAAAGGACGGAAAATTCCTGTCCAAGGACGATTTCAGACAGCGCACCAAGGCGACCAAGACGGTCATCGATCTGATGGCGGATCTGGGACTGCTCGGCGATCTGCCGGAGTCCAATCAGTTGTCGCTGTTCGATTTTTAAACAAAAGGGACATTACACAGAGAAGAATTGTTCTGTGTAATGTCCCTTTTTCGCTTATTCCGCCTTGCCGGGCGCGAAGATTTCCGGTTCGGCGGTTCCATACGTCGGAACCCGGAAGGTCTGTTCACTGACGAAATCCTTAAAGTACACATAGGTGGAAGTCACATTGATATTCATGTGGTTGCCAAAGGCAAGCTCCTCATAGCCGCTTCCGTCCGTGCGCATGCGGCACAGCGCCGGAGCCTCGGCATCATTTCTCTGGAAATAAATGTAATCGCCGTAGACGTTGTACCAGTCCGCGCGGTCCTCGGCGAGAATGGTCTTTTCCCCGGTGGCAAAGTCGACGCGCGCGATGGCGTAATTGTTGTCGCAGTCCATAAAGTAAGCGGTGGAATCATCCGTGACCATCGGCATCCAGCAGTTGCCGCCGTAGAGCATACCGCTTGTGTCATTCTCAGTGTCGAGCCGCCAGATATAATGATCCGTATCCAAGCCGCCATAGTACATATACTGGCCGTTGACAGAACAGGTATAGTGTGGATTGGCGTCGACCTGCTTACGGTCGGAACCGTCGATTTTGACTTTGTAGACCGAGGAACCTTCCTCGCTTGTATAGTGGACATAGTAGACATAATTGCCGCTTAGGGCAGCATAGATACATGGATCGGAATCCAGAATCAGGATGGAATCCGCCCCGCCGTCCCTGTCGATCCGGCATAGTCCGTTCGTGCTGATGCTTAGGAAGGATAAAGCCCCGTTGCCGCTGCCGGGGTTGTCCCTGACGTAGTAGAGGTAATTCTCGTCAGCGTTGATGGAAGATACGACGTCGTCGCAGAGTTTGGTGAGATTTCCTCCGTTTGTATCCATGGAGTAGAGCTTTCCGCCGTCATCCGGGTTGGCGAAATATATGGTGTCGCCGTACTCGCAGTAAAGTCCTTCGTTGTAGAGATTTCCCGGGGTATTTCCATTGACATAACCATCGTTGAACTTAGTCTTTCCGGAAATATAGGCGAAAACGCCGATGCCTGCGCCTAAGATGACAACGACGCCAATGATGATAATGGGAATAAATTTTTTCATGAAATAAGTCCTTCTTTCGTGTATAATAATTATCAAAGTTTACTATATGAAATTATAGCATTTCCACATAAGAACTTGCAAGCGTCTCTTGCCATTAGCACTTTAATGTACTATAGTTATTGAGAAGGACTTCTGAAAGCTTGCGACGGAGACTGTTCCGTTAAGAAACTCTGAGCTTTGCACAGAAGAAAATCATTACGGCAGCATAAGGAGCAGTATGAAAGATTTATTAGAGTTAAGAGATGAAATTGACGAGATCGATCAGAAGATTGTGGAACTTTATCAGAAGAGAATGACAATCGCGCAGGAGGTCGCTGCGTATAAGATAGAGAACGGCAAAAAGGTGTTCGACAGGGAACGTGAGGTTTCCAAGCTGAACAAGCTTACGGCACAGGGAGATACCGAGTTCAATAAGCACGGAATCCGTGAACTGTTCGAGCAGATCATGTCCATCAGCAGGAAGCGGCAGTACCAGCTTATGACGGAGCACGGCATCTATGAGAAGCCGGATTTCACGGAGGTGGAGGCGCTGGATGATAAGACGGCGCGCATCGTGTTTCAGGGGGCGGAGGGCGCATATACCCAGCTTGCCTTAAAGGAATACTTCGGGGAGAATGCCGACAGCTATCATGTGGAGACATGGAGGGACGCCATGGACGCCATCGAGAGCGGGGAGGCGGATTATGCGGTACTTCCGATTGAGAATTCCTCCGCGGGCATCGTGTCGGAGAATTACGATCTGATGGTGGAGTACGATCACTGTATTGTCGGCGAACAGATTATAAAGATCGATCATGCGCTGCTCGGTCTGCCAGAGGCGGAGATTTCAGATATTACAGATATCTACTCCCACCCGCAGTCGATCATGCAGTCTGGCAGATATCTGGATGCGCATAGAGAATGGGAACGGCATACGATGAAGAATAACGCGTTTGCTGCGCAGAAGGTGAAGGAGGACGGGAAGATTTATAAAGCGGCGATTGCGAGCAGGACAAGCGCAGAGATCTACGGTCTTAAGGTGTTAGACGAGGGCATCCAGGACAATAAGATGAATGCGACGCGCTTTATTATCGTGACGGGAAAGCACGTGTTCATGAAGAATGCAAAGAAGATCAGCGTCTGCTTTGAGATTCCGCATGAGAGCGGTTCTCTCTATCATATGCTGTCCCATTTTATCTACAACGGAATCAACATGGACCACATCGAGTCGCGTCCGGTGGCGGGGAAGAACTGGGAGTACCGCTTCTTCGTGGATTTCGAAGGCAATTTGAACGACGCGGCGGTGCAGAACGCGCTTCGCGGACTCGGCGAGGAGACAATCCGCTTAAAAATTCTCGGAAACTATTGATAAATGGTGAGGCATATGATGAAGAGTACAAAGAATCTGATTCTTTATAAAGAGTTTGAAAACGGCAGGCTGTTCTATGATTTTACATGGGTCATGGAAAATTACCGGAGCGAGTATTATAACAGGGAGGATATCGAGGGGCTTTTTTATGAGTGCATGAAGCGTCTGATGGAACTTGCGGCGAGCCACGGCTTTTCCGGCAATCTCTGGCACAGCTTCCTTTCCTTCCTTCTGGTGAACAATGAGAATGCCTATAGCTGTGCATGTGAGATTCGCGGGGCGGTGGACGGTTCGATCAACGCGGTGGCGCTGCATGATTTTGCGATTATGAAGGAATTGTTCGATTTTGATCTGGCGCAGCTGGGAACCTATTTTGCGGTGGACTGCATGGATGCAGTTCTGTGCTACGAGGCACCGGAAAACAGCGGCAGGCTTTTTAACAAGCGTATACGTGACAGGATCGCGGAGCTGACGGCGCACCTTGAGGCTGCAGAGGATGCGGAGACGTTCAAGGATGCTGTGACGGAATTTTACCGCGAATTCGGCGTCGGGAAGCTTGGACTTCACAAGGCGTTCCGCGTGGCGCATGCGGAGGATGGCGTAAGGATCGTTCCGATTACAAACATTGCACATGTGAAGCTTGACGATCTGGTAGGCTATGAGCTTGCAAAACAGAAGCTGATCGACAACACGGAGGCGTTCGTGAACGGCAGGGAGGCGAATAATTGTCTGCTTTACGGGGATGCGGGAACCGGAAAGTCCACGAGCATCAAGGCGATCGCGAATCAGTATTATGACAGGGGACTGCGCCTGATTGAGATATACAAGCATCAGTTCTGCGACTTGAACGATGTGATCGCGCAGATTAAGAATCGGAATTATAAGTTCATCATATATATGGATGATCTCTCATTCGAAGAGTTTGAAATCGAATATAAGTATCTGAAAGCCGTGATCGAGGGAGGACTTGAGAAGAAGCCGGACAATGTGCTCATATATGCGACCTCCAACCGGAGACATCTGATTCGCGAGAGTTTTTCCGATAAGGAAGAGGTACGCGAGGATATGCACACTTCGGATACAGTGCAGGAGAAGCTTTCTCTGTACGCGCGCTTCGGCGTTACGATTTACTACGGCGCGCCGGACAAGAAAGAGTTTCAGAAGATCGTGACGGCTCTGGCAGAGAAATATCAGGTGCGGATGGAGAGAGAGGAACTGCTTTTGGAGGCGAATAAGTGGGAGCTTGCGCACGGTGGTCTGTCCGGAAGGACCGCGCAGCAGTTCATCAATTATCTGCTTGGAAAACAATAAAGGAAAGAGGTGAAATATATGGCAATTCACACATTTGCGGCAATCTATATCGGCTCCTATGAGGTGAGCCTCAAGATTTTTGAGCTGTCTGCGAAGAAGAAAATGCGCGCAATCGATTATGTGCGCAGAAGAATCGAGCTTGGGGCGGATGCGTATTCCAAGGGCAGCATCGGGTATGAACTTGTGGAGGCGCTCTGTGAGACACTTAAGGAGTTCACGCAGGTCATGAAGGAATACCGGGTCACGCACTACGAGGCATATGCAGCGGCGGTCTTACGCGACGTCAGCAACGAATTGTTCATCTTGGATCAAATTAAGATACGCACCGGGCTTTTGGTACACGTTCTCAGCAATTCCGAGCACCGTTTTATCAGTTATAAGTCTATGGCGATGCGGGAAGAGTTCGGGAACTTTACCGCAAGGAGCGCGGCGGTTGTGGACGTGGGCGGCTCCGGGCTGCAGATCACGGTATTTTCCAAGGGAAAGGTATTGACGACCCAGCATTTGGGGCTTGGCGCGATGCGCATGCGCGAACAGCTTTCCAGGAAGAGCCGCAATCTGGCGCAGTACGAGCTTCAGATCGAGGAAATGGTCGTAAAGGAGCTTGAGGTATTCAGGGCGATGTATCTGGAAGAGCAGAAGATCGAATACTTAATCGTCATCGGCGATTATGTCTCGGAGCTTGTGCAGAAGATGGAGAAGAACTACGGGGAGAATACCGTGGATATTGCGAAGTTTATCCGTTTTCTGGAAGAACTCGGGAAGAAGGATCTCGAAGAAATTGCCGGGGAATTAGGACTTTCCAATGATAACGATCCGCTCGTCATTCCCTACATCATTATTTGCAAATGTATGGCGAAGGGGCTTGGCGCACATGACTTGTGGGTGCCCGGCGTCAGCGTGAGCGACGGAATTGCCTGCGATTATGCGCTGCGGAACCATATTTACAAATCGCCGCATGATTTTGATCTGGATATCCTATCGGCGGCGGAGAGTCTGTCCAAGCGTTATATGAGCTACTCGCCGCATATTGACGCACTGGCACAGATGGCGACGCTGATCTTCGATACAATGAAGAAGCAGCACGGGCTTGGAAAGCGGGAGCGCCTGCTCTTAAAGGTAGCTGCGATTCTGCATGACTGCGGGAAATACATCAGCTTTTCGAACGCGCCGCAGAGTGCTTTCGAGATTATCATGTCGTCGGAGATCATCGGTCTGTCGCATCTGGAGCGTGAAATCGTGGCGTACACCGTGCTCTATAATACATATCCGCTCGCGGATTACGAAGAACTGGCAGAACGCTTAGATCATGACAGCTATCTGACGATCGCGAAGTTGTCTGCAATTTTACGTGTGTCGAATGCAATGGATAGAAGCCACAGACAGAAGTTCAAGAATGTAAAGGCACAGCTTCGGGGCAAGGAGCTTGTGATTACGATAGAGACTGGAGAGGACATTGCGTTGGAAAAGGCGCTGTTTGATTCCAAGACCGCTTATTTTGAGAGTGTTTTTTCCGTCAAGCCTGTAATAAAAGAGAAGCGTGTCTACTAAGTGACTGACATGGAGGAGAATATATGGAGAAGAATAAAGAATTTCATCTGCCGGAATACTATGAGAACCGCGAACTGAGCTGGCTGAAATTTGAGGGCAGAGTGCTCAGCGAGGCGAAAGATAAGAGTATTCCGCTTTTGGAGCGGCTCAAGTTCGTCAGCATCACATCTTCGAATCTGGATGAATTTTTCATGGTGCGCGTCGCGTCTCTAAAGGATATGGTGCATGCGGACTACCGCAAGAAGGATATCGCCGGGATGACGGCACCGGAGCAGCTTGCGGCAATCAGTGAGCGGACAAAGGAACTGGTGGACAGTCAGTACAGTACTTATAACCGTTCGCTTGTGCCGCTGATGCAGGCAAATAATATACATATCGTAGAGAAATACGAAGATCTGACAAAGGAGCAGGAGGCGTTCGTCGACCGCTATTTTGCGGAGAACGTTTATCCGGTGCTCACACCGATGGCAGTGGATGCCTCGCGCCCGTTTCCGCTGATCCGGAACAAGACGCTCAATATCGCGGCGCTGCTAACCGGCAAAAAGGATGAGAAGCATAAGGAAGCAGTGGAGTTCGCGACCGTGCAGGTGCCGTCTGTACTGCCGCGGCTTGTACCGATTCCGGCGAATCCCACGGAGGACAGCGGGGAGAGGATGTGCCAGACCTTCATTCTGTTGGAGCAGATCATTGAGAAGAATATCGATCAGCTTTTCCTGAATTACAAGGTGCTCTGCGCGCATCCATACCGCGTTATGCGAAATGCAGACCTCACCATCGATGAGGACGAGGCGGCAGATCTCTTAAAGGAGATTCAAAAGCAGCTCAAGATGCGCCAGTGGGGAGAAGTTATCCGTCTTGAGGTGGAATCTTCCGTTGACAAGAAGCTGCTCCGTTTCTTAAAAGATGAGTTAAAGGTCGCCAAGGAAGATATCTATCCGATTTCCGGTCCGATCGATCTGACGTTTCTGATGAAGATGTATGGCCTGCCGGGCTGCGACGATCTGCGCTATACGCCGTATAAGCCGCAGAGAGTACCAAAGATCGATCCGGACGCGGACTTGTTTTCGAAGATAAGGGAGGGCGATATCCTGCTGCATCACCCGTACCAGACCTTCGATCCGGTCGTGGATTTCATAAGACGGGCTGCGACCGACCCGGATGTGCTCGCGATCAAGCAGACGCTCTACCGCGTCAGCGGCAATTCTCCGATCATCGCCTCGCTGGCGCAGGCGGCGGAGAACGGTAAGCAGGTTTCCGTCCTGGTGGAGCTTAAGGCGCGCTTTGATGAGGAGAACAATATCGTCTGGGCGAAGAAGCTCGAGCAGGCGGGGTGCCACGTAATCTACGGGCTGGTAGGCTTAAAGACGCACAGTAAGATTGCGCTCGTCGTGCGCCGCGAGGAGGACGGAATCCGCCGTTATGTGCACCTTGGTACGGGAAATTACAATGACTCCACGGCAAAGCTTTACACGGACTGCGGTATCTTTACCTGCGACGAGGGAATCGGCGAGGATGCGACCGCGGTATTCAATATGCTTTCCGGTTACTCGGAGCCGCTTTCGTGGAACCGTCTGGTGCTTGCGCCGATCTGGCTGCGCTCCCGATTTATGCGTCTGATCGAGCGTGAGACGAAGCATGCGAGGGCGGGAAAGCCTGCAAAGATCATTGCAAAGATGAATTCCCTGTGCGACGAGGGAATCATTGCGGCACTTTACGAGGCGTCTGCCGCAGGCGTGGAGATCGAACTGATCGTCCGCGGCATCTGCTGTCTGAAAGTCGGCATTCCGGATGTAAGCGAACATATCAAAGTGCGTTCGATCGTCGGCAATTTCTTAGAGCACAGCCGCATCTTCTGGTTCTTGAACGACGGGGACGAGGAAGTTTACATGGGAAGTGCGGACTGGATGCCGCGTAATCTGGACCGGCGTGTGGAAATTTTGTTCCCTGTGCTGGACGATAAGATAAAAGAACAGGTAAAACACATTCTTGAGGTGGAATTATCTGACAATATGAAGGCTCATGTATTGAAATCTGACGGATTTTATGAGAAAATAGACAAAAGGGGAAAAGTACTTGTGAATTCCCAAGAGCAGTTCTGCAGGGAAGCTGCCGCTGCAGTGCCAAAACAGGACCATGTATATCATGACAGGGTGTTTGTTCCGGCGGAACCTGCGGAATAAAACGTATCGCTGCTGCGATACAGACGACGGAATAGGAAGAGGCTAGAAGGGGGAAACGTTATGAACAATAAGATATTATTTGTGGACATGGATGCGACATTGCTTAATGATGACAAGACGGTATCTGCGCGAAATAAAGAGGCAATTCAGAAGATGCTCGGCGCAGGGCATTATATTGCACTTGCGACGGGACGTTCGGTGGAGAGCGGCAGAGTGGTGGCTAGGGAACTGGGACTGACAAGACCGGGCTGTTATATGGTGGCATTCAACGGGGCTGTTCTTTATGACTGCGCCGCTGACCGGGCATTGCTCAAGCGTTCCATCCCCATCGATGTCGTGGAGGGAATCTTTGACCGGGCGGCAAAGGCTGGCATCTATGCGCAGACTTACAACAGTACGGACGTCATTACCAGAAGACACACGAAGGAACTTGACTATTACCTGAAGAGATCAGGAATGGCGTATAAGATTTCCCCCAATGTGCTCGATATGTTGAAGGAAGAACCGCAGAAGGTACTTTTGATCGATTTGAAAGACAAAAAGCGTCTTTTGAAGTTCCAGAACGATCATCTCCGCTGGGAGCAGGGAAAATGCAACAGCTTTTTCTCCTGCAGGCAGTATCTGGAATATTGTCCGATCAATACGAGCAAGGGAACCTGCGTTGAGTATCTTAGAAATATGCTCAATATGCCCATGGAGAGCACGATCGCAGTGGGAGACGAGCAGAATGATATTTCCATGCTCGAGGCGGCCCATATGGGTATTGCGATGAAGAACGGCATTCAGGAACTGAAGAACGCTGCAGACTACGTTACAGAGCAGGACAACAACCATGATGCGATTGCGGAAGTTATAGAGAAGTTCATATTATAGGACCGCAGAAAGAGCAGAGCCGGCACATTTGGGCCGGCTCTTAATAATGCGCAGGCCCGCAAGCGGTCAGACTTTCCGGGTGAGCACTTCGTGTCTTTTGCGCAGGTCGGCTAAGATTTCGTAGGGGACGCGCAGATTCCCGTGTCCGCTGCCGAGCCGGATCGAGGGCTTGTTCTCGCCGTGGAAGTCGGAACCGCCGCTGATGAGAAGACCGTTTTTTTCTGCAAGATTTTTGACATATTGCTCATCCGCCGCGGAATGGGTGGAATAGACTGCCTCAATGCCGTCGAGCCGGGCTTGTTTTAAAGTGTCGATGAGCTGCTGTAAGGCGGCAGGTTTTAGGTGATAGAGAAGGGGATGAGCGAGGATGGCGACGCCGCCCGCCGCGTGAATGAGTTCGACAGCTTCTAATGGGCTGACCTTGAAGCGCCCGATAAAACACCTGCAGCCGTCGCCGATATATTTTTCAAATACTTTCTGCACGCTTTTGACCTGTCCTGTCTCATAAAGAAAGCGTGCGATATTGGCGCGTGTGATGATGCTGTCAGGATTCGCCGTGATAAGCTCGTCCATTGTGATGGAAAAGCCTTCTTTCTGCAAGGCGGCAACCATTTTTGCATTGCGCCCGTTCCGGCACTCGCGGAATTCCTTTGTTTTTTCAAGGAGCAGAGGATTGTCCGGGTCAATAAAAAGCCCTACGATGTGCACTTCCTTGCCCTCGGAAGAGCCGGGAAGTGCGTATTCCGTGGAGAACTCGATACCGGGAACCAGCTCGATACCGAGGGCTGCTGCCGTTCCTGCGGCATCTGCAACGCCGGAGACGGTATCGTGGTCCGTTAAGGCAATTGCGGAGAGTCCCGCCGTACTTGCCGCGCAAACGACTTCTTCCGGAGTTAAGGTGCCGTCCGATTTGGTGGAGTGTACATGAAGATCAATAAGACGTTGATTCATAATGATTTCATCCTTTCTGAAAATAGTCTGTCCATTTTAAGCATTAAATAAAATGATAGAATAGAATTTCCCGCTTGTCAAAGTAAATGATACGAAGGAGCGGGGCATATCAAAATATGGGTAAAAATGCCATGACCGAGGTTGCTTAATCTGATAAAAGGAGCTATAATAAAATTAGTGTTTTACACGATAGGAACAGGGGGAAATACACAATGCAGTTACTTACTTTTTTATTAAACGGGATGGATTACGGGATCCCGATTCAGGATGTAGAATCCATCGAGAGCAGGATCAATGTCATACCGGTTCCGACGTCGCCCGCGCATATCAGAGGCATCATAAGGCTGCATGGTGAGATTGTTCCGGTATTTTCACTGGCATCCAGATTCGGGCTCGGGAATCTTTCCGTGGAGAATTTCGTCGTCTCGAGTGTGGACGGTATGAAGATCGCGCTTGAGGTCGAGAAGGTCAGGGAGATCGTTAACGTGGAGAACAGGAGAGTTCTGCCGATGCCGACGATCATGAATGTGGAGGCGAACTGCTTTAACGATGTGGCGTCCTGTAAGGAGGAGCTGATCGTTATGTTAGACGTCAAGGGGCTGATTTCGCTCGAGGAACAGCAGGAAATCCGCAAGATGATTAAAAATAATCCTTGACAGGAGAATCATTTTGTGATAAGTTCTAATAGTTGTTAGAAAACAAAGTAGAGTATCCACTCTCACCGGAGCACAAGTACGTGACTCATGGTTCATATTTCAAAATACTGTGAGCATATGATGTTCCTGAATTTGAAGAATGCAAGTGGATAGTCTGCCTATCCACTTTTTTTGTTTGGAGGTATAGTACCATTAGCGAGTTAATGATTAATGAACAGATCAGAGATAAGGAAGTTCGTCTGATTGGAGAGAATGGAGAACAGCTTGGCATAATGTCGGCAAGGGAAGCCATGAAGCTTGCAGAAGAGGCAGAGCTTGATCTGGTGAAGATTGCTCCAACCGCAAAGCCACCGGTATGCAAGATTATCGACTACGGCAAGTACAGATATGAGCTGGCGCGCAAGGAAAAGGAAGCCAGAAAGAAGCAGAAAGTGGTGGAATTAAAAGAGATTCGCTTATCACCAAATATCGATTCAAACGATTTGAACACCAAAATGAACGCAGCGAAGAAGTTCCTTACCAAGGGAGACAAGGTGAAGATCACATTGCGTTTTCGCGGACGCGAGATGGCTCACATGAATGCGAGCAAGCACATTTTGGATGATTTTGCCGCAAGCCTCGGCGAAATAGCAGTAGTGGAAAAAGCACCAAAGGTTGAAGGTAGAAGCATCAGCATGGTGTTGGCAGAGAAGAAATCATAATTTAAGGAGGAATATATCATGCCAAAAATGAAAACCAGCAGAGCAGCTGCAAAACGTTTCAAAGTAACAGGAACAGGAAAGTTAAAGAGAAATAAAGCTTACAAGAGACATATCTTGACCAAGAAGACGACCAAGACCAAGAGAAATCTTCGCAAACCGGCTATGACGGATGCAACCAATGTTAAGAACATGAAGAAGATTTTACCATATTTATAGGAATGAGTTAAGGAGGATTGTAAAATGGCAAGAGTAAAAGGCGGTTTAGGCGCTAAGAAAAGACATAATAGAACATTAAAGTTGGCAAAAGGTTACAGAGGCGCACGTTCCAAACAGTACCGTGTAGCAAAGCAGTCTGTCATGAGAGCCTTGACAAGTTCTTATGCAGGAAGAAAAGAGAGAAAGAGACAGTTCCGTCAGTTATGGATCGCACGTATCAACGCAGCGGCAAGAATGAACGGAATCTCCTACAGCCAGATGATGCACGGCTTAAAGGTGGCCGGTGTAGACATTAACCGTAAGATGTTAGCTGAGATGGCGGTCAACGACGCAGAGGGCTTTAAGAGCCTGGCAGAGCTGGCTAAGAGCAAAGTAGCGTAAGCAGGATAATCGAAGGACTTACTTCTGTTGGACAACCCGGCAGGATGTAAGTTCTTTTTTATTATACAGGAATGTTATTTTGTATGTTTTCTTTTGACGGAAAATGCAGTATAATGTAATACTAGGGACTTTTAGACAACAACTCGAATACGAAAGGAAGAATGGGAGTATTCATATGAAGAATATATGGCATATTTTCACCAGAGATATCAAGGGATTGCTTCGCGCTCCGTTTGCGCTTGTCATTGCGATCGGACTTTGTATCATTCCGTCATTGTATGCATGGTTCAATATCTATTCCAACTGGGACCCATACTCAAACACAGGGAACATAAGGATCGCGGTCGTCAGTGAGGATACCGGGTATACGCTTTCCGACGGAACGCATGAGAACATGGGTGAGGAAGTGTTGGAGGAGCTGAAGGAAAACGAGAGTATCGGCTGGACTTTTCTGGAATCGACAGACGAAGCGCTTGAGGGTGTCAGATGCGGCGATTATTATGCGGCGGTCATTATCAGTGAGGATTTTACCTACAGTATGTACAATGTATTTCTGGAGGACTTCAAGAATCCCACGATTACATACTATGAGAATGAGAAGCGGAACGCGATTGCAGTAAAGATTACGGACACTGCGGTTTCCACGTTAAAGAGGAGCATCAATGAGAAGTTCATCGAGGTCGTCGCAAGTACGATTTTTACGGAGACGAACAGCCTGTCCGCGGAGATGGAGCAGGAGGATGTATTCGCGGAATTTGAGAGCAGGCTGTCGGCGCTGAATGACAATCTTATTGCATACAGCGGGATGATCGATACCTTTATTCAGGCGAATGCCGTGCTTGCGTCGGAGATCTCGCAGGCAAATGACTCGCTTCCGGATCTTAGCGCCCGCATTCAGAAGGGGGAGGACAGTTTTAATACCGCGAAAGCAGACCTTGCGGGTACGCAGACGACGCTGGCGGATTTCAACCAGAATGTACAGCAGACGATGGACGGCATCAATATGTCCATCAGTTCCATTGCGACGGATATCAACAATGCAAATCTGGCACAGAATGCGCAGGCTACGGCGGACAGCCTGAATCAGACCGTGACGGACACGGCGGAACTGGTAAAGCGGTTGAACGAGCTGCAGCAGAGCCTGAATCAGCAGATAATTGACGAGAATGTTTCCGAGGAGACGAAGCGGCAGATACAGGAGATCTTAGATACGCTCGGAATCTTAAATAATGGTGCCGAGGACATTCAGGGAGCGATTAGCGGAATCGTGAACGCCCAACCGGATGCTTCCCCGGACACATCAGGAAAGATTGTGGCGGATATGGTGAATGCCTCTATGGGAAATATGAATCAGGTCTTAAACAGTTGCAGCCAGTCCGTCATGAATATGAAGAGCGTCTATACGAACAGCCTTGTGCCGCAGCTCGACAATGTGATTTCAAGTATGTCGCAGATGCTTAACAACGCGACAAGCCTTCTGAACAACCTGAATACGGCGGTAAATGATATGGGCGGCGTGTTCACCGGAATCGAGCAGACGGTTGTCGAGACAACGGACAGTCTGGAACAGATTCAGTCCGTCATTGACGGCGTGAGTGCGAAGCTCAGTGATCTGCTCGCGCGTCTTGCGGATGCGGAGGATGACGAGAAGGTGCAGGCACTGATGGAGTTCCTGCAGGGAGATCCCGAGAGTTACGGCGCGTTCTTCGCGGAGCCGGTGCTTGTGACGACCGAGGAGGTCTATGCGATTTCGAATTACGGTTCGGCAATGACGCCGTTCTATTCCGTGCTGGCGCTGTGGGTTGGAGGAACGATTCTTGTAGCGCTTGTCAAGGTGAAGGCGGAGCCGACGGATCTTAAGAATGTGAAGCCGTACCAGCTCTACTTTGGACGTTATCTGCTGTTTTTCGTGCTGGGGCAGATACAGGCGGCGATCATCGTGCTTGGTGATATTTATCTGCTGAAAAGCCAGATTCTTTATCCGGAGATGTTCTGGTTTGCGGCGTCGCTTGCGAGTTTTACCTTTACGCTGCTGATCTATTCTCTTGCGCTTGCATTCGGAGACATCGGAAAAGCTGCTGCGGTCGTTATCATGGTCATTCAGATCGCGGGTTCCGGCGGAACTTTTCCGATCGAGCTGCTTCCGGAAATTTACCGGAATATTTATATCTTTTTCCCGTTTCCATACGCGATCAACGCGATGCGCGAGACGATCGGAGGTATGTATGGGAACGACTATATGAAATATCTTGCCGAACTTCTTATTTTTGCGGTGGCGGCGCTATTGATCGGTCTTGTGATCCGGCTGCCGTTCGTTAAGATCAATCATTTTGTTGAGAAGCGGATGGAAGATACCGAATTGATGTAGTGAGGAAGGGACGATGGAAAAGAAAGAAAAGTATGAACAGATGTATGAGATGCTCGTGGAATATGAGCGGAAAATCCATGAGAAGAATCAGAAGCGTATACGAATCGGCTTAAAGTGTATTCTGATCATTCCACTGATTTTTTTGATCCTGCTGTTCTGGACAGAGAGTAATAAGGTGGTATTTCTGATTCTGTGGATCGTCTCGCTTTTTGCGATTGCGGCGTACCTGATTCTGGTGGAATATATGGACTATAATCTTCAGGAAAAGCTAAATGAGATCAACGATGAGGAGGACGGAGTGGAGAACCTCATCGGACAGGAGATCGAGGAGGCGGAAGAGAATTTTAAAAATGCCATGAAAAAGCCAGGTGAAGATCTAAGCCCGGAAACGGAGAAGAAAGAGGACGAAAAGGAACATGCGGAGGTGACGGAACATGCGTAATATTTTTCGGATTTTTCTAAATGACGCGAAACGCATCAGTACGAATGTTGTGGCGGTCGTCGTCATTATGGGACTTAGCATTTTACCGTCCTTATATGCATGGTTCAATATTTTTTCAAACTGGGACCCCTACGGGCCGGATGCGACCTCCAATCTCATGGTTGCAGTGGCGTCGGATGACGAGGGAATCGAGATTGCGGGCAACAGCGTGAATATCGGTGAGAGCGTGTTGGACGCGCTGCGGTCGAATAAAACGATTGGCTGGGTCTTTACGGATACGACTGAAGAAGCGGTTAACGGCGTATATGACGGCACATATTATGCGGCGCTGATCATTCCCGATAATTTTACGGAGGAGATGATCAGCTTCTTAGGCGGCGAAGTTGAGCATCCCGATATCATTTATTATGAGAATGCCAAGAAGAACGCGATAGCGCCTAAGATTACGCAGAAGGCAAAGACTACGGTTCAGGAGCAGGTCAACAGCACATTCGTTAGCACGCTTGCGGAGACGTTGATGAAGGTGTCGAACTCCGTTTCCGGTCTGGACAAAGAGGGCGACGGGCTTACGAATAATGTATTGGCGCGTCTGAACGAACTGAGCGGGGATTTGCAGAATTATGTCAATATCCTAAACTCCTTTGTCAGCATCATGAATTCAGCACAGAGCATTGTGGAGACAAGTCAGGCGATGATGCCGAATATCAACAACATGGTGAATACGGGGGAGGCGTCGATCAACAGTATGCAGAGCCTCTTGGTCACAGGAAACGGCACGGCGGATTCCGTGGCGGATATGGTGTCCTACAGCTTTGACATGGTAAATGATACGCTTAACAATATCTCTGCAGTGATTACGGATAAACTGAATGCAATCGGAAATTACGGGGAGGGCGCAGGTACGGCGATTTCCGGTGTGCAGTCCATTATGCCGTACTTAGAGCAGATGTTCGACGGCGCTGTTTCAGGCTGGGAAGGCTCTGCGGATGCGGATACGCAGGCGCAGATTGCGGACGTCAGAAATCAGTTGGATGTCATTTCGGCGGATCTGGCCGTACTTGAGACGAATGCGGATGCGACGGCGGACGAGGTGCGGGCTCTGAGCAATAAGATCATTACCGAGATCAACAACTGCAAGGCGTCGATTGACAATCTGCGGAACGGTTTTGCCTATACGGTCAAGCCGCAGCTTGATGCGAGCATGAATTCCATGCAGCAATCCATGATTGCGACAGCGGGTATCTTAGACGGTGTGAACGCGGATTTCGGCGGTGTGGAGACGGCGCTTCACGATTACCACAACACACTGGAGCAGGGAAATGCAAGCCTTAAGGATTCTCTCGCGATGGCGCAGGAGCTGTTGACCGGGTTAAACGAGGTCACGGCGGATTTGATCAGCCTCCAGCAGAACGATCAGTATCAGCAGCTATTAGAGATTGTAAAGAGCGACCCGGCGCTTTTGGGAGAGTTTATTTCCTCCCCGGTGAGCATTGATACGGTTGGAATCTATGAAATCGAAAATTACGGTTCGGCGATGGCACCGTTCTACACCATTCTGGCATTGTGGGTTGGCGCGCTGATTCTTGTGGCGATTATCCATGTCAAGGTGCATCCGGTGGAGGGAATCGAGAACGTGAAGCCGTATCAGCAGTATTTCGGACGCTACATTCTCTTTTTTCTGGTCGGACAGGTACAGACGTTGATTACGGTGCTCGGCGATTTGTTTTACATTCGTATTCAGTGCCATAACCCGTTTCTGTTCTGGCTTGCGGCGGCGGTATCCAGCCTGGTATTTACGTTGTTCATCTATTCACTGACGGTCGCGTTCGGCAATGTCGGCGAAGCGCTTGCAATCGTCGTGATGGTCATCCAGGTAGCGGGAGCGGGAGGAACCTTCCCGATCGAAACGCTGCCGAAGGTCTATCAGATGATCTACAAATATCTGCCGTTCCCATACGGCATGAACGCGATGCGCGAGACGATCGGCGGAATCTATAAGATGGATTACTGGGAATATGTGGGCGCGCTCGGTATTTACATATTGATTTCTCTGTTTATCGGACTTGTGCTTGCCATTCCGTTCCGCAGGCTGAATCATGTCATTGAAAAGAGCAAGGAAAAGTCCGGGATCATGATCTGATGAAAGGGGAAGCGGCATGCTGTTGATTCAATTTGTAATGCTATTTACCGGGGCTTTTATGGCGGCGGCGCCGGGCGCCTGCACGAGACGGCAGTCACGCGGGGACAAGGATGCAGAGGCGCGCACGCGGACGATGGGAATCTGGCTGGCGCTTGCGGCGGCAATCTGGATGATCACGGCGCGTCTGTTCTGAGAAAACCGCGGCAAATTGGCTGCGTGTCAAAAAGTGATTTACAAGAGTCTCCTCTTGTGGCAGAATAGGATAGTAGCGATAGAGAAATGGAGGAGTTTGTTATGTTTTGTAAGAATTGCGGACAGCCGTATGTGACAGATCAGGCTGTTATGTGTGTGAAATGCGGAACGCAGAAGGGCGTTGGAAATAATTATTGTCCGAACTGCGGGAGTCCGACGCCGCAGGGGAATCAGGTATGTATGAACTGCGGCATCGCCTTGAATAACGGTATGTATGCGCCGATGGGAGCAAAGTCGAAGGTGGCAGCGGGGTTGTTTGCATTTTTCCTGGGCTGTTTCGGTGTACATAATTTTTACCTCGGTTATACCGGGAAAGCGGTCGCACAGCTTCTGATCACGCTTTTGACATGTGGGGCGGGCTCTGTTATTACTGGGATCTGGGCGATTGTCGAGGGCATTTTGATTCTGACTGGAAGCATTAATACAGATGCGGACGGAAATATGTTAAAGGACTAGGTGATTATGTACATTTGTAGAAACTGCGGACAGAGATATATGACGGATGAGGCGGTCATGTGTGTGAACTGTCAGGCGCCGAAGGGTATGGGGAATCAGTTCTGCCCCTGCTGCGGCAGTCAGGTTATGCCTTCCGTGCGCATCTGCCAGAATTGTGGCGTTGATGTAGTAGACTATGGATACGGAACCAGTAATAAATCAAAGGTAGCGGCAGGAGTGCTCGGTATCTTTCTTGGATGCTACGGCGTACATAATTTCTATCTTGGCTATATGAAGAAGGGATTTATCCAGCTTGGTTGTATTTTAGGCTCTATAGCGTTTATGTTTGTAATTTCCATTGTTATGAGCATAGCTGAAGCTTCATACAATGAAGGAGCAACTATCAGTGCAATCATACTGTCGCTTGCTGATATCGCTTTGATCCTTGGCATACGGATCTGGGCGTTCGTCGAGGGAATCATGATCCTCTGCGGCAAGATCAACCGCGACGGAAAAGGGATGCTGCTGCGCAGCTAGATGGGATGTATCATGCATCGGTTATTTCGGGTATTCCTAATAGGTATACCCTTTTCTTATTCTGATATTGACAAAAAAAATGGACATTGCTATTATCAATGTTAAGTGTGATGTGTAATTTTAGATAGCAAGTAGTAAGGAAGGTTTTCTTTTATGAGAAGACAGGTATTATCGCTCTTAGTTGAGAATAATCCGGGTGTGACGAGCCATATTTCCGGGCTGTTCAGCCGCAGAGGGTACAACATCGACAGTTTTTCATCGGGTGTGACCGCGGACCCTCGGTATACGCGTATTACGATTGTAGCAAGCGGGGATGAACAGATTCTGGAGCAGATTGAGAAGCAGCTCGCCAAGCTCGAGGACGTCATTGACATTAAGAAGTTGGAGCCGGGCGCCTCGGTGACGAGGGAGCTTATCATGGTGAAGATTCGCGCCAAGGATACCGAACGCCAGCCGATTCTGAATGTGACAGAGATTTTCCACGGGAAGATCGTGGATGTGACGCACGATGCCATGGTCATTGAACTGACCGGACATCAGGATAAGCTGGACGCCTTTATGGATCTGCTTTCCGATTATGAGATCTTAGAACTCGCACGAACAGGCATCACGGGCTTGTCCAGAGGTACCGCGGGAGTCAAGATGATTGACGAGAATGGTCAGATTCACAGCTTATAGGCAGACGGTACATAGGATGTACGCGTACGGCAGGAGCCAGCGATGGCACTGTCGTTATGTATAAAAGAAGTTGGAGGAAAAAGATATGTCAGCAAAAATATTTTATCAGGAAGATTGTAACCTTTCCATGTTGGATGGCAAGACGATCGCCATTATCGGTTACGGAAGCCAGGGTCATGCGCATGCCCTGAACTTAAAGGAGTCCGGATGCAACGTCATCATCGGTCTTTACGAGGGAAGCAAATCATGGGACAAAGCGGTAAAGCAGGGCTTTGAGGTATATACTGCTGCAGAGGCAGCAAAGCAGGCCGATATCATCATGATCTTAATCAACGATGAGAAGCAGGCAGACCTTTACAAGAACGATATCGAGCCGAACCTTGAGGCAGGCAATATGCTGATGTTCGCGCACGGTTTCAATATTCATTTCGGATGCATCGTACCTCCGAAGGATGTTGATGTTACTATGATCGCTCCGAAGGGACCGGGTCACACCGTTCGTTCCGAGTATCAGGCAGGCAAGGGTGTTCCGTGTCTGATCGCTGTTGAGCAGGATGCGACCGGAAAAGCACAGGATCTTGCTCTGGCATATGCGCTTGGCATCGGCGGCGCAAGAGCGGGTGTTCTTGAGACGACATTTCGGACAGAGACAGAGACAGACCTCTTTGGTGAGCAGGCAGTCCTTTGCGGCGGTGTATGCGCATTGATGCAGGCAGGCTTTGAGACTCTGGTTGAGGCGGGATATGATCCAAGAAACGCATACTTCGAGTGTATTCATGAGATGAAGTTAATTGTAGATTTAATTTATCAGTCCGGCTTTGCGGGAATGAGATATTCTATTTCCAATACTGCAGAGTATGGCGATTATATTACCGGACCGAAGATTATCACCGAAGACACCAAGAAGGCGATGAAGAAGATTCTTTCCGATATTCAGGACGGTTCTTTTGCAAAAGAGTTCCTGCTCGATATGTCCCCGGCAGGCAAGCAGGTTCACTTCAAGGCTATGAGAAAGCTTGCTTCCGAGCATCCGTCAGAGAAGGTCGGCGAGGAGATCCGTAAGCTGTACAGTTGGAACAACGAAGAGGATAAGTTCATCAACAACTAAATTAAAGCTATAAGAACAGGAGCGTCCCAATTGCGGTTGGGGCGCTTTTTCTGTGAGGAAATATCGTATTGCCGTAAAGCGTAAGAATTTGAAGCGCAGAAATGTGCAGAGTACAATTTTGTTCTGCAATAGGAAATTGCGTCCTATTGCAGAAAAGCTCTGCGTGCACAGATGCGCAGCTGTCACGCAGCGCCATACATGGCGCGGAACAAAAGCTGCGCTGCCGGAAAATTTGAAACGCCAGAGTGTGCGAAGCGCACTTTTGCTCTAATGTACAAGCTCCCGGATAAAGATATGGCTTTAATATGGAAATGTGAATGAAAAAGGGAAATTTATGAGAAAAATGTTGGCAAAATTCACGAAAATAGTGTCGGATTTTTCAGAGATATGTTATAATATGAGAAATAAGTACTAAAATAGGGGGAAAATAATATGGCAAAAGAAATGATTGCGATGCTCCTTGCCGGTGGTCAGGGTTCCCGCTTGTATGCACTGACACAAAAACTGGCGAAACCCGCAGTTCCTTTTGGCGGGAAATATCGTATTATCGATTTCCCGTTATCGAACTGCGTCAACTCAGGAATTGACACTGTCGGCATTCTGACACAGTATCAGCCGCTTGTGCTGAACGAATACATCGGAAACGGACAGCCTTGGGATCTGGACCGTCTGCATGGCGGTGTACATATCCTGCCGCCGTATCAGCAGGCATCCGGTTCTGACTGGTATAAGGGAACGGCGAATGCGATTTACCAGAATATATCGTTCATTGAGCGGTATAATCCGCAGTATGTCATCATTCTGTCCGGCGACCAGATCTGCAAGCAGGACTACAGTGACTTCTTGAGATTCCATAAGGAAAAGGGCGCGGAGTTCAGCGTGGCAGTTATGGAGGTACCTTGGGATGAGGCGTCCCGTTTCGGTCTTATGGTAGCCGATGAAAACGACAAGATCACAGAGTTCCAGGAGAAACCGAAGGAACCGAAGTCCAACCTGGCATCCATGGGTATCTACATTTTTAACTGGGATATTTTAAAGAAATATCTGATCGAGGATGAGGCAGACCCGGATTCCGAGAATGATTTTGGCAATAACATTATCCCGAATCTTCTGCGGGACGGTCGGGATATGTATGCATACCATTTTGACGGATACTGGAAAGATGTAGGAACCATTCCGTCTCTGTGGGAAGCCAATATGGAAGTCTTAGATCCGGAGCACAGCGGCATTGACCTGTTTGACGACGACTGGAAGATCTACAGCCGGAACAGCGGTATGCCGGGACACCGAATCAGCGAGACGGCTGTAGTGGAAAATTCCATGATTACAGACGGATGCCGGGTATCCGGTCATGTGAAGCATTCCATCCTGTTTTCCGGCGTGAAGGTCGAAGAGGGAGCCCAGATTGAGGATGCGGTTATTATGGGTGGTACCGTGATTAAAGCAGGAGCGGTTGTAAAGCATTGTATCATTGCGGAGAATGTAGTAATCGGACAGAAAAGTGTTGTCGGTGCGATGCCGTCCGACGGTGAAAGCGGCGTTGCGACTGTAGGTTCCGGCGTA
Source organism: Roseburia hominis (assembly GCA_021771815.1). Taxonomy (GTDB): domain Bacteria; phylum Bacillota; class Clostridia; order Lachnospirales; family Lachnospiraceae; genus Roseburia; species Roseburia hominis_A. The sequence continues at coordinate 98,888 of JAETOE010000001.1, forward strand.
CATATCGGCGATACGGCGAAGATCGGACCGAATGCCATGGTCAATAATAATGTAAAGGACGGTGAAGAAGTATGGTAAATTCCAACGCAGATGCACTGGGTATTATTTTCCCGAACAGCTATGACTCTCTGGTACCGGAGCTTGTCAGCGAGCGATCGATGGCTTCCATACCGTTTGCAAGCCGTTACCGTATGGTAGATTTTATTTTGTCCAGCATGGTGAATTGTGGAATCGGAAATATTTCGCTGATTGTCCGCAAGAACTATCATTCCCTGATGGATCATCTCGGTTCAGGCCGTGAATGGGATCTGACCCGTAAGAACGGAGGGCTTAATATCGTTCCACCGTTTGCAAAGAAGACGGTCAAAGTCTATAACGGGCGTCTGGAGGCGATTGCCAGCATTCTTTCTTTCCTGCGTGCGCAGAAAGAGAAGTATGTTGTGATGTCTGAGTCAAATATCGCAGTGAATTTTGATTTTAAGTCGATGATCGATGCGCATGTGGCGAGCGGCGCGGATGTGACGATCGCTTATATTGAGCGCGAGATTCCGACGGCGATCATGAATGAGAATATCGAAAATCAGGATCTGTACTATACATTGGATATGGAGAACGGGCGCGTGAAGAAAATGAACATCAACTCCAAGGAGACAGGCGTGCAGAATTTCTCCATGAATATCTATGTTATTGACAGGGAGCTTTTGATCGATCAGATCGCGTCGGCGTATGCAAAAGGGTATGTATACTTTGAGCGGGACATTTTAGCTCCGCAGCTTGAGCGGTTAAATGTCCAGGCATACAAATACGAAGGATATGCAGCTTATATCAGCGGCATTAAGAGCTATTTCGATGAGAATATGAAGCTGCTGGATGAGGAGAATCTGGATGCGCTGTTTTCCGGCAACTCTATTTACACGAAGATCCGCGATGACAACCCGACCAGGTACATTGAGGGCGCGAAGGTGAAGAATGTCATGGTGGCAGACGGCTGTATCATTGAAGGGGAAGTGGAGAACAGCATTCTGTTTCGAGGCGTCAAAGTGGCGAAGGGCGCGAAGGTCAGGAACTGTGTGCTCATGCAGGATACAGTTGTGGAAGAGGACGCGAATATCGAGTACATCATTTCCGACAAGAACGTGAAGATTTCTGCGGGCAAGGAAATTAAGGGAACCGATTCTTTCCCGGTATATGTACAGAAGGGGCAGGTTGTTTAACGGATACGAACAGACCGGAAGGGGCAGCGCCGCGGCGCTGCCCCTGTTTTATGCAGAAGAACCACTGTGGAAGGCGGATTTAAAGTTGTGAAAGAAAATTTGTTGACAAATTTCTTTCATATGTTAAAATAAATCATGTTGCAGGATAAAATAGATCAGTTTTGATTTATGCTATCTTGGAGATAGAGAGCTACAGACGATGATGAGGAGTATTAAGAAGTCTGCGATTTCAGAGAGCCGCCGGATGGTGCGAGACGGTATTCGCAAGTTCCCAACTCGCCTTTGAGTCCTCTGACTGAAACAAGATATGGCTGGCAGCTTATATTGCGGGTAGGTCAGAGCGTGTGATTCGCGTTAAGAATAATGAGTGCGTATTTATGTGCCGCAGTGTACTGTGGAAGCGGAGCATAAGATGCGAAGAAGAGTGGTACCACGGAGAATCGGATCTTCGTCTCTGGACAGTGAAAGCGGATGGAAGCTTTCATTGTCCAGAGACGAAGATTTTTTTATGAATGAGGAGGAAAGAAGATGTCAGAACTTTACAATCACAAGGTCGTCGAGAAGAAATGGCAGGCAGTCTGGGATGAAAATAAGGCGTTTGCGGCGACAAATGATTACACCAAACCGAAATACTATGCGCTGGTGGAATTCCCGTACCCGTCGGGGCAGGGGCTTCACGTAGGCCATCCAAGACCGTATACCGCGCTTGATATCGTTGCGAGAAAGCGCAGAATGCAGGGCTACAATGTACTTTATCCGATGGGGTGGGACGCATTCGGACTCCCGACGGAGAATTATGCGATCAAGAATAAGATTCATCCGAAGATCGTGACAGAGAATAACGTAAAGCGTTTCAAGGATCAGCTTCATTCCCTCGGATATTCCTTTGACTGGGACAGAGAGATTAACACGACAGACCCGAACTACTACAAGTGGACGCAGTGGATCTTTTTAAAGTTATTTAAGGCGGGGCTTGCATATAAGAAGGAGATGCCGATCAACTGGTGTACGTCCTGCAAGGTCGGACTTGCGAATGAGGAGGTCGTAAACGGCGTTTGCGAGCGTTGCGGTTCTCCGGTCGTCCGTAAAGTCAAGAGCGAGTGGATGTTAAAGATTACCGATTACGCAGAGAAATTAATTGACGGACTTGACGGCGTGGATTATATCGAGCGCGTCAAGGTTTCCCAGAAGAACTGGATCGGCAAATCGCAGGGCGCCGAGGTCGATTTCTCCATTAAGGGCAAGGACGAAAAGCTGCGTATCTACACGACGCGCTGCGATACACTGTTCGGCGTTACCTACATGGTCGTTTCCCCGGAGCATCCGGTGCTTGATAAGTATAAGGATGAAATCAAAAATTGGGATGAGATTCAGTCATACCGTGACGAGGCAGCGAAGAAATCGGATTTCGAGCGCGCGGAGCTCGCAAAAGAGAAGACGGGCGTGCAGATTGACGGTCTTAGCGCGGTCAATCCGGTAAACGGCAGGGAGATTCCGATCTGGGTTTCCGATTATGTATTAATGTCCTACGGAACAGGCGCGATTATGGCGGTTCCGGCGCATGACGAGCGTGACTGGGAATTTGCGAAGAAATTCAATTTGTCGATGATTCAGGTCGTTGCGAAGAACGGCGAGGAGGTCGATATTGATGCGGCTGCATTTACAGATGTAGCGACCGGTGTGCTTATCAATTCCGATTTTATTAACGGTCTTGAAGTAAAAGACGCCAAGGCGAAGATGATCGAGTTCCTCGAGGAAAAGGGCATCGGTACGGCGAAGACCAATTATAAATTAAGAGACTGGGTATTTTCCCGTCAGCGTTACTGGGGCGAGCCGATCCCGATCGTACACTGCGATAAGTGCGGCTACGTGCCGGTCGATGAGAGTGAACTTCCGTTGATGCTGCCGGAGGTCGAGAGTTACATGCCGACCGACAACGGCGAGTCCCCGCTTGCGGCGATGACCGACTGGGTGAATACGACCTGTCCGTGCTGCGGCGGTCCGGCGAAGCGGGAGACAGATACGATGCCGCAGTGGGCGGGTTCTTCATGGTATTTCCTGCGCTACTGTGACCCGGACAACAACGAGGCGCTTGCAAGCAAGGAGGCGTTAAAATACTGGATGCCGGTAGACTGGTACAACGGTGGTATGGAGCACACGACGCTTCACCTTCTGTATTCCAGATTCTGGCACAAGTTCCTTTACGACCAGGGAGAGGTTCCGTGCCCGGAGCCGTATCAGAAGCGTACTTCCCACGGTATGATCCTTGGCGAGAACGGCGAGAAGATGAGCAAGTCCAGAGGAAATGTCGTAAATCCGGACGATATCGTAAGAGATTACGGTGCAGATACCTTAAGGACCTACGAGATGTTCATCGGAGCATTTGACTTAAGCGCATCATGGTCGGAGGACGGCGTGAAGGGCTGCCGCCGTTTCCTGGAGCGTATCTGGAAACTGCAGGATATCATGACGGACGAGGAGAACTATTCGGCTGACCTTGAGACGAAGATGCACCAGACGATCAAGAAGGTAAGCAGTGATTTTGAGAACCTGAAATACAATACGGCAATTGCGGCAATGATGGCGCTGCTCAATGATTTCACAAAGAAGGGCGCAATCACAAAGGGAGAGTACAAGACACTGCTCATTCTCTTAAATCCGGTCGCACCGCATATCACCGAGGAACTCTGGCAGATCATCGGCGGAGAGGGTTACGTTTATCAGCAGACATGGCCAAAGTACGACGAGTCGAAGACAGTCGAGGATACCGTTGAGATCGCAGTGCAGATCAACGGAAAGACAAAGGGGACACTGGCGATCGGCAGGAACGATGCGAAGGATGACGTCATTGCGAAAGCGAAGGAATCCATCGCGGATAAGCTGACCGGGAACATTGTAAAAGAAATCTATGTGCCGGGAAGAATTGTCAATATTGTAATGAAATAAGAGTATTTCGCAGTGAAGCAAGGTTTTTGAGGATGAGGAAGAGATAAGATGAATAACAAGGGGACAAAATTATTGGAAGGTCCCATCTGGAAAGGGATTGTGTCGTTTGCAATCCCTCTCTTCTTGGGAAATTTATTTCAGCAGCTTTACAATACGGTAGACTCTCTGATTGTAGGAAATTTTCTCGGGAGCGACGCGCTCGCGGCAGTCAGTTCTTCGGGAAGCCTCATTTTCCTTTTGGTCGGGTTCTTCAACGGAATTGCGATGGGCGCGGGCGTTGTGATCTCCAAATATTTCGGCGCGCGGGATTATGAAAATATAAAGAAAGCCGTGCACACGGACGTGGCGTTCGGACTTGCGGCGGGACTGCTTTTGATGGGAATCGGCATGTTTTTAGCGCCGCAGATTCTGGTATGGATGGGGACGCCGGAATCGGTGCTGCCGAATTCCATCGTCTATTTTCGGACATATTTCGCGGGATCGCTTGCGTTTGTTATGTACAATATCGTTATGGGAATTTTACAGGCGGTGGGAGACAGCAGGCATCCGCTTTATTATCTGATTTTCTCGTCAATTGTAAATGTTGTGCTTGACCTGTTGTTTGTCGGTATCTTCCGCCTGGGCGTCGGTTCAGCGGCGCTTGCCACCGTGATCTCGCAGGCGGCAAGCGCGGTGCTCTGCTTTGTGCGGCTCGTGCAGAGCAAAGAGGTCTACCAGGTGAAAATCTGCGACATCCGGTTCTATCCGGGGATGCTTGGGCAGATTATCGGAATCGGTCTGCCTTCGGGACTTCAGAATTCGATTATCTCGCTTGCGAATATCGTCGTGCAGTCGAACATCAACAAGTTTGGCGTGATGGCGGTCGCGGGCTGCGGCGTGTATTCGAAGATCGAGGGCTTCGCATTTCTGCCGATCACCTGCTTCGCAATGTCGCTGACGACCTTTATCGGGCAGAATCTCGGCGCGAGGCAGTACGACCGGGCGAAGAAGGGCGCGGTCTTTGGGATTACCTGTTCGGTGACGCTCGCGGAGCTTGTCGGCGTGATCGTATTCTTTGCGATTCCGTATTTTGCGGCTGCATTCGACGGTACGGAGGCGGTTGTTGCAATCGCCACGAAACAGGCGCATACGGAGGCATTATTTTATTGCTTCCTTGCATTTTCGCACTGTATCGCGGGCATCATGCGCGGCGCCGGGAAATCAGCTGTGCCGATGTTCGTCATGCTGATCTCGTGGTGTATTATCCGTATCACCTATATTACGGTGACGGTGCACTTTATCCCGAAGATTGAGGTGATTTTCTGGGCGTACCCCCTCACATGGTCAATCAGTTCGGTGATCTTTCTGATTTACTTCCTGAAAGCGAATTGGCTGTATAATTTTGAAAGAAAGTAGAATGTCAGATGCCAATTCGCTTTGCGGACATGGTTGCATAGCTTCGAAAAAAATTGATGTAAAGAGCCAGTCGGCTTTGCGGATATGGCTGTATAATTTTGAAAGAAAGTAGAATGTCAGATGCCAATTCGCTTTGCGGACATGGCTGCACAGCTTCGAAAAACGTTGATGTAAAGAGCCAGCCGGCTTTGCGGATATGGCTGTATAATTTTGAAAGGAAGATAGACATGAATTTCGGGATAGGCATTCCTATGCAGAGAGATAATGGAGATAAAATTCAATATATGAAGAAATATCATAAGGTTGTTGTCGTATGTATCATTTTGGCGATAATGGGCATGTTTGTTGCTCTTTATCAGATTCAGTCAGAAGATGATACGACAAATGAGTATTTTGTATATGAAATGAATCATAACTGGAGATTTTCTTCGGTTTCTTCTGTTATGGATCAGATAAAGGAAGAAGGGGTTGGGATGATCGTATCCCTTCCTTATGAGGGTACGAGTGAACCTGATGAGACAATTGTCTTCCAAAATACGATTACGCAGGATTATGCGGGATTAACACTGGTTTTTTATTCGAATGAATCCACCGTGCGCGTTAGTCTGGATGATCAGGTTATCTATCAGTATGGCGTTGAAAATCAGAGGTTGTTTGGTAAATCTCCAGGAAACAGAGTTAATCTTGTGGATCTGCCGGAACAGATAGAAGAAGGATATCTTAGAATTGAATTAATGTCGTCTTACGAAAATGCAGCGGCTACGCTTGGAAAAGTAACCGTGTCACCGAGAGATATTGCAATTTTACAGTTGATTGAAAGCAATCTTGTAAAATTACTTTCCTGTTTTATTATGCTGATTGGCGCAGTTGTATTTCTTCTTTTGGGAATTGTATGTATGCGGACCGGTCAAAAGACATATGGGGTTTTTTGGCTGGCAGCGCTTGGCGTAGATACAGGATTGTTTTACTTGATCAAGACGGAAACCCTGAGTATTTTTTATGGGGAAAAGGCAATTTATTCTATGGGACAATATCTGTTTGTCATGTTGGTTCCGTTATTTTTGATATTGCATATGCAATACAACATGGATAAGAAACGTCCCAGATTGTTCGGGTTACTCTTCGCGGTAACAACCATAAACGTATTTGCACAGATTTTTCTACAAGCAACGAATATATTTGATCTGGTAGATATGGTAAAATGCACGGAAATATTGTTCGATATGATTATTTTCATTAGTATTTTACTGTATGTGAGAGAAGCGGTGGTGTGCAGAAAAAGAACAAATTGGTTTATTGCAGGGCTTTACACAGTGTTGTTGATAGGAGAACTTGTAGGTTTATGTATGCCTACAGCAGTTCAGTTTACTGACAATAAGGACTATAGCCAGTATGCCATGACAATATTTTTGTTTATTCTTGTAATCATTCATACGTTCCAGATCACCCGAGATTATAAGAGGGAAGCGGAAAAAAGCGCCAAGCTTGCGCTTGCAGCAAGTGAGGCGAAGGGGAAATTTCTTGCGAATATGTCACATGAGATACGAACGCCGATTAATGCGGTTTTGGGCATGGATGAAATGATATTAAGAGAATCCAGGGAAGCAAAAGTGCGGGAATATGCAATGGACATTTTTACAGCAGGGCAGGCGCTTCTTTGCATTATTAATGATATTCTGGATATCTCGAAAATAGAATCCGGAAAAATGGAAATTATACCGGCTAATTATGATGTAAGCAGCATGATACACGATTTGTCAAATATGGCGGATTTGCGCGCAAAGAAGAAAAAACTGCAATTTCATGTGGAAGTCGATCGTACAATTCCATGTACTTTATTTGGAGATGATGTAAGAATTCGCCAGGTTCTTACAAACATTTTGACGAATGCGGTAAAGTATACGAGTGAAGGAGACATCTGGTTCCGCATTAGCAAAAGAAAGGAAGCAAACGGGAAAATCGTGCTTCATTATGAAGTAGAGGATACCGGTGTAGGAATCAAAGAGGAAGATTTACCCAAGCTTTATGTGGAATTCGAGAGAATCGAGGAAGAAAAAAACCGGCATATAGAAGGAACCGGATTGGGTATGAGCATTACGCTCCAACTGTTACAGATGATGAACAGTCAGTTGGTTGTAGAAAGTGTTTATGGAAAAGGTTCAAAGTTTTCATTTGATCTGGAACAGGATATTATAGAAGATAAACCGATAGGTGATTTTGAAAAAAATATACAGCGGTTGGCGGCAGATTTTACATATACAGCGGGTTTTACAGCACCGGATGCCGAAGTACTGGTTGTAGATGACAATGTTATAAACCGTAAGGTATTTCAAAGTCTTTTGCAGCAGACACGGGTGAAGATAACGGAGGCGGAAAGCGGTGCAGCATGCATTGAATTGACAAAACAAAAACTGTTTGATATCATTTTTTTGGATCATATGATGCCAGAGATGGACGGAATAGAAACATTGGTGAGAATAAAGGAAGATCCTGAGAATTTATATAGAAATATACCTGTTATTGCATTGACTGCAAATGTGATTTCGGGCGCCAAAGAAAAATACATGGAAGCAGGGTTTGACGGCTATCTGGCAAAGCCTATTGTTTCGGCAAAACTGGAAAAAATGCTGATGGACTTTCTGCCTGGGGAATTGCTAAAGGACAAAGAACCAACAGAAGAAATACGGCAACCGGAAGCGGCAGGTGCATCTTTGGACTTAGAGCAGTTACCGATGGTGGATGGGGTGGATTGGAATTATGCGTGGATGCATTTGACGGATATGGAGTTGCTTAAAACTACGGTCGTCTCATTTTATGAGCAGATATCTGCCGCTGCTGAAAAACTTTCCAATTGTTATCAGGACATTTGTATGACAGGCGAGATGCAGCCATATCGGATTCAGGTACATGGCATGAAAAGTCTGGCGGCTTCATTAGGGATTATCCCGCTTGCCGGGATGGCGAAAATTTTGGAGGATGCGGCAGCAAAGGAACAACAGGAAACTGTGCATAGCCTGCATCGGATTTTTATAACGGAATGGAACAGCTACACAGAGAAGCTGACAGGCGTCTTTGGGATAGAAGCGCCGGAGGAAAAGACGGAGGCGGAGGACAATTCCATGATTTGCGTATTATTGGAAATGCTTCGAATTGCCATGCAGGGAATGGATATTGATGAAGTTGATGAAAAAATGAAAATGATTTATTCATACCGCTATCAGGATGATGTGCAGAAGAATATAGAGCTTTTAAAGGTTGCAGTAGAAAATTTAGATCCGGAACAGACCGAAATATATACTCAGACAATCATTAAGCAGCTTTCCGGACAGAAAGAGAGTGTGTAATGAAAAAGATATTACTGATTGGAAAATTGAATGATATCGTAAAGAATGTAAATCAGTACTTGTCAAACTATTTTCATGTGCAATTGTGTTCTGAAAATTCAAGTATCTGGGAAGGTATGCTCAAAATGGTAAGACCGGATCTGGTTTTGATTAGCCTGGTAGGCGTATATGATATTGATTCCAGCCTGTTCTATTTATTAAGTAATGATTATTCCGACATTCCTGTTATTACACTTGGAACAAAAGAAGAATGCACCCATTTTACAAAATTTTATGAAGAGACACAATTTGAAAACCTGATTCGTCCGATTGAAAATCAGGATATTTATCAGGCGATCTGCAGAAAACTTAAAATAGATGAAACGGAAAGAGAGCGTGAAGTTAGCAATGGCTTGGCGAAAAAGCATGTTCTTGTAGTAGACGATAATGGAGCAATGCTGCGGATGGTGAAATCCATGTTGGAAGAGCGGTTTGAGGTTTCCGTTGCGATTTCTGGTACACAGGCAATGACTTCCATTGGAAAAAAGCGTCCCGATTTAATTTTATTGGATTATGAGATGCCGATATGTGACGGGCGTATGACGCTTGAGATGATTCGTGCGGATGCTGAGCTTTGTGATATTCCTGTGATATTTTTGACGGGAGTCAACAAAAAGGAGAATATAGAGGCTGTTTTAGCATTGCAGCCGGCAGGTTATTATTTAAAGCCGCCTGTGAAGGATATGCTGATTACAAAGATTGAGGAAATACTGGGAAAATAATGAAAGTACAAATATTGTATTACATAGAGTTTCTTATACTACAGGAAGCAGATTGGCTGAATAAAAAATGAACGCAGGAAGCCGTTCGCTTCCTGCGCACATCAAACTTTAAAATTCTTATAGAACCTTATAAACTCTGCCAGAGATTTTGACGGCTTCATATTCGTGCGGTACGCAAAGCCGACCTCGCGCTTGTGGATCGGAATGCCGAGCGGAATCTCAAGCAGTGCGCCGCTCTCTAGATCATCCGCAACAAAACTTTTTACGACGCAGGCAACGCCGACGCCGATTCTTGCAAAATCAATCAGAAGATCCATGTTCGAGATATCAATGGAATCACGAATCACGATCTGGTTCTCCTGTAGATAGTCGTCAATGTACTGGCGCGTCATATTATTCTTATCGAGCAGCATGAGCGTAGAGGCGGAGAGGATCTCGTCCTTGTGAACGCCCCTCGCGTGAAGATTGCGCAGATAGTCCTTCGTGGCAACGAAAATATCCTCGATCTCCTCAAGAAAATCAAAATGAATATTCTTAAGGTTCTCCGGTCTGCCGATCAGCCCGATGTCGATCTTGTTCTCTTCGAGCATCTTCAACGTTTCGTTGGTGGACTGGCAGTGAATCGAAATCGTAATATGCGGATTCTGCCTGATGAACTCCTTTAAGTAGGGGAGAAGCAGATATTTGCAGAGGGTGGAGCTGACACCGATCTTTAAGTGACCGACGCCGAGCTCGATAGAGCGTTTTAGCTTTTCTTCGCCGAGCGTCAAAGTCTCGAACGCACTCTTGACATGCTCGTACAAAAGACGGCCCTCCTCCGTTAAGACAACGCCGCGGGAACTGCGCGAGAACAGGCGGCAGCCGATGCTTTCCTCGAGCTTCTGGATGGACTTGCTGATGGCTGGCTGGCTGATGTAAAGCTCCTTTGCAGCCTTGGAAATATTTCCCGTATTTGCAACCGTATAGAAAATCCGGTAAGATGATAAATTCTGGTTCATAATAATCCTCATTTCTCGGAGCAGACGTTTCTGCTTCCATCACAGACAGTATAGCATGAGATCAAGTTATGGTAAATATATTTATTATGTATTTTTATTATAATAACACGTATGGTATAATTAACACAAGCGCAAAGGTTTATAACCTCTTGCCGTGCCGGGGCAGATATACTGGAACGGCAAATAAAATTACACACACACGAATATGAGAATATGGAGGGATAGATATGGGTATGACAATGACGCAGAAAATCCTTGCGGCACACGCGGGACTTCCAGCTGTTCGCGCAGGTGAACTGATCGAGGCGGATTTGGACCTTGTGCTCGGAAATGATATTACGTCTCCGGTCGCGATTCATGAGATGGATAAGATGAAGGTGGACGGAGTATTTGACAAGGATAAGATTGCGCTTGTACTGGATCATTTTGTGCCAAACAAGGATATCAAGTCCGCGCAGCACTGTAAATGTGTCCGCGAATTTGCATGTAAGCATGAGATTACGAACTATTTTGACGTCGGGGAGATGGGAATCGAACACGCGCTTCTGCCGGAGAAAGGGCTTACAGTAGCCGGAGACGTTATCATCGGCGCGGATTCACATACCTGTACCTACGGAGCGCTCGGTGCGTTTTCTACGGGCGTAGGCAGTACGGATATGGCGGCGGGCATGGCAACAGGAAAAGCCTGGTTCAAAGTTCCGGCCGCCATCAGGTTCAATCTGACCGGAAAGCCTGCGAAATGGATCAGCGGAAAGGATATCATCTTACATATCATCGGCATGATCGGAGTGGACGGTGCGCTCTACAAATCCATGGAGTTTGTCGGTGACGGAATCCAGTATCTTACGATGGACGACCGATTTACGATTGCAAACATGGCGATTGAGGCAGGCGGAAAGAACGGAATCTTCCCGGTAGATGAGCTGGCGAAGAAATACATGGAGGAGCATTCCAAGCGCCCGTATACAGTTTATGAGGCGGATGTGGATGCAGAATATGACGAGGAGTACACGATCGACCTTAGCAGCTTAAAGCCGACCGTCGCATTCCCGCATCTCCCGGAAAATACAAAGACCATCGACGAGGTCGGAGAGATTAAGATCGATCAGGTCGTGATCGGTTCCTGTACGAACGGAAGAATGGATGATCTGCGCGTTGCAGCGTCTATCTTAAAGGGCAGAAAGGTCGCAAAGGGTCTGCGCGTCATCGTTATTCCCGCGACACAGCAGATTTATCTGGATGCGATGGAGGAAGGTCTGTTAAAGACATTTATTGAGGCGGGAGCGATTGTTTCCACGCCGACCTGCGGTCCGTGTCTCGGCGGTTATATGGGTATCTTAGCGGAGCATGAGCGCTGCGTTTCCACGACGAATCGCAATTTTGTCGGACGTATGGGTCATGTCGAGTCTGAGATTTATCTTGCAAGCCCGGCGGTAGCGGCGGCAAGCGCGGTGACCGGAATGCTGTCCGGTCCGGATGAACTGTAGGAAAGGAGAGAGAAAATGAAAGCAGCAAACGGTCATGTATTCAAATACGGGGATAATGTAGATACGGATGTCATTATTCCAGCGAGATACTTAAATTCCTCCGATCCGAAGGAGCTTGCAACGCACTGCATGGAGGATATCGACAAGGATTTTGTAAATAAGGTGGCAGAGGGAGATATCATCGTGGCGAATAAGAATTTCGGCTGCGGTTCGTCCAGGGAGCACGCGCCGATCGCAATCAAGGCGGCCGGCGTAAGCTGTGTAATCGCCGAGACATTTGCGCGTATTTTCTATCGCAATGCGATCAACATCGGACTGCCGATCATCGAGTGTACCGAGGCGGCGTGCGCGATTGAGGCGGGAGATGAGGTGGAGGTAAATTTCGACACGGGCGTCATCACGGATAAGACGAAGGGAACGACTTATCAGGGACAGGCGTTTCCGCCGTTTATGCAGAAGATTATTGATTGTGAAGGTCTGGTAAATTATATCAATCAGAAATAGCTTTACGAGGAAAGGGTTTCCAGATAGTTCAGATAGCGTCTGGAAACCTTGAGCTTTGTGTAAACTTCGGCATATTCCTTCGGCGAATAGCTGTCGATGTAATTCTCGGGAAAGTTCTTCGCAATTCCGGCAGTCTTTGCCAGATCAGCCGCTTTGTTGTAGGCAATCGCGGCTTTCTCCTCGGTCGAATATGTGCCGATGATATAATTGCCGTTGATGTGGATGACGGTCTGGTATTTCGGAATGCCGTTTCGTTCGATCTGACGTACACCGTGAAAGTGATTTCGGATGATAATGTTGGAGTAACGGAAGTCGAGCGGATCACCGTTTGCGAAAATGTAGTCGCGACCGGAGACTGCGTAGGGACGGATGCCGTAGCGCGCAAGGATCGAGTACTGCATACCGTAGTCGCTGACGAACAGATGCCCCTGACGTTTCTGAATCTTATGGCTGGAATAATAGAACAGATCGTCTATATCAAATTTCAGTTCCTCGCCTGGCGAGAGAAAATAGCTGAAATATCCGCTGCGCAGGTAGATCGGGTTTTTAAAATAAAGCCGGTTGTCCCGGAAATTCAGAAGAATCACGGCTTTCTCATACGAAAGAGTAAGGGCAGCGTCCTGTAACGCGGTGAGCGTGACGGAGAGATCGTTTAAAAGCGCAAGGGCATCTAAGTAGGCGGTGCCTGCATCTTCCTCCGAAGAAAAGCTGCCGAGACTGATGTGCTTGCTGCGATAAGTGATGCTGGAACGGTAATATATGGTTCCGTCCTTCTGTTTTGCAATGTATACACCCTGAAGCATAGAAATACCTCGTTTACGATAATGATTTTATGTAAATAAGAATGACTATACATTCTTGTGCTTTAAGCATAGCAGATATGAAAAAAGGATGCAATATTTTGTCGGATTTGTTGACTAAAAATGTAGCAAATGTTACAATAAAAAGGAATATTTGCATGCGGAAATAGGCATATGAAGGGGGATATTTCGCAAATGAAGAAAAGCAGTATTTCGGTCAAAGTATTGATCCCGGTTCTGTTGTTGGCGGTGGTTGCAGTCTTATCGTCATTTATCGGAGCCTGGAATGCAAGGTCGCTGCACCAGAGCAGCCAGGAGATCAGTGAGACGACGGTGAACCAGCTTCTGCTGTTGAACCAGATTTCGTCCGATTTTAAGGATATTGATACAATCGCGTACAGTATGTGCGTCTCTACCTCGAGGGAAGCAAGAGAGGATATGCTGATGGAAGTAGAAGATTACCGCGCTGATATTGAGGCGGCGATCGATTCATACGAGATGACTGTCAGCACGCAGGAGGAGATGGATACCGTGGAACTACTTCGTGCGAAATACGCGGAGTACTCGGGGGTATATGACAAGGTTGCCGATTTTATTGGAAAAGGGAATAAAGATAAAGCAAGACAGATCTGCAATGCGGAGCTTACGATCACGAGCGGGCGTGTGGAGGAAGTGCTTGCCACGCTGCAGACATACATGGAAGCAAATATTGACAAGGCAAATGCATCGCAGGAGACCGTATATTCCAGTTCGCTTGTAGCAAGCGCGCTGACACTAGTGTGTGTACTGGTGTTTTTTGCGGTGGCGGTATTCGGTTCCGTCAGAAGTGTTGTCAGACCGGTCAAGCATGTGACGAGACAGTTGGAGGATATCATTCAGGAAATTGAATCCGGCAACGGCGATCTCACCAGGCGAATCGGTATCAAGAGCCACGATGAGATTGGTCAGCTTGCCGACGGCATCAACGTATTCCTGGAGACGCTGCAGCGTATCATGGGCCGCATCGTTATCGACTCAAGAGAAATGGGAGAGATCGTCACGAGCGTCGTAAACAGCGTCGGCACGGCGAACAGCAATGCATATGATATATCTGCGGGTATGGAGGAGTTATCCGCTACGATGCAGGAGGTCGCATCTGCGGTCAATACAGTGAGTGCCAATGTCACGCGGATCGGTGAGGAAGTTGATGCAATCACGAAGGAATCGCAGGAGATGAACGCCTATGCCACGGATATGCAGAACCGTGCGGAGAATATGAAGGATAAGGCGGTTGCGAATAAGGAAAGCACAAGCCTTATGATTAAGGATATTATTGATACGCTGAAAGCGGCGATTGAGGAGAGCAAGAGCGTGGAGCGCGTCAATGAACTCACGGAAGAGATTTTGAGCGTGTCGAGCCAGACGAATCTGTTATCGTTGAACGCATCCATAGAAGCGGCACGCGCCGGAGAGGCGGGGAAGGGATTTGCGGTAGTTGCAGATGAAATCCGTAAGCTTGCCGATTCTACAAAGGAGACAGCAAACAATATCCAGTCGATCAATGCGCTTGTCACACAGGCTGTGAATAAGCTTGCCAATAACTCAAATGCAATCGTCGAGTACATCGATGAGACGATCATGCCGGATTATGACAGATTTGTGGAGAACGGTGAGCAGTACCGTAATGATGCCACCTATGTCAATTCCACCATGGACGGCTTTGAGGCGAAGGCGCGCAAGCTCAATGATATCATGGAGAAGACGGTGAATTCTATCCGGGATATCTCGACAGCAATTGAAGAGAGCGCGAACAGTGTCGGTAATGCGGCAAGCAGTACGACGATCCTTGTTCAGAATATTGATACCGTCCATGCAGAGATGGAGACGAACCAGAATATCAGCAATCGTCTGAAGGATGAAGCGGATCGTTTTAAGAATGTATAGTTTTCGTATTTTACTACTTTAATGCATTGACATGAATGTACAGTTTCCGATATAATGTGTGAAAGCATAGTAGGAGACTGTATATTTTTTTAAGAGTTGTCTCTGAACAACGAATATATAAGATAAGAGGATTATGGAAATGGAATTAATGTATGCAAGCACAAGAGACGCACAGGAAAAGGTAACTGCATCACAGGCAATCTTAAGGGGTCTGGCAAATGACGGAGGATTATTTGTGCCGACGGAGATTCCGAAGCTTAACGTTCCGATGGAACAGTTGGCGAAGATGAGCTATCAGGAGACAGCGTATGAGGTCATGAAGCTGTTTTTGACGGATTTTACTGAGGACGAGTTGAAACACTGTATCAATTCGGCATATGACAGCAAGTTCGACACGGAGGAGATTGCACCTCTTGTGGAGGCAGACGGTGCATATTATCTGGAACTGTTTCACGGTTCGACGATTGCGTTTAAGGATATGGCGCTTTCTATTCTTCCGTATCTGCTGACAACTGCAGCAAAGAAGAACAAGGTGAAGAATGAGATCGTCATTTTGACAGCAACGTCGGGGGATACCGGAAAGGCGGCGCTTGCAGGTTTTGCGGATGTACCGGGAACCAGGATTATTGTATTTTACCCGAAGAACGGCGTCAGTCCCATTCAGGAGAAGCAGATGGTGACGCAGAAGGGAGCGAATACTTTTGTTGTAGGAATCAACGGCAATTTCGATCAGGCGCAGACAGGTGTGAAGCAGATGTTCTCTGACGCCGCACTGGCAAAGGAGATGGATGCCGCGGGGTATCAGTTCTCCTCGGCGAATTCAATCAATATCGGACGTCTCGTGCCGCAGATCGTCTATTATGTATATGCGTATGCAAAGCTTTTTGATAACGGTGTGATCGGAAATGGCGAGCCGATCAATATAGTTGTGCCGACCGGCAATTTCGGAAATATTCTGGCTGCATTCTATGCGAAGAATATGGGCGTGCCGATTGCAAAGCTGATTTGCGCTTCCAACGAGAATAAAGTACTCTACGATTTCTTTTCGACCGGAACTTACGACAAGAATCGTGAATTTATGCTGACGAGTTCTCCGTCCATGGATATTCTTATTTCCAGCAATCTGGAGCGTCTGATTTACCGTATCGCCGGAAATGACGCGGGAAAGAATGCAGCGCTGATGAAGCAGCTTACTTCTACCGGGAAATATGAGATTACACCAAAGATGCGAGAGCAGCTTAAGGACTTCTATGGAAATTACACGAGTGAGAAGGAGACTGCAGGAGTCATCCGCGCGCTTTATGAGAAGACCGGATATATCATCGATACCCATACGGCAGTCGCTGCGGGCGTATACGGCAAATATAAGGCGGACACGAAGGACGATGCGACGAAGACTGTAATCGCGTCAACGGCAAGTCCGTTCAAGTTTACGAGAAGCGTCATGGATGCAATTGATATGAAGTATGACAGTATGTCGGATTTCGAGCTTGTGGATGAACTAAGCAGAATCGGCAACGTGACAGTGCCGCAGGCAATCGAAGAGATCCGTAATGCAAAGGTGCTTCATGATACTGTGTGTGATGTGGAGGAGATGCCTTGCGTCGTGAAGAAGTTCCTTGGTATGTAAATAGCTGCTGGAGGGAAAGCATTTTTCGCAGCAGAAATTGTTCTGTCAGATTCGGATATAGAAAGATTTAGAAGAAAAACCCTGTCGTGTCATCACGGCAGGGTTTCGTATTTATTCGGATTTAAAAATCTCGAAGATGAAATATACGGTTCCGAACGGATATATAATCGGAAGCAGATAGCATTCTGTACCATTGAAGACCAACAGATCCTTATCTTCGACAACGGGGGCTTCCAGTTCAAGCTCCATGGAGTACTCGTTGGACATATTCACGCTGAATACGCCGTTGTGCAGATTGAGGAAATCCTCAAGCGAGGAACTGACGTATTCATCAAATTCAGTGAATTCTTCGTCTACATATCTGGATGCGAATGCAATGCATGTATCCTCTGGAAGATCGATATATGTACGGACAGAGAAAGGACCGTTCAGTTTCTGCGAGATACAGTAGTTCGTGGGATATTCCCTGCAGTTGCTCGGAGAAATCAGTGTAAAATCATCTCCGATAAAACGGATCAAGTTATTGAGCAGAAGCTGGAAAAAGGAAATCTCATAATGGGAGAGGGAACGTTCTGCCAGAACGAAGAAATTCTCTACCATATGATGAATCGCATCCTGCGTCTCCGAAGAATATGTAAACTCATCCAATTCGTTGTCCGACTGGTAAGCGATAATCAAATCCTGAAGCTGTTGATTGTCAATGATGCCTTCCTCAATAAGAGCCTGTCCGAGAAGAAGAAAATCGGGTTCCTGCTCGAGAAGAAGATTCGTAACCTGTTCCTCGGTCAGATAACCTTCGCTGATGGCAAGTTCTCCAAAACGCTTGTCCTGATGGGTCTGAAGGATGTAAATACGGTCAACTTCGTTGGCAGTCATATAACCTGCATGAATAGCCAGCGTACCAAGCTTGACCTTGGTGTCGGCTTTCTTCTGCATGATGTCAATGAGCTGCTTTCTCGTGATGACACCGCGTGATAATAAAAAGTTTCCGAAAAACTGAGCGTACATACTTTATCTCCCTTCAAACCTTGAGGTAATAATGTGATGAATGTGTTCGGCAATCAGAGGTTTCTGAATAAAATCGCGGGCGCCAGCCTCGATCGCATCTTTAAGCTGAGACTGCGTACCGATGGAGGAAACGACAATGATGTCGGCATCCTTATCGTATTCTTTGATTTCCTGAATTGCAGTATTCCCGTCCTTTACAGGCATTACAATATCCAGGAAAACAAGAGCCGGTGATTCCTTTTTATATAGGTCGATCGCATCCTGTCCGTTGGAAGCTTCGAGAAAAATCGGATTCCCGTAGGTCGATATAATATTTTCTAATTGTTTCCTTGCAAGAATAGAATCGTCGCCGATAAGTATTTTAACGTCATTTAACATCATATCGCATCTCCTCTGTCCATCATTATATTTATTTCTATTGTACACTAACTGAAAAAATAGTTCAATCTTAACTTAAAAATTATGTGTAAAAAAGATGAAGTCTGTGGAAAATCCGAGCAATTCATTGCATATTGGATCTGTGGCGCTTATAATGAAGAAAAATATTCAGACATGGAGGCATATTATGGATGTGATGACAATTTTTGACGTCGTAATTACAATATTCGGGTTGTATATGATAGGCGCAGGATTAAAAATGAACAAGACCGGGGAGATCAGTTCCGCGGTTATCACGGCGGAGGAAATCAAACGGTGCAGGGATAAGAAGGGATTCATTGCATTTATATATTGGAAGGAAGCGGCGTTTGGAGCGATGATCGTGCTGGTGGGAGTTCTGGGATTTATTAACGATCAGATCGTGCCGCTTGGAGCATTTACTTTTGTAGAGATGATCGTATTTCTCGGAGCTTTTTTCTGGTTTCAGAATCAGCTTAAGAAGGCGAGGGAACTGTTTTTATAAGAAATTACCGGGTTGCGGCAGTTCGTAGGATGGCATTAGGCGGCACAGGACATTTTTCGGTAAAATTTCGGACAAGCATCAGACCGTCTTCACATAGGCATCACATTGGTCAGGTATGATGCAGGAAAAAGAGGGGATGTGTTATGAGAAGAATATTAGTGGTTGACGATGAGGAGAAGATTCGTGCGATTATACGCAAGTACGGAGAATTTGAGGGATATGAGATTACAGAGGCAGCGGACGGAATGGAAGCGGTAAGGCTCTGCAGGAAGCAGGATTTCGACGTGATTATTCTGGATGTGATGATGCCGGAGCTGGACGGTTTTTCTACCTGCAAGGAAATCCGCCGGACAAAGCGGATTCCGGTCATTATGCTGTCGGCACGCGGTGAAGAGTACGATAAGATTCACGGCTTTGAACTTGGAATTGACGATTATGTTGTCAAGCCGTTTTCTCCGAAGGAACTGATGATGCGCGTGAAGGTTGTGATCGAACGGAACAGCGGAAGAGAATCGTATGCAGGTACAGAGCACGAGATATTTTCCGCAGAAGGGCTGTGCGTGGACTTTACCGGACGGACAGTCAGCGTGGACGGCAGGCGGATCGAGCTTTCCCCGAAGGAGTATGAGCTTCTTTTTTATCTTGTCAGGAACCGCAATATCGCTTTAGAGAGAGAGAAGCTGATTACGGAGGTCTGGGGATACGACTATTACGGGGATGACCGCACGTTAGACACCCACATTAAGCTGCTTCGGAGCAGTCTCGGAGAGTACCGCAAGTTCCTTGTAACGTTAAGAGGGGTGGGCTATCGGTTTGAAGCATGAGAAGATCAGTATCAAATGGAAGATATTTTTATATCTGCTTGTTTTTGTCGGGATACTTCTGGTACTCCTGTGGCTGATACAGATCTGCTATCTGGACACGCTCTACAAGGGAATCAGGACGAGGGAAACGGAGGCGTTCACCTCTGAGGTTATAAGCGTCTTACAGAGTGATTCTGCCAACATACAGGAGCAGATCGATGCGCTGGCAGCGCAGAAAAATATGATCGTGTATGTGGGGGATGTGGAAGGAAACGTCATCTACAGCGCGGAATATATTCCGAATTCAAGGTTGGATTCGATGTCGAAGGAGGCGTTGCTCCGCTTTTATGAACAGGCCAAAAAGAACGGCGGCGCTGCGAAGGTGGAATTCGAGGGCGGTATCAGCAAAGTATTCGCGGATATGGCGTGGCATGATATGCCTGCAGAGGAAGAGAATCCGGTGGGAGAAGGCGATCCGGCAGACATGGATATGCCGGCTGGGGTCATGCAGAACCATGAGCAGGAGCGGGCACAGAGCGTAATCTATGCGAACATCGTACCGATTGGCGGGGATGACTGTATTCTTTTGGTAAACGCACAGCTTACCCCGGTGGACGCGACCGTGAATACGCTGCGCGTGGAACTGGTTTGGATTACCATTGTCATGATTGTGCTGTCACTTGTAATTGCGCTTCTGATTTCCAGACAGGTGTCCAAATCACTGATCCGCATCAATGCATCGGCGAAGGAGATGGCGGGAGGCAATCTGACCGTGCACTTCGAAGGAAAGGATTACCGGGAGGTCGCGGAGCTTTCGGATACCTTGAATATGACGGCGCGGGAACTTGAAAAGAGTGAAAGGCTGCGCAGAGAACTGATTGCCAATGTCTCCCATGATCTGCGGACGCCGCTCACGATGATTATCGCGTACGCCGAAGTCATGCGGGATCTCCCGGGGGAGAACTCACCGGAAAATCTACAGGTCGTGATTGATGAGGCGGAACGGCTGACGAATCTTGTCAATGATATGCTTGACATTTCCAAGCTGCAGGCAGGGGTGCTCGAAAAGAGAACATCCGTCTATAATCTGACGGAGAGTATCGAGTCCGTTCTTGAGCGGTACAACAAGCTCAAGGAGCAGGAGGGCTATGCCATCAGCTTTTCTTACGATAGAAAAGTCATGGTGGAAGCGGACGAGGATAAGATTTTTCAGGTGATTTACAACCTGGTGAACAATGCGATCAACTATACGGGCGAGGACAGGCAGATATGGGTCAGACAGTGCGTAAAGGACAACGGTTATGTGCGCATCGAGGTGACGGACAGTGGGGAAGGCATCGCGCCGGAGGCGCTGCCGTATGTGTGGGACCGCTACTATAAAGTGGATAAGACGCACAAACGCGCGGTGATGGGAACGGGACTCGGACTTTCTATCGTAAAAAATATATTGGAACTGCACGGCGGGCGCTACGGTGTGGAGAGCGGGCAGGGAGTGGGATCGACCTTTTGGTTCGAATTAAAAATGGATCAGCCTTAACGCTGATCCATTGGTATATATATCTTTCGTTCGCCGACATTCTTGTAGGCCGGACGCATGATCTTGCCGCCGCCTGCGACTTCCTCGAGACGGTGCGCGCTCCAGCCGGAGATACGCGCAATCGCAAAGATCGGCGTATACAGCTCGACCGGAAGCCCTAACATGCTGTAGGCGAAACCGCTGAAGAAATCGACGTTCGGGCTGACACCCTTGTAGATCTTGCGCTCCTTTGCGATGATCTGCGGCGCGAGCCGCTCCACTGCAGTGTAGAGAGCGAATTCCTTCTCGTAACCTTTTTCTGTGGAGAGCCGCTCTACGAAACGGCGGAAAATCTGTGCTCTCGGGTCGGAGAGCGAGTAGACTGCGTGCCCCATACCATAAATCAGTCCGGCATGATCGAATGCTTCCTTGTGGAGCAGTGCTGTCAGATAGTGGCTGATTTCTTCCTCGTCCGTCCAGTCCTTAAGGTTTGCCTTCATATCATCGAACATCCGCACAACCTTGATGTTGGCGCCGCCGTGCTTTGGACCCTTTAACGAGCCAAGGGATGCTGCAATTACAGAATAGGTATCTGTTCCTGAGGAAGAGACAAGGTGTGTGGTGAAGGAAGAGTTGTTTCCTCCGCCGTGTTCCATATGAAGAATCAGAGCAATGTCTAAAAGCTTTGCTTCCAGCGGTGTGAACTGACTGTCCGGTCTTAAGATATGCAGAATATTTTCTGCGGTGGAATATTCCTCCTTCGGGGAGTGGATAAACAGGCTGGCGCCGTCGTGATAGTGCTTGTAAGCCTGATAGCCGTACACCGAGAGAAGCGGGAACAGGCTGATGAGCTGCAGACACTGTCTTAATACGTTCGGAAGCGTGATGTTATCAGCCATATCGTCGTAGGAATACAGAGTCAGAACACTCCTGGCAAGCGTATTCATCATATCCTTACTGGGCGCTTTCATAATGATGTCGCGCACAAAACTGGTTGGAAGCGTCCGGTAATGACTGAGCATTGCGGTAAATTCTTTTAGTTCATCTGCGGTCGGAAGCTTGCCAAAGAGTAAGAGATAGGTACATTCCTCGAAACCGGAATGGCTGGTGTCAGGAATGCCCAAAATCAGATCCTTGACATTGTAGCCGCGATAGAAAAGTTCGCCGTCGGCGGGTACCGTCTCACCGTTGACTTCTTTCGTGGAACAAACTTCGGAAATTTCGGTCAGTCCTACGAGAACACCTTTACCGTTCAAATCACGCAGACCGCGCTTGACGTCGTACTTTGAGTACAGCTCCGGGTCTATCTTTGCACATTCCTCAGACTTGGCGGCAAGGCGCTTAAGTTCAGGGGTGATTTCACAAAATTCATTCATAGTAACCCTCCTTTTTAGTCGTATCGTCTTTCTATCATAGCATATGTATTTATTTTAAAACAAGAAAATTGTATATTATTTAATGAAAATTTTAAAATTAGGAATATAAATTAGTACCTTTTCGAGAAACAGTACTAAAAATTCCGCTTTTCTTTTGGGAAAACGTCCGTTAAAATATTTTAAGAAGAAAAAAAGAAAGAAGGATGCTGATATGGATATAAAATCACTTGCAAAAGAGGCAATCGCGGCGAAGGAGAATGCATATGTGCCGTATTCACATTTTCGCGTGGGAGCGGCGCTGCTTACAGCGGGCGGAAAAATATACACGGGCTGCAATATTGAGAATGCTGCTTACACGCCGACGAACTGTGCGGAGCGAACGGCTTTTTTTAAGGCGGTGTCCGAGGGGGAACGGGAGTTTGCCGCGATCGCAATCACGGGGGACGCCGACGATTACCTGTATCCGTGCGGCGTGTGCAGGCAGGTCATGGCGGAATTCTGCAATCCGAAGGAATTTCAGGTGGTTCTGGTAAACACGGAGAGCGACTATCGGATCGTTACACTGGAAGAAATCCTGCCGGGGGCATTTACCGTGGCAGATCTGGAAAAGGGACAGAAAAAATAGAATATGACAAAATATTCACAAAGTTTTAAAGTTTAGGCTATACATTTCAAAAATTATTTAGTATAATAATAAGCGGTAAATTATACATAGATAATTTATAAATGAAAAGGAAAGAGGTAATAAAAGATGTCAATGGTTAATTTGGAAAAGTACGGCATTACCGGAGCGACTGAAGTCGTGCACAATCCTTCTTATGAAGTATTGTTCGAAGAAGAGACCAAGGCTGGTTTAGATGGCTATGAAGTAGGACAGGAGACTGAGCTTGGCGCGGTTAATGTTATGACAGGTATCTACACAGGTCGTTCTCCGAAAGACAAGTATATCGTTATGGACGACAACTCTAAGGATACGGTATGGTGGACTTCGGATGAGTACAAGAATGACAATCATCCGATTTCCGAGGATGTATGGAATACGTTAAAGGAGATCGCAAAGAAAGAACTCTCCAATAAGAGATTATTTGTTGTAGATGCATTCTGTGGTGCTAACAAAGATACCAGAATGGCAATCCGTTTTATCGTTGAGGTGGCTTGGCAGGCTCACTTTGTTGCAAACATGTTTATCAGACCGACCGCTGAGGAGCTTGAGAACTTCGAGCCGGATTTTGTTGTTTACAATGCTTCCAAAGCAAAGGTTGACAACTACAAAGAGTTAGGTCTTAATTCAGAGACGGCAGTAGCATTCAACATCACAAGCAAAGAGCAGGTAATCTTAAATACCTGGTACGGCGGAGAGATGAAGAAGGGTCTGTTCTCCATGATGAACTACTATCTGCCGTTAAAGGGCATCGCTGCTATGCACTGCTCCGCAAACACAGATATGAACGGTGAGAACACCGCTATTTTCTTCGGTCTTTCAGGAACAGGCAAGACTACATTGTCCACTGACCCGAAGCGTCTTCTGATCGGCGACGACGAGCACGGCTGGGATGATAACGGCGTATTCAACTTCGAGGGCGGCTGCTATGCGAAGGTTATCAATCTGGACAAGGAATCAGAGCCGGATATCTACAATGCGATCAAGCGCAACGCGCTTCTTGAGAACGTTACGGTAGATGCGAACGGAAAGATCGACTTCGATGACAAGAGCGTGACTGAGAATACGCGTGTTTCTTATCCGATCGATCATATTACAAATATTGTACGTCCTGTTTCGGCAGCTCCGGCAGCAAAGAACGTTATTTTCCTGTCCGCAGATGCGTTTGGCGTACTTCCGCCGGTTTCCATTCTGACACCGGAGCAGACAAAGTATTACTTCTTATCCGGATTTACCGCAAAGCTTGCAGGTACAGAGCGTGGTATCACTGAGCCGACTCCGACTTTCTCCGCTTGCTTTGGACAGGCATTCTTAGAGCTGCATCCGACGAAGTATGCAGAGGAGTTAGTTAAGAAGATGGAAGCGAACGGTTCTAAGGCATACCTTGTGAACACAGGATGGAACGGTACCGGAAAGCGTATCTCTATCCGTGATACAAGAGGTATTATTGATGCAATTCTTAATGGTTCTATTGAGAAGGCATCTACAAAGACGATTCCTTACTTCAATTTCGAAGTTCCGACTGAGCTTCCGGGCGTAGACACGAATATTCTTGATCCGCGCGACACCTATGCAGATGCTGCAGAGTGGGAGACAAAGGCAAAAGACCTTGCAGGCCGATTCGTCAAGAACTTCGCGAAATATGAAGGAAATGATGCAGGAAAAGCATTAGTAAGTGCTGGTCCGCAGTTATAATCCGATTTTCAATGGGCTTACGGGCAGATTGTATTTTGATAATGAGACACAGATTTTCTGTGTCTCATTTTTCAATAAACAAAATACCAGAATAATTACATAATTGCAGGAGGTTTGTTATGAGATATTCAATTGAGGGAGAACCGTTACCGGTTGTAATCTGTGAACTGGAAAACGGGGAGACGATGATCACAGAGAGCGGGGCTATGTCATGGATGTCCCCGAATATGCAGATGGAGACAACGGGCGGCGGCATCGGCAAAATGTTCGGGCGGGCTTTGTCGGGGGAAAGTCTTTTCCTGAACCGTTACACTGCGCAAAACGGTAACGGAACGATCGCATTTGCATCCAGTTTTCCGGGTTCGATCCGCGCGTTTAACATTGCGCCAGGTCAGGAGATTGTCGCGCAGAAGTCTGCATTTCTTGCGGCGACGGCGGGAGTCGATCTGTCGATATTTTTCCAACAGAGAATCGGCAGCGGTCTGTTCGGCGGTGAAGGCTTCATTATGCAGAAGGTATCGGGAAACGGAACAGCGTTTCTTGAGTTTGACGGATATATCAAGGAGTATGAACTTGCGCCGGGACAGCAGATCGTGATAGATACCGGATATCTGGCTGCAATGACCGAAACATGTCGGGTAGAAGTGCGCACCGTGCCGGGTGTGAAGAATATGCTGTTCGGCGGTGAGGGAATTTTTAATACCGTTATCACCGGTCCGGGAAGAATCTGGCTGCAGAGCATGCCGATCTCGCAGATGGCAAATACACTGCGTCCGTATTTCCCAAGCAGCAATCATTAAATGAATTTGTCAATAGAGAAAATATATAGAAATTTCTACAGAATTTGGCACTAATTTTTGGTTGCGAATCGGGACATATTAAAGTATAATAAGATTAACAAAAACGGAACAGCCTGGGATGTACGACACCCTGCATTTTTGAACCTACATTTACTTTTATGGGATTCTTATATTCGAAGGCAGATGTCAAGCCACCAGTACCTTCGGGTACGCGAGCAGTGGAAGACAGAAACCGACGTGCGGTTACCCACCTGGCTTAGGCTAGGAGTCAAAAACGCAGGAAACGGCATTTTGGGTCATCACGAAAGAATATAGTAAGGTACGCATGAGATGGATGAGGAACTTAGGAAGAAGCATTTATGCACAGAAGAGGACCTCTACCAAAGATAATCGACAGAGTACCAAGGAAGATAGAGAGATACCAAGGAAAGAAGCTGCTTTGTAATACAAGCAGCTTCTATTTTTAAAGAAAGGAAAACGCCGGACGGCTTGCCCCAAGGCGTCATTTTTTTGAGAAAGAATTGGAAGAATCTGGTATGAGAAAGAAGAATCGAACTGCTGTAAAATTATTGCTTTTGCTGTTAGCGCTGCTGTTTCTGGGAATTGTGTTCCTTGTAGGGAGAAATGCAGACAGCGAGGAGTATTCCGAAAATCAGGTCAGTGTTGCTGAGGTAAAGTCGGAGCTTTCCTTTGGCGTATATGAAAATGAGGATTGGGATTCATTTTTTGCGGCATATCATAAGGACAGTCTCACGAGCGATATGTTGGCGGATCTTCTTGAAAAACTGGAGCTTACCGATTACATAGAATTGCCGGGAATGACCGGACGTCACACCGTGACAAGAGACGAGTGGAATCTCGCCTACAGTCAGATTCTGGATCTGCTTGATATGGAACAGCTTGTGCAGAAGAAGACATTACTTCTTCTCGATGTGATGGAGGCGAAGGGCGGGCGTGTTCTTATCACCAATGCGGGGGATTATTACACGACACTCTTTGATACCTGTTTTGAAAAATGGAATGGTTATGAACTGTACTGTACGGACGACAGATGTCTTGGAATCGTCGGCATTTCGGCACAGGAGCTGTCGGTCGAGAATGCATATCTGACGAAGGTTTCGGAGGGAGAGATCACATTTTTGTATAGCGGCGCTTCCTACCAGAAGGAGATTGGAGGGATGGGGCAGGAAGCGGCGGAGGGAGTGTGCGATCTGGTCTTTTCGGGAGGAAGCCTTGTTTCGCTTCGGATGAAGCAGGAGATCATTCAGGGAGCGCTGCTTTCCTATGACGATACTTCGATCGAGATCGAGGACTACGGAAAGATTGCACATCCGGGAAAGATTCCCGTGTACCAGACCTATGGGGAGGTTGTGGAAAAGTCGCTCTCCGATGTCATTCTCGGAAACATGCAGGTGGAATATGTTACAGGAGAGAATCAGGTATGCGCCATTTTGATACGGCAGCCTGCGGAAATCTGCAATATCCGTGTCCTTCTTCTTGCGGACGACGGCGGCAATACGCGTGAAGCTGTGTATCTGAAATGCGACACGGCGTCCGCTATGAAGTGCGGTGACTGGGAGGAGCAGGTCGAGGCGGGAAAGGTAATTCCGGCGTCGGAATTCTTGTCGGCAGACCCTTCGCGCACTTTTGTCCTTACACCGGAAGAGGGCGGGCAGATTACGCTCTGTGATGCGGACGGTGCGGTAATATCGAACGGCTACGCGGGCAGTATTGAGGTGCGTGCGCGAGGCGGGGGGTATACGGTCGTCAATGATCTCCCGTTCGAGACGTATCTGTGCGCGGTGGTTCCGAGCGAAATGCCGTCAACCTATGCGCCGGAAGCATTGAAGGCGCAGGCGGTCTGTGCGAGAAGCTATGCGTATATTCAGCTTCTGCGCGCGGATTTAGCGGAGTATGGCGCGCACATCAACGACAGCACTTCGTATCAGGTGTACAACAAGGTGCCTGCAACGGATGCGTCCAGGACGGCGGTGCAGGAGACGGCGGGACAGGTGCTTACCTACGACGGAAGTACAGTAGAAGCATATTATTTCTCGACTTCGATGGGGTATACAGATACTGCCGTCGTCTGGAATGTGGAGGACGAGAGGAACTACGGCTATCTAAAAAAGGCGTCGCTTCTGTTATCCGGGGAAGATACGGATTTATCAAAGGAGGAAGCGTTCTGCAAATATATCGAAGCAAAACCGGATGGCTACGACAGCGATATCAAGTATTACCGCTGGTTCGCGTCGGCGGACTTTGACGGTAAAACGGAGGAGCTAAACGGCATTCTTATGAACCGGCTTGCTGTTTCGGAGCAGAATATCATATTTTACAAGGGGAACGGGGATGCGGTCATGGAACATCCTTCTGCGGCAAAGGTGCAGGAACTTGGTACGATCACCGGGATGAAGGTCGAGCAGCGCAGCGTTTCCGGTTCGATTCTTTCGCTTCGGATTTCCTATGAGAAGGGGAGCGCGCTTGTAAAGACAGAGTACAACATTCGAAAAGTTCTCGGGGCATGTGTGCAGAAAATGGTCTATGCGGATGCCTCAGAGAGCACGAATGTCACCATGCTGCCAAGCGCATTCTGCGCTATTATAAAGAATGATGACGGAACGGTAACGCTTGAGGGCGGCGGTTATGGACACGGACTCGGAATGAGCCAGAACGCGGCAAACGGCATGGCAAAATCGGGGATGAACTATGAGGAAATCTTGAAATATTTCTATAATGATATTAAGATAAGTGTAATGGAATGAGCGCAAGCGAGGAGAATACGCTTGCGTATTCGACGAACGGCGAATGCCGACCATGTGCTGTTCCTGCACATGGTAGAATAAGCGCAAGTGACTGCGCGGGGAAGGGATACCTATGATCTGGAAAGTAATCGGTAATATCAAGTCCTTTATGGATAAATGCAAGCGCGACAAAATCAACGCTTATTCAGCACAGTCCGCATTTTTTATCATACTGTCGCTGATTCCCTTTTTGATGGTGTTTTCCTCACTGCTCCAGTATACCTCGGTGACGGAGGGGATGATCCTTGGTATCATACGGAGGATTATGCCGGAGTATGTTTCTCCGTTTGTCATTTCATTGGTGGATGAGGTATATAATCGTTCCATGGGAATCATATCTGCCACGGCGGTCGTTGCAATCTGGTCCGCGGCAAAGGGCGTGCAGTATATGGCGGACGGACTGAATGCGGTGAATGATCTTGAGGAGACAAGGAACTGGTTCATCCTGCGCTTTTGGGCGGTTGTCTATACTGTCGTATTTCTGATCGCGATCGTGTTCACGCTGCTTGTGCTTGTATTCGGCAATTCGCTCCGCGATCTCGCGATGCAGTATGTTCCGTTCATTCCGTTTCTCAGGCGCGCAATGGACTTTTTGGTACATTTTAAGGGGCTTGCGATGATTGCGATTCTGACATTGTTTTTCGCCGTAGTGTTTACAGCGCTGCCGAACTGCAAGCTTTCCTTTAAAAGTCAGCTTCCGGGCGCGGCGATCTGTAGCGTGGCATGGTATGTATTTTCGTTTGGGCTGTCTGTCTATGTGGATTATTTTAATGGATTTTCAATGTATGGAAGTCTTACGACGATTGCGCTTATCATGCTGTGGCTGTATTTTTGCATGTACATTATGATGATGTCGGCGGAGGTCAATGTCGTCTTTAATGAGAGCATCAAAAAATGGTTGAGACGCGGAAAGAACGCGTAGGACAACGTTGTTTTACATGGGGGCGTGAAAGCAGAATAGAAAATAAAAAATACTTGATGTTTCATGGTTACTGTGCTAAAATGCTATACATAATTTAGAAATTCAAAGGCTGTGAATGTGTACGGAAGCAATTCCGGGTATCTTAGGATATTCAGTAGAGCACTATATTTCTTTCAGAGAGAATGGGTCGTCGGCTGTAAGCCCGTTTAAGACAAGGTAGGAATCGAAGTTCGCACAGGAGCCGCATTTGTGAAATTGGAGTAGCAGATGACGTATATGCACGTTACGCATAAGAGAGCTTTTCACAGGCTGCATAGGAACGGCAGTAAGAATCCGTTTTGATACAGCGAAAAGAATCAGGGTGGTACCGCGGAATCATTCGTCCCTGTGACGAATGTCCGCGGTTTTTTTTGTGTATGTAATCAAATAGGAAAAGGAGCAGGTCATGAAGGAAAAACTACAGAAAATCAGAGAAGATGCCATGCGTCAGATTGAAGAATCAAAAGATCTGAACAAACTGAATGATGTCCGCGTCGCAATCCTCGGGAAAAAGGGTGAACTGACAGCGGTATTAAAGAGCATGAAGGATGTAAGCCCGGAGGAGCGCCCGATTGTCGGACAGCTCGTCAATGAGACGAGAGAGAGCATCGAGAAGATGCTTGACGAGACAAAGTCGAGGCTTGAGGCGGCGGAACTGGAATTGAAATTAAAGCATGAAGTTATTGACGTGACGCTCCCGGCGAAGAAGAACAGTGTCGGTCACCGTCACCCGAATACGATTGCGTTAGAAGAGGTAGAGCGCATCTTTACCGGAATGGGATATGAGGTCGTTGAGGGACCGGAGGTCGAGTACGACTATTACAACTTCGAGGCGCTCAATATTCCGGCGAACCATCCTGCGAAGGATGAGCAGGATACCTTCTATATTAATGACAAGATCGTGCTGCGTACCCAAACTTCTCCGGTTCAGGTGCGTGAGATGGAGAAAGGCAAGCTTCCGATCCGTATGATCGCACCGGGACGCGTATTCCGCTCCGATGAGGTGGATGCGACACATTCCCCGTCTTTCCATCAGATTGAGGGCCTTGTGATTGATAAGCACATTACATTTGCAGACTTAAAAGGTACGCTGGCAGAGTTCGCGAAGGAGCTTTTCGGTGAGGATACCAAGGTGAAATTCCGTCCGCATCACTTCCCGTTCACGGAACCGTCCGCAGAGATGGACGTTACCTGTTTTAAGTGCGGCGGAAAAGGCTGCCGTTTCTGCAAGGGTGAGGGCTGGATCGAGATTTTGGGCTGCGGCATGGTACACCCGCGCGTGCTTAAGATGAGCAACATCGATCCCGAGGAGTATACCGGCTTTGCATTCGGCGTCGGCTTGGAGCGTATCGCACTGCTCAAGTATGAGATCGACGACATGCGCCTGTTATACGAAAACGATCAGAGATTTTTAAACCAGTTCTAGGAGGGGATTTCAATGAATACATCATTAAAATGGATTAAGGACTTAGTTCCGGGGCTGTCCGTGACACCGCAGGAGTATATGGACGCCATGACGTTATCCGGTTCTAAGGTAGAAGGATATACGAATATGGATGAGAATCTTGAGAAGATTGTCATCGGTCAGGTAAAGAAAATCGAGAAGCACCCGGATGCGGATAAGCTTGTAATCTGCCAGGTCGATATCGGCGCGGAAGAGATCCAGATCGTCACCGGAGCGCCAAACGTTACCGAGGGCTGCAAGGTTCCTGTTGTTCTGGACGGCGGCAGGGTTGCAGGAGGTCATGACGGAAGTGTTACCGAGGGCGGCATTAAGATCAAGAAGGGCAAGCTGCGCGGAATCGAGTCAAACGGTATGATGTGCTCGATCGAGGAGCTTGGCAGTAACCGCGATATGTTCCCGCTTGCGCCGGAGGACGGACTTTATATTCTTCCGGAGGACGCGCCTGTCGGCGAGAATGCGGTCGCATACCTTGGGCTGGATGATACGGTTGTAGAATATGAGATCACTTCAAACCGCGTGGACTGTTTCTCTGTGCTCGGGATCGCGCGCGAGGCAGCGGCAACCTTCGGAAAAGAATTTGTTCCTCCGGTCGTAAAAGAAACAGGAAACGGCGAAGACGTCAATGATTATATCAAGGTATCCGTGCTCGATGCGGATCTGTGTTCCAGATATACGGCAAGAGTCGTGAAAAATATCAGGATCGCTCCGTCGCCGGAGTGGATGCAGCAGAGGCTTCGCGCACAGGGCATCCGTCCAATCAACAATATTGTTGATATCACAAATTATGTGATGGAAGAGTACGGCCAGCCGATGCACGCGTATGACCTGGATACGATCGAAGGCGGACAGATTATCGTAAGACGTGCCGCAAAGGACGAGAAATTCGTGACCTTAGACGGGCAGGAGCGCACGTTAGACGACAGTGTGCTTATGATCTGCGACGGCAGAAGGGCGGTCGGTATCGCGGGAATCATGGGCGGTGAGAACTCCATGATTACGGATGATGTAAAGACGATGCTCTTCGAGGCGGCATGCTTCGACGGAACGAACATCCGTCTCTCCGGGAAGAAGATCGGTATGCGTACCGACGCTTCCGCGAAGTTCGAAAAGGGGCTTGACCCGAATAATGCGATCGAGGCGATGAACCGTGCCTGCCAGCTCATTGAAGAGCTTGGCGCGGGAGAAGTCGTAGGCGGCGTGGTCGATGTATATACAAATGTAAAAGAGGGAAGACGCATTCCGTTTGAGCCGGAAAAATACAATCATCTGCTTGGTACCAGGATTCCTGCCGAGACAATGCTTTCTTATTTTGCAAAGCTTGAACTTGGCTATGATAAAGAGAAGAACGAGGTCATTATCCCGTCGTGGAGGCAGGATTTAGAGTGCAGTGCGGATCTTGCGGAAGAAGTGGCGCGTTTCTTTGGCTATGACAAGATTCCGACAACCCTTCCGAGCGGCGAGGCGACGACAGGAAAGCTTTCCTTTAAGCTGCGCATTGAGAGTGTGGCAAGGGATATCGCGGAATTCTGCGGTTTCTCACAGGGCATGAACTATTCCTTTGAAAGCCCGAAGGTGTTTGACAAGCTGCTGATTCCCGAGGATTCACCGCTCCGTGAGACAGTTGTTATCAGCAATCCGCTCGGAGAGGATTTCTCCATAATGCGGACGATTTCCTTAAACGGTATGCTGACTTCGCTTTCTACGAATTTTAACCGCCGCAACAAGAACGTGCGTCTGTATGAACTTGGAAACATCTATCTGCCGAAGCAGGTTCCGGTGACGGAGCTGCCCGAGGAGCGCATGCAGTTCACACTCGGAATGTACGGCGAGGGCGATTTCTATACGATGAAAGGCGTGATCGAGGAGTTTTTATACAAAGTGGGAATGACGGCGAAGCCGGAGTATGATCCAAAGGCAGATAAGCCTTTCCTGCATCCGGGACGTCAGGCGAACGTCCTCTACGACGGAGCGGTTATCGGTTATCTCGGTGAGGTGCATCCGGTCGTTGCCGGAAATTATTCCATCAAGGAACGCGCGTATGTGGCAGTTATCGATATGCCGGAAATCGTGGCACGCGCGACCTTCGATCACAAATATGAGGGAATCGCGAAGTTTCCTGCCGCCACAAGAGACATTTCCATGGTCGTACCAAAGACTGTGCTTGCCGGAGATATCGAGAAGGTATTCGAGAGCAGGGGCGGCAGGCTTTTGGAGCGCTATGATCTGTTCGATATCTATGAGGGCGCACAGATCAAGCCGGGATATAAGTCGATTGCTTATTCGCTGACCTTCCGCGCGAAAGACCGCAATCTGGAAGAGACGGACATCACGGGCGCAATGGAGGGGATTTTAAAGGCGCTTGAGGAAATGGGAGCAGAGCTTCGCAAATAGGGAGAGAGCATGGACGTAAAGGACTTTTATTATGAGCTTCCGCAGGAACTGATTGCACAGGATCCGCTGCCTGACCGCGCAAGCTCAAGACTGATGGTGTTGGATAAGAATACAGGCGAGGTAGAGCACCGTGTGTTTCGTGATATTCTGGACTATTTAAGACCGGGCGACTGTCTTGTCATTAATAATACAAAGGTGATTCCCGCAAGACTCTACGGCGTCAAAGAAGGCACGCAGGCGAAGATAGAGGTTCTCCTTCTGAAACGGAAGGAGAATGACGTCTGGGAGACACTTGTAAAGCCCGGGAAAAAATGTAAGCCGGGAACGAAAATCAGTTTTGGCGATGGACTCCTTGTGGGTGAAGTTATTGATATCGTGGAGGAGGGGAACCGTCTGATACAGTTCCGCTATGAAGGGATTTTTGAGGAAATCTTAGATCAGCTCGGTCAGATGCCTTTGCCGCCTTATATCACACATCAGCTTTCCGATAAGAACCGCTATCAGACAGTATATGCCAAATACGACGGCTCGGCGGCAGCGCCGACCGCCGGGCTGCATTTCACGCCGGAGCTTTTAAAGCAGGTGAGGGATATGGGAGTTACAATCGCTGAGGTTACGCTCCATGTCGGACTTGGCACATTCCGCCCGGTCAAGGAGACAGACGTCTTAAAACATCATATGCATTCCGAATTTTACCGGATCGAGCAGAGCGAGGCGGATAAAATCAACCGGGCAAAGCGCGGGGGACACCGCGTCATTGCGGTCGGAACGACAAGCACGCGCACGCTCGAGGCGGCGTCGGATGAACAGGGATTTTTGCGTGAGACAAGCGGATGGACGGAAATCTTTATTTACCCGGGCTATCAGTTCAAGGTGATCGACGCTCTGATTACGAATTTCCATTTGCCGGAGTCCACGCTGGTCATGCTTGTGTCTGCGCTTGCGGGCAGGGAGCATGTGCTCGCGGCTTATGAGACGGCGGTGAAGGAGCGTTACCGCTTTTTCAGCTTCGGTGACGCAATGTTTATCACAGAAAAATAGCGGCGACCATATGGCTCAGGCTGAAGAAGGAGAGGTTTTCCCATGGAAAAGAGAAAAAACAAAAGGGTAGATATGATTACGGACGTAGAGCTTTCGCGTCTGGATGAGGAGGGAAACACGGCGGATAGATATGTGAATGCGAATATTTTCAATATTTCCCGCGGCGGCATCGGATTCGAGACGATGTATCCTCTTGAGATCGGCAGCTATTACGATACGAGGATCACACTCTGGAGCCGTGAGGTCGTGAGTGCTGTGCTCGAGATCATCCATGGGGAGGAACTCGAGCGCGGTTACCGCTATGGCGGCGAATTTATCGGCATCTCCGACAGCGATGCGTTAAAAATCGACATATACCAGGTGTTCAATGATATTTAAAACAGTTTCATTTTATTTGAATATCTATCGCTCATAAATCGTGTAATGATGGTGGGATAAAAGCTTAACGGCAGCGTCAAGCGACTTTGCATCGTACATCTCAAGATGCAGAACGCCGTCCTCAAATTCACGGTTGTGAATGATGCCGATATTCTTGATGCTTAAATGGTTGCTTGCGAGGATGGTCGCCACTGTCGCGATGCCTCCCGCCTCGTCCAACAGATCGATATACAGCTCGTAGATCTGCTTTAACGCGCCGTTTGCATGGAGCGTGATGGAATCACGGTAATCTTTTGCAGCAGAGAACGCGTCGATTAACTTATCGCTGTCGGCGTCGTCGACGGCTGCCCGCATTTCTTTCAGTTCTTCCATATAGGAATCCAGGAGTTTCAGAATCTGTTCACGGTTGGAAAGACAGATATTCTCCCACATAACGGGGGAGGAGGAAGCGATTCTTGTAATATCCTTAAAGCCTCCTGCGGCAATCGTCTTCATCGTATTGTCAGCGTCGTCGCACCTACGCACAAGATTCACCAGACTGTAGGCGATAATATGCGGAAGATGGCTGATCGCGGCAGTCGCATAATCGTGATGCTCATAATCCAAAACGATCGGTATTGCGCCGAGGGATGCGACCAGATCGCGGAAAGCGTCTACCTGCGTATTGTCAGAACCGGCAGTGGGCGTGATGATATAGTAGGCGTTTTCGAGCAGGGATTCCTTTGCATTGGCGAGTCCTGTCTTTTCCGAGCCTGCCATAGGATGCCCGCCGATGAACTGGCGCTCCATCCCAAGCGCCGTTACCTCGCGGTGGATGTCCGTTTTCACGCTTCCGACGTCGGTGATGATGCAGCGCTCATTGATATTCCCCTTAAGCCGGCGCAGATATTCGATATTCTTCTGCACGGGCGTGCACAAAAAGATATAATCACAGTCATAGAAATCATCGATGCTGCATGGAGCAGCGTTCGCAATCAGACCTTGTGCATAAGCTTCCTCAATCGTCGAAGCACATCCTGCGACGGCGATGATCGTTACATCGTTATATAAGGCTTTGAGCCGTTTGGCAATCGAACCGCCGATCAGTCCGAGTCCGATAAATCCAATTTTCTGAAACTGCATATCAAATCCCCCGTACCCGGCGTACCGCATTACATATATTCCGTAAAATGGAACGGTACGCACATATCATTTTTTATTCCAGATTATCATAGACATTTCAGTCGGGAAAGTCAACACGTTAATTTATAAAAGTAAGCACAAAAAACAGAAAAATAGAGACAACATGTCCTGTTTGTAAATAATGTGTAAACAATCAAAAGCAGAATTCGAAAAATGTTCAAAATGCATACATAATCTAGAAAAAGGTTTCTGCTATGATAAATACAGTTAGTAAAAATGAATAAATAAGTTGTAAAAAACGCCGCGATTTAGTAAAATATAACCATACCTAAACTACTACAGAACATGGAGGGCTTTACTATGAATGTTTACACAACTGACAAGATTCGTAATGTGGTTTTACTTGGTCATGGGGGATGCGGCAAGACAAGTCTCGTGGAGGCGATGGCTTATCTGGCAGGCATGACGTCACGTATGGGAAAGGTAGAAGACGGCAATACCATAAGTGATTATGACAAAGAAGAGACGAAGCGTCTGTTCTCGGTCAATACATCCGTTGTCCCGATTTTGTGGGAGGATACGAAGATCAACATTCTTGACACGCCGGGATATTTTGATTTTGTCGGCGAGGCGGAAGAAGCGGTCAGCGTTGCCGACGCCGCGATCATCGTAGTGTCCGGCAAGGCGGGCATCGAGGTCGGAACGAAGAAAGCATGGGAGTTGTGCGAACAGTATAAGCTTCCGCGCATGGTATTTGTCACGGATATGGATATTGATGAGGCGAGTTACAGGCAGGAGGTGCAGGATTTACAGGAACTTTACGGCAAGCGTATCGCGCCGTTCCATCTGCCGATCCGTGAGAACGGACAGTTCGTCGGATATGTAAATGTCTTACAGCAGCGCGCGAAGCGCTGGAAGGACAACGGCGAGGTCGAGAAGACCGATGTGCCGGATTACTCGAAAGAGAACCTTGAGCTTTGCCGCGAGGCATTGATGGAGGCGGTCGCAGAGACCAGCGAGGAGTTCATGGACCGCTATTTCGGCGGCGAAGAGTTCTCCGAGGATGAGATTCGTCAGGCGCTCCGCGTGAACGTAGCGGACGGCAGTATCGTTCCGGTGCTGATGGGATCGAATGTTCTGGCGCGCGGTGTCTACACGCTGCTCGTCGACATCGTAAAATATCTTCCGAGCCCGGAGAAGCGCACCTGTACCGGAATCAGCGCGAAGACGAATGAAGTGTACAATGCAGACTACGATTTCGCGAAGCCGAAATCGGCATATATCTGGAAGACGATCGCAGATCCGTTCATCGGAAAATATTCTTTGATCAAAGTAAATTCCGGTGTTCTTAAGACGGACGACGTACTTTTTAATCATCATAAGGATGTGGAGACGAAGATCGGAAAGCTTTATGTGATCCGCGGCAACAAGCCGGAGGAAGTAAGGGAACTGCACGCAGGAGATATCGGAGCGCTCGCAAAGCTTTCCGATGCGGCGACGACAGATTCGCTTTCAACAAAGGCAAACCCGATTTTGTATATTCGTGCGAAGATCTCCACACCATATACCTGTAAGCGCTACAAAGCGAAGAATAAGGGCGATGAGGATAAGATTTCACAGGCATTGCAGAAACTGATGCTGGAGGATCTGACCTTAAAGGCGGTCAATGACAGCGAGAACGGACAGACGCTTCTCTATGGCATCGGCGACCAGCATCTGGAAGTGGCAGTCAGCAAGCTTTTGGAGCGTTATAAGGTGGAAGTGGAGCTGATGCGTCCGAAGGTTGCGTTCCGCGAGACGATCCGCAAGAAGGTTGATGTGGAATATAAGTATAAGAAACAGTCCGGCGGTCACGGTCAGTACGGTCACGTCAAGATGACTTTCGAGCCGTCCGGCGAACTCGAGACGCCGTATGTATTCGAGCAGTGTGTTGTTGGAGGCGCGGTGCCGAAGAATTATTTCCCGGCGGTAGAAAAGGGCGTTGCGGAGGCGGTCGTTAAGGGACCGATGGCGGCGTATCCGGTAGTCGGCGTGAAGGCAGTGCTCTACGACGGTTCTTATCATCCGGTGGATTCCTCGGAGATGGCGTTCAAGGTGGCGACGATGCAGGCGTTCAAGAAAGGATTTTTGGATGCGTCCCCGATTCTCCTTGAGCCGATCGAGTCGCTTAAGGTCGTAGTGCCGGATAAGTATACCGGAGACATTATGGGCGATCTGAACAAGCGGCGCGGACGCGTGCTCGGCATGAATCCGACAGAGCATGGCTATCAGGAGATTATCGCCGATATTCCTTCGATGGAACTTTACGGATACAACACCGATCTTCGCTCAATGACGGGCGGCAGCGGTACCTACTCTTATGAATTTTCCAGATACGAGCAGGCGCCGTCCGACGTGCAGGAGAAGGAAGTGGCGGCAAGGGCTTCCAAGCTCGATAAGATCGAGGAGTAGGGAAAGCGAAAGCACTGCCGGGGGATAGATGCCGGAGGAGACGGCTGTGCGATTAAGAAGCCATATATAATTTAAGGAAAGGAGGATGGAACTATGAGAATGCGAAGAGAATTGCTGGCAGTCTTATATGTGTTCATTCTCCTTTTGAATGACCCCTGGATCGTACAGGCATACGGCATGAATGTGCCGAATGTGTCGGACGGTCTGCTTATGAACAGCAATGCGGCGATCGATCCTTTTATGGGCGTAAGCGGTGAGGGAATCCATCTGGTCTATGAATTGAACGGAGGAATCAACAGCAACCGCAATCCCGAGGTGCTCGAAAAAGAGAATCTTCCATTCACACTGGATATTCCGGTGCGTGAGGGCTACAATTTCGCAGGGTGGTATACAGACAGCGCTTATCGTTGTAAGATTACGGAGATTAACCGCGAGAACGCGCAGAACATGGTGCTCTTTGCGAAATGGACGAGGGAGATCGACAACCGCTACAACGTCGAGATGTATTCTTACCGTTCGGGCAATGTACTGAGCCGTAATTACAAGGAATTAAAAGAATGCAGCTACGCGTTTCTCGACGATGTTAAGATACCGGGAATGCCTTCGACAAGAGAGCAGGATTATCTGGATAATCTGATCAGCAGTGAAACGCAGTGCATGCAGGGCCTTTGTTTTACGCCGGACTATATTCTGATGACCTCTTATTCCGAGGACACAGACTGCCTTGGCTCTCTGATGGTATTTGACAGGGAGAGCGGCGATTATTTGGTGACGCTTGGAATGAAAAAGAAGAGCCATCTCGGCGGTATTGCCTATGACGGCAGCAATATCTGGATCTGTCATTCAAATTCCAGGACGTTGGAGCGGATTCCCTATGAATATGTGCAGAAGATTGCGGAGGATGCGCCGGGCTACTGCATTGACGCATCCGCACTGTCAGATGAGTACGAGCTTAAGAATACGCCGTCCTGCATTACCTGTTATGGAGGAAGAGTCTGGGTCGGAACACACACGAAGATTTTCGGCTCGGAAATGCTGTCCTACAGTTATGACGAGGAGAGCGATACGCTGACAGCGTTCAGCCGCTATAATATTCCGAGCAAAGTGCAGGGGATCGCATTTGACCGGAACGGGCAGGTATATTTAAGCATTTCTTACGGAAGGAACAATTCCTCCTATCTGAAAGTATACACTTCCCTGCTTTTGCTGACAAAGCATCCCGACGAGCCGCAGGTCAAGGTGGAGATGCCGCCGTGCTCGGAGGAGATCGCGATTGCAGATGACAACATTTATGTCGTATTTGAATCGGCAAGTCGGAAATATTTTGAGGGCACGGACGGCAACGGCGCGAGCAGTTCGCCAATCGACAAAGTGCTTGAGGTGACGGTCGCGTCGATCTGGTAGGAGATAAGTGAAGAACAGGGGCGGCGGAAGCCGCAAAAGAAAAGGAGTGGTCTTAAGAACCGCTCCTTCTGTTTTTCATAATCTGCATGATTTTATCTGTCTTGGCAGATTCCTCCGGGGACATATTCTGTTTTAAAATCTGTACAAGCAGATCGGTCTCCGGTTCTGTAAACTGAATGTTCTTCGACCTGGCTGACCCCATGGCGGAGAGCAGAAACGGCATCATCTCCTTGATGTCGGTCGGCTTTTCCGAGGAAGCAAAGTTCATCAGAAACTGTAGTTTTTCGGGGGACATACCTTGAAGTAAAGGATTGTTGTTCAAAAAATCGTACGCCATTTTGACTCCTTTCTATGGATTAGCTGAAAATGGTTTCGTAGGTTTCGAGCATGGAGAACATATTGATGAGCATGTCGATGGTTTCCTGCTCCTTAGCACTGCAGAAATTTCGCAGGTCGTTTAACATAGCGACCATATTGTTGTTATCTTCGTCCACCGAGCACATCGACATGACTTTATCCTCCTGGGAGAATACCTGAACCGTATTTTGCAATTCCATATACTTTATCAATATGGCAAATTGTTTTTTTTGTGCATCTTTCATGTACGGAAGCATCGTTTTTAACATCTGCAGTTCTCTTGTCTGCGTCATATAATCAAAAGGAGTAAAAGGTGAATTTTCCATGAAAAACCTTTTTTTCTTATTCTATGCCGGGAAAAGATGCTTTATGACAGCCTTTGGCATAGGATAATCAGGAAAGGAGTATGTGATGCTGATTATTGAAGGCAATAGTGTTTATGAAATTGATGAGGAGTGCTTGAAGAAGAAAAAAGTTCCGAAAGAGTGCCAGACGCTGCAGAAACTTCGCATGGAGCACCACAAGCAGGGCGGCAGTTCTCCAGTGGAAGAATCTGATGCATAAAACGAAAGAACCGGATGAATAAATAGACCGTTTTTTCCGCTGCGGCAAAAGGAAGTTCCCCGCCGGAGCTTTGCCGCAGCGCATGAAGGAAAGTTGCCGGAATATACGATTGATAAACAGCACAAAAAGCAGGCTCCTAAGAGCCTGCTTTTTGACCGTTTAACAATTAACAGCAGAAGCCGTTGTTGTTTCCGCATCCGCCGCAGAAGAACAGAAGCAGGATGATCCATAAGCAGCTATCGTTACCGCAGCCACATCCGTTTCCGGAACCAATACCACAGCCGTTGTTGTTTCCACAGCAGCAAAGTAACAAGATGATCCAGAGAATGGAACCACATCCACCCTCGTTACAGGAACATCCACCACCACAGTTTGTTGCAGCTAAATCACTCATATTAAATCCTCCAAATTTTTCTTACACTGTATCTTATGAGCAAAGGGGAGATGTGTTACAAATTTGTGCTGCAAATTTTGAAAAAGAATTGTGATGTGGTTTCTAATTTGATATCATAAATAAAAGAAAAGGAATCATCAGTGCATGGAGGGACAGATATGAGCTTTGTATTGATCGTAGAGCCGGAAGAGGTAAACGCAGAGAGAATCAAGGCTATTTTAGAGAGTGTAGACAGGACTTTCACATATCAGCTTGTGAATTCCGCCGAGAAAGCGCTCGATGTAATCAGTGAGACTCAAACGGATGTCTTTATAGCGGACATGCAGATGCCCGTCATTTCAGGAGCAGAGTTTTTTTCTATGATCGAGATGATGTCGCCCGATACCATCCGCATCGTCATGACAGACGCCAGGAGCATCAGTGAGACGGTAAAATTCATAAATGAGTGCCGCACCTTTAAGATTATCATTAAACCGTGCCGCGTAGCGGACGATCTGCTTCGCCCGATCGAGGCGGCACTGGACTACAAAGAGAAGCTCGATCACAAGGAAGAGCGGGAAAGGGAAGTGGAGGAATCCCGTCGGATTACGGATAAGGAACATAGTGAGAAGAAGCGGATGTGGCTTTCACTTGTCAGCGACAGTAAACGTGCCGAGGCGGTGCTTGCCGGATTGATACAGGCGAATCTGTCCTACAGCGATATCGACGGAGAGATGATCGAACGTGTGGAACGTTGGTATCAGTGGATGATATCGGAATACGTCAACAATGTACTGAATGGTCCGGGAAACTATAAGACGATAGCAGTTGCATTGACCAGCACCTGCCACAACCCGTCACAGCAGTGCTTCTATGAGATGCGCAAGACCGAAGACAGCGAGATTCCCCCGGAGAGACTGAATGAGATTGCATATATTCTGACGCTTTTGACGGGAATCTGCAAGGATCTGCTGCGCGGATACCAGATTCGCGTAGTACTTGAACCGACGGAGAAGGCGTATATCTTAAGAATGCGTTTCGGACTGAATAATCTTACATTCCGTATCCGCAACGAAAAATTGCGCGGCTATTTAATAAAAGCGACAAAGCTGGGCGTTGAGGCGCTCGGCTATAAGACGGTGCGGTTGGAAAAGGAAGATGCGGTGATTTTAAATATTGCAATTCCGAAATAAAGGCTGAAATAATATTTTATGCATTGACAAATCTCATAAGAAATGTATAGTATAAGCATACGGTATAATTGTATACAATTATGCAAGTGACTAATTATACATGCATATGGTAAGTTTATTCGCGGGTGTGGACGGATATTTTACATGCGCGAAGGCAGGACCGGGCAAAAGGAGTGCAGTTATGAGAGAAGTCGTAATGAACAAGAAAACCAATCTGCTACAGTTGGAAGAGCATTTTTATCAGCTTGCGGATGTGAAAGAACCGAATGTGTTCCATAATCTCTTCCCCTATGAAGAGATACCAAAGATTGCATTCAACGATCGTATCGTTCCGCATAATATGCCGGAGGAGATCTGGATTACCGACACAACTTTCCGCGACGGACAACAGTCGAGAGCGCCTTATACGACGGAGCAGATTGTGACAATTTATGATTATCTGCACAAACTGGGCGGACCGAAAGGACTGGTTCGTCAGAGCGAATTCTTCCTGTACAGTAAGAAGGACAGGGATGCGGTCTACAAATGTCTGGAGCGAGGCTACAAGTTCCCTGAGGTCACAAGCTGGATTCGTGCAAGTAAACAGGACTTCCAGCTTGTAAAGGATATCGGTCTAAGGGAGACGGGGATTCTTGTGAGCTGCTCCGATTATCATATTTTCTATAAGATGAAGATGACGAGACGTGAGGTCATGAACCTCTATTTAAGCGTTATCCGCGAGTGCTTGGAGACGGGCATCAGCCCGCGCTGTCATTTGGAGGATATTACGCGCTCGGATATCTACGGTTTTGTAATTCCGTTCTGCGTGGAACTGATGAAGCTTATGGAGGAATATAAGATTCCGATCAAGATCCGTGCCTGCGATACGATGGGCTACGGCGTGAATTTTCCGGGAGCGGTCATCCCACGGAGCGTACCGGGTATCATTTACGGTCTGACGACCCATGCGGGCGTACCGTCGGAACTGATTGAGTGGCACGGTCACAACGATTTTTATAAGGCGGTGAATAATTCGACGACGGCATGGCTCTACGGTGCGAGCGGCGTCAACTGTTCGCTCTTTGGAATCGGCGAGCGCACCGGAAATACGCCGCTGGAAGCGATGGTATTTGAGTACGCGCAGCTTAAGGGAACGCTGGACGGTATGGACACGACGGTGATTACCGAACTTGCAGAGTATTTCGAGAAAGAGCTTGGCTATGTGCAGCCGAGCCGGACGCCGTTTGTCGGAAGCAATTTTAACGTCACGAGAGCAGGCATTCACGCGGACGGTCTTCTCAAGAATGAGGAAATCTACAACATTTTCGATACGGGCAAGTTTCTGAACCGCCCGCCTCTGGTATCGGTGTCCAATACCTCCGGACTGGCAGGTATTGCGCATTGGATCAATTCTTACTATCATCTGCCGAAGGAGAAATGGGTCGATAAGAACTCCGAACTCGTAAGCAAGGTCAAGGTATGGGTCGATAAGCAGTACGAGGACGGACGGGTGACTGTTCTGACGGACGAGGAGCTTGTGGCAGAGATCGAGAAGTCCTGCAGAGAATTGAACATCACGATAGCATGAGGTTAAGAAATGGGAGAGGATAATTATTCATTGAGTTCACGCGTATTTCATACAATACGCGAAAATATACTTTCAGGGAAATATACCACGGATGAGGAATTGAAAGAGAAATCGATCGGTGAGGAACTCGGTGTCAGCCGGACGCCGGTGAGGGAAGCATTAAGGCAGCTGGAATTGGAGGGACTTGTGACGATTATTCCCAACAAGGGGGCATATGTGGTCGGGATTTCCGAGAAGGATATCCGCGATATATACGAGATCCGTTCCAGATTGGAAGGTCTGTGTGCAAAATGGGCGGCGGAGCACATTACAAAAGAGCAGTTGGATGAGTTGGAGGAGAATATTTATCTCTCGGATTTCCACAGTTCCAAGGGCAATTTCGAGCAGGTTGTTGAGCTTGATAACAAATTTCATGAGATTCTCTACAACGCGTCGGGAAGTAAGGAATTGAGACATATTCTGCTGGATTTCCACCACTATGTACAGCGCGTGAGAAAAGTCACGCTCGCCGTACAGGAACGGGCGGTCAATTCGAATGAGGAACACCGCAGGATTGTGGAGGCGCTCAAGGCGCACAACGGTATGCAGGCAGAGAAACTTGCAGATATGCACATGACAAACACGATTCAGAACATGGACAACTACGGTTGGGAAAATCTGCTGAAGCAGTGAAGATAAGAAAGGATGGCAATTATGGAAAAAATCAAGATGACAACCCCGTTGGTTGAGATGGACGGAGACGAAATGACCCGCATTCTCTGGAAGATGATCAAGGATGAGCTTTTAACGCCGTTCATCGACCTTAAGACCGAGTACTATGACCTTGGTCTGGAGCATCGCAATGAGACGGACGACCAGGTGACGATAGACTCCGCGAATGCGACGAAGAAGTACGGTGTTGCCGTAAAA
Organism: Roseburia hominis; assembly: GCA_021771815.1. Classification (GTDB taxonomy): domain Bacteria; phylum Bacillota; class Clostridia; order Lachnospirales; family Lachnospiraceae; genus Roseburia; species Roseburia hominis_A. Next base: position 143,630 of record JAETOE010000001.1, read on the forward strand.
TGTGCTACGATCACACCGAATGCTGCGCGTATGACGGAGTATAACTTAAAGGAAATGTGGAAAAGCCCGAACGGAACGATCCGTGCGATGCTGGATGGAACTGTTTTTCGTGCGCCGATTGTAGTAAAAGGAATTGAGCCTTGTGTAAAGAACTGGAAGAAACCGATTACGATTGCTCGTCACGCTTACGGCGACGTTTATAAAGCAAGCGAGATGAAGATTCCGGGCGCAGGCAAATGCGAACTTGTATACACGGCGGAGGACGGCAGCGAGACAAGAGAATTGATTCACAATTTCACCGGAGCAGGCGTCGTACAGGGACAGCATAATCTGTGCGGTTCGATCGAGAGCTTTGCGAAGAGCTGTTTCAACTATGCGCTTGACACGAAGCAGGATCTGTGGTTCGCGACAAAGGACACGATTTCCAAGAAATACGATCACACCTTTAAGGATATTTTCCAGGAAATCTTCGACACAGAGTATAAGGAAAAGTTCGAAGCGGCGGGCATCACCTATTTCTATACCCTGATCGACGATGCAGTGGCGCGTGTGATGAAGTCTGAGGGCGGGTATATCTGGGCCTGCAAAAATTATGACGGCGACGTTATGAGCGATATGGTATCAAGCGCGTTCGGTTCTCTCGCGATGATGACTTCCGTGTTGGTATCCCCGGACGGCAATTACGAGTACGAGGCGGCGCACGGAACGGTACAGCGCCATTACTACAAGCACTTAAAGGGCGAGGAAACTTCGACGAACTCTGTTGCGACGATTTTTGCATGGACAGGCGCACTTAAGAAACGCGGCGAACTTGACGGCAATCAGGCACTCGCTGAATTTGCAGATAAATTGGAAAAAGCTTGTATTAAGACTATCGAAGATGGTAAAATGACAAAGGATCTTGCCCTGATTACGACAAATCCGAATCCTGTTGTCTTAAACAGCGAGGATTTCATCAAGGCGATCCGCACAACATTAGAAGCAATGTAAGCTGCAGAAGCGGCGGAATGAGGACGTCATGATTTTATCCTGTCAGAATATTTCAAAGTCTTTCGGGACAGAAGAAATACTAAGGAATGTAAGCTTTCATATTGAAGCGAATGAAAAAGCAGCGATTGTCGGCATCAATGGTGCCGGCAAGTCTACGCTGCTTAAAATAATTATGCAAAAAGAAACGGCAGACTCCGGCGAGGTCGTGCTCGCAAAGGATGCGACCATCGGTTATCTGGCGCAGTATCAGGACACCACGGGAAATGAAACGATCTACGAAGAGGTTCTTGCTGCAAGAAGCAACGTGATAGCCATGGAGGCGCAGCTGCGTGAGATGGAAGCGAAGATGAATCGGCTTTCCAGCGAAGCGCTTGAAGCGCTTCTCGAGAATTATCACCGGCTAAGCCATGAATTTGAGCTTTTAGGCGGCTATACCTACCGGAGTGAGGTGACGGGCGTCCTGAAAGGACTCGGTTTTACGGAGGATGAGTTCGAAAAGAAGATGAACGAGCTTTCCGGCGGGCAGAAGACGCGTGTATCGCTTGGCAAGCTCCTTGTCACAAAGCCGGATGTGCTGCTTTTGGATGAGCCGACGAACCATCTGGACATGGAGTCGATCCGGTGGCTTGAGAACTTTCTGATGAATTATAAAGGAGCGGTTGTGATCGTTGCGCACGACCGTTATTTTTTGGACCGTGTCGTGACGAAGGTGGTTGAGATTTTCAAGCATCAGGGGATCGTCTATCAGGGCAATTACACGGACTTTGCGAAGAAGAAGGCAAAGGTGCGCGAAGATATGTTAAAGCAGTACTATAACCAGCAGCGCGACATCAGGCATCAGGAGGAAGTTATCGCGAAGTTAAAGTCCTTCAACCGTGAAAAGTCCATAAAACGCGCCGAAAGCCGTGAAAAGATGCTTGATAAGATAGACCGTCTCGAGAAGCCGACGGATGAGAACACGGATATCCACATCACGCTGGAACCGAATGTCACGAGCGGCAACGATGTGCTGACCGTGGAGCATCTCGCAAAGGCATATGACGGCAGGCAGCTTTTTACGGATATTTCTTTTGACCTGAAGCGTGGGGAACGCGTAGCGCTGATCGGGAACAACGGAACGGGAAAGACGACGATTCTTAAGATCATCAATGAACTTGTTCCGGCGGACGGCGGAAGCGTGACACTCGGTTCGAATGTCCATATCGGGTACTACGACCAGGAGCATCAGCTTCTCCATATGGAAAAGACGATTTTTGAGGAGATCGCGGACGACTATCCGCAGCTTGGCAATACGAAGATCCGCAATGTTCTGGCGGCGTTTTTATTTACGAACGACGATGTATTTAAACGAATCGGGGACTTAAGCGGCGGTGAGCGCGGCAGGGTATCTCTGGCAAAGCTTATGCTTTCCGACGCGAATTTTCTGATTCTCGATGAGCCGACGAACCATCTGGATATTACATCTAAGGAGATTTTGGAGTCGGCGCTCTGCCAGTACATGGGAACCGTGTTTTTCGTATCGCACGACCGTTATTTTATCAATCAGACGGCGACGCGGATTCTGGAACTGACCGGAGAGACGATTGTCAACTATATCGGGAATTATGATTACTATCTGGAAAAGCATGACGAACTGACGCGAATCTACGTGGGCGCGGCGAAAGACACAGCGGGCGGTGATAACGCGGCAGCACCGCAGCAAAAGACGGTGGCATCGCCACAGGGAAAGATGGTGGCGCAGGGCGAGGCAGTATTGCAGCAAACGGACGGTGCAGGCGCGGCAGACGAGCAGGGGAAAGCGGACTGGCAGGCGCAGAAAGCCAGGCAGGCACGTATGCGCAAGCTTTCGAGCAGATTAAAAAAGGCGGAGGAGCGCATTGCGGAATTGGAGACGGCAATCGCGCAAATCGACGAGGAGTGCGCCGATCCTGCCAATGCTACGAATTCGGCGAAGCTAAACGAGCTTGCCGCAAAGCAGGAAGCATACCGCAGTGAACTGGAAACTTGCTATGAGACATGGGAAGAAGTATCGATGGAGTTGGAACGTCAGGATGCGAGGATGGAAGAGTAGGGATTATAAAATGACAAGCGTTTGTTAAAACTTTGACACATTGACAGATACTTTTCTTATTACTATAATAAATATGAAATTTTATTGAGCCAAAGGGGGACATCTTTTTGCAGGAGAAAGAAATATCACAGGCTGTAATTCGAAGAATGCCGCGTTATTACCGTTATCTCGGAGACTTGCTTGATGCCGGAGTAGAGCGTATTTCTTCCAATGACTTAAGTCAGAGAATGAATGTCACTGCGTCACAGATTCGTCAGGATTTAAATAATTTCGGCGGTTTTGGTCAGCAGGGTTATGGATATAATGTAAAATATCTGCACGAGGAAATCGGTAAGATATTGGGGTTGAACCAGAAACATAATATCATCGTGATCGGAGCCGGAAACCTTGGTCAGGCGCTTGCCAACTATGTGAAATTCGAGCGTCTCGGCTTTATGATTATCGGTCTGTTTGATGTGAACCCGGCGCTGGACGGTGTGACGGTGCGCGGTATCAGGATTCATATGCTGGATGAACTGGAAGCGTTCTGCGGAGAGCATAAGGTAGACATTGCGGCACTTACCATGCCCAAAGAGAAGGCGGATGCGATCGCAAACCGTCTGGTCGGACTTGGCATTCACGCAATCTGGAATTTTGCCCATGTCGATCTGGAATTGATCGACAAGGATGTGGTGGTAGAAAATGTACATCTTTCTGACAGTCTGATGCAGTTATCCTATAATATTGTCAAGAACCAGAAAGAGAGAGAACGGTCGTTGTAACAGTTCAGTCAGGACTTGGCATTTACTGCTAAGTCTGTGAGGAAGCATATAGGTCGAGATGCATCAAGCCAACCGCGAAGCGGTTTTGGCATGGCTTGATGCCTGTAATAGGAAGCCGAAGGCAAAACTGTTACCGGTCGCTAACGAGGTGTCGGAATGAGGGATGAGGCGTATTTTCGCGAGGCACTTGCCGGAAAAGAAGTCCCGATGCTGGGGCTGGATCCGAAATGGCACAGGTTGTTTGCGGTTCACGGAAAGAGCGCGGCGATTGCAGGCTGTGAGCGGGAAGTAAATGAGCTTTTTGCCGAACAGAGCAGATGCAATCAGGAGTTAAAGGATCTGCGCAAACTCAAGGCGAAGCTGATGGACAGCGTGATGCACAATATGGACGGTGCGAGCGAGGAAAAAGAAGGATCATTGGAGAGCCGCAAGCTCGAGGAAGACAGACGGCTGATCGGAGAGGTCAACGAACAGATCGAGGAGCGTGCCGATCGTCTGCTCGAGCTGCCGAAGCTGCTTCGTGAAAAGAATAAGCAGCTTATGATTCTCACGATGGAGTACTGTTATGAGAAGATGCGCGTCAACGCGCGTGAGACGGAGGAGATTTCCGCGTGGATCAACGAGATACGCGTCGAACTCAAGAAAAATATCATCCGTAAACAGAACTGTGAACTTAACAGTCGTGAAATTTATTCTTATATGCATGATATCTTTGGTCCGCAGATCATTGATGTGTTCGATATCGAATACGAATATGAGGAGGACGACGAGGAGAAGGGAGACGGGCAGGATGCAGCAAGCAGCGAAAAGCCTTCGGATTCCAGGAAACCTTCGGATTCCAGAGAACCGACAGGTTCTATGGAACCAAAAGGTTCCCGGAAATAACAGGATATGACGCCGGCAGATGCGGTGCGAAGAATCCGGCGGCGGTCGGATTCTTTTTTATGCAATAGGAAATTGCGTCCTATTGCATAAAAGCACTGCGTGCACAGATGCGCAGCTGTCGCGCGCGGAACAAAAGCTGCGCTGCCGGAAAATTTGAAACGCGAGGGTGTACGAAGCGCACTTTTGTTCTGCAATAGGAAATTGCGTCCTATTGCATAAAAGCACTGCAGTTTCGCGGGGAGAGGGAGGAAGCGGTGAGATATATCGTAAACAGCAGGGAAATGAAGCAGTATGATGCCAACACGACGGAGCATTTCGGTGTTCCGCAGGAGGTGCTGATGGAGCGCGCAGCTACGGCGTTCGTGCAGGAGATAAGGAAGCGTGAAATAGACACTGCAAAAACGCTCGTTGTCTGCGGAAGTGGGAATAACGGCGGAGACGGTTATGCGATTGCGAGACTTCTGATGTTTGCGGGGGACGCGGTCGATGTAGTCGCGGCGCTCCCGAAGGCGAAGGCGACCGAAGGAAATCTGCTGCAGCAGAAGATCTACAAGGCTTACGGAGGACAAATCCATACGAAGATACCGGAACGTACAGAATATACGGCGGTTGTAGATGCAATTTTCGGCGTGGGGCTGTCTCGGGGAATCGAGGGGGAGCCTGCGGCGCTGCTTGCACAGATGAACGAAATGCCCGGCATAAAGCTTGCCGTGGATATTCCTTCCGGGATTTCCTCGGACAACGGAAACGTTTTGGGAACGGCATTTAAAGCGGATCTGACGGTCACGTTCGCCTATGAGAAGCTTGGAAGCCTGCTCTGGCCGGGGAACACCTATGCCGGGGAAGTCATTTTATCAGACGTCGGCATAAATGACCGGAGCTTTCTGGAACGAGGACCTGCGGTCGCCGCGCTGGAGAAGTCCGATCTGTCCTGCCTTGCGGCGCGGGAGAGCCATTCGAACAAGGGAACTTTCGGAAAGCTGCTCGTGATCGCCGGAAGCCAGGGGATGGCAGGCGCAGCTTATCTCTGTGCGAAAGCGGCGTATATAAGCGGGTGTGGTCTGGTGCGCATCTTTACGCCGGAGGAGAACCGGGAAATTGTACAGACGATGCTGCCGGAGGCGGTTCTTACGACCTATTCCACGAAAAAGCCGGACGCCGCGCTGTTTGCGGAGACGGTCGGATGGGCGGATGCGATTGTATGCGGTCCCGGACTTGGAACGACGGAGACAGCGGAGTGGGTGGTGAGGCATGTGCTTAAGTGCGCGTCCGTTCCGGTGCTCTTTGACGCTGATGCGCTCAATGTGATCGCGCGTGATGTGAGCATTCTGTTAAGACCGCACACAGAGCTTGTCGTGACGCCGCATCTGGGAGAGATGAGCCGCCTTTCGGGCGATCCGGTCGCCTATATTCAAAATCATCTCATAGAGGTTGCCAAAGAGTTTGCAAGGCAATATAATGTAATATGCGTACTGAAGGATGAACATACGGTGACAGGCGTGCCTTACAGCCAGACCTGGCTGAACCTTTCGGGCTGCGCGGGGCTTGCGACAGCCGGAAGCGGCGATGTCCTAAGCGGCGTAATCGGCGGGCTGATGGCGCAGGGAATGGCAGCGGAAACAGCTGCGACAGTTGGCGTTTATCTGCACGGACTGGCAGGGGAAGCGGCGGCAAAGGAAAACGGGCTGCGCAGTATGATCGCTTCGGACATCCATGCGGGATTAAGGAGCGTTTATCGGACGCTGGAACAGTAAATAGAATGAGGGTAGAACGATGAACAGATACAGCAGAGTGCATGCGGAGATTAATCTGGATGCGATTCTTCACAATCTGGACGCAATGCATGCGGTTATTTCAGAGAATACAAAAATCATGGCAGTCATTAAAGCGGACGGCTATGGACACGGCGCGGTCGAAATTGCGGAGGCGATCGATGCGTTGCCGTATGTCTGGGGATACGCGGTGGCGACGGTCGAGGAGGGGATAAGTTTAAGGAATCACGGCATTGTAAAGCCGATCCTGATCCTGGGCTATGTATTTCCAGAGCAGTATGAAGATATGATTCGTGCGGCAATCCGCCCGACGGTATTTACAAGGGAGATGGCGGAGGAACTTTCACAGGCGGCGGACAGACTTTCGATGGATTGTCCGATTCATTTTGCGGTCGATACCGGGATGAGCCGTATCGGTTATCAGGTCACGGACGAAGCGGCGGATGAGATGGCACAGCTTGCAGCGCTGCCGCATATTATAGTGGAAGGAATCTTTACACACTTTGCGCGTGCGGACGAGACGGATAAGACGAGTGCAAGGGGACAGCTTGCGCTGTTTTTGCAGATGATCTCCATGCTGGAGGACCGCGGCATCGACGTTCCAATCAGGCACTGCTCGAACAGTGCGGGTATTGTGGAACTGCCGGAGGCGAACATGGATCTGGTGCGCGCGGGCATTACGATGTATGGTCTGTGGCCTTCCAACGAGGTGGATAAGAGCCGCATTGATCTTAAGCCTGCGCTTGCTCTTGTGACGCATGTCGCTTATGTCAAGGAACTGCCGGCGGGCAGGGAAATCAGTTATGGCGGCACCTACACGACGGATGGGAATCGGATCATAGCGACGATTCCGGTCGGCTATGCGGACGGCTATGCCAGAGGGCTTTCCAATAAGGGCGACGTGCTGATCCACGGCAGACGCGCACCGATCCGCGGCAGGGTCTGCATGGATCAGTTCATGGTGGATGTGACGGATATTCCAGATGTAAAGTGTGGCGACAGGGTTGTCTTAATCGGTGCTGACGGCGGAGAACAGATTACCATGGAGGAGGTCGGCGGGCGTTCCGGAAGATTTAATTATGAGTTCGTCTGTGACCTTGGAAAGCGCATTCCGCGTGTGTATCTGCGCAGCGGAGAAGTCGTCGGGACGAGAGATCATTTTTCAGAATAGCAGAATTATTGAATACACCCGTTAAAATTGGCAATACTATCCTTAAAAGATCCGAATAAGATAATGGAGTGGAAAGTATATGGTAATTCGACGTGGGGATATATTTTATGCAGATTTAAGACCGGTCATTGGTTCCGAGCAGGGCGGCGTCCGCCCGGTGCTCATCATACAGAACGATGTCGGCAACAGGCACAGTCCGACCGTGATCTGTGCGGCGATCACTTCGCAGATGAATAAGGCAAAATTGCCGACACATGTGGAACTGGACAGCCGCAAATACGATCTGGTGAAGGATTCAGTGGTTCTCTTAGAGCAGCTTCGCACAATTGACAAAACAAGACTGAAAGATAAGGTGTGTCATCTGGATCATCAGATTCTGGTAAAAATCGATAAAGCACTTGAGATAAGTCTGGAACTATATACATAACTTGACTATTATGCCTGAAAATGTTATTATTTCAAATGTTTTCATGTGTAATACCGGAGATACGAAAGAAAGGAAGAGATTCGATGGACGATGGTGTCAGTCCCACGATAGGGATTCTTGTTTTTATAGGTTTAATCATTTTGGATTTTGTTGTATTTGGATTTATCGCGGCAATGCAGAACCTGAACGAGGCATCGGTGGAGAAGCTGGCCAGAGAGGATAACGCGCAGGCAAAGCTTCTCGGCAGATACATGGATAAGACAGACCGCTATGCGCATGTGTGCCAGATGTTGATTCTGATTACGCATATGATTCTCGGTTTCTATCAGGTTCCGCTGTGGAGACGGTATATTCTGCCGGATGATGCAGGGAAGCTGCTTACGTTGGCGGCGGATGTCGCGATCTTTTTCGTGCTGATTTTACTGGTACTGATTTTGGGCATCTATACGCCGGAGAAGGTGGCGTCGAGAAAACCCGACACCTGGGCGATGCGTCTGGCAGGTCCGGTGCATGCGGTGGAACTGCTGTTCTTGCCGGTGATTTTCCCGGCGGACGCGCTCTCGAACCTCCTGGCGCGCATCTTCGGCGTCGACCCATTGAGCGATACGGACGACGTGACCGAGGAAGAGATCATTTCCATGGTCAATGAGGGACACGAGCAGGGCGTTCTTCTCGCGAGCGAGGCTGAGATGATCCACAATATCTTTGAGTTCGGCGACAAAGAAGCAAAAGACATTATGAAGCACCGCAAGAATATCTGTGCACTGGACGGAACGGGAACATACCGCACAACGCTGGAATTTATCAAGGAGAACAATTATTCCAGGTTCCCGGTCTATCTTGATTCCATCGATAATATTATCGGTGTCTTACATATCAAGGAAGCGCTTGAACTGAGCATGGAGACGTCCGTTTACGACATGCCGATCAAGGATATCAAGGGATTGATACGCGAGGTGGATTTTATTCCTGAGACGCGCAATATCAATACGCTATTTACGATGATGCAGTCCGCCAAGAGTCATCTGGTGATCGTAGTCGATGAATACGGACAGACTTCGGGACTTGTTGCAATGGAGGACATTCTGGAAGAGATTGTCGGAAACATTGAGGATGAGCACGACGAAGAAGCGCATATGATCGAAATGGAGTCGGATGGAAGCTATATGATGAGTGGTATGGCGCCTTTTGACGAGGTCGAGGAGGTACTGGGCATTGACGGGGAAGAAGAGGATTTCGAGACGCTCAACGGTTTTCTGATCTCGTTGATCGACAAGATTCCGAATGACAACGAAGTATTTTCCACGACTGCGTACGGGTATCTTTTTGAGATTCTCTCTGTGGAGAATAAGATGATTCAGATGGTGCGCGTTGAAAAATTGCCGGAGGAGCCGGCGGAAGATCATGAGCCGGCGGGAGACGAAGCCGGCCGCAAGGAAGAATAACAGAAAAGAGGAAGAGAAAATGTCAGGACATTCAAAATTTGCGAATATCAAGCATAAGAAAGAAAAGAACGATGCGGCAAAAGGTAAGATTTTTACGATTATCGGACGTGAGATTGCGGTTGCGGTAAAAGAGGGCGGTCCGGATCCTGCGAACAATTTTAAGCTTGCGCAGGTCATCACGAAGGCGAAAGCGAACAACATGCCGAACGATACGATCGAACGTGGTATCAAGAAAGCGGCGGGAGACGGCAATGCTGTCAACTATGAGTTCTGTACCTATGAGGGCTATGGTCCGAGCGGTACTGCAATCATCGTAAAATGTCTGACCGACAATAAGAACCGTACGGCTGCCAACGTGCGGAATGCATTCACCAAGGGACACGGAAGCATCGGTACGCAGGGCTGCGTTTCCTACATGTTCGACGAGAAGGGACAGATCATCATCGACAAGGAAGAGTGTGAGATAGAGGCTGACGATTTGATGATGCTCGCGCTTGATGCGGGAGCGGAGGATTTCTCTGAGGAGGAGGACAGCTATGAAGTACTCACTGCGCCGGATGATTTCGAGGCGGTGAGGAGCGCGCTTGAGGCAGAGAAGATTCCGATGGCGGAGGCTTCCGTCACCATGCTTCCGCAGAATTATGTGGAATTGACCGCAGAGGAGGATCTTACGAATATCAATCGTATCCTGGATCTTCTGGACGAAGATGACGATGTTCAGGAAGTATATCATAACTGGGACGAGTAATTTGGGCAGGTTTTAGAAAAGAGCTGACTGTGCATGTGGATGTATAGTCTGCTCTTTTTTATGCAATAGGAAACTGCATCCTGTTGCATAAAAGCACTGCGTGCATAGATGCGCAGCTTTTGTTCTGCTTTTCTAACACATTTTTTTATTGATACATAAAAAGATATGGAATTGTGAAGAGAAATGTTATATCATTATTAGAGAGAACACTGGATAAGGAGCAACTAGAAAAATGGAAAACGACTATAGGATTGAGACGAAATGTATTCAGGGAGGCTGGCAGCCAAAGTGCGGTGAGCCGAGAGTGCTGCCGATCTACCAGAGCACGACCTTTAAGTATGACGACAGCGATCAGATGGGAAAGCTGTTCGATCTGGAGGCGGAAGGCTATTTTTATACCAGACTTCAGAATCCGACGAACGATGCTGTAGCGGCGAAGATTACCGCGCTTGAGGGCGGCGTTGCCGGAATGTTGACTTCATCCGGTCAGGCTGCAAACTATTATGCGCTGTTTAATATCTGTGAAGCCGGGGATCATATTGTATGTTCCAATTCCGTTTACGGCGGAACATTCAATCTCTTTGGGACAACGTTAAAGAAGCAGGGGATTGAGTGTACCTTCGTGAATCCTGATGCATCTTATGAGGAACTGTGCGGGGCATTTCGCCCAAATACCAAGGCGGTGTTCGCAGAGACAATCGCGAATCCGTCGATCGTGATACTGGACATCGAGAAGTTTGCGAAGCTGGCGCATGACCATGGCGTACCGCTGATTGTGGATAACACATTCGCCACGCCGATCAACTGCCGTCCGTTCGAGTGGGGCGCGGATATCGTGACGCATTCCACGACAAAATATATGGACGGACATGCCATGGCGGTGGGCGGCGCGATCATCGATTCCGGCAATTTTGACTGGATGGCGCATGCGGATAAGTTTCCGGGGCTTACGACGCCGGATGAATCCTATCACGGAATTACATATGCGACAAAGTTTGGCAGGCAGGCTTACATCACGAAGGCGACGGCGCAGCTGATGCGCGACCTCGGATCGATTCCGTCTCCGATGAATGCGTTTCTTCTCAATGTCGGTCTGGAAACGCTTCATCTGCGGATGCCCAGACACTGTGAGAATGCAATGAAGGTGGCGGAATATCTGGATGCGCATGAGAAGGTGGCGTGGGTCAATTATGCGGGATTACCCGGCAACAAGTACCATGCGCTTGCAGAGAAATATATGCCGAACGGCACCTGCGGCGTGATGGCATTCGGCGTGAAAGGCGACCGTGCGACAGCCGTGAAGTTTATGGATCAATTAAAGCTCGCGGCAATCGTGACGCATGTGGCGGATGCGCGTACCTGTATTCTGCATCCGGCGAGCCATACGCATCGCCAGATGACGGAGGAGCAGCTTGAGGAAGCAGGTATTTCACCGGATCTGATCCGTTTTTCCGTCGGTATCGAGAATGCGGATGATATTATTTCTGATTTAGAGCAGGCTTTGGCAGCAATCTAATTATAATTAGGAGGGTTTCTATGAGAAAAATACTTTTTGCGGCATCAGAATGTGTTCCATTTATCAAGACAGGAGGACTCGCAGATGTATGCGGCGCGCTTCCGAAGGAGTTTGACAAGAATGATTGGGATGTGAGAGTCATTATTCCGAATTACAGTTGCATCCCGCAGCATTTTCGCGATCAGTTTGAGTATGTGACGCATTTTTATATGACCTGCGGCACCTATATCCAGAATAAGTATGTCGGCGTATTAAAGTATGTCTTCGACGGAGTGACCTACTATTTTATCGACAATCAGGAATATTTCAACTGCGCGACGCCGTACGGGGATATCCGTTATGATATCGAGAAGTTTGTTTTCTTTGATAAGGCGGTGCTGTCCGTCTTAAAACAGATCGGCTTCCGCCCGGATCTGATTCACTGCCATGATTGGGAGACGGGACTCATTCCGGTATATCTTAAGAATGAATTTCAGGCGGATTCCTTCTACTGGGGCATGAAATCCATCATCACGATTCACAACCTCAAGTTCCAGGGCGTATGGGATGTCAAGACGATGCAGGGTCTGACCGGATTTTCCGCAAATCTTTTCACACCGGATAAGCTGGAGTTCAAGAAGGACGCCAATATGTTAAAGGGCGGTCTGGTCTATGCGGATTACATTACGACTGTAAGTGATTCCTATGCGAACGAGATTCAGACAGAGTACTACGGCGAGGGTTTGAACGGTCTGCTGTCGGCGCGCCATTTCGATATGCAGGGAATAGTCAATGGTATTGATTACGGAGTATACAATCCGGCGACGGACAATAAGATTTATGTCAACTACAATGCAGAGGATTTTCGTAAGAAGAAGGCAATGAACAAGACCAGACTGCAGGAGGATCTCGGGCTTGCGGTCGATAAGAGGAAATACATGATCGGACTGATTTCCCGTCTGACGGACCAGAAGGGCTTAGACCTGATCAATTATACGATCGACCGCATTGTCGACGATTATACACAGCTCGTTGTCATCGGAACCGGAGATACGCAGTATGAGAATATGTTCCGCCATTATGCATGGAAGTACGGCGATCGCGTTTCTGCAAACATCTGCTATTCGGACGATCTCGCACACAAACTCTATGCTGCTGCGGACGCGTTCCTGATGCCGTCACGCTTTGAGCCGTGCGGGCTGACGCAGCTTATTTCCTTTCGCTATGGTACCGTGCCGATCGTAAGAGAGACGGGCGGTCTTAAGGATACGGTAAAGCCGTTCAACGAGTACGAGAACACGGGAGACGGATTCTCCTTCGCCAATTACAACGGTGACGAGATGCTTAGCGTCATCAATTACTCGAAACATATTTTCTTTGACCGCAAGAAGCAGTGGAATCAGATGATCGACCGCGGTATGGCGAACGATTATTCGTGGAACAGCTCGAAGTTCCGCTATGAAGGATTGTATCGTTATCTGCTCGGCGAGGTATAGAGTTATTCGCAAAACAGTATAATCATGGACGGATAAGACCATACTAAAACAGGGTGCATTTGCACCCTGTTTTTTACTCTATTAGGAAATATCGCGTTGCTATGAAGCGTGAAAGTGATGATTCCTATAGAGTAAAAAAGCCCTGTCGGGCAGGATGCGCACCTCGCGGAGAAGAAGTTAGCTGTAAACAGCACCGCTCGGGCGCGGAGAATCCGGCAGAGCCGGATTCTATTTTTATGTGAATATGCAGAGAAAGCTAATGACACAGGGAAAGGACAGGTTAGAAATGGCACAGGAGCAGAAGGAAAATCAGAATCAAAATGAAAAACAGGATCAGGGACAGAAAAATGAGACAATTCAGGAATTTGGGCAGATCGAGCTCGCAAACAACCGGGAAAATAACAGGATTTCATTGGTTACAATTATAGGCGAAATAGAGGGGCACGACTGTCTTCCGGCGACGACAAAGACGACAAAGTACGAACATGTACTGCCAAGACTTGCCGAGATGGAGGACAATCTCGATACGGAAGGGATTCTGCTTCTCTTAAATACGGTGGGCGGTGATGTGGAGAGCGGGCTTGCAATCGCGGAGATGATCGCATCCATCAGCAAGCCGACGGTATCGCTCGTGCTCGGAGGGAGCCATTCGATCGGCGTGCCGCTTGCGGTGTCGACGGATTATTCCTTTATCGTGCCGTCGGGAACCATGGTGATTCATCCGGTGCGCATGAACGGCACAGTGATAGGGGCGCAGCCGACCTACGATTATTTCAAGCAGATGCAGAACCGGATTCTGACATTCATCGCGTCCCATTCCAAGGCGAAAGAGGAGCGTCTGGAAAAGCTGATGATGAATACGGGCATGCTCACAAAAGATCTCGGGACGATTCTGATTGGAAAAGAAGCTGTAGAAGAGGGGCTCATTGACGAGGTCGGCGGCATCAACGAGGCATTTTTGAAGTTGCATCAGATGATCGACGCGAATAAGGCAAAAATGAAAAAGAATTAAGAAACCTTTTAATGACAATCAGCCTCAAATATGGTAAGATTGATGATGTATGTAAAAGTTTAACATATGGTTACGCATCGGATAAGGAGGCAGCTATGTCATTATTGCAGGCTATTTTAATGGGCATAATTCAAGGGCTGACAGAATTTTTACCTGTAAGCAGCTCCGGGCATCTGGCGCTTTTTAAGATACTATTTGGAGTGGAGACGGATACGGGGATTCTCTACGACGTGCTTCTTCATCTCGGAACGCTGATCGCGATCTGCGTGGTGTACTATCGTGATATTGCAAAGCTGATCGTCGACGGAATCGGTATCATACGGGATGCCTGTGTCAATGTCGTTATTTTTTTTAAAAATAAGTTCGGCGGGGCGTCGGAGCCTTACCGGAGGGTAATCAACAGCAGCTACCGCAAATTTGCGATGCTGATTATCGTCTCGACGATTCCGACCGGAATTATCGGTTATTTCGGCAGAGACGTTGTCAGTATGGCATCGGAAATTCTCATTGTCCCCGGCATCTGTCTGATTGTGACTGCGATTCTTCTTTTTGTCGCGGACCGCGTGAAGGACGGTGAGAAGCTTCCGAAGAATGTCACTTATACGGATGCATTCTCGGTCGGCATTGCGCAGGGAATCGCAACGCTCCCAGGCTTATCACGCTCAGGTACGACGATTACAGCTTGTCTCTTAAGCGGTTATCAGCGCAATTTCGCTGTGAAATATTCCTTTTTGATGTCGATTCCGGCAATTCTAGGCGCATTGGTGCTGGAATTGAAAGATGCTGTCGGGATGGAGGTCACGGGCAACGAGATCGTCTATTACATAATCGGTATGCTGATCGCTGCCGTCGTGGGATATGTGTGCATCAAGACGATGCTTGTCGTCGTGCGCAAAAAGAAATTTACCGGCTTTGCCGTCTACTGTCTGCTTGTAGGCGCATTGTCCATCGGCGGATTTTTTTATATGCTGTAATTATGGTAAAGGTTGGTTTGGAGGTTAATTGTTTTGGCAACAGGGAACAGAAAGAGTACATCCGGCAGAAAGAATACGTCCGGAGGGAAGAAGTCCCAGACAAGCAGAGGGAAGAGTACGCAGGGACATAAGAAGCAGGCTGCTGCGGCACAGGAAGATTTCACAAGGGAAGTGATCTTATGGATTGTCGTGGCGGTATCTATTTTGTTATTTATCAGTAACTTTGGCATCGGCGGAACCGTCGGCAATGCGGTCAGCAGATTCTTTTTCGGGCTGTTTGGCCTGATTGCATATATCTTTCCGGTCGTGCTTCTCGTAGGAACGTTTTTTGCAGTATCCAATAAGGGAAACCGTATTGCGGTCGTGAAGCTGATCGCAACTATTTTGTTCGTCGTGTTTTTGTGTATGTTCATGGAGCTGATCGTGAAGGGTGAGACTGGCGGTACGGCAATCGACGCTTACCGTTATAGCTTCGAGCATCGTTACGGCGGCGGTCTGGTCGGCGGCTTTTTTGTATGGCTGATCTGTCCGAATTTCGGCCTGATCGGTTCGTACGTCATCGACGCGATCATGCTGATTATCTCGCTTGTGCTGATTACAGAGCGTTCCGCGCTGCGTGGCATGCAGAAGGGCGGACGGAAGGTCTACGAATCGGCGAAGGTCAGCAACGAGAGGCACAGAGAGCGTGCCGAACTGCGCAGGGAAGAGCGCGAACAGAAAAGAGAGGAACGCGAATTGCGGCGCATGGACCGCAAGGTCGAGGGCGTAGCTATCGATACCAAGGTAGGCGGAGAGATTCCTTCGGCGGAGCGTTCGGATGAGGTCAACGAGATCAATGCTGCGCCATATATGGAACTTCCGGAGGTCGAAGAGGAGAAGAATATTACGCTGACACCGTCCGCATTTTCGGACGATGCGCTTTCGGCAGCGGATTCCTCTTTTGGAGCGGCGTCCGATTACGGATCGGAGCCTTCCGAAGCGGAGCTAGAGCAGGCGCTTTCGGCTTCGGTCATGGAACTGACAGCGGAGGAGCCGAAGATGCCGGAGCCGTTTGGACCTGACGCGATGCCGGAATCGTTTGGACCTGACGCGATGTCGGAGCAGGTATCATTCGATACGGCGTCCACACTTTCGGCGTTTGACGAAGAAACACCGGAAACGATGGGACAGGCTGTATTCGAAAGAGGAGTGCAACAGGCGACGGGACAGGTTACAGCTAAGGGTGCGCAGGATCAGTCGGCATCAGAAGAGCCGGAGGATATCGAGGCGGAGATTGCGGCGAATCAGGTAATGGAACGACCGTACATATTTCCTCCGACAAGTCTATTGGCAAAGGCTGCAGCAAAAGCAGGAGATTCGAGAGCACATCTGCAGGAGACGGCGGCGAAGCTGCAGCAGACTTTGAAGAACTTCGGCGTGAATGTTACGATTACGAATATAAGCTGCGGTCCTGCGGTCACTCGTTATGAGATTCAGCCAGAAATGGGCGTGAAGGTCAGCAAGATCGTAAATCTGGCGGACGACATTAAGCTCAATCTGGCGGCGGCGGATATCCGTATCGAAGCGCCGATTCCGGGAAAAGCAGCGATCGGCATTGAGGTCCCGAACAAGGAGAATGTGATGGTATCGTTCCGGGAATTGGTGGAGTCCGAGGAGTTTCAGACAAACGCTTCCAGGATCGCGTTTGGCGTCGGGAAGGATATTGCAGGAAAGGTCACGGTCGCGGATATCGCGAAGATGCCCCATCTTCTGATTGCAGGTGCGACAGGTTCCGGTAAATCCGTCTGCATCAACACGATTATTATGAGTATCCTCTATAAGGCGGACCCCAAGGACGTGAAGCTTATCATGGTCGACCCAAAGGTCGTTGAGCTCAGTGTATACAACGGAATCCCGCATCTGATGATTCCCGTCGTGACCGACCCGAAGAAGGCGGCGGGTGCGCTTGGCTGGGCGGTTGCCGAGATGACCGACCGCTACCAGAAGTTTGCGGACGCATGCGTGCGTGACTTAAAGGGCTATAATGCCAAGATCGATTCGCTGCCGACGATCGAGGGTGACCCGAAGCCGGAGAAGCTGCCGCAGATCGTGATCATCGTAGACGAGCTGGCAGACCTTATGATGGTCGCATCAAGTGAGGTCGAGGAATCGATCTGCCGTCTGGCCCAGCTTGCAAGGGCCTGCGGCATCCATCTGATTATTGCGACGCAGCGTCCGTCCGTCAATGTCATTACCGGACTTATCAAAGCGAATATGCCGAGCCGTATCGCGTTTGCGGTGACGTCCGGCATCGACTCGAGGACGATTCTGGATATGAACGGAGCGGAGAAGCTGCTCGGAAAAGGAGATATGCTCTTCAATCCGCAGGGAATCCCGAAGCCGCTGCGTGTGCAGGGAGCGTTCGTTTCGGACAAGGAAGTATCGGACGTCGTCGCCTTTATCCGGGAACAGAACGGTCAGGTGACCTACAGCACAGAGATGGAGGAAAAGCTAAACAGCATGGAATCCGCGAATACGACGGTGAACATTGATTCAGGTTCCGGCGTTGGAGACGGCAGGGACGCATATTTTGCCGATGCAGCACGTCTTCTGATGGACAAGGAAAAAGGATCGATCGGTATGCTGCAGCGCTATTTTAAAATCGGCTTTAACCGTGCAGCGCGCATCATGGATCAGCTTGAGGAAGCCGGAATCGTAGGACCCGAGGAGGGCACGAAGCCGCGGCGCGTACTGATGACGCCGGAGCAGTTCGCCCAGTATGAGGAAGAGTATCTGTAAACACGCCCAGATTTTTGCAGCGGATGACGCAAGGATCCGGGCCTAAGAAAAAATAGACAGAGAATGCCGCAAAAGGCGGCGGGATGGAGGACATTATGAAAAGTGATATCGAAATCGCACAGGAAGCCAAAATGGAGCACATTAAGGAAGTGGCAGCAAAGCTGGACATCGCAGAGGATGAGCTGGAGCTTTACGGAAAGTATAAGGCAAAGCTGTCGAACGAATTGATGGAGCGCATTTCTGACAGACCGGACGGAAAACTGATTCTGGTGACCGCTATCAATCCGACGCCTGCGGGAGAGGGGAAGACAACTACGAGCGTGGGCCTTGGGGAGGCATTCGGCAGGCTCGGGAAGAAAGCTGTGATCGCACTGCGCGAGCCGTCGCTCGGACCGTGCTTTGGCATCAAGGGCGGAGCAGCCGGAGGCGGCTATGCACAGGTCGTGCCAATGGAGGAGCTAAATCTGCATTTCACGGGGGATTTCCATGCGATTACGTCCGCGAACAATCTGCTTGCCGCGCTTCTTGACAACCATATCCAGCAGGGCAATGAGCTTGGTATCGACCCGAGACAGGTCGTGTGGAAGCGCTGTATGGACATGAACGACAGGGCGCTGCGCAACATCGTTGTCGGTCTTGGGAGCAAGATGGACGGTATGGTGAGAGAGGATCACTTTGTTATCACCGTAGCGTCCGAAATCATGGCAATTCTCTGTCTGGCGGATGACATGCATGATTTAAAACGTCGTCTCGGCAAGATTATTATTGCATATAATTTTGAAGGAAAACCTGTGACGGCTGACGATTTAAAGGCGACAGGCGCTATGGCTGCGCTGCTGAAGGACGCCCTAAAGCCGAACCTCATCCAGACTTTGGAGCACACCCCGGCGATTGTTCACGGAGGACCGTTCGCGAATATCGCGCACGGCTGCAACAGTGTCCGTGCTACAAAGACAGCATTAAAACTGGCAGATTATGTCATTACGGAGGCAGGCTTCGGTGCAGATTTAGGAGCCGAGAAGTTCTTTGACATTAAGTGCCGCAAAGCAGGGCTGTCCCCGGATGCGGTCGTTCTTGTGGCGACGGTCCGCGCTTTGAAATATAACGGCGGCGTGCCGAAGGCAGAGCTTGGAACGGAGAATCTGGAGGCGTTAAAGAAGGGTATCGTTAATCTGGAGAAGCATATCGAGAATTTGCAGAAGTATGGTGTTCCGGTCGTCGTGACGTTGAATTCCTTTGTGACCGACACAAAGGCGGAGACGGACTATGTGGAGCAGTTCTGCAGGGAGCGCGGCTGTGAGTTCGCGCTATCCGAGGTGTGGGAGCACGGCGGCGAGGGCGGTATCGCGCTGGCAGAGAAGGTACTTTCTACGCTTGAGGAGAAAGAGAGCCATTTCGCACCGCTGTATGCCGATGATCTGACGCTTGAGGAGAAGATCGAGACGGTCGCAAAGGAAATTTACGGTGCGGACGGGGTGACATATTCTCCGGCAGCGGCAAGAGAACTGAAACGAATCGCGGATATGGGGATGTCGCATTTCCCTGTCTGCATGGCGAAGACACAGTATTCCCTTTCGGATGACCAGACAAAGCTTGGACGTCCGACCGGATTTACCGTCAATGTAAGAGAGGTCTATGTGTCGGCGGGCGCTGAGTTCGTCGTTGCAGTTACGGGCGCGATCATGACGATGCCGGGACTCTCGAAGAATCCGGCGGCGTATGGAATCGACGTCAATGACGACGGCGTGATTACCGGACTATTTTAAGGGGGGGATTATATATGGCACAAATCATCGACGGAAAGAAAATCTCACAGGAAATCAAGGATGAATTGCGGGAAAAGGTGGCATCCTTAAAAGAAGAGGGAAAGGAAGCCGCGCTCGCAGTGATTCAGGTCGGAAATGATCCGGCGTCTGGCGTATATGTTGGAAATAAGAAGAAAGCGTGCGCGTATATCGGCATTCGCTCCCTGTCCTATGAACTCCCGGAGGAGACGACGGAGGAAGAGCTGCTTGCGCTCATAGAAAAACTCAATGGGGATGCGTCGGTAAACGGCATTCTGGTTCAGCTTCCGCTTCCTTCGCATATTGATGAGGATAAGGTCATTCGGACCATTTCACCGAAAAAGGATGTCGACGGCTTTCATCCGGAAAATGTCGGAAAGCTTGTCATCGGCGAACCGGGCTTTGTATCCTGCACGCCTGCAGGCATTATTCAGCTTTTAAAACGTTCCGGAATTGAAATCGCGGGCAAGAACTGTGTGGTCATCGGAAGAAGCAATATTGTCGGAAAACCGATGGCGCTTCTGATGCTGCGTGAGAATGCCACGGTCACGATTGCGCATTCCAGAACGCAGGATTTGAAGGAAGTCTGCAAGAGGGCGGATATCCTGATCGTTGCGATCGGAAAGCCGCGTTTTATCACAGCGGACTATGTGAAGGAGGGCGCGGTCGTCATTGACGTAGGCATTCACCGCAATGAGAACAATAAGCTCTGCGGGGACGTCGCTTACGACGAGGTGATGCCTCATACATCTGCAATCACTCCGGTTCCGGGCGGAGTGGGACCAATGACCATTGCAATGCTGATGAACAACTGTGTAGAGTCGATGTTGATGTATTAGTTGAGGGGATATTTCATATGAAATGTGCGAAATGTGGAGCGGAGATGAAAGAGGGATGCATCTACTGCTCCGTGTGTGGGAATGAGGCACAGATCGTGCCGGACTACAGTGTATTGGAAGACGATTATCTGCGCTCACTTTTAAAAGATGAGGAAACACCTCGGAAAAGAGGAGAACAATCCCAGGTGAAAAAGAATGTCGACGGCCGGAGGGAGCGGCAACAGCCACCGAAGAAGAAAATGAGCAATAAAGTGCCTATTTTCGTTGTGTGTGGTATTCTGGTCATACTGATCGCCGCGGGAATCATCGTCAAGGTGACGATCGATCACAGAAATGCCAATTCCTATGATTATCAGGTGGAGATGGCAGAAAAGGAATCTGTCGACAGGAATTATGAAAATGCGCTTGGGTATTACAAGGCGGCGCTTTCCTTAAAACCGGACGATATCGCTGTGCGGATGGCGATGACGGACATCTACATGGAGCAGAAGGAATACGACGCCGCAATGGTGCTTTTGATGGAAATCATCAAGTTGGATGATGCGAATCAGAAGGCGTATGAATACCTGATCCGGATTTATGAAGATGAAGGACAGTACGAGCAGATTATAGAACTGGCAGACGATGTTTCCGATGAGAAGCTTGCCGCTCTCTTTGCGGATTATCTGGTGGATCCCCCGGTCATTTCGCCGGAAGAGGGAAAATATCAGGATTATGTTGACGTCACCATAGATTCCCCGCAAGGCTACGACATCTATTACACCTTGGACGGCTCAGAACCTGACGAGGTGAACGGTATTTATTATAAGGACGAGATTGCACTGGAAGAGGCAGAAACCTATGAAATCGCTGCCGCCTGCGTCAATGAGAAGGGAATTTGGAGCGAGCCCGCGACGGCAACCTTTAAGATTGAGCTTCTTGCGCCGGAGTATGCAACGGTGCTCCCGGACGGCGGACGTATCGAGGATATTACCTTTGCGACGATCGAGGCGGAGGAAGGATGCAGTATCTACTACACATGGGACGGAACCGATCCGACCACGGCGTCCCCGCGTTATGAGACGCCGCTTGAGATACCGACCGGAAATAATGTGCTGTCGGTACTTGTGGTGAACGATAAGACAGGGCTTGACAGCGGTGTTTACCGCACGAATTTTATCTATTATCCGTAAGCATAATACGCTCCGTCGAATAGGCGGTTTGATGTGTTCCTGTTCTATTTTGCCGATCTGGGCAAGGGAGTATATCAGTCCACACGATCCGTTTCATTTCCGGCGTCCTTGTCGGTAGATTTTCCCGGCATGGACGCCGGCATCGGAAACGGCGGCGTCTGCCTTTCATCTGTCACATCTGTTTCCTAAAACAGTTCTGCGTAAAGTGTTTCGATCATGTGATCCAGAAGGGATTCTTCCAAATCGGGATATTTCTTCAGAATCAGGCGTTTCATGACATCGTAGCGTGCGAAATAGAGGAGTTCTTCCTCCTGCGCTTTATCAATGTTCCTGTCGATGTCCTCCCCGTTGTACAGTTCCAGAAACCACCTGGTAATTTCGGAGAATAACGCGTCTTCCTGTTCCGCTGCGTCTGCAAGACTTTTGATCTGCCTGAAGGAACGGATTCCAATGAAGAGGAAAATAAGAAACATGACTCCCATCACGAAATACATCATAATCTTCGTGGTTTCGGGTATGCGGACCGGAAGGATATTGAATGCCAGAAGCATCAGAAGAATCAGCCCGCCAATGCCTATGAACGTGAACGTATAGGCGGTAGACTTCATGTCTTCCTTTTTGGCTGCCTGGGAGACGTAGGCGTGCGTGTTTGATGCAGGGGTGTCGCCCGCTGCAAAAGCCTGCTCAACTACAGATGTATTCGAGCCTGCTTCGATTTCCTGCGTTTCTGCGAAAAAATTATCCGCATCGTCTGTCTGTGAAGAATCAGTGAGTAAGGAGTCCACGAGCGATACACCGCAGTCAGCGCATTTGGTGATTCCTTTGACATATTCGTTCTTACATATTGGACACCACATGATGTGTACCTCATTTCTTTTAGAATAGCGAATACCGGCAGGGTATCGTTTTATAGTAAAATTATAGGGGATTTTATAGACCGCTGCAACAGGATTTGATATAATTTCGAGGTATGAATCGAAGCGCTGATATTTTCGGCGGATGAAAATGTGATTTACATGGAAATGATAAAAGCGCAGGAGGCTTGCGGATGAAGATTACGATTTTATGCGTAGGGAAAATCAAAGAAAAATTTTACCGGGATGCGATTATGGAATACGAAAAGCGTCTTAGCCGTTACTGTAAGCTTGAAATCGTTGAGGTCGCGGATGAAAAGACGCCGGAGGGCGCAGGGGAAGTGCTCGAAGCGCAGATCCGCGCAAAAGAAGGAGAGCGGATGTTTGCACGCCTTGAAAAGTTCCAGCAGCCAGGGACATTTGTCTGCGCGCTTGCCATCGACGGGAAGCAGCTTGATTCTGTGGAGTTGTCAAGGAAGATCGAGACGCTTGGAACGGGCGGAACAAGTCATATTGTCTTTTTGATCGGCGGTTCGCTCGGCATGTCGGACGCATTGCTAAAGCGCGCCGACTTTGCGCTTTCTTTTTCGAAAATGACGTTCCCGCATCAACTGATGCGCGTGATTCTTCTCGAACAGGTTTACCGTGCGTACCGGATTATGAGCGGGGAACCGTATCATAAGTGAGGGCAAAGGGGAACGGAAGGTCTGGAAATTGAAAGGAAATCATATGAAGAAAATCGAAGAAATCAGAGCAGCATGGAAACAGCAGCCGGATAGCTTTCCAGTTTTTTTGAAAGAGAACCTCGATATTTTTCCGTATATAACATCCGAACAGAAAAAAGAAAACGAGGCGCTGATACAGGAGTTTTTCCGGAGGATTCAGAAGAAAATTCAGAAAAAACCGGGCGAAACAGAAGCGCAGAAACAGTGGGAAGAGGAACTGGAACAGGAGTTTTGCGATTTTCTGCAGAAAGAAAAGATGCTTTCCCTTTCCGAATGGATGAGCAGGGAACTGTTGGATGCGTTTACATGCGAGACAAAGAGTTTCGTGAACCGTGTAAGATCCTTCGACGAAACGCTGAATGAAGCACAGATCTGGCAGACCTTGCGAAATTACTTTATCTATGCCATGATCGTAGAAATGCAGGGTGAGACACAGAATGCAAAGAATCCGATTCTGGCATACAGCCTGCTCTATCCTTATACGGACAATTATATTGATGATGAACAGATTTTGCCGAAAGAGAAAGAGAGATACAACCGGATGATCGCATCCAGGTTAAAGGAAGAACCGGTATTCCCTCAAAATCCATTGGAAGAGAAGACATGTCGTCTTTTGGATATGATTTTAAACGAATATAAAGGTATGGAACGAAAAAAAGTTGCGTGGACGCTGTTACAATTATTGGAAGCTCAGAACTGCAGTATCAGACAGCAAAAAGCAGCATTGCCGGAAGAGGAAATTCTGGAAATTTCAATCCGGAAAGGAAGCGCTTCTGTGCTGGCAGATTATCTGTTTTCAACAGTGGACTGGTTGGAGTATGAAGAAGTATTTTATTTGAAATTCGGATTTCTGTTACAGCTTGTCGATGATCTGCAGGATATAGAAGAGGACAGGAGGACAGGAAGTCATACTTTGATGACGACGGCGTATGAGCAGCAGACAAGAATCAGGGGACAGCAGTACCTGGAACAGCGCGTGAACCGCCTGCTCTGGTTTTCCTGGAATGTGATTCGGGAATTTAAACCGAGAAATCCGGGTCTAAAGGGTTTTATTCTGAAAAACTGTGTGGAAATTACGCTTCTGACGGCGGCAATAAACCCACAGTTCTTTTCAAAGAAATATCTATTGGCCTTAGAGCCGTATCTGCCGCTTTCACTGGAATTTCTGAAAAAAATAAAGAAACAGCAGTACATGGGTATGTGATAGGGAACCGTATCACAAATCGTGGAGAGAAGACCTGTACCATAGGACAAAAAGAACCCCATCTATAATGGATGGGGTTCTTCGCTGTCTGAATTATTCTGTAAAATCTCTGCTGTAAAGCTCGGTTCCGTCCGGATTCAAAGCAACGAGACGAATGATAACATTCTCTGTGCTTGTTTCTTCCATAACCTGTGTACGAACCTCAGAGAATGTGGAAGCATAGCTGTCGAACATGGAATCATAGATCTGTCCAAGCGCCTCAACATTTGCAGGATCAGAAGTATCGAATGCATCGATTAATGTATAACGGAATACCAATGCATTGGAATCCTCAACTACGATTTCCATGGTGCATCCCATTGCCTCGGACTGGGAATTAACGCTGTCTGTGATAGCAGTAAATTCAGACTCATTGTCTGCGTACCAATCCGCAAGAGACGGCTTGCCACCACAAGCTGCAAGTGCGAATGTCATAACGAGAGCCAACATAGCTGCAAGAACGGTTGTCAATTTCTTTTTCATTATTCATAACCTCCATCTTAAAAATTGTGCGCTCACTTTGCCGAAGCGCAGTAGTAACAATATGATTTTAGTTATATGAGGCGCTTTTGTCAAGTATTGTTAATAATTTGTCAAAATGTGTCGGAATTACAATGTTCTTATCCGTTTTGTCACAGATAAGTCCTCCTAATGTTGTTACAAAAACACGCAATATTACAGAGTTGAAGAACTAGGACTTCGGTGATACAATGAAACTATATAATTCGGAAGTGGGGGATAATGCAATGCGAATGTATGATTTGATTCGAAAGAAAAAGTGCGGAGGGGAACTTTCTTCTGAGGAAATCCGCTATATGATAAATGGGTTTACGGACGGAAGTATTCCTGACTACCAGATGTCGGCGATGACGATGGCTATCTGTTTTCAGGGGATGAACCCGAGGGAGACGGTGGATCTGACGCTTGCGATGCGTGACAGCGGGGATGTACTCGACCTTTCAAAGATACAGGGTGTCAAGGTCGATAAGCACAGTACCGGAGGCGTTGGTGATAAGACGTCCCTCGCGCTTGCTCCAATTGTGGCGGCGCTCGGCGTGCCTGTGGCGAAGATGTCCGGGAGGGGACTCGGTCATACCGGAGGGACGATCGACAAGCTCGAGTGCTTTCCGGGGTTTACTGCGGAGTTGTCCGAGGAGACGTTTGTGCACAATGTCAATACTATAGGAATTGCGATTGCAGGACAGACGGCGAACCTTGCCCCTGCGGACAAGAAGCTCTATGCGCTGCGGGATGTGACGGCGACGGTGGATCAGATGTCTTTGATCGCGAGCTCAATTATGAGTAAGAAGCTGGCGGGTGGAAGTAATGCGATCGTGCTGGATGTAAAGACCGGAAACGGTGCATTCATGAAAGAACTTAAGGATTCCGTTGCATTGGCAAAGGAGATGGTAGCAATCGGTACGATGGCAGGCAAACGGATGGCGGCGGTGATCACGGATATGGACCAGCCGCTTGGATCGGTCGTCGGGAATTCCTTAGAAGTCATCGAGGCGATCGAGACGCTCCGCGGCGAGGGACCTTCCGACTTTAAAGAGGTCGTCTTTGCGCTCGGCGCACAGATGCTTGTTTTTGCGGGGAAAGCGGCGGAGACGGCGGAAGCGAAATCGCTTATGGAGAGCGCGATCGCGGACGGCAGCGCTCTTTCTAAGTTTGCGGAGTTTGTGCGCGCACAGGGCGGAGACGCGGCAGCGGTCTACGATACTTCCCTTTTACCCGTTGCAAGTCAGACACTCGTCGTAGAATCGCCGCGTGACGGCTATGTTCACCGCATTCTTGCGGAGGACGTCGGTATTGCCTGCATGACACTGGGCGGCGGCAGGGAGACGAAGGAGAGTAAAATCGATCTCTCGGTCGGCATCCGGCTTAGAAAGAAGAACGCCGACGCCGTGAAGCGCGGTGAGCCGCTTGCCGTCATCTATGGCAATGACGCCGCGAAAATGGAGGCGGCAAGGGCAAAGATTGCAGGTGCGTATGAGATTTCGGACAAACCCAGGGAAAAGGAAGCTGTGATCCGGCAGTATATCTTTCCCGAATAAGACGGCGCCAAAATTCATATAGTTATATATGAAAAAAAATAGCAGAATCCGATCGGGGCAGGACGCCCCGGTACACGCAGCTTCCCTGCGTGAAAAAATGGTAGACAATCTGGAACTTCCGAAAGATCTTATGCTCGGTGCGGCGATCCTCACCGTGACAGGAAGAAAGGAAGCGTTGATCTCAAACTATAAAGGAATCCTGGAATATGAGGATTCCTTTATCAGAGTTCAGACGAAAAACTGCAGGATACGGATTACCGGTGCGCATCTTGCAATCGACTATTACACAAATGAGGAAATGCGAATCACAGGCTATATAGAAAATATCCAGTATGAGAGCTGACGCGCCGTGCTGTTGTCGATAATGAAATATTTTCAGGGCTATGTCTATGTCCAGCTCACTGGATATGCACCGGAGCGGTTCCTGAATCTGTGCGGCAGCCGGGATATTTTGATTTGGAATTTAAAACCCTGCGAAAATGGATATACTTTCTGTATCAGCGTAAAAGGTTTTAAAATGCTAAAACCGATTTTAAAAAAGACCAAAACACAGATCCGCATCTTAAAGCGGGTCGGTGCGCCGTTTGCGACGTTCCGCTATCGGAAACGGCGCATCTTTTTCGGAGGGATTTTTTTCTTTGGCATTCTTCTGTATTATCTGTCCGGCTTTATCTGGAACATCGAGATTAACGGGAATTCTTATCTCTCGAACGAAGTAATCCTTGATTTTTTAAAGGAAGAGGCATGTACGTTCGGTACGAGAAAAAGCGATATTTCCTGTCAGGAACTGGAAGAAGCCCTGCGGAGCCGCTACGAAGAAGTCATCTGGACATCCATTAAGATATACGGGACCAAAATGACTGTGGATATCCAGGAGAATCTGCTTCCGGATGAGGAGTACGAGAAGAAGGATGAGACTATATCGGACATTGTGGCGGCAAAGGACGGTGTGATCTCGGAAATCATTACCCGGGCAGGTACGCCGCTCGTTGCCGCAGGCAGTGAGGTGAAGAAGGGCGATATCTTAGTCTCCGGGCGAATCGAGATCCAAAATGATGACGGGGAGACTTCCGAATACCTCTATCGCAGCGCGGACGCGGATATTAAGGCAAAGGTTGTCTATTCATATGAAGATGTGATAAAGACAGATTATGTCGAATCGGTTCCGACAGGTAATCATACGACAGGCTATGAGGCGACGATATTTTATTCGACGATTGGGAATCCCTTCTGGAAGAATCCGTATGAGGATTATGAAGTGACTTCCGACACCTATCAGGTGCATGTCGCGGATAATTTCTATCTTCCGGTCTGGCTGACAAGACAAGATTATCGGGAAGTCGAAAAAGTGAATAAAAAGCACACGGAGAAGGAAATCCGGCAGATTGCAACAAAGAATCTGGACAATTACCTGAAAGATTTGGAAGAAAAGGGTATTCAAATTATTGGAAAAAATGTTATTATAAGAAGAACGGGTGAAAATTATGTGGCGAGCGGGACGATTGAAGTCTATGAATCGATTGTTTCTTATCAGCCGACAGAGATTGTGAACATCACGAGTGAAGAAAGGCAGAATGTGGATGAGTCTGACTGAAGTATCTTTTAATATGCCGACAGATCACATGGCGAATGTGTTCGGGCAGTTTGATACCTATATAAAAAGGATTGAGCGAACGCTTAATGTAACGGTCGTGGTGCGCGGCGAGAGCATGAAGATTCTTGGGGATGCAAAGCACTGCGGACGGGCGAAGGATGTATTTACGCAGCTTCTGGAATTATCAAGACGTGGGAATGTTATTACGGAGCAAAATGTCAATTATGCACTTGCGCTCTTAGAGGAGGAAAAAGAGTCCGCGATTGTCGAGATCGACCGCGACTGTATCTGCCATACTGTAAACGGTAAACCTGTCAAGCCAAAGACACTCGGGCAGAAAGCGTATGTGGATGCCATTCGGGAGAAGATGATCGTGTTCGGCATGGGCCCGGCAGGAACAGGCAAGACGTATCTTGCGATGGCGATGGCGATCACTGCTTTTAAGAATGAAGAGGTCGGCAGGATCATCCTGACAAGACCGGCAATCGAAGCGGGAGAGAAGTTAGGCTTTTTGCCCGGTGATCTCCAGAGCAAGGTCGACCCTTACCTAAGACCGCTCTACGACGCACTCTATCAGATCATGGGCGCGGAGAGTTTTCAGAAAAACATGGAGAAAGGTTTGATCGAGGTCGCGCCGCTCGCCTATATGAGAGGCCGGACGCTCGACAATGCCTTTATTATTTTAGATGAGGCGCAGAACACAACGCCCGCGCAGATGAAAATGTTTTTGACGCGTATCGGCTTCGGGTCAAAGGCAGTGATTACGGGAGACGCGACGCAGAAGGATCTTGCCCCCGGCGCGCAGTCGGGACTTGACGTCGCGCTTACGGTGCTTAAGAAGGTGGAAGAGATCGGAATCTGCGAGCTGACGAGCAAGGACGTTGTCAGACATCCGGTCGTACAGAAGATCGTCAAGGCATATGAGGACTATGAGAACAGAGGAAAAAGGACTTCCGCCGCCAGGCAAAAGAAACAGGAGAACAGACAGCGATGAATGACCGTTATGTATTAAAACGTGTTGTGAATATTTTTTTAATGCTTTTGATAACGCTTCTGTTCACCTTTGGCATATCCATGCTGAAAGGACGGCTCATGGATGAAGTTCTTGTCTATGGTGTGGTAGAACTGGCGTTTTTTGCAGTGTTTGCATTCCTTTTGGAGCACGAACGCGTAAACCGCAGGATCGCAGGCAACCGTGAGACGACGTTCCGCAGGCTCTTCCAGGGGTATCTGATTTCATGGATTTTCATATTATTCAGCGCGTTTTTGCCGGAATTTTTAAGACCGGTCGTTTTGGTACCGATTCTGATGCTGGCATATGCTACACCTCAGATCGCTTTGTTTGTCGGATTGTTTTTAAGTACGATGCTGTGCCTGATGGCGGGGAGTACGATGCAGGAATTGGCGCTCTGTTCCGTGATGGCGCTGCTTGGCTGTATCGCGGCGGAAGCGGCGGAGCGGGCCAGGCTGCATTTCTGGTATGAACTTGCTGTATTCTGCATCTGTGCCATATTTCCAGGCTTGTTCTACTATCTGACTTACCGGGAGACTTCCTGGGTGCTGCCGTTGGTCGGTGCGGTAGAGGGACTGCTTGCGGCATTGCTGCTTCATTTCTGTTACGACAGGCTCGCTTTAGCCAGACGTTCTGAAATTTCGGACACGCTTACGGATATTCTCGATGACGCTTATCCCCTTTCCAGAGAGCTTTTTGGCTTTTCCAAAGCGGATTACCAGCATGCAAAGAGAGTTTCGCGGGCGGCAGTGCGGTGTGCGGCACTGGTCGGCGCCAATGAAGCTGTCTGCGCGGCGGCACTCCCGTCAACAATCGAGTCTGCCATTGTACATATGGCGGACGCCGTCATTAAAAAGCTTGAGGTATTCGATTCCGATACTATGTCGAGCGAGTGGAATCAGGACATGGTGATCTACCAGACCTTAAATGATTATTCGGCGCAGGGGCTTTACGATAAGTCCGGTCTTAGTATGAACATGTTTTTGCGGATACGTGAATACCTGGTCAATGAGAAGAGCCTTGTAAAATAATGGGAGGAAAATCTTGCACGGCTTGCCGGGCGTTGCTCCTGCATTGGCACGCCATGCAGGCATGGCAGGCATTTTGCTCCGCAAAACTAGGAGGATTATATGAGTCTGAATCTGGAAAAAGAAGTAGAAGCTTCCTTTGCTTTCGATTGTGAGGCACTGGCAAAGGAAGTCGTAGCATTCGTGATTGAGCATGAAGCCTTTCCCTATGAGGCGGAAGTGAATCTGACGCTGACTGACAACGAAGGGATCCGGGAGATCAATCGTATGTACCGTGAGATAGATAAACCTACGGATGTCTTGTCGTTTCCGATGCTTTCTTACGGACAGGCTGGCGATTTCTCGGCACTTGAGGAAGACTACGAGGACAACTTCAATCCGGACACCGGGGAGATCATGCTTGGCGATATTGTGATTTCCATAGACCGCGTGAGGGAGCAGGCGGCTGCCTATGGTCACAGTGAGAAGCGGGAGTTCGCGTTTTTGATCGTCCACAGTATGCTGCATTTATTTGGATATGACCACATGACGCCGGAGGATGCCGCAGTTATGGAACCAAAGCAGAAACAGATTTTAGAGGAAATGCATATTTCGCGTGATGAATGAGGAATTCTTATGGGCAATAGCAAGAAGAAAAACAGCACGAGTTTTCTGGCACAAGGCTCGATTCTGGCAATCGCTTCGCTGTTAAGCCGCGTCATCGGTCTGATATACCGGATGCCGCTGACTGCGATTATTGGAGATACCGGAAATGATTATTACGGCAGTGCTTATACCATATATAACATATTATTGATCATATCGTCCTACAGTCTGCCATTAGCAGTTTCCAAGCTGGTATCGGCGAATATTTCGCAGGGCAGGAAAAGCAACGTCTATCGTGTCTTAAAGTGCGCGCTGATTTTTGCGTTTGTTTCCGGTACAGCAGCGGCGCTGATTCTGTATTTTGGCGCGGAATTTATCACGACAACGCTGCTTCGCACGCCGATGTGTATTTTTGCACTCAAAACGCTTGTTCCGGTGCTTGTCATTGTCGCGGTTCTCGGTGTTATGCGCGGTTTCTTTCAGGGGCTTGGAACGATGATGCCGAGCGCGGTATCACAGATCTTAGAGCAGATCGCGAATGCCATCGTCAGCGTGTGGGCGGCGTATATGCTGTTCTCCTATGGTACGAAGATCGGAGAGCTGCTTGGAGATTCCGAGAATTACGGCGCAGCTTACGGCGCGGCGGGAGGAACGATCGGCACGGGTGTCGGTGCGTTAGTCGCGCTGTTGTTTGCAACATTTGTTCTTGTGGTCTATCTTCGGGTATTTAAGAAGTCCATGCGCAAGGAGCGGGGCAACAATTCGGATTCCTACGGGGAGATTTTTCGTCTGCTGATAGTCACGATCATTCCGGTGCTCTTAAGCACAACTATTTACCAGTGCAATACCTTTATCGATCAGGCGGTATATAAGAATCTGGCGGTATATCAGGGTTATACCACGGAAGAATACGGCGTGTGGAACGGTATATACACCGGGAAATATCAGGTGCTTATCAATGTGCCGATCGCGATTGCGTCCTCGCTCGCGGCTTCTTCCGTTCCGGCGCTCACGGCGGCGTATGCGAACAAAAAGAAGGGGGAAGCAAAGCGTCAGATTGCGCTTGCCACGCGCTTTATCATGGTCGTTGCGTTCCCTTGTACGGTTGGAATGGGCGTGCTTGCATCACCGATCCTTCAGATGCTGTTTAAGGATTCGTCCGAACTATCTGCGCAGATGCTTCGCGTGGGAGCCGTCGCCATCTTGTTTTTCTCGCTGTCAACGCTCACGAACGGGCTGCTGCAGGGAATGAACCGTATGAAGGAGCCGATCAAGAACGCTCTCATCGCCTTGATCCTGCATTTGTTTGTCCTCGTGGGTCTGATGCTTGGGCTTGATCTCAATATCTTTGCGGTCATTATCGCCAATGCGTTTTTCGGGTTTACCATGTGCATCTTAAATGCGCGTTCCATCCGCAGATACAGCGGTTACAGACAGGAAGTCCGAAAGACATTCCTCGTGCCTGCCATCGCGTCGGTGGGGATGGGCGTCGTCGTATGGCTTGTGTACGAGTTGTTTTTGTACCTGATCCGCAACAACATGATCGCGACAATTTTTGCGATTTTGGCAGGCGTTTGCGTATACGCGGTGCTCTTGCTTTTGTTAAAGGGATTAAACGAGCAGGAAATCCTTCGTTTCCCGAAGGGAAGAGCACTCGTCTCCCTCGCAAAGAAGCTGCATCTTTTGCGTTAATTGAATAAAAAGGAAAGAACTGGCAGATACTTATCGTAGAATGGAGGACAACATGAAAAAAACGATAAGTATTTGTCTTTTTGCGGCGTTTGCCTTGACTGTCGGTCTGTTTCTTACCGTTCATTTTGACAGACGTCCAAAGGAGGTTTCGCCCGATCCGATGCTGATCGCCACGGAGCAGGCGACGGAACAGCAGCCTGTGACGGCGGAGAGTATGCAGATTCAGAAGGCATACCGCTATATTCTGTATGCAAAGGACGGATTTCTCGTCGTATACGAGCAGGACGGCACAACGGTTCTTCTCGAGACGCACATTCCCGTCGATGAACTGTCGGAGGAGACAAAAGCGCTGCTTGCAGACGGAATTTATGTGGAGGATGAGAGCGAACTCTACGATCTTCTTGAAAGTTATTCGAGTTAATGGCATTGAATGTTTAAAAACGGTGTGGTAAAATCTCGATAGTGAGCGAATTTGTTTGATTTACATGCATCGTGCGATCTTAGATTTGCGGACTGGAGGATATGTATGATAGATACAGACGTGACCGTTATCGGAGGCGGTCCCGCCGGGCTTACGGCGGCCATTGCTGCGGCGCGCTGCGGCGCAAAGACGATTCTCATAGAGCATATGGATCGTATCGGCAGAAAGCTTCTTTCGACCGGAAACGGAAAATGCAATTACACCAATGCCGTGCAGGGCGTCTCCTGTTATCGCGGGGAGAACCCTGCATTTGTCTTACCGGTAATGGAACAGTTTGGGATGGAAGATACGGTGCGCTTTTTTGAGGAGCTCGGCATTTATCCGAGGGTGCGGCGCGGCTATTATTATCCCGCGAGCGGACAGGCGGCTTCCGTGCTCGATGTTCTTCGGATGGAATGTGACTATCAAAATGTAGAGGTTTACACTTCCTGTGTGCTTTCTTCGATTGAAAAAAGGGCGCATGGAATAGAAATCAGTACCAATAAAGGCGCATTTTCGACCAAAAGTTTGATTTTTGCGCCGGGGTTGCTTGCAGCGCCTAAGACAGGAAGCGACGGAAGCGCATTTCCATATATTGAAGCACTCGGACACCACTTTGTAGATATTGTGCCGGCGCTTGTGCAACTGCAGGGAAAACAGGCATTTTTCAAGGAACTTGCAGGAATCCGTGCAGAAATGGCACTGGAATTATACATAGAAAATGTGCAATTTCATTTAAAAGAGAACAAGGCGGAGGTATCCTTTGCCGCGGGCTATGAATGTGCGTGCAGCGAACGGGGCGAACTGCAGTTGACGGAGTACGGCATTTCAGGAATCCCGGTCTTTCAGGTGAGCCGCTATGCGACAAGGGCGCTGCATGAGAAACGGGGAGTCTATGCGAAGATCGATTTTCTGCCGGATCTTACGGAGGATGCGCTTTTTGCACTGCTCTTGGAGCGATTTTATGTAAATGCACACGGAAAAGACGCGGCGCAGGCGTTGATCGGACTATTTCCAAAGAAGCTTATCGACGTTCTGCTGAAGGAAGCAGGGATTGCTCTGCATATTCCGGCAGAGCAGGTAAAGAAGCCCGGTCTCTGGAAGCTTGTACGCACGGTCAAGCAGTTTCGCGTGGATGTTGTCGGAAGCAAGGGTATGGATGCAGCGCAGGTGTGCGCCGGCGGAGTGGATACGGGCGAGGTCGACGCCGGGACGCTTGAATCAAAGCTTACAGCGGGCATTTATTTTGCCGGAGAAATACTTGATATCGACGGGACCTGCGGCGGCTACAACCTCCAATGGGCGTGGTCGAGCGGTTACGTGGCGGGTATACATGCCGCCGGGAAAGGAAAGCAGGAAAAGGCATGATTCGGATCAATCAGATCAAATTGCCGATTGGACATCAGGCAGATGCGTTGAAACAAAAAATCAGAAAAGCGTTAAATCTCGCGAAGGGGCAGACTTTTTCCTATCAGATCGTTAAAAAATCCATTGATGCGAGAAACAAACCCGAGCTTTGGATGGTGTATTCCGTGAATGTGACGGTTACGGATGAAGGCTCTGTTTTAAGGAAGGTTAACGGTAAAAATATTATGTTAATCAGCACAAAGGAATATGTGCTTCCGACGCCCGGAAACATCTCGTCTGCCATACGGCCGATTATTGTAGGCGCGGGTCCTGCGGGCTTATTCTGTGCCTATGTGCTTGTCTGCGCGGGGCTTTCTCCGCTTGTGCTTGAGCGTGGAAAATGTGTGACGGAGCGCACGAAGGACGTCGCGGCATTCTGGGAGAGCGGCGTCTTAAATCCTTCTTCCAATGTTCAGTTCGGGGAAGGCGGTGCGGGAACATTTTCCGACGGGAAGCTGAATACGCTCGTTAAAGACCCGGCAGGCAGAAACCGCTTTGTGCTGGAAACTTTTGTGAAATTCGGCGCGCCCGGGCATATTTTATATGAGAGCAAGCCGCATATCGGCACGGACGTGCTCTCGAATGTTATTCTTCGGATGCGTCAGTATATGGAAGAAAGAGGCGCGGAGTTTCGTTTTGAGAGCTGTATGACCGATTACCGCGAGGAGCAGGGCGCCGTAACTGCCGTCGAAATCAATCACAGGGAGTGGGAGAAAACGTCGTTTCTGGTGCTTGCCATCGGTCACAGTGCGAGAGATACTTTCCGCATGCTGCAGGAAAAAGGCGGGCTCTCTATGAGCGCGAAAGCGTTTGCGGTCGGCTTTCGTGTGGAGCATCCGCAGAGCATGATAAATTTACAGCAATACGGCGAACTTTATGCGGACAGGCTTCCCGCTGCGCCGTATAAGGTGACGGCGAACTTGAAGAACGGCAGGGGCGTCTATTCCTTCTGTATGTGCCCGGGCGGTTATGTCGTGAACGCTTCCTCCGAGGAGCGCCGCCTTGCGGTCAACGGCATGAGTTATTCCGGACGGGATGCGAAAAATGCGAACAGCGCGATCATCGTGTCGGTAACTCCGGAGGATTTTCCGGGAGATGACGCGCTTAGCGGAGTGCGTTTCCAGGAAATGCTCGAGGAACGCGCATTTTCTCTTGGAGAGGGCAAAATTCCGCAGCAGCTTTTCGGGGATTATTGCAGGAATCAGACGTCCGCGTCTTACGGTACATTTTTAAGTGAGACGAAGGGCGCATGCATGCTCTGCAATCTGCGGGGACTTTTGCCAGCGGAATTGGAAAGCTCTTTTATCGAGGGAATGCACGCCTTTGACCGGATGCTTCCGGGCTATGACAGGGAGGATGCGATTCTTTCCGGCGTCGAGAGCCGGACTTCATCTCCGGTAAGGATCGCCCGGGATGAGAATTTCGTCTCTCCGGTACAGGGCATCTACCCCTGCGGTGAGGGCGCAGGCTACGCGGGCGGTATCATGTCTGCGGCAATGGACGGATTAAAAGTGGCGGAAGCAATTATAAAGAGAAGTTGAGGAAGAATAAGTGGCAGAATATACACCAATGATGCAGCAATACCTGCAGACAAAAGAAGAATATAAAGACTGTATCCTGTTTTATCGCCTGGGCGATTTCTATGAGATGTTTTTTGACGATGCGATATTGGTGTCAAAGGAACTGGAGCTGACGCTGACCGGAAAGAATTGCGGCGTCGAAGAACGCGCGCCGATGTGCGGCATCCCGTATCACGCGGTGGAAGGGTATCTGAACAAGCTTGTCGCAAACGGTCACAAGGTCGCCATCTGCGAGCAGGTCGAGGACCCGAAGCTGGCGAAGGGGCTTGTCAAGCGCGAGGTCATCCGCATCGTCACGCCGGGAACCAATCTTGATATGCAGGCGCTCGATGAATCGAGGAACAATTATATCATGTGCATTGTCTATCTGGCAGACCGCTACGGCGTGTCAATCGCAGATGTTTCCACAGGAGATTATTATGTGACGGAGGTCGATTCTGAGCGGAAGCTGACGGACGAGATCACGAAGTTTTCCCCGTCCGAGCTTATCTGCAACGACAGCTTCTATATGAGCGGTATCGACATCGAAGATATGCGTCATCGACTGGGTATTACAATTTATGCGCTTGAGACATGGTATTTTGGGGATGAACTTTGCGAGACGACCCTCAAAGAGCATTTTAAAGTAAAAAGTCTGGAACCGCTGGGTCTGATCGATTACAACTGCGGCATGATCGCCGCGGGAGCGCTGCTTAAGTACCTTTATGAGACACAGAAGAATGATCTTGGAAATATTTTGTCGGTTCACCCATATTCCACCGGGAAATATATGATTATCGACAGTTCCACAAGACGGAATCTGGAGCTTGTTGAAACGCTGCGCGAGAAGCAGAAGCGCGGTTCGCTGCTCTGGGTGCTGGATAAGACAAAAACGGCGATGGGTGCGAGACAGCTTCGTTCTTATGTAGAACAGCCTCTGATTGACCGCGCGGAGATTGAGAAACGGCAGGACGCCATCTGCGAATTGAATAAGCATGTCATTACAAGAGAAGAACTGCGCGAGTACTTGAATCCGATCTATGATTTAGAGCGTCTGATTACCCGTGTTACATATTTGACTGCGAATCCGAGGGATCTGGTCGCGTTCAAAAGTTCGCTTTCTATGCTGCCGCCGATCAAAAGCCTGCTGGGCGAATTCGAATGCGGGCTGATAAAAGAAATCGATGCGGATCTGGATACACTTGAAGAACTGTGCGCGGAAATCGATGCGGCAATCTTAGATGATCCGCCGATTTCCGTGCGCGACGGCGGGCTTATCAAGGAGGGCTACAACGAGGAGGTAGACAAATACCGCAACGCAAAGACCGAAGGGAAGACCTGGCTCGCCGAACTCGAGGCTAAGGAGCGCGAAAAGACCGGTATTAAGAATCTGAAAATTAAGTACAACAAGGTGTTCGGCTATTATCTCGAGGTTACAAATTCTTACAAGAGTCTTGTGCCGGATTATTTTACGCGCAAGCAGACGCTTGCAAATGCGGAGCGCTATATCACGCCGGAATTAAAAGAATTGGAAGATATGATTCTCGGCGCGGAGGACAAGCTCGTCACGTTGGAATATGACTTGTTTTGTGAGGTGCGCGGCAAAATTGCAGCAGAGGTCGTGCGCATCCAGCGTACCGCAAAGGCGGTCGCGGGCTTAGACGTTTTTGCTTCACTGGCGCTTGTCGCAGACCAGAATAATTACTGCCGTCCGAAGCTCAATGAGAATGGCGTGATCGACATCAAAGACGGTCGTCATCCGGTCGTGGAAAAGATGATCACCAACGATATGTTCATCGAAAATGATACCTATCTCGACAACGGGAATCATCGTATCTCGATTATCACGGGACCGAATATGGCTGGAAAGTCTACCTATATGCGGCAGACGGCGTTAATTGTGCTGATGGCGCAGATCGGAAGCTATGTTCCGGCAAGCTCGGCAAAAATCGGCATCGTCGACCGCATTTTTACGCGCGTAGGCGCTTCCGACGATCTTGCGAGCGGACAGAGTACCTTTATGGTCGAGATGAACGAGGTGGCGAACATTTTGCGGAATGCGACGTCCAATTCGCTGCTGATCTTAGATGAGATCGGGCGCGGAACGAGCACATACGACGGACTCAGTATCGCGTGGGCGGTCGTGGAGCACATCAGCAATCCGAAGCTGCTCGGCGCAAAGACGCTCTTTGCAACGCACTATCATGAGCTGACCGAGTTGGAAGGAAAGTTAAATAACGTCAATAATTATTGTGTGGCGGTCAAGGAAAAAGGCGACGATATCGTATTTCTGCGCAAGATCGTTAAGGGCGGCGCGGACAAGAGCTACGGCATACAGGTGGCAAAGCTCGCCGGCGTGCCGGATTCCGTGATTGAGCGCGCCAAAGAAATCGTGGAGGAATTGAGCGCCAACGATATCACCGAGGCGGCAAGAAATATTACGGTCGATGCAGGCACAAGGAAGAAGAAAGAAAAGTTAGACGAAGTGGACTTAAGACAGATGTCACTTTTTGATACGGTGAAAGATGATGATATCATCGAGGAGCTGCGCAATGTGGACGTCGGGAATCTGACGCCGATCGAGGCGCTCAATAAGCTGTATGAACTGCAGAACAAGGTGAACAATAGATGGGGATAGATAAATGCCGGAGATTACATTACTGAGTCAGGAAACAATTGATAAGATCGCGGCGGGCGAGGTCGTAGAGCGCCCGTCGTCCGTAGTCAAGGAACTTGTGGAGAATGCGATCGACGCGAAGGCTACCGCCGTGACGGTTGAGATCAAGGAGGGCGGAATATCTTTTATCCGTATTACGGACAACGGCTGCGGGATCGAACGCCCGCAGGTTCCGCTCGCTTTTTTGCGCCACTCTACGAGCAAGATCAGGAGCGTGGAGGATCTGTTCAATATCAGTTCGCTTGGCTTCCGCGGCGAAGCACTTTCGAGTATCGCGGCAGTCGCGCAGGTGGAGCTTATCACCAAGACTTACGGTGAACTGACCGGAACACGCTATGTGATCGAGGGAGGAAGAGAGCGGGAGAACGAGGAGGTCGGAGCGCCGGACGGCACGACATTCATTGTGCGGAATCTGTTCTACAACACGCCTGCCAGACAAAAATTCCTAAAGACGGCACAGACGGAAGGCAATTACATCGGCGATCTGATGGAGCGGCTTGCTTTGTCGCATCCTGATGTGTCGTTCAAATTTATAAGCAACGGGCAGACAAAGATGCACACCTCCGGAAATTCGAATGAGAAGGATTTGATTTATCATATTTACGGGCGTGACATCACGGCTGCCGTGCTTCCGGTACATGTGGAGAATGAATTCTTTACGGTGCACGGTTTTGTCGGAAAACCGGTCATTTCGCGCGGCAACCGGAATTATGAGAGTTATTTTATCAACGGGCGATACATCAAAAGCGCGCTGCTCTCCAAGGCGATCGAGGAGGCTTACAGGGGATTTATGATGCAGCGCCAGTATCCGTTCTGCGTCCTCTACTTTACGATGGACGCAGAGCGGTTGGACATCAATGTTCATCCGACGAAGATGGAACTGCGGTTTTCTAATAACGAGGAAATCTATAAAGCGTTGTATCAGGCAATCCGCGACGCCTTAACGCACAGGGAATTCATTCCCGATGTTCCGGTCGATGAAAAGAGGGAAGAGAAGCGTAGGCCGATTGAGGCGAGTATACCGGAGCCATTTGAAAAACGCCGCATCCGGCAGATTCGAAATGCAGTTGCTTGGGACAGTCCCTACGAGCGCAAGTATCCCGAGCGGGAGCATAAGCCGCCGGAAGCTG
The DNA here is from genome assembly GCA_021771815.1 of Roseburia hominis. Lineage (GTDB taxonomy): Bacteria > Bacillota > Clostridia > Lachnospirales > Lachnospiraceae > Roseburia > Roseburia hominis_A. The sequence goes on from JAETOE010000001.1 coordinate 183,473, forward strand.
CCAGCGCAAGGCAGGCTGTTCGGGAGGAGACTGCCCCGGAAGCAGCAAGCACAGTGCCGCCGGAAGCGAAGCGCCCGGTCGCGGAGAATCAGAGCGTGTTCGATAAACTCCTCGCGAGGGGAGGACAGACGTCTGGACTTGTCAAAGAGCCGGATACCTACCGGACGGATGCTATTTCTGATGACCGATTGTCTGTAAGCGAGTCCGCAGGTATTGCCGGAGCCAGAAGCAGTGCCGGATCGACAGGTAGTGCCGGAGTCGGAAGCAGTACTGAATCGACAGGTACCGCCCCGGGCGGGCTTGACGGAGGTGTTTACGAACAGCAGACATTTCTCGCCGAGGATACCGGATTTTTCACGGAGCAGGCGGCGAAGAAACACCGCATCATCGGACAGCTTTTTGATACTTACTGGCTGATCGAGTACGAGGACAAGCTCTTTGTCATCGACCAGCATGCCGCGCATGAGAAGGTGCTCTACGAGAAAACGATGGCGCGCGTGCGGACAAAAGAATTTGTCTCACAGACGATCAGCCCTCCGGTCATTCTGACGCTGGGTTTGCAGGAGCAGGAGATGTTGGAACGGTACGGGGAGCAGATTCGCTCGTTCGGTTATGAAATTGAGCCTTTTGGTGGAAAAGAATATGCAATTAATGCAATTCCGGCAGATTTCGAGTCTGTCGATATGAAGAGCATGTTTATTGATCTATTAGACGACTTCTCCAATTTAAGCGGTAGAGAAGCGCCGGAACTGATTCTGGAAAAGGTCGCGTCCATGTCCTGCAAGGCGGCGATCAAAGGCGGTGATTCCATCAGCAGACCGGAAGCCGAACGGTTGATCGATGAACTGCTGTCGCTCGAGAATCCGTATCACTGTCCGCACGGCAGGCCGACGATCATTTCGATGAGCAAATACGAGATTGAGAAGAAATTCAAAAGGATTGTGTGAGATGAACAAAAAACCAATGGTGATTCTGACCGGGCCTACCGCAGTCGGGAAAACAGCGCTTTCCATTGCGCTTGCAAAAAGAATAAACGGCGCCGTCATCTCGGCGGATTCCATGCAGGTGTACCGCCATATGGATATCGGTTCGGCGAAGATCATGCCAAAGGAGATGCAGGGCGTGAAGCATTATCTGGTGGACGCCTTAGAGCCCGGGGATGAATTTCACGTCGTCCGCTTTGTGGAAATGGCGAAAACGGCGCTCACTGAAATATATGAGGCGGGGAAAATTCCGATCATCGTCGGCGGCACGGGCTTTTATATACAGGCGCTGCTCTACGACGTTGATTTCACCGAACAGGAGTGCGACGAGGCGTACCGCGCTTCCCTCGCAAAGCTTGCAGAGGAACGGGGTAATCGTTATCTTCATGAAATGTTAAGGGAGATCGACCCCGCATCCGCAGAAGCCATTCATGAAAATAACAGAAAACGTGTGATCCGTGCACTGGAATTTTACCACCACACCGGAGAGAAGATTTCGGAACACAATGAAAAGGAACGGGAGAAGAGTTCGCCGTACAATTTTGCCTATTTTGTCTTAAACGACGCGCGCGAAAAACTGTATCAGCGCATCGACGCCCGTGTGGACGCCATGCTTGGGCAGGGGCTTGTCGCCGAGGTGACGAGGTTAAAAGAGACGGGCTGCCATGGCGGCATGGTTTCCATGCAGGGACTTGGCTATAAAGAAATCCTGGAGTATCTTGCCGGAGAATCGACACTTGACGAAGCAGTTTACATTATCAAACGGGAGACAAGGCATTTCGCGAAGCGGCAGTTGACGTGGTTCCGCAGGGAGCGGGAGGTCATCTGGCTGAACAAGCCGGAATATCAGTATGATGAAGAGAAAATTCTTGAAAAAATACTGGCTGTCCTTTCTGAAAAAGAAATTCTGCCCTCGTGAGAAATATTTGTGGAGTGCGTTTTAAAATAGCAGTGTGAAACAGAAAAGAGGAAGTCATGAATCAGTTAATGAAGGAACAATACGAAAAGCTTGGAATATCGAAGGAAGTCTATGCGTTCGGCGAAAAGATCGAAGCGTCGTTAAAAGAACGTTTTGCTGAAATCGACCGTCGGGCGGAATTCAACCAGTTAAAAGTCATCAAGGCAATGCAGGATAACCGCGTCTCGGCGGAATGCTTCAACACGACGTCCGGCTACGGTTACAACGATTTAGGAAGAGATAAGTTAGAGGCGGTCTACGCCTCCTGCTTCGGCGGCGAGGACGCACTTGTACGCCCGCAGATCACCTGCGGCACGCACGCGCTTGCGCTCGCTCTGATGTCCAATCTGCGCCCGGGCGACGAACTGTTGTCCCCGGTCGGAAAGCCTTACGATACTTTGGAGGAGGTCATCGGCATCCGTCCGTCCAAAGGTTCGCTCGCGGAATACGGCGTGACTTACCGGCAGGTCGATCTGCTGCCGGACGGCGAATTTGATTACGAGAACATCAAAAAAGCGATCGGAGCACGCACGAAGCTTGTCACGATCCAGCGGTCGAAGGGTTACGCGCCGCGCAAGACCTTATCGGTAGCGCGTATCGGGGAACTGATTTCTTTTATCAAAGGAATCAAGCCGGACATCATCTGCATGGTGGATAACTGCTACGGTGAATTTGTGGAGGAGAAGGAACCGCTCGAGGTCGGCGCGGACATGATCGTAGGCTCTCTGATCAAAAATCCAGGCGGAGGACTTGCACCGATCGGCGGGTATATCGTCGGCAGGAAGGACTGTGTGGAGAACGCGGCGTACCGCCTGACATCTCCGGGACTCGGGAAAGAAGTCGGCGCGTCGCTCGGCATTTTACAGTCGTTCTATCAAGGACTGTTCCTCGCGCCGACAGTCACGAGCGGCGCCCTAAAGGGCGCAATCTTTGCGGCGAATATCTATGAGAAGCTCGGTTTTGACGTCGTGCCGGATGCGACGGAAAGCCGTCACGACATCATTCAGGCAATTTCGTTTCACAATCCGGATGCACTGATTGCTTTCTGTGAGGGAATTCAGGCGGCTGCGCCCGTGGACAGCTATGTGACGCCGGAGCCGTGGGCGATGCCGGGATATGACAGCGACGTCATCATGGCGGCGGGAGCGTTCGTGCAGGGCTCGTCCATCGAGCTTTCGGCGGACGGACCGTTAAAGCCTCCTTATGCCGTCTATTTTCAGGGCGGGCTGACGTGGTATCACGCGAAGCTTGGTATTCTGAAATCTTTACAAAAACTTAAGGAACGAAATCTTGTGAATGCAGATTTGTTATGATAGAATATTATGTAAGTTTCTGTTTGCCTTTTGGTTGACATAAATTTGCAACATGTCGTTTCAAGCTTCCGGGGAGAGAATGGGAGCAATATGGAACAAAATTATACAACTGTAAAAGAACTGCCGGATTCGGAGAAGCCCTATGAAAAGTTTTTGGAATCCGGTGTGGAAACCTTAAGCGATGCCGAGCTTCTCGCCGTCATCATACGTTCGGGGACACACGGCAGGCGTTCTGTGGAAGTTGCGCAGGATTTCCTTGGCAGGAAAGATAAAAGCCTGCTTAATCTATATGCATTGTCCTACGGGGATATGCTTAAGATTCCGGGCATCGGTCCGGTAAAGGCGATCCAATTGAAGTGTGTCGCGGAACTTTCAAAGCGAATTGCGCAAACGAACTATCAGAACAGACTTAGTCTCAGCAATCCGCGCTCCATTGCGGAGTACTACATGGAGCGCCTGCGGCACGAGAAGCAGGAGCAGACGATGGCGCTGCTTTTCGATGCGAAGTGCCGCCTTTTAGATGACGTCACACTGACTGTCGGGAGCGCGACTGCCGCCTTCGTATCGCCGCGTGAGATTTTTCTTGCGGCGCTTTCATGCGGAGCTGTACAGCTTGTGCTGGTACACAATCATCCAAGCGGTGATGCAACGCCCTCCGCCGAGGACGATATCGCGACGAAAAGAGTGGCAGAATGCGGAAATATTCTGGGAATTCCGCTGGTCGATCACATTATCGTCGGCGACCGCACGTACTACAGCTACCGGGAATGCAAAAGAATCATATATAAGGGAGAGAACAATGACGAATAACGTGTATGGTATTGACCTTGGTACCTGCAATATGAAGATTTATTGTAAGGCATCCAATAAGATTTTGAACGAAAAGAACACTATCGCCCTGGTGAACAAGGACCAGATCTATGCATACGGCGACGATGCATATGCGATGTACGAGAAAGCGCCGGAGACGATTCAGGTAACATTTCCGGTCGTCGGAGGCGTGATCGCGGATTTCAACAATCTTCAGACGATGCTTCACACTTATCTGGAAACACACGCCAAAGGAAAACTGCGCGGCGCGGAGTTTATCGTGGCTGTTCCGACCGATATCACGGAAGTGGAGAAAAAAGCATTCTTCGACATGTTCTATAAGAGCAAATTAAAACCGAAGAGCGTGCTGCTCTGCGAAAAGCCGATTGCAGATGCAGTGGGGCTCGGACTTGACGTCAATGAGCCGACCGGTATTATGATTGTCGATATCGGTGCAGATACGACGGAGATTTCCGTAATTTCGCTGGGCGGCCTTGTACTAAGCGACTTGCTTCACTCCGGCGGCAATAAGATCGATGAATCGATCATCACCTACGTGAAGCGCAAATACAATCTTGTCATCGGACAGAAGACGGCGCAGAGCATGAAAGAGACGCTCGGCTCCGGTATTCCGGGCAAGACAGAGACGATGGTTGTCGTCGGCAGAGACGTTGTCAGCGGTCTGCCTATCGAGATGGAAATGTCGGGAGCGGTCGTCTACGAGGCGATCAAGGACAATCTCAATACCATCTGTAATTCCATCAAGATGATCCTGGAGAAGACGCCGCCGGAACTGGCGAAAGATATTATTCATTCCGGTATCTATATTACGGGCGGAAGTTCCCAGATTCACGATCTGGATCAGTTGTTTGGCGAGATTACAGGCATTGAGATCAATACCTGCGAGGAGCCGGAAGAATGCGTTGTGCGCGGACTGATAAAGATCGTGTCCGACGCCAAGTACAAGCATCTGGCGTTCAGTATGAAGAGTAAGATATTGTTATAGAGGAAATTATGAAGCGAAAACCCAAATTTGTGTTGCCACCCAAGTATATACTGATGATTTTGACCGGCATGTGCATTGTCGGGATGCTGTTAAGTTTTACGCTGAATATTTCGGGCGGACCATTAAATACCGTTGCAGGCTATGTCTTTATTCCAATGCAGCGCGGTATTAACACAGTTGGCGGATGGATTACCGAAAAGGCAGATAATCTTAAGAATTTAAGCGTGGTCATGGCGGAGAATGAGGCATTAAAAAAGCAGGTGGACGAGCTTACTGCGGAGCTTAATACGGTGAATCTGGAACAGTACGAGCTCGAGAACTTACGGGAACTTCTGGCGCTTGACCAGAAATATCCAAGCTATGAAAAGGTCGCCGCAAATGTTATCGGTAAGAACAGTACCAACTGGTTTTCCTATTTTACCATTGACAAGGGGTCGGATGATGGTATTGAAGTGGATATGAATGTGATCGCAGGCAGTGGTCTTGTAGGCATCGTTACGGACGTTGGTCCTAATTATGCGAAGGTAACTTCCATCATCAATGATACCACCAAGGTGAGCGGTATGGTGACAACGACCTCGGACAATCTGATTGTCAGCGGAAGCCTGCAGAATATGAACGAGAACATGGTCATTGAGTTTTCGAATTTAAATGACAGTGACAATGAAGTTGCCGTAGGCGATCCGGTCGTGACCTCCTACATTTCCGATCAATATCAGCAGGGAATCCTGATCGGCTATATCAGCAGTCTTACGACAGATTCCAACAATCTGACCAAATCCGGGACGATCACCCCTGCCGTTGACTTTGAGCATATTGAAGAGGTTCTTGTTATTTTAAATAAGAAGCAGACGACGGAGGAGTAGGTTTGGTGGGTCTATGAGAAGAAAAGTTACGGTATTTATTATAATTGTAATCTGTTATCTGCTTCAGACAACGGTTTTTGCGGCGCTTTCCTTTGCGTCGATTGCACCGAATCTTATGATTATTCTTGTGTCGGCGTTCGGTTTCATGCGCGGTAAGAAAGAAGGGCTGTATATCGGGTTTTTCTGCGGTCTGATACTTGATATTTTCGGGGGAAATATCCTCGGATTTTATGCTCTGGTGTATATGTATATCGGGTATTTGAACGGATATTTCCGCAAAATGTTCTACCCGGAGGACATCAAGCTGCCGATGCTTTTGATTGCGGGCAGTGATCTGGGCTACAATCTGTTTATTTACTTTTTCTTGTTCCTGTTCCGCAACCGCTACGATTTCCGCTACTATTTTCTGAATCTGATGCTGCCGGAACTCGTCTACACTATGGTAATTACCATCTTTTTGTATGTGATTATTCTAAAGATCAACCAGCGGCTGGAAGTTATTGAGAAAAGGAGTGCAAGTAAGTTTGTTTGAAAATATAAAAGAAATGTTCCGCATGTTCGTAAAATCACGGCTTGCAGTCGCAACAGTGGTCATGTTGCTGTTGTTTTCGGTGCTTTTATGGAGAGTTTTCAGCCTGCAGGTCGTAAACGGACAGGAATATCAGGATAATTCTATACTGCGAATCATCAAGGAGCGTACGTTAAACAGTACCCGCGGCAATATCTACGACCGCAACGGGAATCTGCTTGCATACAATGAACTTGCTTATTCCGTCACGATTGAGGACAACGGTACTTACAGTTCGACAGATAAGAAAAATGCCGCGCTGAATGCCGAGATTGCTCAGATCATCACTGCGTTGGAGAAGAACGGTGATTCGATCATCAATGATTTCAAGGTCGATTTGAACGCGGACGGCAGTTATGCGTTCAACGTCACCGGAACCTCCTGGAAACGCTTTATTGCGGATGTCTATGGAGCGACCTCCTACGACGATCTCGAATATGATAAGAAACTCGGCTATGACACCTCGCAGGCAACGGTAGAACAGGTCATGGAATACCTTACGGATAACTGCTATGACATCGGTGAAGAGTATGATGCCGAAATGACTTATAAGATCTGTGTCGTTCGTTTTGCGATGGCGCAAAATGCGTATCAGAAGTATATTGCGACCACGATCGCGACCAATGTTTCCGAGGAATCCGTCGCTTACATCGGGGAGCATTCCTCCGAACTGCAGGGTGTGGAAGTTCTTGACGATACCATACGCAAGTACAACAACAGTGAATACTTTGCATCCATTTTAGGCTATACCGGCAAGATTTCGTCTGAGGAGTACGCAAAGCTCTCTGAGACAGACGACAGTTACACCTTAAACGACGTCGTTGGAAAAGGCGGTATTGAGCAGTATATGGACGCTTATTTAAAAGGCGAGAAGGGTTATGAGAAGCTCTATGTCGATTACATGGGAAAAGCGATTGAGGTCATCGAACGGGAGGAACCGAAGGCGGGCGCAAATCTCTACCTTTCGCTTGACAGTGAGCTTCAGATTGCCGTCTACAACCTTTTAGAGCAGGAGATTGCGGGTATTGTTTACTCTAATATTGACAATCCTTCTTCCGATATCCCGATTCCGATTACAGACGTCTATTTTGCACTGATCAACAATAATGTCATTGATTTTACCGCGTTTTCGGATGTGAATGCGTCGTCCGCGGAGCAGTCTGTAAGGCGAATCTTTGAGGCGCGGGAGGATACGGTAAAAGGCGAGCTTTCGGCGCAGCTTAACGGGACCGCCGCCATTAATTTTGCAGATCTGGGCGAGGAGGAACAGGATTATTTCAGCTATATCATCCGCCGGCTCAAGAGAAACGGCATTTTGATCGAGAGCAATATCGATACGACGGACGAGGTATACCAGAAGTGGCAGCAAGGGACGACCAGTCCGAAGGACTACTTAAGTCATGCGATTTCCAGGAACTGGATCGATATTACAAAGTTTACAGTGGAGGAGAAATACTCTGATTCCACGGAGATCTATGACGCGCTCTGTACTTATATCCTGGAAGAAATATTTTACGAAAAAGATTTTTCCAAGATCATTTATGAATATCTGATCAAGAGCGACGTGATTTCCGGAACGCAGCTCTGCCTGATCCTGTTCGATCAGGGTGTTCTGCCTTACGATGAGGATGAAATTGCCTCGCTGAACAACGGAAGCGTCACACCCGTGACCTTCCTGAAAGAGAAAATCAGAAATCTGGATATTACTCCCGCCCAGCTTGCGCTTGATCCCTGCTCCGGTTCCTGCGTCGTCACAGACGTAAAGACAGGAGAACTGCTCGCAATGGTAAGCTATCCGGGCTATGACAGCAACCGTCTTGCCAACACGGTCGACGCAGAGTACTTTAACAGTCTGCAGGAGGACAAATCCCTGCCGCAGTACAACTTTGCGACGCAGCAGCAGACGGCGCCGGGTTCTACATTCAAAATGGTAACTTCATCCGCAGGACTTTCCGAGGGTGTTATTACGCTCGGCGAGCGTATCCGTGACCTTGGAGTTTATGAAAACATCAGCAATCATCCGCGGTGTTGGATTTTTACCTCATCCGGCGGTACGCACGGAGAGATCAACGTCTCCGAAGCGCTCCGCGATTCCTGTAACTATTATTACTATGAAGTAGGTTACAGGCTTAGCACCAATAACTACACAACAAGCTACAGTGATGAGCTTGGTATCTCCAAAATCCAGAAATATGCAGCGCTTTTCGGACTCGATGAGCGCACCGGAATTGAAATCGAGGAAGCCGAGCCGCATATTGCAGATAAATTTCCTGTCATGGCAGCCATCGGACAGAGTAACAACAACTACACAACCGTACAACTTGCCCGCTATGTCACCGCAGTGGCAAACGGCGGCACTGTTTACAAATACACATTGTTGGATCACCTTGAGGATGCGGACGGCAATCTGCTTGAGACATATGAACCCAATGTGCGCAATACGATTGCCGAATTAAACAGTGAAGAGTGGAATGCCATTCACTACGGAATGCGTATGGTAGTCGAAAATACCGCTGAATTTGGCGGATTTCCGATCACTGCCGCCGGTAAGACCGGTACGGCACAGGAAAATCCAAAGCGTGCCAATCACGCGCTGTTCGTCGGTTATGCACCTTATGAGAATCCAGAGATTTCCATTGCGACACGTATTCCGTATGGATACACTTCCCACAATGCCGCGAAGGTATCGCGCAATGTGTTTGCTTATTATTTCGGTGTGGAGAATGAAGAGGAGCTGTTAAGCGGCCAGGCAGAGGATGTAGGCTCTTCCTCGAATCAATTTAGTGATTAACGGAGGCATTCTATGAGTCAGTCAGTTATCATAAAAAGCAGCAAGAACGGAATCAATCTGGTACTCGATCCCGAACTGCCGTACACAGATTTATTAGATGAAATCCGAAAGAAATTCAAGGATTCCGAGAAGTTCTTCGCCCACGCGTCGTTTGCGCTTTCCTTTGAAGGCAGAGAGCTTAGCGATGCAGAAAAAAATCAGATCGTTGATGCAATCATGTCTGATACCACGATCAAGATCCTTTGCATCGTGGAGAACGACGAAATACGGGATGCCATTTTACAGCAAAAGATAGAAGAGCAGGAACGGAGCAAAGAAGCTGCGCCAGGTAAGAAGGCAAAAGGCTGTTTCTATTACGGAAGCCTTGCGCCGGGCGAACATTTAGAGACAGATGAGAGTGTTGTCATCATCGGCGGCGTTCCGTCGCAGGCGGTTGTAGTGTCAAAAGGCAATATTGTCGTGCTCGGCCCGCTTTTGGGCAGTGCTTTCGCGGGAATGGACGGCAGGATGGACGCATTTATCACGGCACTTTCATTTCTCCCGGAACAGTACAATATCGCAGGCGTGTACGGCGCCCCCGTGTTGCAGGAGAAAAGCTCTGTCTTTTCCAAACGTAATAAGACCCCGCAGGCGAAACAGGCGTTTCTCTGCGACGGTATTATTAATATAAGACCCGTTTTTTAAAAGGGTCAATAAAAAACAGGAGGTCTTCCAATGGGTGAAGTCATTACTTTTACCTCAGGAAAAGGCGGCGTTGGCAAGACGACTACAACAGCCAACGTAGGCGTAGGACTTTCACTGTTAGATAAAAAGGTAGTATTGGTAGATACCGATATTGGCTTGAGAAACCTTGATGTAGTTATGGGACTTGAGAACCGTATTCTCTACAACCTTGTAGATGTGCTGACCGGAAGATGCCGCGTAAAGCAGGCGCTTATCCGTGACAAGCGCTATCCGAATCTCTGGATCATTCCATCCTCGTGTTCGAAGGATGCCGGAAATGTTCTGGAGGAAAAACAGATGAAGCAGCTGCTTGACGATCTGCGAGAGGAGTTCGATTATGTACTGATCGACTGTCCTGCCGGAATAGACGAGGGCTTTCGGCTCGCGACCTTTGACGCAGACAGCGTCATTGTTGTGACAACACCGCAGATTGCGGCAATTCACGACGCAGACTGCGTGATACAACTTTTAAAGCGGCAGAAAGTGCCGAAGATTTCTCTGCTCGTCAATTGCTTCCGCAGACAGATGGTAAAGGACGGCAACATGCTTGATATCCCTGATATCTGTGAGTTGTTGGAGTTAGAGCCGCTTGGTGTGATCCTTGAGGACGAGGAGGTCATTATCTCACAGAATCACGGCGAGCCTGTCATGGGAAAACACACGCCGTCTGAGGTATGTTATCAGAATATTGCAAGAAGGCTGACCGGTGAAGAGATAGAGATTCCCGATTACATTCGTCACAAGAGCATTTTCTCCCGAATTTTCTGGAAGAACAGTGCCAGAAAGCTGGTGTGATATGTGTCATAGAAGCGGAAATGTGGCAAAAGAACGTTTAAAGCTTATGATCGATACCCGCAAAAAGCAGTTAGACGATGATACCCTGGCGCAGATTCGTCATGAAATCGGCGACGTCATCACAAAATACGTGGATATCGAGCCAGAAAACGTAGAAATCAAAATTATTTTAAAGGATTATAAATTACGTGAAAAAACGTGATGTAAAGAGAGAGTCGCATGTTCAAACAATACAAACTAAAGAACTATAAATTCATATTGGTCATGCTTGTCGTATGCTTAAATATCATCGGCGTGCTTCTGGTGGGAAGTGCAAGCCCGGGCGACCAGAAGAAACAGATTTTCGGTATGGTTTCGGGTCTTGCAATTATGCTTGTAGTGTCGCTGATTGATTACAGCTTTATACTGCGTTTTTCATGGCTTATTTATCTCTTTGCGGTTGCGCTGCTTGGGCTTGTCATTGTGGCGGGAGAGTCGAGCAAGGGCGCGCAGAGATGGTTCAGGATCGGAGGCTTTCAATTTCAGCCATCCGAGCTTGTCAAGATACTTATGATTCTGTTCTTTGCATATTATTTTATGAAGCACGAAGAGAAGATCAATTCCATGAAAATATTGTTTTCTTCTTTTGTGTTGATCGGCGTTCCGCTGGTGCTGATTTTAAAGCAGCCGAACCTTTCCACGACAATCGTCCTGGCACTTGTCTTCGCGGCGCTTCTCTTTGTCGCAGGACTAAGCTACAAGATTGTCGTGGGTGTGTTGGCGGTAGGCGTTCCGAGTTTTTTTATTCTCGTAACGCTGATTATCCAGGATAAATTCCCGCTCATTCACAGCTATCAGCTCGGACGAATCCTGGGATGGCTTTATCCGGAGAAATATCCGGATATCGCCTACCAGCAGCAAAATTCCATTATGGCGATCGGTTCCGGGCTTCTCTGGGGAAAGGGGCTGGGAAACGACGACCCGACTTCCGTCAAGAACGGCAAGTTCATTTTAGAGCCGCAGAACGATTTTATTTTCGCCGTAGCAGGCGAAGAATTGGGCTTTGTTGGCAGCGCGGTAATTATTCTTCTCTTGCTTTTCATCACGATTGAGTGTATATTTATTGCTAGAAAAGCAAAAGATACGGCGGGCAAATTGATCTGCTGCGGCATGGCTGCGCTCGTCGGCTTTCAGAGTATTGTAAACATCAGTGTTGCTACAGGTCTGATGCCGAATACCGGCGTTACGTTGCCGTTTGTCAGCTATGGACTCACATCACTGTGGTCATTATATATCGGTATCGGACTGATCTTAAACGTCGGTCTTCAGCCGAGAAAATATTAACATCAGGGGGGCTTACTATTATGAACATAGGATTAATCGCACATGATTCAAAGAAGAAATTGATGCAGAATTTTTGTATTGCATATCGGGGGATTTTATGCAAGAATGAACTTTTTGCGACCGGAACGACCGGAAGGCTGATTGAGGAAGTGACCAATTTGAATATTCACAAGTATCTTGCGGGACATCTGGGCGGGGCGCAGCAGCTCGGCGCGCAGATCGAACACAACGAGATCGACCTTGTGATTTTTCTCCGCGATCCGCTGACACCAAAGTCTCACGAGCCGGACGTCAACAACGTCGTCCGCATCTGTGATACGCACAATATACCGCTTGCGACGAATCTTGCAACAGCGGAACTGCTGATCAAATCATTGGACAGAGGAGACTTAGAGTGGCGTGAAATGTACAAATAAGCTTATAGGCATACTGATTACGGCGGCGCTTCTTGTGTGCAGCGGGTGCGGTGCAGATGCTTCGGCACTGAATGCGCCGTATGATGTTTATCAGACAACGCAGAATGTAGGTCTTTCTGCGTCGGAGACAACGGCATCAAAGACCTATTTTGCCAGTGATCTCTGCGTGGCGGAGAATGTTTCCATCGGTACGGACGAGACGCATTCCGAGGTTGCAGAAGGCGCTGGCACATTCAATCTTGCCACGAACAGCGTCGTCTATGCCAAGAATCTCTTCGAAAAGCTATATCCGGCGAGTACGACAAAGATTTTGACGGCATATATTGCCTTAAAATACTGTGATGATCTTGATGTCCTTGTGACGGTCAGCGAAAACGCCGTCGATCAGGCTTCGGATTCGTCTGTCTGCAATCTCAAAGCAGGCGACGTCATCTCCATGCGGGATCTATTGTACGGTCTTATGCTCCGCAGCGGCAACGATGCAGCGGTGGCAATCGCGGAATATATCTCCGGGGATGTGGATTCCTTTGCCGCGCTTATGAATCAGGAGGCCGTGGCGATGGGGGCGACCCGTTCTCATTTTGCCAATCCGAACGGACTTCCGGACGAGAATCATTATACGACGGTCTATGATATGTATCTGATTTTTAACAAAGCCTTGGAAAACGAGACTTTCGTCAACATTATCAGTGCGAAGTCCTACGATACCGTCTACACGAACGCGCAAGGGGAATCCGAGGAGCATACGTGGGAGAATACGAACCAGTATCTGGCAGGCACGACTGAGGCGCCGGAAGGCTTTACGGTTGTCGGCGGCAAGACCGGAACGACGGGCGATGCAGGGTACTGTCTGGTGTTATATTCCTATAATGCCGCGAACCAGCCGATCATCTCCATTGTCTTTAAGGCGGACGGTCGCTCCAATCTCTATCTGCTGATGAACGAGATGCTTGCGGGCTATGCGAACTGACCGTTGCGTTTTAACACAAAGTACTCTTGCAGTTCGGCATAAAAGGCTGTTGCGTTTTAACACAAAGTTCTCTTGCACTTTGTGTGCATATAGACTATAATTAAGTTATCACATCAACTGCTTTTATACATATTCACGAATATTCCGTATAGAGCAGCATTAGCAGGAGGGAATGACCATGATAGAGATTATTTCAGGAGAAAAGGGAAAAGGCAAGACAAAAGAATTGTTGGGAAAAGTAAATGCTTCCGTTGCTTCGGCATCCGGGAACATCGTGTATCTTGACAAGAGTCAGAAGCATATGTATGAGCTGAACAACAAGGTACGTCTCATCAATGTCACGGATTATCCGATTGACAGCTGTGATGAGTTTCTCGGTTTTATCTCAGGTATCGTATCGCAGGATAATGATCTTGAGGAGATGTATCTCGACAGTTTTCTTACGATTGCCTGCATCGAGACAGACGATGAGATCTGCCACGCGATTCAGAAGTTAGATATCATCAGTGAAAAATACAACGTAAAATTTGTTTTGAGCGTATCAAAGAATGAGGCAAAGCTTCCTGACTGTGCCAAAGCTAAGATCGTCATTTCCTTATAATTCCGTTTTTTGCGAAGTGATTTTTATTCCCGCGAGCAACGAGCCAAGTGGCTGCTTGCAGACATTTGGCGACTGCCGCGAGGGTCAAAAACCCCGCCCCTTGGGGCGTTTTAAATTTGATGCCCCGCTGTTTGCGGCGGGGTTTTTGACTTTGACATGCAAAAAGTGCTGTAATCCTACAGCACTTTTTCTTTTGGAGCGGTAGTCACGGAATCCTGTTATGCCTGATCCACGGAACGGATTCTGCCAAACAGACTGATCAGATACAGACCTCCGATACCGACGATGGCATAGATAATACGTGAGAACCATGACATATCTCCAAAGAGGAATGCCACAAGGTCAAAACGGAAGAAGCCGATAAGTCCCCAGTTTATTGCTCCGATGATAACCAATGTCAGCAATGTATAGTCCAACCAATTTGTATTCATTTCTGATGCCTCCTTTTCTTTACTAGTATTCTACCGAAATATGATTTTTATTCTCATGAAAAGTTGTTTTTGAAGCGGTAAAATGATAAAATAAGAACGTTGAATAAAAAAAAGGCGGACAATCTTTTGAATAAAAATAAAAAGGTAGTGAAATATCGAAAACCTTTCAATATAAATATAGGAGTTATTATATTTGTAATTATATTTATTTATCTGGTATTTAATATATTCTCCTATATGACGACCGAGCACATCTCTGTCTATGAGGTAGAGCAGGGGACGATGGCGGAGAACAATATCTATCGAGGACTGATTCTGCGCGACGAACAGATTTATTATGCCAAGACGGGCGGCGCGCCCAATTTTTATGTGCGGGAGACGGCAAGGGTCGGCAATGGTACGCTCGTCTGTTCCGTCGACGAGAATGGCGACGTCGCAAGACAGATCAACGAGGTCAGTCAGGATGTGTCTGCGCTGGATTCGCACGATCTGACGGACATCGAGAACACGATTCAGGAATTTCAGCTTTCTTATCAGTCGGGAAGCTTCTATAATGTGTATTCTTTCAAGGAAAATGTCAATTCTTTACTAACGGAATCGTTAAGCCTTGCTGCGCTTGGCAGCCTTGGCGACTACGCCGCAAATGCGCAAACAGGAAACACGTTCCATATGGTAAATGCAGATCAGCCGGGTATTGTCGTTTATTATACGGATGGATACGAGGATGTCACGACGGACACATTTACGTCCGCTATGTTCGACGAAGCTTCCTACAGCCGCCTGAATATACAGAATCTTACCGAGGTAAATGCGGGCGATCCGATTTTTAAACTGATCAAAAGTGAGTATTGGAATATTGTGCTCCCCATCAGCGCGGAAACGGCGAACCGTCTTGCGGATGATGACACGCTGCAGCTTTGCTTTGTAAAGGATGACAAGAAAGCCTATGCGACCTACACACTCACGGAACGCGAGGGACAGAATTATCTGATTCTCACTCTGCAGAACTCCATGATCCGCTATGCAAAGGAGCGTTATGCCGAGGTGGAGTTGCTGCTCACCGAGGAAACAGGACTTAAGATTCCGAATTCCTCTATCACGGAAAAAGAATTTTATACCATTCCGAAGGAATATTTCATGAAGGGCGGCGATTCCGACAGCGACGGCATTCTGGTGCAGAGCCAGGATAAGGACGGCAAGCAGATCACGGAATTTGTTGCGCCTACGATTTATTATGAAACCGAAGATTATTATTACATTGACGGTGAGGAGGTTTCGGCGACCGATGTTATTTTAAAATCCGATTCCTCTGCAACCTACCGGATCGGCACGCAGACAGCAGTGTTAAAGGGTGTCTACAATATCAATAAGGGCTATGCTGTCTTTAAGCAGATCGATATCCTGTATCAGAATGAAGAGTATGCAATCGTGCGTACCGGAACCACATATGGAATCGCACTCTACGATCATATTGCGCTTGACGGCACGAAGATACATGAGAATGATCTGGTAAAGTAATTGATAGAACACATACATAGAGAAACGTTTATAAAATAATTTGATGAAACAATCTGAGAATAGAGTCAGTTAAATAAAATCATGTTTTAATAAAGAATGGAGAAACTGAAATGTTAAAAGAAAATTTAAGAACTGTAGAAGAAAAAATCGAGGCGGCATGCAAGCGCGCCGGACGTTCCCGCGACGAAGTGACGCTTATTGCAGTGAGCAAGACGAAGCCGCTTGAAATGCTGCAGGAAATTTATGATACCGGCACACGTCATTTCGGAGAGAACAAGGTGCAGGAGTTGTGTGACAAGATGGAGCAGATGCCCTCCGATATCCAGTGGCATATGATCGGACATCTGCAGCGCAACAAGGTCAAGTATATCGTCGGAAAGGTCGCGCTGATTCACTCGGTCGATACTTACCGTCTGGCGGAAGAAATCAATATTCAGGCAAAAAAACGAAATATCACGGTTCCGATCCTTGTGGAGGTCAATATTGCGGGAGAGGAATCAAAATTCGGCATTTCGGCGGAAGATGCCATTCTTCTTGTGGAGGATATTTCCAGGCTTGAGAATGTACAGATCAAAGGCCTTATGACGATTGCGCCATATGTTGCAGATCCGGAAGAAAACCGTCTGTATTTTCGCAGAATCAAGCAATTATCTGTTGACATAACAAATAAAAACATAGATAATGTATCTATGGAAATTCTGTCCATGGGTATGACCGGAGATTACGAGGTTGCGATTGAAGAGGGCGCGACCATGGTACGTGTGGGTACCGGAATTTTCGGCGAGAGAATTTACAAGAAAAGTAATGTGTGACTTAGGAGTGAATCATGGGAGTTCTAGATAAATTTTTAAATATCATGCGTCTGAATCCGGATGACGAGGATGATTTCTACAACGAGGATTACGACTACGAAGATGATTATGAGGATGAACCGGTAAAGTCGAAGAACTCCTTCCGCAAGGAGAAAAAGGAGTCTTATGACGAGGACGACTACGAGGATGACCGCTACCGCAAGGAGCCGCCGAAGACAACCCCGAAGGTAACGCCGATTCGCCCTGTCAAGAAGCAGAACCCTTCCGGGATGGAGGTTTGCGTCATAAAGCCGACTTCCGTGGAGGATGCGCGCGAGATTACCGAGACGCTGCTCAACAACCGGACTGTGGTACTCAATGTCGAGGGGCTTGACGTTGAGATTGCACAGCGTATTATCGACTTTACCTCCGGCTCCTGTTTCGCGATCAGCGGAAACCTTCAGAAGATTTCCAATTACATATTTATTATCACCCCGGCATCTGTCGATATTTCAGGCGATTTCTTAAATCTGGTCGATTCGTTTCAGGCAAGAGGATCGCTGAGTGACTTTTAAGTATGAACGAGCAGGAACTTTGTAAAAAACGCCTGGTGGATCTTTCCAGGCAGGCGGACCGAAAGGGAATCGTCCTATTCAGCGATTTCCTTAATTTAAACGAACTGAATATCTATCACCAGTCCGAGAGGTTCTTTGAAACACGAACCGAGAGTTTCGGCGGTGTTCCCTTTGCAGAGCGTCAGATGATCGCATTTCTTCCTGATGCTCTTTATTATGACTGGGAATATCCGATTGCAGCGCTGAAAATTACGCCGTCTTACCCAAAGTTCGCCGAACAGCTCGGCCATCGTGATCTTTTGGGCTCTATCATGCAGCTTGGCGTTGACCGCGGCAGGCTCGGCGATATTATCGTCGGAAAAGGAGAATATTATCTTTTGTGTGAGGAGAGCATCGCGGGGTATTTCATCGAAAATCTTGAAAAGGTCCGCCACACACTCGTAAAGGTTGCGGAGTGCGACCCGGCGGAGCTTGCGATTACGCAGGAGTTGGAAAGCAAGGAGGGCATCATCACCTCGAACCGTCTGGACGCCGTGCTCGCGTGCGTGTACAAGCTTTCGCGCAGCCAGGCATCGGAACTGATTCGCCAGGATAAGGTATTTATTAACGGCAGGCTCATACAGAATCCGACCGCCGCATGTCGTGCCGACGATATCGTGTCTGTGCGGGGATTTGGAAGGTTTGTCTATCGTGGGGAATACGGGGAGACAGGCAAAGGACGTCTGAAAATTCATTATGATCTCTATGGAAATTAGAGTATGAGGAGGAAAATAGAAATGTCGAGATCAATTCCGGTCAAATCAGAAGGACATGTGATTTATACGATTGAGCTGATGCAGGATTTTTCTAAATTGGCTTCCTGCCTTACAAAACTTGGCTATCAGAAAGACCAGCGCATCTGTATTGTGACGGATTCCAACGTGGAACCGCTGTACGCGAAAGAAGTGCAGACGCTCTTGGCGAATGCTTTTGAGACAGTAATCGTTTACATATTTCCGGCGGGAGAAGCAAATAAGAATCTTGAGACGGTATATGGACTCTATCAGACGCTGATCGAGGCACATTTTGACCGCAGAGATCTGCTCGTTGCCTTAGGCGGAGGTGTTGTCGGCGATCTGTGCGGTTTTACCGCTGCGACGTATCTTCGCGGCATTGACTTTATCCAGGTGCCGACGACGCTTTTGGCGCAGGTGGATAGTAGTATCGGAGGTAAGACAGGCGTAGATTTTCTTCAGTATAAGAATATGGTCGGTGCTTTCTGCCAGCCGAAATTAGTCTATATGAATCTTTCCGTGCTGAAGAGTCTGCCGCAAAAGCAGCTTGTTTCCGGCATGGGCGAGATTATCAAGCATGGACTGATCAAGGACGCATCCTACTATAAATGGCTTGATGCACATCACGACGATATTCTTTCTCTTGAACCGAAAGTCACAGAAGAGATGATCGCGCGAAGCTGTGATATCAAACGCGAGGTGGTAGAGCTTGATCCTACGGAAAAAGGTGACCGCGCGCTTCTCAATTTTGGACATACGATTGGTCATGCCATTGAAAAGCTGTGCAATTTCTCACTTTATCACGGGGAATGCGTGGGACTGGGCATGATTTCCGCCGCATATCTTTCCCTGCAGCTTAACAATATCACGGAAGACGAATTCGAAGATATAAAGAACTGTCTTAAAAATTTCGGATTCAGAAGTGAAATCCGCGGTATTGCGCCTGATGAAGTACTCGCAGTTTCCAAATCGGACAAAAAAATGGTCGGCAAACAGGTAAAATTCATCTTACTGTCATCTGTAGGAAACGCGTATATCTATCGTGAACTCACCGATGCGCAGATTCTGGATGCCATTGCCTATGTATGTAAAGGATAATAAATGTCTATGAAAATTAATTTTCGAATAAAAAAAGGAATTATCGGCGCAGTCTGCGCCGTTATCCTCGTTTTGCTGGATCAGCTTACCAAGAGGCTCGCCGTGACACATCTGATGAATCAGGAACCGTTTATTATATGGGACGGCGTCTTTGAACTGCGCTACCTGGAAAACCGCGGCTCGGCATTCGGCATGATGCAGAATAAGCTTGCAATTCTTATTCCGCTGACCGTGGTTGTCTGTATCGCGATTTTATATATTTATCTCTGGCGTATTCCGAACAATCGACGTTTTCGTTGGCTGGATGTGACAGCCGTCCTTTTTCTGGCAGGGGCAGTCGGCAATTTTATTGACCGCATTGCGCAGGGGTACGTTGTAGATTTTTTTTATTTTATACTGATTGATTTCCCAATCTTTAACGTGGCGGATATCTACGTTGTCGTGGCGGCTTTTCTTTTGTTGGCGCTTTGCCTTTTCTATTATAAGGAAGAGGATTTTGAGGTGATTTTTCCTTCCAAGAAGGAGTAGTTTATATGAAAACAGAAACATTTGGGGCAGGAATCGAATATGAAGGAGAGCGGCTTGACCGATATTTGAATCTCATTTTCAGTGAGACAGACGCGGCACAGTCGCGCTCCTTTTTTCAAAAGTTAATCAAAGACGGACACGTGACCGTGGACGGACAGCCGCAGAAGGCAGGCTATCGTCTCAAGGCGGACGACGTGATTTCCGTTGAAATCCCTGACGCCGTCGCAACGCCGATTCTCCCGGAGAATATTCCGCTCGATATTCTGTACGAGGACGATGATCTTCTCGTCGTAAATAAGCCGAAGGGGATGGTCGTACACCCGTCTGCGGGACATTATTCCGGCACACTTGTAAACGCTGTCATGTATCACTGCAAGGACAGTTTGTCCGGCATCAACGGGGAAATCCGTCCCGGTATCGTCCACCGTATTGATATGGATACAACAGGTTCGCTGATTGTCTGCAAGAACGATGAAAGTCACGTCTTTATCGCCGAACAGATCAAAGAACATTCGGTCAACCGCAGATACCGCGGCATTGTCTGCGGGGTTGTAAAAGACGATGAGGGAACGATCGACGCACCGATCGGACGCCATCCCATAGAGCGCAAGAAGATGGCTGTCAACGAAAAGAACGGTAAGCGCGCCGTCACGCATTATAAAGTGCTGGAACGTTTCGAGCGTTACACTTATATGGAATTTGCCTTGGAGACAGGGCGCACCCATCAGATTCGCGTACACATGGCAAGTACCGGACATCCGCTGCTCGGCGACGCTTTGTATTCCAGCGGGAAAAGTCCTTATAAGCTGCAGGGGCAGACACTTCACGCGATGACGATCGGCTTTCTTCATCCGCGCACAAAGAACTATATGGAAGTCACTGCGCCTTTGCCGGAATATTTTGAGAAAATATTGAGAGCTTTACGTTAATTTCAATTAATTCTTTTCCTTTACGGCAAAATGTATTATAATATGATTATAGGAATTGGGAAAGGCGGGATATATATGGGCAACAAAGTCTATACAATCGGAAGAGAATTTGGCAGCGGGGGAAAAGAGGTCGGAGAAAAGCTGGCGCAGAGGCTCGGAATCAAGCTGTATGATAAGGAATTGCTGCAGCACGCAGCGAAAGAGAGCGGTTTTTGCGAAGAAATCTTTGAGAATCACGACGAAAAGCCGACCAACAGCTTTCTATATTCACTGGTGATGGATACTTATTCCATGAACGGTTACAGTTCGGCACCATTTTTGGATATGCCGCTGAACCACAAGGTATTTCTTGCACAGTTCGACAGTATCAAGAAGATCGCAGCGAAAGAATCCTGCGTAATCGTCGGCAGATGCGCCGATTATGCATTGGCGGAGAATCCTGACTGCATCAATGTGTTCATTCATGCGGATATGGAGAAGCGAGTCAAACTCGTAAGCAAACGCGGTAATATCACAGAGAACAAGGCGAAAGACCTCATTGTCAAGCAGGATAAACAGCGCGCAAGCTATTACAATTATTATACCAGTAAGAAATGGGGAGATTCCCAGAGTTACCATCTGACATTGGATTCCGGAAAGGTCGGCATTGACGGCTGTGTTGAAATGATTTTGAAGTTCCGTGAACTCATGGATGCTGCAAAATAAGTGAACTGAATAATTTTAAATCAATCCCCGGCGATTCCTGCGTTTATTCGCATGTATTTGCCGGGGATTATTTTTATCCGTTCTGGGTGCGTTAAAAGTATTGCTTACAAAGTGGTTAGCGTGGTAATATTCTATACGTGGGAACGGTTCCCCTTGAGAAAGGGGGAGATGCCTATGCAGTATGTTACATATGATAGTCTTATCCAAATAGGATTATTTATCGTAGCTTTAATAGGTCTTGTGTACAAGATAAGTCATAACGACAAAAAATAACCGCCCCAGTCTGGAAAACTAAGCGGTTATTTTTTGTCGTTTAAACGTTCAAGGGGCAACCCAGTACCACTTGTTGAACATATTATAACCATCTGGATAATAAAAATCAAGCTAATCGAAAATATCTTTAAAAATAACTTTTCAACGTATAGATAAGCACGATAAGTTTTAGCCGCCGCAAAATAATCCAGGATCTCCGGCGGTAAAAAAAACATAACTATTCGTTAAACTTGTGTTTTGCGAATAAAGCATTGCATCTATCATCAAATAATGTTATAATAAATATAGGAAAAAGTACGTTACTTTCACATAACTATTGTGGCGATACGCTTCTTCTTCTTTTGCACATTTTAGCAGATTTCTTCGGAATCAAGCACGATGGTAAATGGTCCGTCGTTTAACAGCGATATTTTCATGTCGGCGCCAAAGATTCCGCAGGCAGTATCCGGGATCTGTTCCCGGCAGCGCGCGATAATATATTCATACAATTCATTCGCAAGCTTTGGATTCCCTGCATTGATAAAGGAAGGACGATTTCCTTTCCGGCAATCTGCATATAACGTAAACTGTGAAATCAAGAGCAAACCGCCGTTTACATCCTGAAGCGATAAATTTGTTTTGCCCTGTGCGTCCTCAAATATGCGCAGTCCAAGCAGCTTTTTCACCATTTTATCTGCAATCTGCGCCGTATCTGTATTTGAAATACCGATCAGCACGAGAAAACCTCCGGCAATTTCTCCGGTGATTTTCTCATCTACGGTACAGGAAGCATGGGTTACACGCTGAATTACAAATTTCATAAATGAATACGCTCCTTTTGTTAAATTATTAACATAGATAAAAAATCTATCTTCGTTATTATAAATTTTTTTTGAAGCTATTTCAATCTTTCCGGAGGTTTTTATGGAATTAAAACGCCTTTTGAGTTATACAAGACAGGCAGTTGACGCGTATCAGATGATTGCGCAAAACGATCATATTGCAGTCGGTATTTCCGGCGGAAAAGACTCTCTCACTCTTCTGTACGCGCTCGCCTATCTTAAACGCTTTTATCCGAAGCCTTTTGCACTTACGGCTATTACAGTTGATCTCGGATACGAAAACTTCGACCTCTCTCCCATTTCTGAACTGTGTGATGGGCTGAAGGTTCCATATTACATTGTCACGACCGATATTGCAGGAATCCTCGCAAAGGAAATGTATTCGTCATCGCGGAAGCCCCAATCAGACCAGACGTCGGAAATGCTTCTGACGTCGCGGAAGCCCCAATCAGACCAAGCGCTGAGCAAAAATGCTGCACAAGGCTCGCCCTGCTCTCTCTGTGCGCGTCTGCGCAAAGGCGCGCTGAACGACAAGGCAATACAGCTTGGCTGCAACAAAATCGCTTACGCGCATCATATGGACGATATGATCGAGACTGCTTTTCTGTCTATGATCTTCGAGGGACGTTTTTATTCATTTTCACCGATTACCCACCTTGACCGTACAAATCTCACCGTCATTCGTCCACTGATGTATGTTTCTGAGGCCGAGATAAAAGGATTTCAGAATAAAATGCAGCTTCCGGTCGCAAAGAACCCCTGTCCGATGGATGGCAGCACGAAACGGCAATATGTAAAAAATCTGATTCGTCAGATCAATTTAGATCATCCCGGCGCAAAAAAGCGCTTATTTCACGCCATTGTGGAAGGAAATATTCCCGGATGGCCGCCGCGCTTTGATTCGTCTATTTCATCTTAAGAAAGGAAACAAAAAATGAAAGAAAAAGCGTATTACGAAAATGTTAATGTCAAAAATGAAGTAAAGCTTCGACATCTTTTGGAAGAATTGCCGCCGTTCTGCCGCCAGTTCTTTATTGGTATTGAGCCTACAACCTCGTCCAGGACAAGAATTGCCTATGCCTATGATATCGGATGCTTTTTTGATTATCTGCACACACAAAATCCAATTTGCCAGAAAATGGAAATCCGGGAATTTCCGCTTTCCATCCTGGATCAAATTACGCCTATGGATATTGAAGAATATCTTTCCTATTTAAAATATTATGAAAAGGACGGTGTGGAGCACACCAATGACGAACGCGGCATCAAGCGAAAACTCGCTTCTCTCCGCTCTTTCTACCGTTACTATTTTAAAAATGAATTGATCCAAAACGATCCCGCCATTAAAGTCGATATGCCTAAAATCCATGATAAGACGATTATACGGCTTGATATTGACGAGGTCGCACGCCTTCTGGATGAAGTCGAATCAGGAGAAAGTCTGACACCACGCCAACAGAAATACCATGACCGTACCAGAACACGGGATCTCGCTATGATGACACTGCTCTTGGGTACCGGCATCCGTGTTTCTGAGTGCGTTGGTCTTGATATGGAGGATGTGGATTTCCGCAATAACGGCATTAAAATTCATCGAAAAGGCGGTGCGGAAGTTGTTGTATACTTCGGCGAAGAAGTCCGGACAGCGTTGCTTGACTATATGGTCGAACGTCAGAAAATCACTGCAGAGGATGGAAGTATTAATGCACTGTTCCTCTCCTTGCAGAACCGCAGGATCAGTGTCCGTTCCGTGGAAAATATGGTAAAGAAATATTCTAAACTTGTCACCAGCTTAAAACATATTACGCCGCACAAGCTGCGCAGTACCTACGGCACATCCCTCTATCGGGAAACCGGCGATATCTATCTTGTTGCGGATGTGCTCGGACATAAGGACGTCAATACGACCAGAAAGCATTACGCAGCCATCGACGACGACCGTAGACGGAGCGCTGCAAAATATGTGAAGCTGCGGGATGTTTAAATCCTGATATATTCATGCATGTAGTATACAGATTGACTGACGTGTATATTAAGGAGTACGTTTCCACTCCTTGATCGCATCTAACCTCTCTTTTACCGCCTTCTCTGCGCCCTGCGCAGTCGGGCGGTAATATTCTTTATCTCTCAGTGCATCCGGGAGACACTGCATCTTGGTGAGCTTATCCTCATAATCGTGCGCATACGCATAGCCTTTTCCGTAATTAAGTTCCTCCATCAGCTTCGTCGGTGCATTGCAGATCTGCAGCGGAACCGGTTCCGTGCGCATAGTGCGGATATCTTTCTTACTTTCCTCGCATGCCACATACAGGGCATTGGACTTGGGCGCCATGGAAAGATAGACGACGGCTTGCGCAAGATTCACGTCGCACTCAGGCATTCCGTTAAAATGACATGCCTGATATGCAGCGACCGCAATCCCAAGTGCTTGACTGTCTGCCAGTCCAATATCCTCACTGGCGAACCGTATCAGACGTCTGGCAATATAGAGCGGATTCTCCCCGCCCTCCAGCATCCGCTGCATCCAGTAGACCGCCGCATCCGGGTCGGAGTTGCGCATTGATTTATGAAGCGCAGAAATCAGATTATAGTGCTCCTCTCCGTTCTTGTCATAAAGCAGAGATTTACGGCTGATGCACTGTTCCATGCCCTCGTCCGTTACGATAATTGTTCCGTTCTCATCAAGATCGCCGTTTAACACCGCCATTTCCAGTGTATTCAGCGCCATGCGTGCATCTCCGTTCGCAACCTGTGCAACTGCCTGCAACTGTGTCTCTGTCATCCGTATCCGCTGATTGCCGAAGCCGTTCGGGCTTTCTAACGCATGCTTTAAAAGATGAAGCAGATCTTTCTCCTCAAGCGCCCGAAGGACAAATACCTTACAACGTGAAAGCAACGCCGCATTTACCTCAAAGGAAGGATTCTCTGTCGTCGCACCGATTAGAATAATACTTCCTTTCTCCACAAACGGTAAAAATGCATCCTGTTGCGCTTTATTAAAACGATGGATCTCGTCTACGAACAACACTGTCCGAATTCCCATCATCCGGCTGGCTTCCGCCTGATGCATGACCTCTTTAATTTCCTTGATTCCACTGGTAACTGCACTGAAATTAATAAAATCTGCCTTTGTTCGTCCGGCAATGATACTTGCAAGCGTCGTCTTTCCCACTCCGGGCGGTCCCCAGAAAATCATGGAAGATATCTGATCCCTCTCAATCAACTGACGCAGCATTCGCCCTTCTCCCAAAAGGTGTTCCTGCCCCACAAAATCCTTTAGACATTCCGGCCGCAGACGGCTTGCCAGCGGCGCATTTATTTTTCTGTCATCAAATAAAGACATCTGTTCCATGCTTTTCCCTCCAGCACGTAAACTCATTCCAATGAAGAACAAAAGTGCGCAATAGGATACAATTTCCTGTTTTATAAAAAACGCCCAGGCATTATACCGGGGCGCTTTTGGGCGGTAATATCTCGTCAATCTTTTCCTGAATACGATCCCTGACTAAAGCCGCGATCTCCTGTGTCTTTAGCTTTCCATATTCATCATATAGAATCGGCTTTAAATAGTGCACTTGCGTTGTAACTGGTCCCATCCAGAAACTGTTGAATACCTTGTAGGAATCAATCAACGCAACAGGAATAATAGGCGCTTTTGTCTTTAGCGCAATTTTAAAGCTCCCTGCCTTGAAGTCGCAGACATGATTTCTGTTATTAAAATCATATCCGCCTTCCGGGAAAAGAATGTAGCGCTTCCCCGCCTTTACTTCCTCCGACACCTCGTTGATAATCGTAAGTGCCTGACGCACATCCTTCTTGTCCAGGCGCTTTCCCTGTACCAGATCCACAAATTCCTTCACAAGAATGGTATTTGATTTCGCCTTGTCCATCACAAGGGAGCAGGGATTCCTGTGTGTATAGATAATGCCGAGTGCATCATATTTCCCTTGATGGTTTGGATACATCATATATCCGCCCTCTTCCGGGAGATTCTCAGTTCCAAATGCTCTGGTATGTATTCCGCCTGTGACTTTCATCAGACGAATCACATGGCGCGCCAGCTCATAGCGCTCCTCTTCCGAGTACTTCTCCGGATGATCCGCTTCCCGGCGCATCTTAGGTATCATGTAAGGCGCGCGGAAAAGATTCATTAATATTACATAGATAAACTTTATCATACCAAATACACATCCTCCGTAAACTCATTCCCGTTTACCTATTATAGCGTATTCGGCAGAAAAAGACAACCAAACGGAGCCGGACAACAACAGGCAATATTATGTATTATCAATGATCGCTTTAATCTGTGTCGCCATACTGCCCGAATTCATATTACTGTGAATACAAAATCCCTGCCATGATCCCTTTGTCCCGTTAATGCCGTTATAGAGCTTGATACCGATTCCCGGCCACTCCTTTAAGTTAAAGCTGAAATCATCTATTAAGATATCATTCGACTTTACTCCGCCAAAATCGCTCAACGCCTGTGCCTTTGGAGTGCCATAAGAAACATAGATCTGCTTCTCCTCGGGTATGCCGGTATGCTTCCGGTTCCATTCCCGCTTCTCTGCCTCCGCATAGCCATTGGGGTACACACTGCTCAATATATATATATCATAGGAAGGCTCATCCAACAGTAATTTTAAGGCTCCAATCACTGTTGAAACCGGCGACCGAGAAATAAAAAAACCCGGTCTTGCCACGATCTCTATTGATGTATTCTCCCATTTTGAGAGCGTTCCGTCCATATCAAAATATATCCTTCGCTTCATAAAATGTCTCTCCTGTCTATTCTGTCAGATTCGTTCATGACCTGTGCTGTCAAATTCGTTCATGGTCTGTGCCGTTAAATTCATTTATGACCATATATAGCAGTTCTCCAAAATCCACGTCTCTAATCATAATATTCGCTTGAATAATATGGTACAGTAAGATATTGTCCCGCATGAATGGGATGATCGGGAGAAATCCTGTTCAAAGCACATAATTCAGAAATATATTCGCCGGTGCTGGCATACTCCTCTGTCATATACTCATTCGCAATGTTCCAGAGCGTTTCGCCCTGTTCGATCCGTATGCTTGTATAATATTTATAAGAAGGTTCTGCGGGAGCAGCCTGCGTCTTGCTTGCTCCAAAGATAAGAGAACCGATAATAATTAATGAAATGACAAACACCCCAAACACAAACTGCCTATTTAAAACTGCTGTTCTTCTTCCTCTCATAATAGTACCTCCTGCACATCTTTCTCGAACATCTGTTACGAACATTTGTTTATGTTGTAATCATAATACCAGAACACTCGTTTGTCAAGAAGAAATTCGAACAAATTTTCGGAATATACGTTTGCATTTTCAAAGAGGATATGTTACACTGGAATTAGAAAAATGTAGATTTAGGATACCAGGAGGTAGTTATATGTCATATGGTAAGATTAGTACTAAGCAGAGAGAGATTCTTGAATATATCAAGCAGGAGATCCTGAACAAAGGATACCCGCCCGCTGTTCGTGAAATCTGCGAAGCGGTTGACTTAAAGTCTACCTCTTCCGTACACTCCCATCTTGAGACGCTTGAGAAGAACGGATATATCAGACGAGATCCGACGAAGCCCCGTGCAATCGAGATTATCGATGATAACTTTAATCTGACCCGCCGCGAGGTCGTGAATGTTCCGATCATCGGCAGCGTCGCTGCCGGACAGCCGCTTTTGGCTGTTGAGAATATCGAGAACTATTTCCCGATTCCGACAGAGTTCTTACCGAATGCGGAGACTTTCATGCTTAAAGTTAAGGGGGAAAGCATGATCAATGTCGGCATCTATGACGGCGATAAGATTCTTGTCCAGAGGCAGTCTGACGCCCGTAACGGCGATATCGTGGTCGCTCTTGTGGAGGATTCCGCCACGGTGAAGACTTTTTATAAGGAAGACGGGCATTTCCGTCTGCAGCCGGAGAATGATACCATGGACCCGATCATTGTTGAGGATTGCCAGATTTTAGGAAAGGTGTTCGGTATCTTCCGTTTCCTTTCATGATTTTCAGTTGTATCATGGGAAAACAGAAACAGAGAGCCAATCGCTTTTAAAAGTGTTCGGCTCTCTGTTTCTGTTTTCCCTATTTTCTCGTACTTTATTATCAATCCTTATAACTATCTTCTGAATAAAGAACATTCCCGTCTATATCAACAATTACAATATTGTCAGCATTCTTACTTCCCGTTGCTCCTAAAGTAGCAGCGACCAGATACTCTATCTTTTCTGTTGACAAATCCGATTGCAATTCCAACAATATACCTATATATTTTTCCTCATCAGAAAGCGTATTAATAATGACATTGACATTCTTAATTTCGTTGAAGCATGCGATTATATCATCTTTAAGTTTCATTTGTAGCATAAAATCATTATCTGTTGTATAAGCAGCACACCTGATATTCTCTGCCCCTAAAGTTATGTTTGCACTTGAACGATACTCATCCAAAACCGTAACCGACAAATCATCTGATAATACCTTATATGGAATTCCGTCCCTTAAAAGAATACGTTCAACACTTGTCCTCTGCGTGGAATCCTCACATTGGATAAGGGGAACATATCTGCTACGGGTCAATACAAAGATCAGCACTACACTAACTATCAAAAATAAAACGGCTATTCCAATGGCAATCATCTGATATTGCTTTTTGTTTAGAAGTCTTTGACTGCTTGCCTCTTGTATCGTGTCTTTCAATATTAGCGCTGCATCCTCACATTGGATATCCTCTGTTTCAATTTTTTCTGATTTCATCAGTTCAAGAACGCTTACTCCCAAAGCCTCGGCCAATGGCTCAAGCGTATTTATATCTGGAAAGCCCAATCCACGTTCCCATCGGCTTACTGCTTTGTCGGTCACTTTTATTTTTGATGCCAGTTCTGCTTGTGTCATATTTTTATCTTTTCTGGCTCTGGCAACAAATGAGCCAAATTTTATTGCGTCCATTTCATCACCTCCTGATTGCCAGTATAAATTAGTTGGCTTATATCAGCAACCGATGTATCGTTTACCGCTAAAATGTATGGACTCTACGAATCGTTTACGAATTATTTCTATGTAATTATCACATCAAAATCCCGATTTACCTCTGAAAGCCCATATTCCGAAACATAAATAAAATCAGAGAGCCGACCGCTTTTTGAAGTGATCAGCTCTCTGATTTCAGGTTCTACAATTCCCCTGCATCTATCACTTTTCCGTCTCTCCAGATACGTTCCAAATCATAGAACAGGCGATCTTCCTTCGAGAAGATATGGACGATGATATCGCCGTAATCCATCAGAATCCAGGTGGAGTTGGAATTCCCCTCGATCTGCCTGACTTTTAGACCTGCCTTATACAGTGCCTCTTCACAAGCGTCACGCATTGCCTGAATCTGGTTCTGGTTTGTTCCGTTTGCAATCACGAAGTAATCTGCCACCGGTGAGATTTCCTGAATATCAATGACCTTTACATCTTCCGCCTTGCGGTCTTCTAATGCGGCTATCGCCACTTTACAATATTCTTTTGATGTCATATTAAGTTTCTCCTTTTCTCAAATCCGCTGATACTGTCGGTAAAATTCATACGCAAGCTGTGTTGCCGGATCAATTGGTCCGCCGATCTGCGCCCGGTATTTTAAAGTGTCGCAGAGAATTTCCGCCATGCAGGCGTCAAGATCCTCAAATGCAAGCTTTCTGACCTTGGGAAGATCAGACGCTTTATCTCTGCCCGGTTCGATGAAATCCGCGATATAAATAATCTTATCAAGTACGCTCATGTCCGCGGCTCCGGTCGTGTGCACCTTAATCGCATGCAGTATCTCCGGGTCTTTCACCTCATAAATTGTTTCTGCAAGGTATGCGCCAAGCTTTGCATGAAGCAGAAACGGACTTTCATACTCCACCGGAGTGACCGGAATGTCATTTTTTTCGCACAGCCTGATCTTTTCCCCGTTGGGAATACACTTCGCGCAGTCGTGCAGCAAGCCCGCCAGCATCGCCGGTTCTATCGGGTATTCATGCGCCATGGCGAGACAGCCTGCCGTGTACATGACTCCTTTCGTATGTTCATAACGTCCCTTGTCCAATTCCTTTTTTAAACGCTTGCGAATCTCGTTTGTCTCCATTACTCAATGCCTCTTCGTTTTCCAAAAACTGCTATATAGAACAATCTGCTGATTAATCTGTTACGCTAACACCCATACAGATGCCGCTCTCTAATATAATGAAATACCGCGTCCGGCAGCATCAAAGATTTCTCCCCTGCTTTTAGCATTTCTCGAAGCTGCGTTGAAGATACCTCCGTGCGCCCTCCGCGAATCGGGTAGATTACCGCCGGAAACTGTGCCTGAATTGCCGCGATTTTTGCATTGATCTGCGCTATATCCATGTCGTCCCGCACGGCGGCAAGCACGGTGGCTTTCTCACAGATAATTTCGGGATGTTTCCACTGTTCAAAGTAATCCAGGGAATCCGCCCCCATAATAAAGAAAAAATCTACAGCGGGATGCCGCTCCTTTAACTTCATGAGCGTCCGGTAAGTATAGCTTGTCCCTTCCGCATCCACTTCTATACGTGAAAGCTTAAAATAGGGGTACGGCGCAATGGCAAGCTTTGTCATATCCACGCGCACCGCGGCGGGCGTCATTTTCCCCTCGTCCTTATTCGGAGAATGTCCCGCCGGGATAAACCACACCTCATCAAGTGCAAATTCCCGGTAAGCGCTCTTAGCAATATTCAAATGTCCCATGTGAATCGGATCAAAAGAACCTCCGAGAATCCCGATTTTCCTGTTCATGTAATCTCCTATCCTGCACTTACTTTGGCAGGTCGAACTTCGAATTCTTCTTTGCCTGACGAAACAGGATCATCTTCTTGCCAATCACCTTTACGACGACTGAATGTGTGCGCTCTGCAACAACGGCGGCGATTTCCCTCGGATCATCCGCACAGTTCTTTAAAACAGATACTTTTATCAGTTCTCTTTTTTCCAAAGCTTCATCGAGCGCCGTAATCATCTCCGGCGTCAGGGATGACTTGCCGATCTGGAAAATCGGGTCGATCGTGTTTGCACATCCGCCGAGATAGGCACGCTGCTTGCTTGTCAATTCCATAACGATTCCTTTCCATGTTAATGGGCTTTTTACCCAATATACATCTGCATCTGCTGTTCTATCAGATGGATTCTATTTATAATAATCAAATTCGTTCCCATACATCCGCACGGTATCGCCGTCCTGAATGCCCATTTTCTCAAGCTCCTTTAAGATGCCCTGCTCCTTTAAGAACTTCTGGAAAAAGAGGAATCCCTTCTCCGAGTCGATGTTCGTGTACCCGAGCATCTTGTCGATCTTCGGTCCTTCCACAATGAACGCCGCATCGTCGGCACGGGTGATGGTGTAAGGTTCATCCTTAAAGAAACGAAGCGCCGGATCAAATTCCTGTTCATAGATTACCGGTTCTTTACTGCAGGTGGCAAGCAAATCGTTCACATGATAGAGGAGCTCTTTTAACCCCTTTCCGCTGACTGCCGAAATCGGAAATACTTTGATGCCGTCCTTTTCAAATTCCGCCCGAAGCGCTGCAATGACCTCATTCTCGTCGCCGTAAATCGCATCAATTTTATTTGCCGCGATCACCTGTGGCTTCTTCAAAAGCGTGGGATCATATGCCGAAAGCTCCTTATTGATTGCTTGGATATCGGCAATCGGGTCACGTCCTTCCGTGCCTGCCGCATCCACCATATGAATCATGACTTTGGTACGTTCAATGTGGCGCAGGAACTCAAGTCCAAGACCAACGCCCTCCGACGCGCCCTCGATCAGCCCCGGTATATCTGCAATGACAAAGCCGTTCGCTCCGTCAAGGTCGACAACACCGAGATTCGGCTGTAAGGTCGTGAAATGATAATTGGCAATCTTCGGCTGTGCGTTCGTCACACGCGACAGCAATGTGGATTTTCCGACATTCGGGAAGCCCACAAGTCCCACGTCCGCAATGACCTTAAGTTCAAGCCGGACTTCCAGTTCAATCGATTCGCCGCCAGGCTGCGCATATTTCGGCGCCTGCATCGTCGAGGTAGCATAATGCTGATTCCCAAGACCTCCTCTGCCGCCGCGCAGAATAATCTGTCTGCGGTTGTCTCCCGACATATCGGCAATGACCTTGTCCGATTCCGCATCCTTGATGACCGTCCCGGCGGGGACTTTTAAGATGAGGTCGGCGCCGTTCTTGCCATGACAATTCTTCTTACCGCCCTCCTCGCCGGGCTGTGCCGCAAATTTCCTGCGATGCCTGTAGTCGGTCAGTGTATTTAAGCCGTCGTCCACCTCAAAAATGATATCGCCGCCCTTGCCTCCGTCGCCGCCGTCCGGGCCGCCGTCCGGCACATACTTCTCACGTCGGAAGCTCACATGGCCGTCGCCGCCTTTTCCTGATTTTATGATAATGGTTGCTCTGTCTGCAAACATAATATTCTACCTCATATATACACAATAAGACCCGGCTACTTGCCGCAGCCATGAAATGGTTGCGTATAGTCGGGTCCACATTGCATCTTATTACTCAGCTACTGGATATACGGAAGCCTGCTTCTTGTCTCTTCCTTTTCTCTCGAATCTCAAGATACCGTCTGTCAGAGCGAATAATGTGTCATCACCGCCGATGCCTACATTTACGCCCGGATGAATCTTGGTTCCGCGCTGTCTGTATAAAATGTTGCCAGCCTTAACGAACTGTCCGTCTGCTCTCTTGGCTCCTAATCTCTTGGACTCAGAGTCACGGCCGTTCTTAGTAGAACCAACTCCCTTTTTGTGAGCAAAAAACTGAAGGTTCATATTCAACATGTCCTACACCTCCTTAAAATTCAGAACGATATAATCATTCCCATAAGTATTCTGTATTCCCTGCAAGCCTAAAACCAATGACTTCATTAGAAGCTCCGCGTCATGTCCTGCCGGCTTCTGAAAACGGAGACGAATCTCCCCGCTCTCCTCGTCGGCGTCCGTTTCATGCTTCTCCGTGGTATATATGCCGATGGAATTGATCGTATTGATGACTAAGGCAGAAATCCCTGCGCATACAATATCCTCGCCTTCCCTGGCATATCCGGCATGTCCGAGACAGTCAAATCCGAGGTATGCTCCGTCATGGTTTCGAAAAACTGTTATCTTTGTCATAACAATTCCTTTGATTAAGCGTTGATCTTCTCAATCTTAACCTGTGTAAACGCCTGTCTGTGACCGTTCTTCTTGTGATAACCGGTCTTTCTCTTGTACTTGTAAACAATAACCTTCTTGCCTCTGCCCTCTTTTACGACAGACGCTTCTACAGATGCGTTCGCTACATCAGAACCAACCTTCATTCCGTTGTCAGATACAGCTAAGACCTGATCGAAAGTTACTTTCTCACCAGCTTCTTTACCAAGCTTCTCAATGGTAATGATATCGCCTTCGGATACTTTGTACTGTTTACCACCTGTTGCTATAATTGCGTACATATGGCACCTCCTATTATCATTACTCGCCAGTTGTGGTGCTGTCCTCCCACATAAACGGACAGACTTTTAGACCTCACTGTGCGGCATACTTCGTAATAATAGCACAGCGAGGTCATTACGTCAACTGTTTTTTGCAGGAAATCCGGTACTTTTTTCAGGCGCTTAAGTCCACATTCTGCCCGATGATCTGCGGCGCATCATAATTCTTAAAATTCTCCCCGTAGGGCGTATCTTCCTGATACTTGATCTGCGTCGTCGTCTCGCCGCCGGAGACATAGGTTCTGCCGCACTCTGGACATACTGCAGTGTGAAGCGTCACACTTGCCTGAACAAGCGTTGCGTTCTCGTCTTTCGCTGCCTTTGCATTGGCGTTTGCAACGTGTTCGCGTTCGTGGCTCATGACACGCGCCGCCGAAGCGGACGGTGAAATATGTCCGGGTGCCTTAAAGGAAACCATCTCATCGGAGCCGTCCTGATATTTCCGGTTCTTACAGGTTTCACACTCGATCTGCCCGGAACGCTCCAGTGCTTTGATCTCGGACTGTGACATATGCTGGCTTCGCGCTTCTGCGACACTGCTCACTCTGCCTGCCGCACTCACTGCATTTATTGGCATTCCCGTATTTACTGCTCCGATCATAAGCTTCCCTCCTGCTTTGCTCTTATTTATCTATTTCCATTTATCGGCATTCTCTGCTTCATTTATTAAAAAAAACTGTTTGAAGACTGCCTTCTACCGCATTCTCTGCCAAATTCTTACTATAATATTTTAACATAAACCTTCCGAATTGTCCACGTCATAGACCCGCAAACCCTGAAGCAGACGAACACGCAGGTATGGAATCAGATGCCATGCAGCAAAAGCAAAAATGAAGACCACGCTGACCGCATAACCAATTCTTAAGCCAGGCGGCGTATAGGCAAGTTCAACAACATGCGTCCCCCTTGAAAGTTTTGCCCCAACAAAGGCGGTATTAACGGTAAGAATCGGAGCCGCTTTTCCGTCTACCCGGATGCTCATACCATGCTGCATGGGAATCGAAGTCACAAAATATCCATCCTCCACACAGGTAACGGAACATGCAAAAATCTCAGTTTCTTTGACAGCGACCGGAACGACGCTCGTGTAATCCTTCTCTGTCAGCAGCGTTTTGGGAAATGTATGCCAGCGAATATCCCGGACGATATAGCTGCCGCTTTCGAAAGTCACTGTAAGTCTTGTCAGAGAACCGTCCGCTCCTCCCGAAAGCTGATAGTGAAACGTCTTATTCTCATTCGGATACGGCGCGCCGCTCCCCGAAAGTTTGTTTCGTATTCCGTTCACGTCGATTACGACCGCTTTCTTTGTCTGATTTTCCACCGCAAAATCAAGAAGCAGAAGTTCCTGTTCAACCGGCATGGCAAACTCGAGTGTCAAACAGGCAGCCGTACCATCCGCATCATCTCTTGCGGTAATCTTGTACGCCCCGTCCGAAAGCGGCTGAATCGACAGATTTCCTTCCGACGTAACCGCCGAAAATTGCGGCGATACCTCCCGCACAGGATATGCCCTCTCTTTCTGCACCACAGCATCTGTCTCCTGCGCCGCATTTCTGTCTTTTTCCGATGTCGATACTTCTTCAGGCGCGGCTGCAGCACCCGTTCCGGTTCCTATCACCGTTTTCTTCATCAGCGCGGCAAGCTTCTCATACGAATCCAGTTTATCAAATGCCTCCTCCGTTATCACATCTTCCCCGCGAACCGCATAAGCGACCGGAAGGACATCTGGATTTTCTGCAAGCACACGTCCATTTTCTTCCCGCAGGACATGATAGCCCTCAGGGACGGCGCCAGCCCCCGTTTCCAGATACCTCACGCCGAGAAAGGAAAGCAGTACGGGATTTTCCGCTGCAAGCAATGCTATCCTGTTATTAATGGAGATCGGCGTCTGCATCGTACGATAGAAAAAGTCCGCATATGCCTGATTCGTGACGGACGAATACATACTGCATCTGCCGGCCGCAGGCGCATTTCTGTTTGCAAGACTAAGCGGGGCCAAAAGACTGTCATAGCGGTAAAGTTCTGCTTCCGCCGCATCAGACGTTACGGTCTGCTCCATGGCATTCTCCCAGAAGCTGCGTTCCTCCTGCGCCTCCTTAAGCTGTCCCACCGTCACGAAGCTCTCACTTTGCGCCGTACTGATACAGCAAAGCATCGGCATCAGCAGGAGGATGGCGTAGGCATGGCGCGGCAGCGACCGCTTTCTCTTTACCGCAATTCCTGCCGCAGTTACAAAGCAGGCAACGATACCCAGATCCACTGCCATCCATTCGAATCTGCTACCGCTGTCACACGTCGAATTATAGTTCCCACCTACGGCAGTATTACCGCAGATTGAATTCGGCATCTTCTTCATATTGTCTATCTTAACGTGCTGTGTTTTACGGCACGTTTTTATCTA
>JAETOE010000025.1 GCA_021771815.1 Roseburia hominis
TTGTATTCATGACGGTTGAGTTCCTTTTTATAGATTTTTGGTTTGGCGATTAAAATTCTATAGGATTCAACCGTTTTTGTATAGTAGCAAGGTGTCACATCAATTGTAACTCTACAAAATGGGGAATACAGCAATTAAAAAAATAGTTGACAAAAAATTCCTCATGTTATATAGTAAGAAAACAGTATCGGCGTAAGCCATATATAGCAGATTTCGTGAGGGAGTAGTTCGCGTGCGAGCGTGATTTGTCAACAGACCGGTCAGAGCGGCATAGTATGCCGGATGACCTGGCAAATCTTAAAGAATGAGACTCATGTGTATTTCCGGAATTCAGCATCAGCGCGGAGATCGGAGATATGCATGCAGTCTCTTTTTTGTTCTGTTGGAAATCGACAATTTTCATGAAATTGTGTGTATAGGGAATGCCGGAACGAGATGTGTATAGTTGGAGCGCAGGAGAGTACAGGATAGGATGCGCCGGGAAGGTAGGGAAGCTATTATGGGAATTTTTATTGAGCTGCTTTTGATGGGAGTCGGTCTTGCCATGGACGCTTTTGCGGTATCGATCTGCGAAGGACTTGCCATGCGTAAGGTCAACAAGAAGCAGGCGGTTGTAATCGGCCTGTTTTTCGGAGGTTTTCAGGCGTTGATGCCGTTTATCGGCTGGGTGTTGGGAAGCCAGTTTGAGAGCTATATTACCAGCATCGATCACTGGATCGCCTTTGTGCTGCTGGGATTTATCGGCGGTAAGATGATCGTGGAGGCGGTAAAGCCGGAGGATGAGAATGTAGAAATAGATCAGATGGATCCGCCGCTCGATATAAAGGAAATGTTCTTGCTTGCGATTGCAACGAGCATTGATGCGCTTGCGGTGGGTGGTGCTGCTTGGCGCCCGGATTCTGCTGTCGCATCTGGGGCTCCTTGGATAGAAGATGGCATGAGGGACTCATATATGCGAACCGGATAAAAGGAAGCAGGAGATAAATATAACACGCGTGTGCAATGAGCGCGCAGTGAGAAAATAGATGCAAACAAATTATAAGCACGAGAGAGGAGAAGCTTATGTCAGAGATACTTTGGTCAGTGTTTTTACTGGTAGTCGGTTTTGTTTTATTGATTAAGGGCGCGGATTTCTTTGTGGAGGGAAGTTCTGCGGTGGCTAAGATGTTAAAGGTTCCGTCCATCATCATCGGACTTACGATCGTTGCGATGGGGACAAGCCTTCCGGAGTGCGCCGTCAGCATCACGGCATCCATGACGAACAACAATGCGCTTGCGGTCAGCAATGCGATCGGGTCTAATATTTTTAATCTGATGGTAGTCTGTGGATTCTGTGCATTGTTCAATCCGCTTGCGGTGGAGAAGAGTACGCTGCTCAAGGAGTTTCCGTTTTCGGTCATCTGCGCGATCCTGCTGTTAGTCGGCGGCTATTTGGGAATGGAACTTGGCAGGGCGGACGGACTGATTCTGCTTGCAGTGTTTGTCTGTTTTCTGGTCTGGATGGTGCGTTCCGCAATGAAGGCCCGCGCTAACGCTTCGGATGAAGAGTATGAGGCGCTGCCTGTCTGGAAATGCATCGTGTTCATTGTCGGCGGTATTATCGCGATCAAGTTCGGCGGTGACTTTGTCGTAGACGGAGCATCCACAATCGCAGCCAAGGTGGGACTCAGCCAGAATTTAATCGGTCTTACGATTGTAGCGTGCGGAACAAGTCTTCCGGAGCTTGTGACATCAGTAGTTGCGGCACGCAAGAATGAGCTGGACATGGCGCTTGGAAATGTAATCGGTTCGAATATTTTTAATATTCTTTTTGTACTTGGCATTGCATCAACGATCAGCCCTATTGCATTTATCACGGAGAATATCATTGATATTGTGATCCTGACCGCAATGAGTCTGCTTGTGTGGATTTTCGGATGGACAAAGAAAAGGCTGGACAAGCCGGAAGGTATAATCATGCTGCTGATGTATGCGGCGTATCTTGTATATATTTGCATAAGATAAGTATGTTTCCCGTTGCCGAAATCCCAAAACCGCGTTATACTAAAAAAAGATGCAGGAGATTATGCAGTTTGTGGCGGCGCGCTGTCCGGCATGAGGCTGCTTGTGCATAAAACAGCGCAGAAACGAGGGTAGATATGGATTTTTTTGATAAGTTGGGAGAGTCCTTAGCTATGGCAGGGAAGGACGTTACGCAGAAGGCTAAGGATGTGTCTGAAATCGCAAAGTTAAAGCTTGACATCAAGTCCAAGGAGGATTATGTGCAGAAGCAATATATGGCGCTTGGGCTTGCTTACTACGAGAAGCACAAGGATGAGGAGGGCATCGAGGAAGCAGAGCAGTTTTTCCTGATCAAAGAGGCTATGGAGGAAATCGAGCGTATGAAGGCGGAGGTACTCCGCATTCAGGGTTCTGCGGAATGCCCGAAGTGCGGTGCGAAGATGCCGGAGGGAGCGACTTTCTGCAGCAGCTGCGGCACGAAGATGGACGATATGTATGAGGAAGAGGCATAAGAAAGGACGCAGCGCATTGAAGAAGACAAAGACAGGCGCATATGTGAAAGCATATGCGCCCTTTATTCTGGTAGCAGTGATCGGGCTGGTCTATCATCTGCTTATGAAGCCGATGGGAGGGGACGACGTTTTCTTTTATGAGGCGACGAAGAGAACGACGCTTGGGGCTTACCTTTCACACCGCTATGTGCATTGGACGTCCAGAGTTGTATCAGAGTTCGTACTTGTGAATGTAATCCAGTGCCCGATTCTCTGGCGGATCATCGATTTTCTGATGTTTGCAACGCTTCCGGTTCTTATTTCGCGTATTCTGGGCGGCGGCAGGCTCGCAAACTGGGCGGCGGCAGCGGCGGTTCTGCTGTTCCCGTTCCACGACATGGGAACCGCCGGGTGGGTGACGACGACCGTCACGCATTTCTGGCCGTTCTGGGGTATTTTCTATATTGTGATGCTGCTTAAGAAGATGGCGGCAGAGGAGCGGATTCATACGGCGGAGGCGGTGTTTGGCGTGCTCGTTGCCGTGGTGACGGGCAGCCATGAGCAGTATGCGGTAATCATGGCGGTGCTTTTGGTGCTTTACGGCGTGTATCTGTGGCTGCAGAAGAGGAAGCCGGGGAATCTTCCGGTGCTAGTGCCGCTTATGCTTGTGAATGTAATTTCGCTTGCCGTGATCGCGTTATGCCCGGGAAATGCCGAGCGGAACAAGGTCAGTATCGCAGATCTGCCGATTTACGGGGAGTTTGGGTTCGGCGAGAAGCTTTATCTGGGCCTGCTCAGTATCGAGCGGGTGTTCATCGCGAATGCTGACATTGTATTTTTCATTGTGATTTCGGTCTGGACGGTACTCGTCTGCGGAAAGACGAAGGATTTTAAAAAGACGCTCATTTCTACCCTGCCGCTTTTTATTCTGTTCGGGCAGACCGTGCTTCGGACGGCTTACCCGGGGCTGTCCGGGCTTTTCGTGATGCCGGGGCAGATATTGGAGTGGAGTTGGAGCGATTTGTCTACATGGATACCGATCGTATATCTTGCGGTGACGGTCGCGTCGATGATCTATGCGCTGTATCAGCTTTTCGGGGAAAATCTGTATGAATACATTTGTCTGTTGATTTT
The DNA here is from genome assembly GCA_021771815.1 of Roseburia hominis. Classification (GTDB taxonomy): domain Bacteria; phylum Bacillota; class Clostridia; order Lachnospirales; family Lachnospiraceae; genus Roseburia; species Roseburia hominis_A. Next base: position 3,627 of record JAETOE010000025.1, read on the forward strand.
GCTCGGCTGCGGATTCGGCGCCGGAATGATTCTCGGATTCATGGCGACGATCTATGTTTCCGGCGAGCGCGTGTACGCGCCTCTCTACGGGATTCTTATGATGGTGACGCTGCTTGCTGTAAACCGGCAGAAAGAGACTGTGTCAGAGGAATTAAAGACTGCGGGCGGAAAGCTGGCTGTGTCCGGCGTCTCGCTTTGCTGTCTTGTGAATGTGTTGTTTATTACGCTATCCGTTTAGGCGGATAGCGTTTTTCACGTACGCCCGGCGCACGTTTATATCGGGGACTTAGGGGTGGTGGGCAGCAGAGAGAAAATATTACCTGATAAGGGATATTTCAATGCCATCCGTCAGAATATCTTCGCACGCGGCAATTTTATATTTTTGCCGTATGCTTTTACCGTTTTTTAATACAATATCAGCGATGATGGTCGATTCCTCAGTGGAATAGGAAGTATCGCCCGTCTTATCAGCCTTTAAGACAATACCGTACTGTGCGTCGTCCGGACCGTCGCAGGGAATCGTACAGGTATTTCCGACCAGAAGGGTTACAATGGAAAAATCTTCGTTGGAGAGCATAGAAAGAAAATTTTCGTTTGATTCATACTTCGATTCCATTTGCAGATAGGAATCGCGGTCGAAGGATCTGTTTTCTACAAAGTATGCGGAATGCTCCGCCAGATTGTTTCTTGTTATTTCCATATCCGAGCAGGATAAGGTAACGGTATCAAGGTTCTCTTCGTCAAATTGGAAATAGAGATAAATGTTGACTTTCGAATCGGTTTCTAAACCGTCCTTTATAGTAGAGGTAACAGATGATACATCCGCATTCAGACGTAAGGAGGCTGTTTCATCCGACAGACGGATATTGCTGCCGTCGGCGGCGTAGACTGTGACGGCGACAGTGGGGCTCTGGCGAACAGAGCCTATAGCGAAGACACCAACGAGAAACAAGCAGAGCGAAAGACAGAGCGCCTGGCGTTTTTTTCGTCTTCTTCTCCGGCATTCTTTCATTAATTCCTCCGTAGAGAAATGTTTTATTTCCAGTTCATTTAGCATCTGGCGATATTGGTTTATGTTCATCTGCTTCCTCCATTAATTTTTTGATTTTTTTTCGTGCGCGGTGCAGGAGTGACATTACCGTATTTTCTTTTATGTTCAAAACGGCGCCTATTTCGCGGACGGATAATTGCTCATAGTAATATAAATGTATGACGATTCGGTATTTGGCAGGCAGCTCCATTACCGCGCAGGTGACATCAGAGTGATCTGCGGGAGCATCGATCGGAATCGTGGTCTTGTCATACAAAAGCTGGTATTTTAGTCTGCGGAAATGCTTTTTGCATTCATTGATGGTCACGCGTATCAGCCATGCCTTTTTATGCTCGTCATCTGTGTATTTGGTTGTAGATGTCATATAGGCAATCAATACGTCTTGTAGAATGTCCTCTGCCTCCGCGCTGTTTTTTGTGTAAGAATATGCAATTTTGTAGATAAGAGCGGAATTTTGAGTTGCCGTTAATTCAATATCGTCTTTGCTTTTCTCTGGTTTCGTTCGCATAATTACCTCTCTTTACCTATAACATCCATGAGCGGGGTGAAATATTGCATTGGGAATGGAAAAAATTTGTTACTAAGGTTTATAATATAATAGAAAGGGCGCTTTGCACATGGCAGAGAGTCTTTTTTGTTAAACGGATTTATTACAAAAAAGCGAATTTGGACGTCAAGAAATTAATATATTGACAAAACGAGGTTACGGGCATAACATACAGGTAAGAGAGATGCTATAAAAGAGAAGCTATAAGAGGGAGGCGGGGACATGGCAAAAGTGAATGAACGCGGTGCGGGAAGGAAACGGGCGCTTAACGCGGAGAAGATTGCACAGATTGCGAAGCGGCATGAGGCGGGGGAGACGCTTACGGCGCTTGCCGCAGAGTACGGCATTTCCCGTCAGACCTTGTCGGGTTATCTGAACCGCAGGGAAGAAGAACAGGAACAGATTTGCCGCACAATACGTAAATGGGCGGAACTTAATCGTAGATTTCGTGACGTCAATGTAGAGGAATATACGATGCGGATGGATTTCATGTGCGGGGACGAGTGCTGTACCGAAATACTTGTGGACTTTGCAAGACAAAGAATTGCCGTGGAGAACCGGACGGACGATCTGATTCACCGTGCGTTCGGCATCAAGGCAAAGCCGACGTGGGAGGATTTCGAAGAATTTTTGGAAAGCCGCTGCTTTCCGCGGACGAGGGAGCATCTGCGTCTTGTATTGAAAGATCTCGGACTGGATTCTTACGATCCACTCGCTATTGTCGAGCGGACAAAGGGACGGATGGCGGAGGATATGCAGTGGATCGCGATTACCTATTTCGATGCGGCGGCGAGATGAGCCATGATGCCGGACAGTTCATGGCGGTGGGTTCAGGCAGCAGCGGAGAAGCATCTATGCAGAACAGATTGTGGAGGAGGTGCGGCAAATGCAGAAGACGATTGAATGCGGCGGGAGCAATAACCCGGAGATTACGATAATCGGGAAGAATATAGAGACGGGCGAAGGACATTCCTCGAAGGGCAATCAGCTCAAATGGGAGCAGGACGGTTGGTGGTACAAGGCGGATGCGTTCGGCTATGAGAGTCTTGCGGAGGTCGTCGTTTCAAGACTTCTCGCGCAGTCCAATATCCCGGATGCCGTCATGTATGAACCGGTTTTTATCCGCTATCAGGACAAGGTTTACCGCGGCTGCCGCAGCAGGAACTTCCGTAGAGAGGGTGAGGAGCTTGTCACGCTCGAACGGATTGCACGTAGCTGCACGGGCTTTGGTCTGGCAAAGCAGATGGCGCATATCGCGGATGTGGGGGAGCGTATTGGCTACATGGAAGAGTTGGTGCGCAATGTGACAGGAATCGAAGACTTTGGCGTATATCTGACGAAAATGCTTGAAATCGATGCCTTTTTCTTAAATGAGGACCGCCACACGAACAATATTGCGCTGCTCTACGACCCGGCGAAGCGGGAATACCGGCTCTGTCCGTTCTTTGACATGGGGCTGTCGCTCTTTTCAGACACAAGGGAGTCATACCCGTTCGGGAAGGATTTTGCGGCGTGCCGTAAGACGATTTGCGCAAAGCCGTTTTCGAGGGATTTCGATGAGCAGCTTGACGCGGCGAACGAGCGGTATGGCTATTATCTGAAATTCGATTTTCCGGCGAACCGGATCTGCGAAGTGACGAAGGAACTGAGGAGCATGTGTGGAATGCCGGGGTGCTTGGGGAATGTGCGCGGAGCATCGGAAGATTTCGGTAATGCGTGCGGAACGCCGGAACGCCTTGGAAATTTATGCCAGGAAGCGGCGAAAAGCAGGGGGCAGACCGGATATACGGAGGAAGAGTTTGCACGCGTGGAGGATGTGCTGCGCTATCAGGCGGGAAAGTATGGGTATCTATTTTAATGGCCCAGGTTTTCGTAAACTGTAGTCGAAAAGCGCGTATGGTCTGTTCAAAGTGTCGCCCCATAATTTGTGAAATGTGTGGCTATTTGGGTACATCCGGATTTTTCCGGTATTCCATAGGGGTCATTCCAAATTGTTTTTTAAACGCTGTCTGGAAGTGGCTTTGACTGGAAAAGCACAGGTAATTACTGATAATACTCAGCGGTTTGTCTGTATACAAAAGAAGTTCACGACCTTTCTCCAGCTTGCATCTGAGAATAAATGCCGCGACGGAAAAGCCCAGTTCTTGTTTGAAATACGCAGAAAAATAGGAACGGCTGAAGCCCACATGATCTGCTACATCTTCGACCGTGATATGCTGATTGGGGTTCTGCTGGATAAAGCGTATCGCTTTTTGAATCCGGTCGTTGGAGGTGGCAGGGGTTTTGGCTTCGTATACTTTTTCCGCAAAAGTATAGCCGATCTTTGACAATAATTCGTATAGGTTGTCGGCATTCTGGAGCTTTTCGGCAGCCTGTATGAATTTGTCTGAGAGCTGGTAGGCGGTGTCGTAGTCAAGACCGCCGTCGATGGCGGCTCTGGTAGAAAGCGTCGTAGTAATAATGATGTTATTTTTCAACTGCCTTAAGGCAGTGGGGGCTGTGACTCCGGCATGATAATGTGTTTCATTTATCTTTAATTCAAGGAATCCCTGCGGGTTGCCAGAACGTATCAAATTCAGGGTAAGCGCTTCAATTTCATAAGATTTATTATGATAAAACGACTCCTGGATTTCGTAGTTTTCTTCTGCGATGGAAGAAGCGTCTGATATTTCCGAAGCGTCATATGGAAGAAAATCACAGACAGAAAGCTTTTCCATGTGGAGGCAATAATTTACAAATGCAAGCTTTGTAAGAAATGAAGCTAGGGAAATCTGAGGGATTTTTCCCAGAAATTCCCGAAAGTCATTTCTTTGTTCTTCTGAGACAAGATAGTCATGATATATTTTCCGAAGATCCACATCGGAAAATGGAATATTTCCAAGAGGACCAAAAATCAGACGGCTTTCCGGGTAGTAATCAATTCGGATACATCCGTAGTAAATGCCATATTCTGTGGAACAATAGGAGATACGTTCCTGCTTTTCCATTAGAATATCCAGATATTTTTCAGGCGGAAATGTCAGCTCTGTCTGGGAGGGAACACAGAAGACGGGCGTTCCCTGTTTATACAGGTAAGTGGGAATATTGGAGTCCGCATAATACATTTCTAAAAAGCCTTGTATATTATACTTTTGATTCATATCATTCCCCCATCCAAACTTATACTCTGCCGTAAACCTTGAATCCTTTTCTATATATAGATTCATAAAAAAGAATGAGTATAGATTCATAGCAGTATTATAAAGCAATAAATTATACGATGTCAATAAAACAGAGTACAAAAACATAAAAAATAGTACAAATATAAAATAAATCGCACGTTTGATGTTATAAAATGACTATATCAAATAAACAGAAACCATGTTGGAGGGTAAAGATGAGAAAGGAAGAAATAAAAAGTCTGGTTTCAAGGATGACGCTGGAGGAAAAAGCGGGGATGTGTTCAGGCGCCGATTTCTGGTATCTAAAGAGCATTGAGAGGCTTGGCATTCCGCAAGTGATGGTGACGGACGGTCCTCACGGAATCCGTAAACAGTCCAATCAGGCAGACCATCTGGGTATCAACGAAAGTGAAAAATCAGTCTGCTTTCCCGCCGGATGTGCCACCGCATCAAGTTTTGACAGAAGTCTGTTGACGAAACTGGGAGAAACTGTCGGACATGAGTGTCAGGCGATGGGGGTCAGCACCATTCTGGGTCCTGCCATGAACATCAAGCGCTCCCCTTTGTGCGGCAGGAACTTCGAATACTATTCCGAGGATCCGCTGGTATCCGCAGAATTGGCAGCGGCGATGATTACCGGTGTGCAGAGCAAACATGTTGGTACAAGCGCCAAACATTTTCTTGCCAACAATCAGGAGAAACGACGCATGACGAATTCTTCTGAGGTGGATGAGAGGACGCTTAGAGAGATTTATCTTGCTTCTTTTGAAGGAGCAGTGAAAAAAGCGAAACCATGGACGGTGATGAATTCCTATAATCGCATTAACGGTGCATTTGTAGGAGACAGCAAAGAATATCTTACGGATATCCTCAGAGACGAGTGGGGATTTGACGGGTATGTTGTGTCTGACTGGGGGGCTGTCAATGACCGGGTACAGGCGTTAAAAGCGGGTCTGGATCTGGAAATGCCGTCCAGTAACGGAATCAATGATAAGCTGATCGTGGATGCGGTGCAGAATGGAAAACTTGAAGAGACGGTTGTGGATCAGGCTTGTGAGAGAATTTTAGATGTAATTTTCCGCTACACAGAGAACCGGGACGAGACGGCAGTCTTCGATTATGAAAAGGATCATGCCACAGCAGCAGAGATGGAAGCTGAATGTGCGGTACTGTTAAAAAATGATGATCAGATTCTTCCGCTGAGAAAAAATTCCAAAATCGCTTTTATCGGGAAATATGTGAAAGAGCCGAGATATCAGGGAGGCGGAAGTTCCCATATCAATAGCTGGAAAGTGGAATCAGCATTGGAAGCAGTAAAAGATATTGCCGGGGTCACTTTTTCCAGAGGATTCGATGATGTAGAAGATATTGTGGATGAGAAGCTGCAGGAAGAAGCCGTAAAGGCGGCACAGGAAGCGGAAATCGCGGTTGTTTTCGCCGGACTTCCTGATAACTTCGAATCCGAAGGATATGACCGTAAGCATATGAATCTTCCTGATTGTCAGAATACGCTGATTGAGAGAATTGCGTCGGTACAGAAAAATGTGGTCGTGGTGCTTCATAATGGTTCTCCGGTACGGATGCCATGGAAAGAGCAGGTAAAGGGAATTCTGGAAGCCTATCTTGGAGGGGAGGCAGTGGGAAAAGCAGTAGTTGATCTACTGTTCGGCAAAGCAAACCCCTGCGGCCGTCTGGCGGAAACCTTTCCTGAACGTCTGGAGGATACGCCATGTTATCTTACCTACGGCAAAGGAAAAGATACTGCATTGTATCAGGAAGGCGTCTTTGTAGGATATCGTTACTATACTTCCAGAAATGTAAAGGCGGCTTACCCATTTGGTTACGGTCTTTCCTATACGACATTTGCTTATGAAAATCTAACGGTTGACAAAAAAGAGATGGACGATACGGAAATCTTAAAGGTTAGCGTAAACGTAAAAAATACAGGGGACAGATCCGGCAAGGAAGTGGTACAGCTTTATGTGCAGGCGCCAGGGGATGAGGTAGTGCGTCCGATACGGGAGCTTCGCGGATTTGATAAGATCATGCTGGAACCGGGAGAAGAGAAAACGGTAACCTTTGAACTGGATATGCGCGCGTTCGCTTACTGGAATACACAGATCCATGACTGGTTTGCAGAGGACGGCATTTATCGGATTTTAATCGGACGTAATGCGGAGGAAATGCTTCTGGAGGAAACGGTCACAGTCCACGGGACCAAAACGGTACCCAGAATTTATTCTATGAATACCTGTATGGGAGAACTGATGCGCGATCCTCATGCACAGGCTGTAATGGGACCGTTTTTGCAGGGAATGCAGCAGAATACCGATGCGCAGAAAATGGCGGACGCGCAGGAAAACGATACCTCGGGAGCCATCAACGCCGAAATGATGAATGCCATGATGGAAGACATGCCTCTCCGGCAGCTTTTAAGCTTTGTGCCGGGTATGAAACGGGAAATGTTAGACCAGCTTCTGGCAGCATTAAATCAATAAAGTAGGAGGAGAGAGAAAATGGCAAAGAACAAAGAACTTGGTCTGGATTCCATGGGAGTCCCAAAATCCATGCGACTGACAGATTATCTTGGGGATGGTCTGGGACAGCTTCCGCTGAATATCATGAGCGGACTCGTAGGACAGCTTACTTACTTTTACACAGAGAAAGTCGGTCTTGCCGCCGCTATGGTGGCGACAATGCTTCTGGTAGCAAAAATCGCGGATGCTTTTTCCGATCTGGCTATGGGGAAAATCATGGATGCAGGTCATTCACCGAAGGGGAAATGCCGTCCGTGGTTCTTAAGAATGGCAATACCGGCAGCGGTTATGATTGTGCTGCTGTTCACCGTTCCGAAGAGTGCAGGAAGCGGTTTCCAGATGGCATATGTACTGATTACGAATATTCTTATTACAGCAGTGATATATACAGCGGTTGCCATTCCCTACGGTGCATTAATGTCACTTCGCACAAAAAGCTCGGATGAGCGTGGCAAAATGGGCGTGTTCCGTGCGGCATTCGGATATATTGCAGGTATGATAATCGCGATTCTGTTAATTCCGATTACAAACGCGCTGGGAGGAACACAGGCGGCATGGATTAAGGTTGCGGTTGTCTTTGGATTGATTTCTCTGCTTTCGTTACTGATCCTGTATAAGGTTTCAAAAGAAAATGCAGGCGGAGAGGCTGCTTCGAAGGAACAGGAGCAGGAGGATGAAGATGTATCTTTTGCAGAGGGGCTTAAAATTCTGTTCCACAATAAATACTGGGTCATCATGCTGTTCCTTCAACTTCTTATGAATATTTCTTATGGCCTCAGCGGTGCAGGCGGAACGTATTATTGCAAATACATACTCGGAAATGATAATATGGTAGCGCTTCTTGGTGCGGTAGGTCTGATTCCTACATTTCTGGGGTTTGCGCTTACCGGTCCCATGGCAGGAAAATTCGGTATGACGAAAACATGTATGATTTCCTGCGTTCTCGGTGCGGCAGCCTGTGTTGTCAGGGTATTCACTCCGTACAGTCTGGTTACCTGCCTGGTGGGCGGATGTTTTACGACCTTTGCAAATATTCCGCTGATGTGTTTGTTCGGGGCAATGGTAAATAACTGCGTGGAATACAACGAATGGAAATTCGAGAAACGGATTGTCGGCATGACGAACAGTGCAAATTCTTTCGGATGTAAAATCGGATCCGGAATCGGCGGTTCCCTGATCGGATGGCTTCTTGCATGGGGCGGTTACAGTTCAGCGCTGGAAACTCAGCCGGGTACGGTAAATATCGCAATCTTTGCATTTTCCATTTATATTCCGCTGGCATTATTCGTAACGATGTTCATTCTGCTTATGAAAAATGACCTGGAAAAGAAATACCCGCAGATCGTGGCGGAAATCCAGGCAAGAAAAGAATCAAGATAAAAAGACAACAGGGCAGGGCTGACTGTGCAGCGCTGCCCTGTTGTGAAAATATTACAATCGTGGGAGGGAACCAAGCATGAAGATTTATGATCTTAGAACAGAATATAGAAAAAATCCAATTGGTCTGTCTGTAAAAAGCCCCCGTTTTTCCTGGAAAATGGAGTCCGGGGAGAAAGATACGATGCAGAAATCCTATCGTATCATAATCAGAGAGAATGACGTTTCCGGGGAAAAGACGGTATGGGACAGCAATGTGGTGGAAACGGATACTTCCGTACTGGTGGAATATGAGGGAGCAGAATTAAAGCCGGAAACCAGTTATACCGTTTATGTGGAAGCAGCGGATAATCATGGTAAAACCGCTTTTACAGAAGGGACTTTTGAAACGGGAATTTTTGATCGCAACCAGTTTTGTGCACGGATGATCACGCATGATTTTTTGCAGGAAGAGACGGCCTGCCCTGTTTTCTGGAAAGAATTCAAACTGGAAAAACCGGTGGCAAAAGCCCGTCTGTATGCCACTGCGCAGGGAGTGTATGAGGTGAATTTAAATGGAAGCAGGGTAGGGGATTATCGTATGGCTCCGGGCTGGACAAGTTATCACCACCGCCTTCAGTATCAGATTTATGATGTGACAGAAATGCTTTCACAAAATAATAAGATTGAAATGACAGTGGGGAATGGATGGTACAAAGGAATCCTTGGATTCTACTGTCAGCCCAATATCTATGGAGACAGAGTGGGTGCGTTTGCGGAACTTCACGTGACTTATGAGGATGGTACGAAAGAGACGATTGCAACAGATGAATCATGGAGTGTACGCACAGGGGAAATTTCTTACAGTGAAATCTATATGGGCGAGACGATCGATACTTCTGCTCCCAATATTCGGGAAGGTATGGTTTCCATTAAAGATTTTGATACATCTACGCTTACTGCACAGGAAAACGAGCCTGTCCGTATTACGGAAAGAATTCCCGCCAAGCAACTTATCGTTACTCCGAAAGGAGAAAAGCTGGTGGATTTCGGACAGAATATTACAGGTTTGGTGGAAGTAAGAGTGAATGGTCAGAAGGGACAGAAAATTGTGATCCGTCATGCCGAGGTGCTTGATAAGGACGGGAATTTCTATCCCGAAACACTCCGTCAGGCGAAATCCATTGATACTTACATCTGTAACGGTAAAGAACAGGTATTTCTCCCGCATTTTACGTTTCATGGATTCCGCTATATCTGCGTGGAAGGATTGGAGGAACTTTCCCCGGAGCAGTTTACCGCCTGCGTGATGCATTCGGATATGGAGAAAACGGGTGATTTTACCTGTTCCAACAAAAAGGTAAATCAGCTTCAGAGTAATATTGCCTGGGGGCAGAGGGATAATTTTCTGGACATTCCCACGGACTGTCCGCAGCGCGATGAAAGACTGGGATGGACGGGAGATGCCCAGATTTTCTCATGGACGGCTTCGTTTAACAGAAATACAGCGCTGTTTTTCTCGAAATGGATGCGGGATGTAGCAGCGGAATCTTCTCTGGAAAAAGGAGTGCCGCACGTGGTTCCGGATATTCTGCAGTCATACAGCGCCTCTGCGTGGAGCGATGTTGCAGTCATCATTCCGTGGGTAGTTTATCAGACATACGGGGATAAGGGAATCCTTTCGGAAAATTGGAAATGTATGCACGAATGGGTGGATTACATACATAATCAATGCGGCGAAAACAAACTCTGGCAGACGGGTTTTCAGTATGGCGACTGGCTGGCGCTGGATAAGGAAGAAAGCGCAGATCGTACCGGTGCTACCGACAAATATATGATTGCCAATGCCTATTACCTTTGTGTGACAGATCTGGTCCGTCAGAGTGCAGAAGTTCTCGGAAAAGAAGAGGAAGCTGTGAAATACTGTGAACTTTATGACAGTACATTAGAAGCTTTCCGCCAGGAATACTTTACGCCGACCGGCCGCATTGTGAGCGAGACACAGACGGGAGCTGTGCTGTCTCTGTACTTTCATCTTGCAAGAGAAAAAGACAGAAAAAGAATCCTAGGTACGCTGCTTACCAACATAGAAAATCACAAGAATCACCTGTCCACAGGTTTTGTGGGAACCCCGTATATCTGCCATGCATTATCTGAAAACGGTGCGCAGGAAACGGCTGCCACTCTTTTCATGAAAGAGGATTGTCCATCCTGGCTCTATGCAGTAAATATGGGTGCGACTACGGTCTGGGAGCGTTGGGATTCTATTAAACCGGACGGAACATTTGATGAATCCGGTATGAATTCCCTGAATCATTATGCCTATGGTTCCATTGGAGACTGGATGTACAGAAAAATAGCCGGGCTTTCCCAACTGGAGCCGGGATATAAGAAATTTCAGATTAAGCCGATGTTTGTTAAGGGAATCGAAGAGGCAGGAGTAGAATTTGAATCCGTATATGGCAAAATTGTAAGCAGAGTGAGCTGCAAAAACGGTACGATTCATGTACATGTGGAGGTTCCGGCAAATACTTCCGCCGAAATCTGGCTCCCGGAAAAGGAATCGTGCGAGAGAGTGGGCTCCGGCGTCTATGATTATGAATACGGAACAGAGACTTGTCTTGATTACGACCGGTTCAGTATGGACAGCACGTTCGGGGAAATTCTAAAACAGCCTCTTGCAGTGGATATGTTTAATCAGATGGCGCCGGGGATGCTGGATAATCCGATGATCCAGTTCGCATATCAGCTGACTTTGGCGGAAATGCTGGGAAATGCGCCGGAAGCACGTCCGTTATATGAAGAGGTTATCAATGCGCTGAATGAGGAAGACAGGAGAAGTTGAATCAAGTACAAAGATAAAAGCAATAAATGTTTACAGAAAGAGCAGAGTCTGCATTCTTCAAGTTAAAATCTGTAAAGTCAGGGAGAAAACTCCCTGGCTTTCTACTATTCGGGGAAAAGTCAAGAAGTTTGCAAAAACAAAAATAGAGAGGAAAAAGAGAGAAAATGAAACGACATGAAATGAATAAATTACATAAAAGGCAATCACAAATTATGTCGTAAAAGATATAATAAAGTCATAATTTTCGAAGGAGGGCGGGTGCGAAAGTAATGAGATCTATACGAAAGAAAATTGTTGCCGCAATTTTTTTATGTTCTATTTTAACGGCGCTGTTAGTCGGAACGATTGCTGCGGTCAATACAATGCAGATGGTGAACAAAGACGCGCAGGAGCGAATGCGGATGACATGCCAGACTGAGGCGGAATCTTTGAACGCTATGATACTGCGAATCGAACAGTCGGTGGATATGCTCAGTGACGTGATCATGGCGGATTTTGACTATGAGCGGTTTACACAGAATAAGCAGTATGCGGACGAGTATACGGAGCAGATGTCGGGATATGTACATAGCTTTGCGGAACGAACGGAAGGCGCAGTTACAGCTTATATTCGCTATAATCCTGAATATTCAAATCCTACCTCCGGATGCTTTTTATCGAGAGAATCCACTACAGCGGATTTTGACGAATTAGTTCCGACGGATTTTTCCATGTATGATGAGGATGACGCCGCGCATGTGGGCTGGTACTATATACCGGTCAGGAACGGCGGTCCCATGTGGATGGAGCCGTACCTCAACGAAAATATCAATGTCTATATGATATCTTACGTTGTACCGCTCTACAGTGAGAGCGGGGAGTCTATCGGTATTGTCGGCATGGACATTGATTTTTCAAAAATTACGGAGATGGTAGATGCCATGACAGTCTACGATACCGGACATGCATTTTTGGTAAATGACTCCGGTACGATTATGCACGACAGGAATCTGGAAGTGGGGACAAACTTTGCAGATGTAGATGTCTCTGCTGCAGGGATCGCGTCGTCTTTTGCCGATGAGACAAAGCAGGGAGTCCTGCAAAATTACTCCTATCAGGGCATAAAACAGCAAATGCTGTTTTATGGCATGGCAAATGGTATGCGTCTGATTGTGACAGCGCCAAGAGGAGAGATTTATTCCGAAGCGCATCGGCTTGTGATACTGATGCTTGTTGGTGAGATAGTTTCTATTTTGGTGTCGGGCGTTATCGGAATTTTTGTTTCCGGCGGTATTGCAAAGCCGATTCGTCAGTTGACAAATGTTATCACGCAGACCGCGCAGTTGGATTTTAAACCGACCGCGGACGGAAGCAAGCTGCGTAAGCAGAAGGATGAGATCGGTATTATGGCGCGTGAGATTCATCAGATGCGGCGTATCTTAAAAGGTATGGTAGAGCAGATGAGTGAGACAGAGCGGGCGATTCTCGGAAACGTGGATAATCTGGACGCCATTATGAAGGAGAACAGTACGCGCGCGGAAGATAACTCCGCAGCGACGCAGGAGATGGCTGCCGGTATGCAGGAGGCATCTGCGAATACCGCGCAAATCGTGCAGAATATAGAAGAGGTTAAGCGCAATTCAGAGCAGATTTATCAGCTTGCTTCGGACGGAGAGGCAAATTCGCGCGAGATTTATCAGCGTGCAGGGGATATGGAGCGTATCAGTCAGGAGTCAAGCGATAAGACGAACCATATGTATGAGGTGATGAAGGATAAGACCAATCTTGCGATTGAACAGTCACGGGCGGTACAAAGAATTAACGAGCTGACGGAGGATATCAAGAATATATCTTCCCAGACAAATCTGTTGGCGCTTAATGCAAGTATTGAGGCGGCTCGTGCGGGAGAGGCAGGAAGAGGATTTGCCGTTGTTGCGTCTGAAATCGGTACACTTGCGTCCGAGACGCTTCGGACAGTAGATAATATCAATTCCATTGTAGACGAGGTTAATACAGCGGTTTCCAATATGACGGATTGTATCACGACTATGATGCAGTTTTTGGAAATGACAGTACTTACAGATTACAATGTATTTCTTGAGTCCGGAAGCCAGTATCGGATAGACGCGGATTCGTTTATCAAGGTTATGCGGGAAGTCAAGGAAGCTGTTGAAGTGTTAGATCACTATATTACTCAGATCGTTACGTCGGTGGAGGACATCAACGATACCGTAAGCCAGTCGTCCAACGGTATTAATGTGATTGCGGAGAAATCCTCTGAGACAGAGAGTACGACGATCGAGGGCTACACGAAGCTGCAGGAGAGCAGAGAGACAATCGAAACGCTTCGTTCTATTGTGGAGCAATTTCAGATTTAATGTCCTTGACTTTCCGTTATTTCCGTGCTAATCTTAGGAAAACTAAGAAATCATCAATTCATGAAACGCGAAGAAAAAGAGAGTACATTTGTCGGAACTTTACAGAGAGATTTCCAACCCGCTTCGTTGTGATGCAGGCTTTTACAGAAGGTCGCTACAGGCACCATTCGGAGACGGTTAGCTGAGAGGAAATGGGGAAAGGCGGATGGAACATGGCTTTGGAGCGGCAGGACTGAACCCCTGGAACGGTGCGATAGAAGCGCCAGTGGCGGGGGATAAGCTCTGACAGGATCGCCTGTTACAGCGGGGGATATTGAACCTTGGAAGAGGGAGATATCTGACAGAGGCACAGATCGTGAGGTCTGTGTGAATAGAAGTGGTACCACGGGATACGAAGTCCCGTCTTCTGGGTGTGTTGTGCAGTGGCACAGGACGCAGAGAAGACGGGGCTTTTTTACTCTATAGGAAATACCGTGTTGTTGTTAAGCGTGAAAGTACCGACTCCTATAGAGCAAAAAGCCCTGCCGGGCAGGATGCGCACAGTGATGATTTAGGAAAGGAGCAATACAATGAGCAAAGAGAAATTTTATATGACAACCGCGATTGCCTACACATCGGGCAAGCCGCACATCGGAAACACTTATGAGATCGTACTTGCGGACGCAATCGCACGATATAAGAGATTAGAGGGCTACGATGTTTATTTTCAGACAGGAACGGACGAGCACGGGCAGAAGATTCAGGAGAAAGCAGAGAAAGCCGGAATCACGCCGAAGCAGTATGTGGACAATGTAGCGGGTGATGTAAAGCGTATATGGGATTTAATGAATACTTCCTATGACAATTTTGTCCGCACGACCGATGAAGACCATGAGAAGCAGGTGCAGAAGATTTTCAAGAAGCTTTACGACAAGGGCGATATCTACAAAGGTTCTTACGAGGGACTTTACTGTACGCCGTGTGAGTCTTTCTGGACAGAATCACAGCTTGTGGACGGCAAATGCCCGGACTGCGGACGCGAGGTAAAGCCGGCGAAGGAGGAGGCATACTTCTTTAAAATGAGCAAATATGCCGACCGCCTGATCGAGCATATCAACACGCATCCCGAGTTCATTCAGCCGGTTTCCAGAAAGAATGAGATGATGAACAATTTCCTGTTGCCTGGCTTACAGGATCTTTGTGTATCGAGAACGTCCTTCTCATGGGGCATTCCGGTAGATTTTGACCCGAAGCATGTAGTTTATGTATGGCTCGATGCGCTGACGAACTATATCACGAAAATCGGATACGATGCGGACGGTGATTCCTCGGAGCTTTTCAACAAGAACTGGCCGGCGGACCTGCATCTGATCGGTAAGGATATCATCCGGTTTCATACCATCTACTGGCCGATTTTCTTAATGGCGCTCGATCTGCCGTTGCCGAAGCAGGTATTCGGACATCCGTGGCTCTTACAGGGCGGCGATAAGATGAGCAAATCCAAGGGAAATGTCATCTATGCGGACGATATGGTAGATTTGTTCGGCGTGGATGCGACGCGCTATTTCGTACTGCATGAGATGCCGTTTGAGAACGACGGTATCATCACGTGGGAGCTTGTCATCGAGCGTTTCAACTCCGACCTTGCAAATATCCTTGGAAATCTCGTGAACCGCACCGTTTCCATGAGTAACAAATATTTTGACGGCGCAGTAAAGAGCACGGGCGTGACCGAGGAAGTAGACGCGGACTTAAAAGCTGTTGTGACAGGAGCGAGAGACAAGGTCGCGCAGAAGATGAAGGATCTGCGTGTGGCGGATGCTATCTCCGAGGTATTCGCGGTATTTCGCCGCTGCAACAAGTATATCGACGAGACGGCTCCGTGGGTGCTCGCAAAGGACGAGGCGAAGGCGGACCGCTTAAGCGAGGTGCTCTATAATCTGGTGGAGTCCATCATGATCGGCGCATCTCTTTTAGAGAGCTTTTTGCCGGAGACGGCGGAGAAGATTGCGGCGCAGCTTAACACAGAGCTTCGCACCTTTGAGGAGCTGGATAAGTTCGGACTTTATGAGAGCGGTAAGAAAGTGACGGATAAGCCGGAAATCTTATTTGCGCGTCTTGACGCAAAGGATGTTATGCCGAAGGTCGAGGCAATCAAGGAGGCGCAGAAGAAAGAGTTCGAGGCGGAGCAGCGCGCGCTTGGAGAGGATGTTCCGGCGGAGGATGCAGCAGGGGAGGCGGTCATCGACATTGAGCCGAAGGACGAAATCGCTTATGACGATTTCATGAAGATGCAGTTTCAGGTCGGCGAGATCATTGCCTGTGAAGCGGTGGAGAAATCCAAAAAGCTGCTCTGTTCCCAGGTGAAGATCGGCAGTCAGGTAAAGCAGATCGTCTCCGGCATCCGCAAGTACTACACGCCGGAAGAGATGGTCGGCAAGAAGGTCATGGTGCTTGTGAACTTAAAGCCGGCAAAGCTTGCAGGCGTGCTCTCCGAGGGAATGCTTCTGTGTGCGGAGGATGCGGAGGGCAATCTTGCACTTATGACACCGGAGAAGCCGATGCCGTCAGGCGCGGAGATCTGCTAGTCCACAAAAGATCTGTCAGTCCACAAGTAGGTTTTGACCGGAAAACAACGCTGACAGATATGGGAAGTTTAGGACAAAAAGCTTTATAACAAAAAAAGACAGATTCACGCACAAAATCTAACAAAAACGACCGTTTTATCCGATGTATAATATATGAACGGATTCATACAAAGCGCACCGCAGGGCAGGATTATCGATCCGTCCGGCGGGTGCTTTTTTCTTTCATGCAGAGAGCAGAGCGGATGCGCCCGGCATCCGGGCGCGAGAGAACGTACCGGCATTCTCTGCGGGAGCTTCAGGGAGGAATGGAAATGAGTACGACGGTAAACGGCGTGGGAAGCACAAATTCCCGTACCGCCATGATGGGAACGCTTACGATTCAGAAGAAGGATAATCCCTATGCGCGGATGGCGAATTTCGGGAAACCACAGAAAAAGGCTGCAAAACAGTTGAACTATAATCACAGGGAAATCTCCGGTCAGATTATGCGCGCGAAAAAGGCGCAGAGCGCGGCGACCGTGCTGACGCGTGCAAAGAGCAAGCTTGCCGTGTTGCAGCGGCAGGCGGGAACAGGTCAGTATAATCAGAAAGAGGTGGCAAGCGCGATCGCGCACGCGAAGCGGATGGTGCGGTGCGCACAGCTTAAGGTGCGCAATCTCAGAGAAGAAGAGAGGGAGCAGAAGGCGCACCAGAAGGAGAACGGCGCAAAGACGCAGCAGAAGCAGGGCGAGGTGAGACGCCGGGTTGCGGCAAAGGAGCGCGAGTTAAAGCAGAAGGTTGCCATTGAGGAGACGCAGGCGGTCATAAAGGAAAAGCAAAAACGCAGTGAAATGGCACAGAAACGCCGGATGCACCGCAATGAGGAGCACGGAAAGATCGCGGAGGCGGACATGAAATATATCAAGGAAATGTCCGGAAATAACAGCGGATGTACGGGCAGCAGTTATGATGAAGCATCCGGCATCGCATTTGATATCAGCAGTGCAGCGATTGCACTTGCCGAACTCGCGCTGATGGAACAGGCGAGAAATGAGATTGAGATGGAGGTCGAGGCGGAAGTAGAAGCGGAGATGGCGCTCGAATCAGGGCAGATGTCTGATGTCTCCGGCAGTATGGGCGGCGGAACGCCTGTGACGGACAGCAGTGCGGCAGCAGGAGGAGAGGCGGCAGCGCCGGTGGACGTGTCGGTATAGATACGGCAAAAATCCTAAAAAAATGACACTCAAATAAAATGAAATACACTTAAAAAGACCCTTCCGGATTCTATGATAAGGATAACAAAAAAATGGGAGGGTCTTTTTATGTCGCAGAGAAAAGGGAAGCAGAAAGAGGCGGCAAAGCGCCGGGCAGGAATTTCTATCCGTCTGCAGCTTACAGTAGGCTTTTTGATACCGGTTTTGTTTATGGTCGGAATAGGTTTGATTTCTTATACAAAGGCGTCCGAAGGACTGATCCGAAACTATGAGGCGTCTGCATGTACGGTGCTTGAGATGACGATGGCGTCCTTTGACGAGGCGATGCAGACGATATCGGCAATCACATTGGAGCTGGCACAGGACAAGACCGTCAATTCGTATGCTCTGGGCGGATATCAGTCGGATACCTCTAAGCAGGGGCAGGCAAAGACGACGATCAGTAATAACATCAATGTCAAACAGACGGCAAGCTGGATGATTGAGAGCATTCATATCATTCCGGTGGACGGCGTTGAAATTATTACGACACAGAGGCAGGAGGCGAGCGGTATGGAGAGCTTTATCGGGGAGATGAAGAATGCGCAGGAGGGAGAACTGCTTGCGGACGGATACCTGCATTGGGGCAGCAGCCATGACTTTGTTGATGAAAAGATGAATACGGGAGACTATATTCTCTACTGCAGCCGATCCTTTAACAGCGGAGACATAAGAGGACTTATACTTGTAGATGTCAGTGAAAAGGCGATTGCAGATCTTTTGTCCGAGGTGGATCTCGGTCCTGGAAGCTATGTGTCCTTTATCACGGCGGAGGGAAGAGAAGTAAGCTCTGATGCGTCTTTTTCGGCAAAGGATCTGGCGCAGATCAATTGGGAAGGCGGCGCGGATTATGTGGATTATCAGGGGCAGAAATATTTCTATATGACGGCAGTAAGTTCTGTGACAGGCGGCAGGATGATCGCGATGGTGCCGAAATCCTATATTACAAAAAGTTCAGAGGAAATTCGCAATATCACGCTGATATTGGTGGTGATTGCCTGTGCGGCGGCTTTGCTCATAAGCACCTGCGTAATTGCAGGAATCAGCGGAAATATCAAAAGGAGCGTAAAGCGTCTGGATGAGGTTTCGAAAGGAAATCTTGCGGAGAGCGCAAAACGTGAGCATCCGGCACACAATGAGTTTGGAAAGCTTCACGAGGCGATGAGTAATACGGTCGTCAGGATGCGGGAATTGATACAGGCTGTTTCCGATATGAAGGATGAAGTACTGTCATCCGGCGATACGGTCATGGTTTCCGGCAATGAACTGAGTTCGCTGATTGAGAGTGTAAGTATGCAGATGGAGGAGATCAATGATATTATTGCATTGCAGAACGGGGAAGTTACGGAATGCAACGGGCAGATGGAAGAACTCTCGGTACAGATAAAAAATGTGAGCAGCAGCATCTTTAACACGATTGAAAATATCACAAATTCCAGAAAGATGATTGACGACGGGATGGAGACGGTCGATGAGATGGCGAGACAGTCGAGACAGACGGCGGACGCAACAAGGGAGGTGCAGGAGCATGTCATGCGGCTCGCGGGCAAGCTTGAGGAGATTGCAGAATTTGTAAGCGATATACAAAACATTGCATCCCAGACAAATCTGTTATCCTTAAATGCATCGATCGAGGCGGCGCGCGCCGGAGAGCACGGAAGGGGCTTTTCCGTTGTCGCATCGGAAATTCGTAGTCTGGCGGACGATTCGGCAAGGACTGCGGAGGAGATACAGAAGATCATCGAGGAAGTTTCGGTATATTCCCATAGCGCGATTCAGAAGGTGGAAGAGGCGGAAGGCATCTCCAAGGGACAGATGGAGAGTGCGAAGCACACGACTGCGGCGTTCCATCAGATGAACGAAATCATGGAGGGACTGGTAGAGAGCATGCAGCAGGTGACAAGAGATGTGGATGAGATGAATCATGACAGGAAGCAGGCGCTAAAATCCATTCACAGTATCGGAGAATCCTCCGGCAGCACAGTAAAAGCTGCGGATGAGGTGCGCAGCATTTTAGAGAGCCAGATGCAGTCGGCGGAGAGCCTTAAGGCGGAGACTGGCAGAATGAAGGAGAATATGCGGCAGCTTGAGGAAGCGATAGAGACGTTTAAGCTGTGATGATCATGTGGTAACGGCTACAAGGGGGAGGCGCTTGACGTCTTCCCCTTAATTCTGACGCGTCAGGCGAGTTTGAGATTAGATTTAAACTTTCTGTTCTGAATCTGCTTTATGAATATATGTATCTTTTTTTAATAACGTAAAAATTATTTTACCATTGAATAATGCTGTAATAGTCATAAAAATATCTGCCATTGGTATAAATAAAAATGCGGGAACCATAACACGTGTATAATGGTTCTTTATTTGTCGGAGTTTTCGCACATTTATAGACAGACGGGCTATAAAATAAAATATGCCGCAGTTAAAAAATAGATATATCCCAATATTTTCCATGAGGGGCTGCCAGGTGGAGAATGTAACCGCTGTTCCCATTGCATAGTGCTTTATAAGATTTACCACGATCAGTACAGCAAAAACAATAGGATAATAAACGGCAAGACAATGAAACATTTCGCCACCGCCAATTCCAACACCGCCTCCCCATGTGAGTCCTGTCCGCCTGCACCAGCACTCATACATTCTCAAATGGGACTTGTTATGCGTACCTTCGATAAAACCATTATTGGATATTGCATATACTAAAAAATGACAACTATTTTTAATACAAAATTCTTCCGCCTGTTGCAGAAATTCCAGAACATGAGAGGGAATGCCATCCACATACAAAGGCGCAGCCAGTATAAGGGCATCAATGTCTTTAAGCTGCTGTAAAATTTTAGGATATTCGCTTTTTGTGCGTAGCGAAGCGTATTGAACCTTGCAACCTGTCAGAAGCACTCCCATAATTTTACCAAGAAATTTTGAAGTGCTGCTTTTCTTTTTGGGACTTCCATTCAAGATTAATATTTTCATAATTTTATTGCTCCTATATCCTCGAAACATTTCGCAAAAAATATTTTATGTGTGTCAGCCTCCATGTTGACAGCATGGCAAGCTACATATTCTTCGGCGGTTTTCCGTTCAAATTCACTGTATTCGCCATAAAAGTATACGATTAAATTTCGCCTTATTTTATAACGGTTGGTATGATATGTTTTGCCTTTACGAAATGTAAGAAATGGCAGACAATCAGAGATTCCCCTGTCCAGGAAACGTTTGACTGCGGGGCTGTAGCCGCCATAGCAAATGTTGCTGATAATTACAACATTTTCACTGTTTCCCACTGCAGCGCCGCTATGCTGAAAAGCATCCGCATACACACAATATCCTGCATTTTTTGTCCAACACTTAAAGCAGCCTTGACATGGTGCCGTCTTAATATTAGTATTAATTATTTTAAAATCATCACCCAAATTTTGAAAAGAATAATTTTCCAAGTCATGTATCAAAATATTCATAATATTTCCTAACCCCTCACAAGTTTCAATTTGTTGAAACGGACCGCTGTCTCATTACCACCGGAACAAGAGCAAATACAGCGACGGCAAATAACAACTGGATGCCGACGCACTGCCAGTAGAAGCTGCTGTCAAAGACCTCACTGCCGAATCCGGCGAGCATATTGTTGGCACGGATGTACCAGTATGCGGGCAGGAAGCGGGCGACGGAGAGAACGGAATCCGGCAGTATCGACTGGGGAACGAAGGAACCGCAGAGGAAGGACATGGATAGTCCTAATACGTTTGCGACCATATTTAAAATATTGTCATCAGGTGCAAAGCAGCTGATAAACAGCGCCAGCGCCGCAGAAAAAAGAAGGAATGCAAAACTGTTTATAACGGCGTAGAGCGCGTCAGACTGCAGCATATCATTTCCGTAGCGGATCAGTCCGAGCAGTAATAAAAGAATCCAGATAATAAAACTGTATGAGGTACAGCCTGCGGTGAGCGCAAGTGTGCGTTTCAGACCGGGGAGAGCAGAGCAGACGGTACGCTCCTTTACATCGTGTCTGTTCAGTACGACAAGAATCGGCGCCATACCGGTGCACAGAATCAAAAACATAATATATGGAAGAAACTGAAAAAAGTAAAAAACAGCGTCTCCGGTGTGCGTCTCTTCTTCCCGAAAGGAAAGAACCTCTGTCTTTGGCAGGGAAGAGAGCGCAGAGTCTGTCTGCTCAATCGCTTCCGCAAGCGTAAAGCCGCCTGCAAGGTGGAGCTGGATCGACTGTAGATACTGGGAAATCTGCTGATCCACATATGCCCCGCGGGTGCTTCCGGGAATCGAGAGCGAGGAGAGTAGCCCGTCTGTTTCGCCGGAGAGAAGGTGTTCCTCAAAGCCCCTGGGAATTGTTACAACATAATCTAAGGTGCGGTAATAAATCTGATCCAGTACCGCTTCCGCTTCGTCGTCCGCCTGCGTCACATTGTGGATGGAGGAAAGGTAATCGCGGAGCGCCCTGCTCGCAGTGCTATCGTCCTCATCCGTCAGTGAGACGGAGAGCTGCGTGGACTGGAAATATCCCGTGTAGGTGTCCTCTGCGCTTCCGGAAAGCATGAGCGTCATGATAACATACACAACAAAGTAAATGGCAGCGGATTTCCAGCGTTTCTTTGCTATCTTAAAAAAAGTTTTAAAGACTTGCATATTTCTTCCTCCTAACCAGTGCAAAGCCGCCGAGACAAAGAAGTATAGAGAGTGCCAGCAGACTTATGATATTTGAAAAGAACCGCGCGTGCGACGGATAGACAATCAGTGCGTAGAGCGCGTCCGTAATCAGAGCCGACGGGTTGATGCGGTTTATAAGCGGGCAGAAATTTTCTACACGGATACGCATATCCGCGACCATCAGACCGCTTAGGAAACAGCCTGCCATAATGACAACCATCAGAATGGAGAATTTTATTGTTTTATTAAGCTGCCCGAAGGAGCCGACGAAAAAGCCCAGGCTGATTCCGGCAAAGCAGCCGCACAGGGCGGTCAGAGCCACATAACCAAGCTCGTCGCCAAAGTTCACGCCAAGCACGAGAGCCAGATAAGCAAGGGTGACCAGCAGCGTCAGAAATTCGAAGAGCAGCGAAGCGGTGAGCTGTCCGAGGATCGATACGAACTTGGGAACAGGGGAAATGTTTCTTCGCGCGCCAAGCTGGGATAGATTTGCCTGATTGTAGATGGCAACGTTATTTCCCATCATGGCGGCATACAGGCAGGTCATGGCAATCAGATTAAAAAAGTAAATCAATGATTCGTCCAACGTATCAGCGGAGATGGATTCCTGCGTCAGATAATTTGCGTCCGTATTGTCGGAAAATGTATGAAGCAGCTTGGGGAGCGTCTCGGGGTGCGTCATTGCAGCCGAGAGGATCGCGTTATAATCCAGGTTGAACTGATCTACAAAGGCACTGAGGATGCTCTGGTAAAGCGGGTCGGAATTCATCTCTGACGAGACGGACAGGTGCAGCAGGGCGGCTGTTTCAGAGAAATCCGCAGCTGTCTCGGTTCCATCGGAGGCGACTTGGGTGTTGATAGAATCAGACATCGCGGAAAGGTCTGCGGTAATAATGCCGTAGATTTCCTTTTTCTCGAGCAGAGCACACGCTTCCTCCCAGGAGGCGTAGGTAACCTCCAAAAATTGGTCGTCTCCCGGTTCGGACAGGGAATCAAAGAGTCCGCGGACGAGACTATCTGGAGAGAAAGAATCGGTTGAAGCAAAGCCCTCGGAAAGTCCGGCGGCGATGTCGGGTGGCAGCATCTGTTCGAAAGAGGAAGTGCCCCCTTCAATGACAACGGCAATGGGAATCGCTTCAAAGCGTTCATCGATGCCAAGTCCGGCAAAGGTGAAGTGGAACATTGTGCCGAGCACCAGCGGAAAAGCAAAACACCAGAACAGAGAGCCTTTGTCTCGCAGCAATGTCAAAAACATATATTTCATAGAATGAAAGAACATAGCATTACCTCCTAGTCGCGCAATTCTTTTCCGGTGATTTCCAGAAAAACATCATTTAAAGTGGGCAGCTCGGAATAGACCCTGCCGAAAGAGACTTCCTCAGACTGCAGATAGGAAAGCACGCGCGGCAGGTTGTGTGTGCCGCCGCTGCAGAGCACCTTCAGACAGTGGTTTTCAAAGGAGGCCTCGTAGACATGTTTTAGCCCGCGGATAGCGTCAAGCTGTTCCGGTAAGAGGTCTAAGATGTCGATGGAGATGATCTCGCTCTTTTTAATCATCCGCTTCAATTCCGCGGTCGTACCGATCGCCAGATTCTTTCCTTTATCCATAATCGCAACGCGGGTACAGATCTGCTCGACCTCTTCCATGTAGTGTGAGGTATAGATGATCGTCGCGCCCTGGCGGTTCAGTTCCTGGATGCCCTCAAGAATCCGGTTGCGGCTCTGCGGATCTACGGCAACTGTCGGTTCGTCCAAGAAGATGAGCTTTGGCTTGTGCGCAATACCGCAGGCAATGTTCAGGCGCCGCAGAAGGCCGCCGGAGAGCTTTTTGGGGTAAAATCTGCGGAAATCGGAAAGCCCGACAAAATCAATCGCTTCTTCCACACACTGTCTGCGGACTGCTTTGTCCTTTATGTAGAGTCCGCAGAAATAATCGATATTTTCGTAGACGGTCAGCTCATCAAAGACAGCGACATTTTGCATTACAACGCCGATCTGGCGTTTTAAGTCGTAGCTGTCCGGGTGCATTTCTTTTCCGAAGACTTCGATCGTGCCCTTGTCAAAGGCGAGCAGAGATAAGATACAATTAATGGTGGTAGTCTTGCCGGAACCGTTCGGTCCGAGCAGACCGAAGATTTCTCCCTCTTCAATCCGCAGATTAAAATGGTCAAGTGCGACCAGATCATCGTAGCGTTTTACGAGATTTTCTATTTTGATAACAGGTACTGGCATAGATGATTCTCCTTTCGAATCTCCCGGTATACAGCCCGGCGTCGGTAAGACATGTGATAAGCCGGGTGCGTCGGTTTGGTTTTATAGATATAGTATAAGGAAAGCGGGTGGGAAGAGGAAGTGAGTGGTGTCAGATTCTAATGTGACAAATGTCACGAAAGCTATGTATTTTGGCGCTGTAAGAAAAAAGTTGTGGAAAGAGAGAAAAGGAAATGTTATCGTGGAACTATAAGGGGGGCTGCTATGACGGAGATGATAGAGAAAGCGCTGCTGCTTTGGTTTGGAATCATTCTGGCGGGACAAAACATGGAGGTGGCTGCGCCGGTGGTGGCGCTGCTGGTGGGAATTATCGCTGCTGCGCTTGGAAGCTATATATCAGAGGATAAATATAAATGCATTTATATGGCGGGATTTTTTGCCGGGTGCTTTTGGCTGCCCGAGCTGTGCTATTTCCTTCCGGTCGTGTTCTATGACTGTGCCATGAGCCGTAAGATGTGGCTGTGGTATGCCGGGGCGCCACTGTTAGGGATATATTTTGGCGTCAAAGGTGTAATGGAGCCGCGGACGCTCATGCTGCTTGCAGTGCTGCTTATGCTTGCGGCGGTGCTCGGGCGAAGAAGCGGACAGATGCGATTGCTGCAGCGCGAGATGATACGCCTGCGCGATACCAGCACGGAACTGAATCTGGTGCTGCGGGAGAAGAATAAGAACCTGATGGAGAAGCAGGATTATGAGATCCATCTTGCGACATTAAGAGAGCGAAACCGGATCGCAAGAGAAATCCATGATAATGTTGGCCATATGCTCTCAAGGAGCATTCTGCAGGTAGGCGCGCTTATGACGATCCATAAGGAAGAGCCGCTCTGCGCACAGCTAAAGAGCGTAGGGGAGACGTTAGATCAGGCGATGAACAATATCAGAGAGAGCGTGCACGACCTTCACGATGATTCGATCGATCTGCGTTCGGCAATCACGGAAGCGACGAGGGAGATGCAGGAGCATTATGATCTTATGATAGATTATGATATGTCGGTCGGCGTTCCAAGAGAGGTAAAGTATTGTTTTATCACGGTAGTCAAGGAGGCGATGGCGAATATCACCAGACATTCGGATGCGAGTAGAATCAATCTGATTCTGCGTGAACAGCCTGCATTCTATCAGCTTGTGGTCGAGGATAACGGCAGTGTCATACATGGAGGCAGCTCGGATATACAGAAGGACGTGGGACGGAAGGAAAGAGCGGGGCGGGAGGAAAACGCAGTGTGGCAGGAAGGCAGCGGGGGAATCGGGCTTTCGAATATGCGGGGGCGGGTCGAGGCGCTGCACGGAAGCTTTCGTATTCACACGGAAAAGGGATTTGTGATATTTATCTCTATTCCGAAGACGGAAGGGGGCATTTGAAGTGACAGGAGGAGACGACATGAGAGTATTGGTGGTAGACGATGATAAACTGGTGGCAATTTCCCTCAAGACGATTCTGGAAGCGGATGAGCAGCTTGAGGTTGCCGGACTCGGCGAAAACGGACGGGATGCGGTGCGGCTTTATCGGGAGCTTGCACCGGACGTCCTGCTGATGGATATCCGTATGGAGGAAATGAGCGGACTTGAAGCAGCAGAATGCATCTTAAAGGAAGATAAAGCGGCAAAAATTTTGTTTCTTACAACATTTTCTGACGATGAATATATCGTAAGGGCGCTGAATATCGGAGCGAGGGGCTATCTGCTAAAGCAGGATTTTGAGGGAATCGTGCCCGCGGTCAAGGCGGTCGCCGGAGGGCAGAGCGTGTTCGGCGGAGAGGTCGCAGGGAAGCTTCCGGTGCTGCTTTCCGGGAGGAATGCCTTTTCCTACAGTGATTATGAGATCAGTGAGAAGGAGCAGAGAATCATTGAGCTGGTCGCAGAGGGTTTAAGCAACCGGGAGATTGCAGGAAAGCTTTTTCTCGGCGAGGGAACGGTGCGCAACTACATCAGTGTTATTTTAGAAAAGCTTGGTTTAAGAGACAGGACGCAGCTTGCAGTCTTCTATTACAAGAACTGCTAAAGCTGTGCGCTGTATTTTAAGGCAAAATGTCTATTGCTGCGCCAAGGCGGTATCCGTGCTCTGCGTCAGCGACCGTATTCCGGTCGTGATGATATCGTTGGCAACCTGCGCCATTTCTTCGGCGGATCTGTGCGGGGAGGAGAAGAGCCAACTCTCGATCAGACCGACGCAGCCGGAGGCGATAAAGCTGTAGAAATATTCGAATTGTGCAGTATCTGTTTTGTGATATACTTCCGTCCACATCGTAAAAAGCGGCTGACGGAAGAGATTTTTCATGCGCAGAGGGAAGGAAATATCCCCATTTTTGCCTAGCAATGCAGTGCAAAGCGGCGCATTTTCACCAGAAAGGCAGAAAATACCTTGGATTAGAGGAAAGGGATCATACAACAATTTTTCCGGCGCATGGGTGGAAATCAGCGATTCGAATTTGGTCATGATTTCCAGTTCAAGCTGTTCTACCATGTCGTAAATATCTTTGTAGTGCAGGTAAAAAGTTCCGCGGTTGATGTCGGCGTCGTCGCACAGTTCTTTGACGCTGATGTCCTTGATGTTTTTTGTCCCGAGCAGGGAAATCAGTGCATTGGTAAGCAGCGTTCTTGTACGGCGGACGCGTCGGTCGGGCTAGTCGGTCTTTCCCCGTGAGGACGAATTTTTATGGGAAGGTGTTTCTGCCTGGGAAATGCCTTCCTTTTTTGGTGTTCTCTTCATGGATGTGGGCTCCTTTATGAAAAAAATATAAAATAAACGACAAAACGACAAAAAATGTCAAGTATTCGACGGATGCGTGGGATATGACACTTGAGCATTTTTTTGGGATTTATTATAATGAAGAAAAGTAAAAAAATCAACACACTGTTAAGAAATGAAAGGAAGACGGATGGAAGAAAAGCAGGAAAAGAAGAAAGGCAATTTCTGGCTCAGTCTGGCAACATTTATCGTGGATAAGCGTAAAGCGATTGAAATTCTGTTTGTGGTTGCGATTATTTACAGCGTGTTGTCAGTCAATAAAGTTGAGGTCAACCAGGATATCACATCGTATTTGCCGTTGGAAAGCGAGACGAGACGCGGTCTTACGGTCATGGAGGACGAATTTGTCACCTACGGTTCTGCGAGAGTCATGGTGTCCAACATTACGTGGTCCGAGGCAGACGGACTCGTGGAACGGATTGAGAACGTCGAGGGAGTAAAGGCGGTCACTTTTGACAATACAAAGGATCACTATATCGGGGCGAATGCATTGTTTGACGTTACAGTCGACGGTGAGGATGAGGATTCGGTCAGTATCAGTGCAATCAAGGGAATCAAGCAGGAACTTTCCGACTATGATATCTATGTCTCGACAACGATCGGGTCCGTGGAGGAGAGCGCGGAAATGCTAAACCGTGAAATGGGAGTTATTCTGGTGCTGGCGGTCGTTATCATCATCGGCGTTCTGCTGCTCTCGACCAAAGCATATCTGGAGATTCCGGTGCTGCTAATTACATTTGGCGTGGCGGCGATTCTTAATATGGGAACAAATTACTGGCTCGGGGAGATTTCGTTTGTCACGAATTCGATCGCTGTCGTGCTTCAGCTTGCGCTTGCGATTGACTACGCAATTATTCTCTGTGACCGCTTTATGGAAGAGCATGAGACGTTAGAATCGGAGGATGCGGCAAAGGTTGCGCTCTCAAAGGCGATTCCTGAGATCAGCGCGTCCTCGTTGACGACGATTTCCGGTATGGTCGCACTGATGCTGATGCAGTTTAAGCTGGGCTATGATATGGGTATCGTTCTGGTGAAAGCGATTTTGTTCAGCCTGATCTCCGTGTTCTTCCTGATGCCGGGCATTCTGCTTATATTTGCAAAAGGGATTGATAGGACGCACCATAAGTGCTATGTGCCGAAGATTACGTTTCTTGGTAAAATCGCGGCAAAGACGAAGTATATTATTCCGCCGATTTTTATTATAGTGCTTGTATTCGCATTCATTGCGCAGAGTAATTGTAAATATGTTTTTGACGTCAATTCGGTGGAGAGCGCGAAGAAAAGTGAGTCAAAAATTGCACAGGAGAAGATAGAGAGCGTATTCGGTGCAAGCAACCAGCTTGTTGTGATCGTGCCGTCGGGAGACTACGACAAGGAAGGGCGTGTTCTAAAACGATTGGAGGAGCTTCCATATGTGACGAGCGCACTCGGGCTGGCAAATCAGGAAATCAGTGATGACTATACGCTGACGGATAAGATTTCGCCGCGCCAGTTTGCGGAAATGACGGATCTCGATGTGGAGATTGTGCAGGTACTGTATTCGGCATATGCCTACAACGAGGAGCAGTATGGCCCGGTCATCACGGGAATTGATGATTATGAGGTGCCGATCATTGATATGTTCCTGTTTTTGTATGATCAGTATCAGCAAGGTTATGTAAATTTGGACGACGATATGGACGAGATGCTTACCACACTCTATGATACGTTGCACGATGCGCAGCTCCAGCTTCAAGGGGAGAATTACAGCAGGTTTGTCCTAAGTATTGATAAACCGGGTGAGGGCGAGGAGACGTATGCCGCCATGGATGAGATACGGGGCATTGGCGAGCAGGTCTACGGAAAAGGCAACGTCATCCTTGCAGGAAACTCAACGAGCGCACACGATCTGGAGTCTACGTTCTCCACGGATAATACGATTATTAATGTGATGACGGCGCTTTTTGTTATGATTATCCTTTTCTTTACCTTCCAGTCAGCAGGGCTTCCGGTGCTTTTAGTAATGACGATTGAGGGAAGTATCTGGATAAACTTTACAATCCCGGCGATTCAGGGACAGACGGTATACTTTATTGCTTATCTGATTGTGTCAGCCATCCAGATGGGTGCGACGATTGATTATGCAATCGTAATTTCAAGCCGCTATATGCAGTTGAAAACCGAGATGCCGATTGAGAAGGCGATTGTGGAGGCACTAAACCAGTCTTTCCCGACGATTTTTACCTCCGGCTCTATCATGACCAGTGCGGGCTTTCTGATCGGAAATATATCAACGGATGCGACGGTGTCCGCGATGGGAACTACGCTTGGAAGAGGAACATTGACCTCGATAGTGCTTGTATTGTGTGTGCTTCCACAGGTGTTGCTGCTGGGTGACTGGATTATTGAGAAGACAGCGTTTACGATGAATCTTGCGAGGGAGCAGAAGGATGTTGCAGGACGTGTGCGTATTACAGGACATGTGCGGGGCTATGTGCAGGGTGAGATTGACGCGGACGTACAGGGCGTCTTCCATGGACAGATGAAAGTTGCAGTAGACACGGTGATTCCCGGACGGCAGGGTCAGGTGACGCATGTGGATGAGCCTGCGATCGAGCAAAAAGAGATCATTGACGTGACAGAGAAGGGAGGTACGCAGGCATGAAGAGAAAAGAACTGATAAAACGCGGCTTGCTTGTGATGTGTCTTAGCGTATCGCTTGCGTCAGCATCTATAAGCGTGTGCTATGCCGCGCCCGGAGAGGAAAAGGCAGAGACGGATGAAGAGAAAGAAAACAACCGGGAATCCGGCGAAGCCTCGGAGGAGAATCTAATAGAAATTACAAACGAAGATGAATTTCTGGAATTTGCAGAAAACTGTAAATATGACAGCTACAGTCTTGGTCGGACGGTAACGCTTACGGCGGATCTTGACCTTACGGGGCTTGACTTTGAGGGCGTAGCATATTTTAACGGCACATTTGAGGGAAACGGCCACATAATTACAGGATTTGCGTTGGAATCCAAAGGATCGGACTATGGCTTTTTCCGTTATATCGGCGAGAGCGGCACGGTACGGGATTTAAAGCTCACAGGAAGTATGAAGCCGTCCGGGACGCAGGAGAATATCGGCGGGCTGGTAGGCGTAAACTATGGAACAGCCGAAAATGTATCGTTTGAGGGAAGCGTGAACGGGCAGAACTTTGTCGGAGCAATCGCAGGACGCAATGCGGGAAGCGGAAAGCTGATTTCCTGTACCGGCAACGCAATAGTGCTCGGGACGAACTGCACCGGCGGCATCGTGGGGTTGAATCAGGGGCTTGTGGACGGATGCGGAAGCCAGAGCAGTGTTAATATAGAAGAATTGGAGCCGACGCTCGATCTCGGAGGCGTCGATCTTAGTTCCCTGAATTTGACGCAGAATGTCGTTACAAGAAATGACATGGGTGGAATAGCAGGTTCCTCAAGCGGCATTATCATGGACTGCGATAATCAGGGAACGATCGGATTTGCGCACACAGGGTACAATGTCGGCGGAATTGCAGGCAGTCAGAGCGGGATGATCCTTACCTCGACGAATGAAGGTAAAATTTATGGCAGGAAGGACGTCGGCGGTATTGTCGGTCAGGCAGAGCCGTATGTGGAATCAGAATATCTCGAGGATAAGGTGCGGCAGACGCAGGATGACATCAAGCGGCTCAATAACACGCTGAATAATATATCGTCGACGATGACTGCGACTTCCAATCAGGTAAAGCAGTACACGGAGAATATCAACAGCCAGTACCAGGCGTCCATGGATCAGCTTGCCGGAAATTTGAACGCATTTAACAGTCAGATGTCGCAGAATAATCCGAATACACAGGCATATGTGGACGGCATTAACGGCGCGATGGATGAGATTTGGTCGATTCA
Organism: Roseburia hominis; assembly: GCA_021771815.1. GTDB lineage: Bacteria > Bacillota > Clostridia > Lachnospirales > Lachnospiraceae > Roseburia > Roseburia hominis_A. Next base: position 34,861 of record JAETOE010000025.1, read on the forward strand.
GCAGAACGGCGGTGAACTGACACAGGAACAGGTGGACGCCATCAAGAATCAGTTGGGGACGATCAACGATAATCTCGGGAATCTGGAGGGAACTTATGCGCAGGCGGGGCAGTCCGTGCAGGAACTGACAAACAATGTTTCCGGACAGCTACAGTCGCAGGCACAGAGCCGCACGGATGAGATCAAGAATATTGCAAACAGTCTGGATCAGGGCGTGCAGTCCATGGCAAATAGTGTGAACAGCGCGGTGGGACAGATGAATTCCATCACGAACTCTATCAGCGACGACCTCTCTATTATCACGGGAGACGAAGAAATGGTGGAGGATATTTCTTCTCTTGAGACGGCGGAGAATATGGACGGCGTGCTTGTAAGATGCGTAAATTACGGGGAGATAAACGGCGATCTAAACGTCGGGGGGATTGCCGGAACGATGAATGTTGAGTATGACGGAGATCCGGAGGCAGACCTCGATATGACAGGAAAAATTAATGTCAGACTTCGTTCGAAGGTAAACGGCGTTGTTATTCACAGTGCAAATTACGGGACAATTACCGCAAAGAAGAACTGCGTCGGAGGAATTGTCGGACTTCAGGCGCTTGGTTTTATCTATGATTGCGAGGGATATGGCACGGTTTCATCTGACGCTGGAAGCTATCTCGGAGGGATTGCCGGAAGCAGTGCGGCGACGATCGAAAAGAGCTATAGCTTATGTAATGTCTCGGGGAAAGATTATGCCGGAGGAATCTGCGGTGTCGGTTATACGGTCAAGGATTGTATCAGCATCAGCGACATTGACGCGACCGGAGAGCAGATGGGCAGTATCGCCGGACATCTGGAGGAGGAAGGCGATGCCATGGGCAACTATTTCGTCAGCGATACGGTTCACGGAATCGACGATATTAGTTATGCAGGCGTGGCAGACCGCGTGACCTACGAGGAGGTTATGGAGATGGAGGGTCTTCCGGGCGGTTTCCATCAGGTGACGGTCACATTCGAGACGGAGGACGGCGTGCAGAAAGAGAAGATGATTCCTTACGGCGGAAGCATTGCGGAATCGGATTTCCCCAAGGTCATCGAAAAAGAGGGATATTATGTGGAGTGGCAGGACACAGATATGCTTCATGATATTAGAAGGAATCTGACAGTCACCGGAGAATACGTGCCGTGGACAAAGAGCGTCGCGGGGGAGGAAGTATCCGAAAGCGGCAAGACATTGTTTCTTGTGACCGGAGAGTTCTACGAGGAAGCAAAGCTCGTGCTGGAAGAAACGGATGTGCCGGAAGCCGAAAGTCTTGCGGAGGGTGTGGAAGTGTCATATGCTTATTCATGGAGAATCGAAGACAACCGGGAAAAAGAGACGGAGCAGGTAACGGCACATTTTTTAAAGCCTAAGGATGCAAAGAATGTTGCGGTCTATGCAAAATGGGATGGCGTTTGGAACAGGCTGGATGCGCAGGAGGATGGAAGTTATGTGACTGCGGATCTGCCGTACGGAGTGGATTTTGCCGTTGTCGCAGAGCCGGAAGATTATACGAAGTATTTTGTCGCAGGCGGTGCAGGCGCGGCGGTTCTTGTTGCGGGCGGTATTTTCGTGTGGCGCAGAAAGAAGAAGGATAGAACCCGAGGCAAATGATGCCTGCTTTATATGTTTGGATGGAGGTAAAACGTGATATTTGAAACACATGCCCATTATGATGATGAGGCGTTTGACGGGGACAGGGAGCAGCTTCTTCGCTCTCTCCCGCAAAAAGGGATTGCGAGGGTCATCAATGTCGGAGCATCGCTTGAGACGACGAAAAGCACGCTAGCACTTGCAGAGAACTATGATTTCATGTATGCCGCGGTCGGCGTACATCCGAGTGATATCGCAGACTTGAATGAAGAGACGTATGCATGGCTTAAGGAGCAGACTGCGCATCCGAAGACGGTAGCGGTCGGGGAAATCGGGCTGGACTATTATTGGGACAAAGAGCCGGAAGTGCAGGAGGCACAGCAGGAATGGTTCCGGCGCCAGCTTGTGCTTGCGAAAGAGAGCAGGCTTCCGGTCATCATCCATTCAAGGGACGCGGCGGAGGATACGATGCGTATCATAAAAGAGGCGGGAAGCTGGGAGACAAAGGCTTCCCATATGTCTGAAGAGGAGACGAAAGTTCCTGAAGAAGAGGCGGAGACTGTCTGCGGTGTGATTCACTGCTACTCGTACTCACCGGAGCAGGCGAAGGAATATGTAAAGCTTGGATATTATATCGGGGTCGGAGGGGTCGTTACCTTCAAGAATGCGAAGAAGCTTACGGAAACGGTACGACAGATTCCGTTGGAGCGTATTCTGCTGGAGACGGACTGTCCTTATATGGCGCCCGAGCCGCACCGCGGTACGCGCAACGACTCCTCGTACCTTCCCTATGTGGCAGCGAAGATTGCCGAACTGAAAGGTGTAACCGCCCAGGAAGTCCGGCGCGTCACCTGGGAGAATGCGTGCCGGCTCTTTGGGGTCGAATAAAAGCAGCAGAGGTATTTGACTTAGGCGAAGCGCGACAGCTCCGGCGTATCCGCCCAATAGCGTTTTGGTATCATCTGCATCTGCAGATGGGGGTTCGTCCGTGCTTCGATAGCGATATGATCGAAGAAGGTCAGCCAGAGATTGCGGAATTCCTGTTCATTTTCAGAATAGCGGTTCGCTTTTTCCAGATCAAGATCGGCTGCATCGGTCAGGATATAGCGCATCGACGCTTTATGGACTGCAACTGTCTGGTGCGTCGCATCATAGATCATAAAGTTCTCGGTCGGGAGGCGGTCGGTAAAATGTTCTGCCAGGTAGGGCAGAACATTATCTTTTGGATGGATCGTGGCGAAGAGCACGCCGTTTTCCAACTCGCTAAAGCGCAGAAACTCGAGATGGTGGCAAGCTTCCCGGTTCGTTGCGCGGCACAGTTCAAAAATGCGGTAGACGCATGGTTCTCCAAGAGAGAGCAGCACCTTCTGCCCGTCGCCGCCTGCGAGCGCGAGGAGAATTGTCTCGTAGATGGCGTCCGCCTTGTCCATTTTTCCGGTAGCGCGAGCTTCTCCCGACATTGCCGCCTGATAGATGGATTCGTAGAACTGCATCCCAAAGCGGGAGGTAATCGTTCGAATGACCTTTTTCGTTTTTTCATCGGAGGGTGTGACATGGATATATTCGGAGAAAAGTTCATAGTTCTCCGGCTCTCCGGTAATCAGCCGGATATTCCGATGACCGAGCCTGCTTGCGCAGGCGTCGTAGACACCGCTGAAAATCCCTTCTAAATTGTCTTCGCATACAAATACATACATGGTGATACCTCTTTTCTGTAAATTCACTGTGCCGGCATACTGCTTTAGAATAGAGCGGCTGCTCATGTAAGCGTTCAGAATGCCGGAGAGAAAACCTTTAGTGTGAAAATGTGCTTATCTCGTCTGCGATTATCTTCGGCTGCTCCACCGCACCGCTGTCCGCCATTCCGCAATCGAACAGGGAGAGCTGTTTGTAGCCACCGTTTCGGATATCTTTTGGAATCTGCGTCCGGTCTGCCATGAGATTCTCACAGATATAATTCTCTTCAAGCTTTGTATTGTACATCATCCTGCCGGAGCAGGTGATGAAATAAAGCGCACGTTTTAGGACGACGCCGATTTTCTTTAAATCGGAAAAATCAAGCGTTGTATTTCGCCGCGCCTTAACGATACGGTCGGCAGACTTATACCCTATACCCGGTACGCGCAGTAGAGTGTGATAGCTTGCGCGGTTGATCTCGACGGGGAAGTATTCGAGATGGCGCAGCGCCCAGTCGCACTTCGGGTCGAGATAGATGTTGAAATTCGGGCGGTCGTCCGATAGAAGTTCACTCACCGTGAAATCATAGTAGCGCAGCAGCCAGTCCGCCTGATAGAGCCTGTGCTCACGCAGCAGGGGCGGACCGCCGGGGAGCATGGGAAGGTTCGAATTCTGATTCACGTTGATGAACGCCGAATAGAAGACGCGCTTTAGGTCAAAATTCTGATAGAGCGCTTCGGAGACCTGCATGATCTGATAATCACTCTCCGGCGTAGCGCCGATGATCATCTGCGTACTCTGCCCGGCAGGAACGAACTTCGGCGCCTTGCGGTAGAGGACAAGTTCGTTCTTATTCTCGGCGATGCCGTTCTGGATCTGACGCATCGGCTTTAAGATGGTATTTCTTGATTTATAAGGCGCAAGCTTCTTCAACCCGTCCGAAGTGGGCAGTTCGAGATTGATGCTCATACGGTCGGCGAGGTAGCCTGCCTTCTCGATGAGAGCAGGGTCTGCGCCGGGAATCGCTTTGACGTGGATGTAGCCGTTAAAATGATGTATGTTGCGCAGCTTATAGAGTGTCTGGTAAATGAGATCCATTGTGTAGTTCGGACTTATCAGAATACCGGAGCTTAAGAACAGTCCCTCGATGTAGTTCCTGCGGTAGAACTCCATGGTGAGCGTACAGACCTCATCCGGAGTGAAGGAGGCGCGGGGAACATCGGAGTTGCAGTTGTTCTGGCAGTAAGCGCAGTTGAAGATGCACTCGTTCGTAAAGAGAATCTTGAGCAGGGAAACACATCGCCCATCCGCGGCGAAGGAATGGCAGAGCCCGGCAGCAAGGCAGTTCCCAAGACTCATGCCGTCTCCGCCCCGATCTACGCCGCTTGAAGTGCAGGCGACGTCGTACTTGGCTGCATCGGTGAGAATCGCGAGCTTTTCCATAAGGGACATATTCTGTTGGATGTTCATGGCTTCGCGGCACCTTCTTTCCGGTAAATATCAGCCGACTCGGGCAAGGATGTCGGATATTCTGAAATAATGCTTCAATGGTATTTTAAAGAAGAACATACGTTCCTATAGAGATAGGATAGCACATATGTTCGATATAGTCAATTCTTTTTTACATATTAATATGCATTGGGAAAATTTGAAAAAGAAGATATTTTCTGTGACGAACAATAAAGCTCAAAAGACAGCCCTAACCCGCATGCGTTAATCAAGAAAGAGAGACGGGGAAAAATGTGGACTTATCCCGGAAAGTCTCAGGAACGCAGGTGTTGGTTGAATTCTTTTGAGCTTTACGATATATTGGCTGAAAGATAATGGAATAAATGCTTAGCTTGCAAGGAACTACCTATTGCAACAATGCTAATATGTCTTGTGCCCGGTGGTTTGTCTGTGCCAGCATGGCTTGCCCTATCTGTGCCAAAATATTATTTTGCGAATATGTAATCATTTCATCCGCTATATCCAAATCGCGAATCTTTGTCTCCGCGGCTTGCGTGTTTTCAGCGGTATTTTTGTCTATCGCCATCCCATGCTCCAGGCGATTCTGCTGTGCGCCGAATTCGCTTCGGTAACGACTTACAGTCTCGAGCGCGTTTTTAATCTGATCAATTGCATTTCCTGCATTGTCATAGCTGGAAACATCCAGTGATCCTTTCGATAAGCCCAGACCATCTGACGTCGCGTCTACGAGAGAGAGAAACATGCTGTTTCCTGAATCTGCTCCCATTTGAATCCAAAGCTTGTCGGCGTCGTATGCTGACGAACTGACAGAAGAGAGCGATCCCTTCAGATATTCATAGGTATAGCCGGAATCCGAATAGTGACCGGAGGAGCCAGGTTCCGTATATACGCTTCCCGTTTGATAACTATGGGAGGGATAAGGCTGCAGCCCCACCTCTTTTTTGCCGGAAGGCGATGTGTTCACAATTAAATATAGCCTGCCATCCCAGCCGGCAGGAGCCGAGTCAATATGCCATCTATCATTCGGATTCAAACATGAGGAATCCGGACTCAAAGTATAGTAGATATAACCGTTTGCATCTACCTTCAAATCACTTAATCGCAGGCTGTTATAGGCAGTTTTATAAATATTGCCGTGCTGAGCCACTATCGGATTGCCATCCTTATCTATAACTTCCATCAGCTGGTCTTCCATCCACATGGTATTCGAATCCTTCAGCCGTAGCCCTGTCACATAAAATGTTTCTCCCGGTTTATAAGCAACGCCATCCGAGATAATATCGATACCCGGTCTTTGACTATAATGAAAAACAGATTTCTGCGTATATTCCTCTATCGTCAGATCTCCGCTTAACGGACTCGACAGTGTAATCGATTTTACCCTTCCCCCGTGCAGCGGATAAATACTCTCGTTAAAAGTTGTTGTGTTGGTAATTCGGTCAAGCTCCTCAAGCAATTCGTCAATCTCGTTTTGAATTGCAGCCCGATCTGCGGCTTGGTTGGTGTCGTTAGCCGCCTGTATGGAAAGCTCGTTCATGCGATGCAGGATTGAATGTGTCTCATTAAGAGCGCCATCCGCGACCTGACAAAGGGAAATTCCATCCTGAATATTCCTTGATGCCTGCCGTAAACCGCGAATCTGCCATCGCATCTTTTCAGAGATTGACAGGCCCGATGCGTCATCTGCCGCACAATTTATCCGGTAGCCGCTGGATAATTTTTCGGAGGATTTTGTAGTTTCTTTCGTTACAATTCCAAATTGCCGATTAACGTTCAGTGCGGATAAGTTGTGTTGTGTAGATATCGCCATTGCTCTCACCACTCTTTCCGGATTTTCGCGTATTCTAATATATGTATCGGACGCTTTATATTAAAGCTTAATTGCAAAAGTAAATTTCAGTGCATGGTTTTGGTGACAAGGCAAAGTTGAATTGTATTTTCATTATAAATCCGCTATACTAAGAGAAAGACTCTGACAGCATATTGATAGAATAAAAGGGTTGGAAATTGGCAAAAGGATAGGAGAAGGAAGATGGAATCAGATATTTTTGAGCAGTTCCCCGACAGGGAAACCTTTGATAAATACTGGACGGAAAATTACAAGCCTGTTGTATACGAGGATGTGCGCGAGGCATTTACGGATTTCGTGAAGGCTTCTGACGGGCACATTTATATTTCCGATTACGAGGAGAAAGGGTTGATTTCCAAGGCGGATTTTAAGGAAAATCTGTCGCAGGAGGCGCAGTTTACGTTTCAGGACGGGCTTACGGAAGTTTTTTACGACAAGAATCCCGAGCTTTACGAGACGGCGTTTGCGCTCTACGAGGAGGCGAAGCTCACCGGAATGGGGGACGCTTCTGTGGCACAGATTTTTCACGAGACGTTTCAGACGTTGTATACCGAGTTCTTGGATCGCCTGTACGATGAGGTGCTTGCATAATGGCGACGCTCGGAATCCCGCAGAATACGATTGCTATTCTGCAGAAATATCATTTTAATTTTCAGAAAAAGTTCGGTCAGAATTTTCTGATTGATACGCATGTACTTGAGAAGATCATCGAGGCAGCGGGAATCACAAAGGATGATTTTGTGCTGGAGATCGGACCGGGAATCGGGACGATGACGCAGTATTTGTGCGAGAATGCAAGGGAGGTCGTCGCGGTCGAGATCGATCAGAATCTGATACCGATTCTTGGGGAGACGCTTGCGCCGTATGACAATGTCACTGTAATCAATGAAGATATTTTGAAGGTGGACATTGTGCGCCTCGCAAAGGAGAAGAACGGCGGCAGACCGATCAAGGTGGTCGCGAATCTACCTTATTATATTACGACTCCGATTATTATGGGGCTTTTTGAAAGCTATGTGCCGATTGATTCTATTACAATCATGGTTCAGAAGGAGGTCGCAGACCGGATGCAGGTCGGACCAGGGACAAAGGATTACGGCGCGCTGTCTCTGGCGGTGCAGTATTACGCAAAGCCGGAGATTATTGCGAACGTTCCGCCGAATTGCTTTATGCCGCGCCCGAATGTCGGAAGCGCGGTGATCCGGCTGACGCGCCATGAGACGGTTCCGGTCGCGGTGGAGGATGAAAAACTGATGTTTAAGCTGATTCGCGCATCCTTTAACCAGCGGCGCAAGACGCTTGCGAATGGGCTGAATAATTCGCCGGAGATACGGCTTTCCAAGGAAATCATTCAGGAGAGCATTGCCGGGCTGGGCGTTCCGTTAACAATCCGGGGCGAGGCGTTGACGTTGGAACAGTTCGCAGAACTTTCGAATATTATTGGCAGGAAAATGTAATAGTTCAGTCAGGACTTAGCATTTACTGCTAAGTCCGTGAGGAAGCGTAGTGGTCGAGATGCATCAAGCCAACCGCGAAGCGGTTTTTGCATGGCTTGATGCCTGTAACAGGAAGCCGCAAGCTGAACTGTTACAGGAAGATCGCAGAAGGAAGGAGCGAGTGATTATGGGAGAAAACCAGAACGAATGGAACACAAACGATACACCGCGTACTTATGGTGACGATTCTAAGCTCTATGAGAGCGGACAGAACCCATACGGCGGGCAGATGTACGGAAACGGACAACAGAACTACGGAGCAGGGCAGCAGAACCCATACGGGCAGCCGAACTACGGAGCAGGACAGCAGAATCCATATGAACAGCCGAATTATAGCGGACAGAACCCATACGGTTATCAGCAGTACGGCAACTGGCAGGGGAATCTGAATCCGCAGATGCAGCAGACTCCCGTAACAGACGTATTCTGCAACATTTTACTGGGAATCTTTGTTGTGCGGCTGATTATTAGTTTCGTTCTTGTATATCAGGCATATGGGGTAATTGATGATTATTACAGCGTTCTAAGCCGCAGCTATCTGTTGGAACTGAACGGAACCGGATATCAGGTGCTTTCGGCGTTTTCAAATTTGCTGACGATTGCGATGATCGTATTTGTCGTGCTCGATATTGTGAAAGTCTCCAAGGCTCATTACAAGATTACGGGATTAATTTTGTTTGCGCTTCTCTTAAATCCGGGCTATTATCTCTGGAGAGCCCACATCCTCGGCAGAAAGAAAACATTCCCGATCGTGTACACAGTGATTTACGGCGGCGGAATGCTGGCATATTTCTGTTATATTTTCTATAAGGCGTTTGTGATTGCGTTTCAGTTCACGCAGGAGCTGATGTAAGGAAATATTAGAATGAGAATTCTCCCTGATTCATATAATAGATGGACAGGGAGAATTTTTATGAAGAAAAAAATAGATACTTTGCTATCACTCGTTATTATCACCATATTTTTACCGCTTTTTATTACGATAATATGTCAACGTATGCAGTTGGAGGACGTGCTGTACGGAGAGCTGAGTGCATCGGTGGAGAGCGGTCAGACGGAGGATATCGAGGAAAAGGTGATCGGTATTGCCGCAAAAGAAATCGGAGCGAAAAGTGAGGAGGAAGCGATTCGCGCGCAGTGTGTGATTGCACGGACGAACCTTTATGACGCGCTTGCGCGGAATACGGACGAGCCCAAGGCTTTTACGACCGATGAAATGAAGAAACTGTGGGGCGACGATTACGAGAAAATATATGACAAATTCAAAACGTGCGCGGCGGAGACAAAGGACGAAGTGCTCACGTGGAACGGCAGATGTATTTATGCTGCATATCATGCGCTCAGTGCAGGGCAGACCAGAGATATGGCGGAATTTTCCGGGGATGTGAAGCTTCCTTATCTCACCGCGCAGGAATGTCAGGCGGATATTACGGCGGAAGGGTATCTGGCGGTATCCTATTGTAAGAAGGACGATTTTATCCGGAAATGCCAGGAGGCATATCCCGAGGCGGGGATCACCGAACTTTCGCAGCTTGAGGTGGTAAGCCGTGACGGTGCGGGATATGTAGAGGAAATGAAAGTCGCAGGCACGACCTGTATGGGCGAGGAGTTCCGTTCGCGCATGGGGTGGAATTCTGCCTGTTTTACCGTCACGGAAGTAGACGGTGAGGTGCGCATTGTAACAAAAGGATTGGGGCATGGCTTTGGACTGAGCCAGAATGAGGCGGAGCACATGGCGGGCGAGGGAAAAACGTATGAAGAGATACTTGCCTACTTTTATCCGGGGGCGGAGCTTATGACGGCGGATCGATTGCAGTAAAAATAGTTGTATAAACCATCCAGATCTGGAAACACTATTGTTAAAAATAAACGATATGGATGGTGAAAAATCATGAAAAAGAATGGATTTGCCGCATTCTTACGGCGGAAACAATATGTCATTGCTGGGGCAATCGTGATCGTTGCGGCGGTTGCGACAACTGTAATTTACAGTGGCGGCCAGGAGCAGGAGCGTAAGCAGATGGAGGCGGAGCTTGCCGAGGAGCAAAATGAACCGGATCCGCAGACAGTCGCGTCGACGGAAGAGAAGGATGAGACTGCGCAGGCGTCCGCGGTCATCCCGCCGAAGCAGGCAGAAGACACGCAGAAAGTACAGAGCACGGAGCAGGCCGGAGAGACCGAGGCGTCCGAGGGTACGGAGACGGCGGAGATCGAAGGGGCAAATAAGGCGAACGAAGACGTCGCCGCTACCGGAGCGACGGAAGGTACACTGCATTTTGCACCGGAAGACGGAATGATCTGGCCGATGAAGGGCGACGTCATCTTGAATTACAGTATGGATTCCACGGTATATTATGCAACGCTTGATCAGTATAAACTCAATCCGGCAGTCATTATCGCAGGTGAGGTCAATGACGAGGTATATTCCGTAGCGAAGGGGAAAATTGCCGATATTTCCAGCAATGAAGTGACTGGATGCACGATGACGGTGGATCTGGGCGACGGTTATCAGGCGATCTACGGACAGCTCAAGGAGCCGAACTTTAAAGTGGGTGATTATGTAGAGTCAGGTCATGTGCTGGGCTACGTTGCGGAGCCGACAAAATATTTTTCCGTGGAGGGAAGCAACTTGTATTTTGCACTGCAAAAAGACGGACAGCCTGTTGATCCGGTAGAATTTTTTGAGTCATAGACAAGATGTGCCGATGCTTGAATCCGGCGACGTTCTTCTTTATAATAGGGTGAGACGGGGTAAGGAGGAATCGACGCATGGAATTTGGGGAATATAGCGGGGCGGTCAATGCGTGGGTCAATGAGGTGCTGCGCAACCGCGGTGTAAATGCAGAGCTTACGCTCAAATACTGCCGCGATATCGAACAATACGCGGAAAAAACAGACGATCCGAAGCTGATGGGCTTTGCTTATTACTACAGCGGAGAGACTTATTACATTTTAAATGATGCAGGAGGTCTTTTCCGCTGTATTACAAAAGCGATCAGCTATCTCGACCAGGCGAAGCAGTGGGACATGGTCGCGCGTTCCTATAATATCATGGCGATTACCTCGCAGAGCAGAGGGAATGCGCTGATCGCGATGGATTATTATCTCACCGGGCTTGGTTATTGCAGAAAGTACCGGCTCTATGCGGAAGAAAATATTATCAATCTGAATCTGGGATCGCTTTATCTGGTGAACGGACAGTGGTCGGAAGCACAGAAGTATTTCGAGAAATTGGCATATTATGTGCGGGATGAAAAGACGACAGAGAATTATTACAGCTTGATGAGCTGTGTCGCGGTCAGTCTTGGCAGGTGCTTTTTGCAGAGGGAGCAGTTCGAGCGGGCGCAGCAGAAGATCGAGTGTCTCGATCAATGTATGGGGCGTCTGGAAAAGCCGGAACAGATCGCGGTGCTCTGCTTTAAGACAGAATTTTATCATCGGGCGGGGCGTGTGACGCTGCGCGATGAGTGCATCCATAAGATTCACGGAATGATGGATATGGACATGGCAGTCATGGATCTCTTTGAGGATATCTATGGGCTGTGTGAACTGCTGTTGGAGATTGATAATGAGAATGTATTCTGGGACATCATAGATATTCTGGAGAAATTGACCAAGAATGCCAATATTGTAAACTTACAGCGGAGAATTATTTCTCTGAAAATCAACTATTACAGACGCCACGACGACGAGGAAAGTTATCTGGCGCTGGCGGGGACATATTACGAACTGACAGAGGCTATGGAGCGCGAGAACCATTATATGGTGGCGAATATGCTCGCGGTTCGAAGTTCTCTGGAGCAGGCGAATGCGAAGCGTCGTGAGATTGAGAAGGCGAATGAACAGCTTCTTGAAAAGTCGGAGACAGACCCGCTTACACATCTGGCGAACCGTTTTCGCTTAAACGACTACTCGGAGCAGACATTTGAGGAGGCGTTGGCGGCGGAGGAGCCGTTTGCAGTCGAAATCCTGGATATTGATTATTTCAAGGAATATAATGATAACTACGGGCATCAGGCGGGCGACGTCTGTATTTTGGCAATTGCAGAGGAATTGCAGAAGATGCAGGGGGAGCGGATTTTCTGCGCGCGGTACGGCGGCGATGAGTTCATTATCATTTATAAGCAGATGACGGAGGAAGAGGTATTTGCAGAGGCGGGAGGGCTTCGCGAACGCATTCTTGCACGGCGGATTACGCACGCATATTCTAAAGCGCTTCCGGTCGTCACGATTTCACAGGGGATTTGCTGGGACATTCCCGGGGAAGAAAACCGGAGTTGGGATTTTCTGCATGCGGCGGATGCGATGCTTTACCGTGTGAAAAAACGCAGCCGCAACAATATTTCCATGGGGCGTCTGGATGGATATGAAACGAAAAGCGGGGATTAGAGGAAACTTTTTCGGGAAAGAGCATAGAATATACTGTAACGGAAAATCCGCAATCGAATGATTACATTTTTACAAATGCGCAGTAGAGCCGGAAGTTACAGTTTGAGTGGAATACTTTTCTGTCGATTGCTTCTTATATGAGTACTGCCCGAAACCAGCACGGTTTGGGGTTACATAGACATAGACGGAAGTGTGGCCTTTCGGGAATGGATCATATGCATTTTCCTTGACAAATCAAGGCTACAGTGCTATGATTCAAAATACTGCGCACACGCGCGGTGGAAAGGAAACAGATGGAGACAGTTAGATTTGATGAATTAGAGTTATATCCCCAGGTGCTGCGGGCAATTGCGGAGATGGGGTTTGAGGAGGCGACGCCGATCCAGAGTCAGGCGATTCCGGTCGTGATGTCGGGTGTGGATGTGATCGGACAGGCACAGACCGGAACGGGAAAGACGGCGTCCTTTGGTATTCCGGTGCTGCATAAGGTCGATCCGGGAAGTAAAAAGACGCAGGTCATTATTCTCTCTCCGACGAGAGAACTTGCCATTCAGGTGGCGGACGAGATCCGCAAGCTGGCGAAGTACCTGCACGGCGTCAAGGTGCTTCCGGTGTACGGCGGACAGGAAATCGGCAGACAGATCAAGGCGCTCAAAGGCGGCGCACAGATCATCGTGGGAACGCCGGGGCGTGTGATGGATCATCTTCGCAGGAAGACGATCCGCTGTGAAGCGGTTCACACCGTTGTGCTCGATGAAGCGGACGAGATGCTCAATATGGGATTCCGCGATGATATCGAGACAATCTTAGAATATATTCCGGCCGAGGGACGTCAGACCGTGCTATTTTCGGCGACGATGCCAAAGCCTATCTTAGAGATTACCAAGAAGTATCAGCATGATGCGGTCACGATCAAGGTGGTCAAGAAGGAACTGACTGTACCGAGCATCGAGCAGTACTACTATGATGTGAAGCGCAGCGATAAGGTTGAGGTTCTGACAAGGCTCCTGGATTACTATAACCCGAAGCTCTCGCTTGTGTTCTGTAATACAAAGCGCATGGTGGATGAGCTTGCCGAGGATTTGAAGGGACGGGGCTATTTTGCGGAAGGGCTGCACGGCGATATGAAGCAGACGCAGCGTGACCGTGTGATGAAGGGCTTCCGTACCGGAAAGACCGAAATTCTGATTGCTACCGACGTTGCGGCGCGCGGAATCGACGTCGACGACGTTGAGGCGGTGTTCAATTACGATATTCCGCAGGACGACGAGTACTATGTACACCGTATCGGAAGAACGGGGCGCGCCGGAAGGACAGGACGAGCCTTTACCTTTGTGAAGGGCAAGGAAGTCTATAAGCTTAAGGACATTATGCGCTACTGTAAGACCAAGATCGTAGCAATGCCGATTCCGTCCACCGACGATGTGGCACAGATCAAGGCAGAGAAGGTCATGGACGAGATCGGAAGGATTATCGACGAGGAGAATCTTAAGGATATGATCGACATCATCGAGTGTCAGGTCAACGCTTCAGATTACACCGCGATGGATATTGCCGCGGCATTTTTGAAGCAAGCGCTTGGACAGGTCAATCTGGACAGCGATGACGACGGTGAATACGACTTTGACAACACCGGTGCGGAGGAGGGAATGGTACGTCTCTTCATCAATATCGGTAAGAAAGACCGCGTCAAGCCGGGCGACATTTTAGGTGCCATTGCCGGAGAGTCCGGTATGCCGGGCAAACTGGTCGGCGCGATTGATATGTATGATAAGTATACGTTTGTGGAGGTTCCGAGAGAGTACGGAAGAGAGGTGCTCGAGGGCATGAAGAACGCACGCATCAAAGGGCGTTCTGTCAGCATGGAACCAGCAAATCAAAAGTAAATTTAATTTTCGGAAGCGAGAGAAATAGAAGAAGCGAAGACGTAGAAGACGCCGCCGGGTAACCGGACGGCGTCTTCTGCATTTGTAAGAAATAATACAAGTTTAGGGAGAATGTGGTAAAATAGAAGACAGGGAGAAGGCTTGGTTGTAAGGATAGAGAGGGATGTATTGTGGAGCAGAATACACTTGGAGTCGTATTGTCATATTATAGGGAGAAATATGGATTTTCTTTGGAGGCGTTGTCGGGCGGGATATGCTCGACGACGACTTTATCACGCGTAGAGGCGGGTTCGCGGGAAATAGATTCGCTCATGGCGGAGGCGCTGCTCGGTCGTGTGGGAAAAGAGGTCACACAGTTTGAATTGCTGCTAAACGATGAGGATTATGCTATGTGGCAGAAGAGAGAGAGCATCCATGCGGCCTTAAAGGAGAAAAGGTACGATGAAGTGCTCGAGGGAGTCTGTCAATACGAGAATATACTGACGGAGGAGCAGTCTTTGCACTGGCAAAGATGTCTGGCATGGAGAGTGCAGTTGGTAGAGGCGCAGGGAGTCAGCAGGGAGAAAATCATCCGTCTTGCATCGGATGCGCTGGCATATACCATATCGAATATAGATTCAGGGATGGCAGGGCAGTTATATAATCCTTTGGAAATCAGGCTGATTCTGGTTCTTGCGCGCCACAATTATTTCTCTGCGGTTGAGAAAGTCGAGGATCGGCTGCTTCGCCTGGTTGGATATGTGGAAACGTATTATTCAGGAAGAATGAAGGAGACACTCGGAATAGAAATTCTTTTGACACTGATTGAATTGATGGAGCAAAATGGTGAGGATGATAAGGTTATCAGTTATGTAGACCAGGCTGTCGCGCTGATTGCAAAAGGGAGAGGGATCCGTCATGTAGCGAAGCTTCATTATATAAAGGCGCGGGCAATCGAACGGCTCTATTGTGGAAGTGCAAACTGGGAGGAACAGGAGCGATGCTGCCGAGAAGAGTGTGCTATGGCATACTATGTGGCGGAGATTATGGGAGAGAAGGAATTGATGGAAGAGATTACGGCGCATTGCAAGGAGAAATTATCATGGCAAATTACAGAGCAGGCGATGTTATTCGATTGACAAGACAGGCGGTCGGTATGACGCAGGAGACACTTTGCGAAAATATATGCTCGGTGGAGACGCTATCGAGGATAGAAAACGGAAAGCATAAAGTAAAAAGAGAGACGTATCGCCGCCTTATGGAGCGGATGGAGAGAATACCGGAGAAGAACTATGCAATCTGTACCGGGAAGCATATGGAACTTCTGGAGGAAAAAGCCGATTTCGAGGATGCGGTTAGCAAATATGATTATGAAAAGGCTGAGATATGCTTACAGAGATTAAAGCGAAAGATTGGGGATGGTGTCTTAAATGAGCAGTATATTGCAAAGGCAGAAGCATTTGTATGTTATGATAATAAGCATATTGATGCGGACCAGATGATTTTCCGGTTGGAAGAGGCGATTCGGATGACGATTCCGGAGTATGAACAGTATCTGGATAAGGAATATCCATATACAGAGCAGGAAGTGCTGACACTGATGAATCTTGCAGGAGCGTATCGCGTGAAAAAGCGGTATGAAGACGGAATAAGAATATACCGCGCATTGCTTAAGTCTTTGCATTTGGGATATATGACAGAACGTGACAGCGTAATTCTGGAAATTAAGGTGATGCGGAATATGGCGCTTATATTTGGTGAGATGGATCGATATGAAGAGTCGAATGAGCTGTTGGAAAAGGTGATACGGCTCTCAAAGGAAATGGATTACGGGCAGATACTTTCAACAGCGCTCAGCCAGATTACATGGAACATGATGCACCAGATTGAGAATGGCGAACGGGATATGTCAGATATTGTACGTGTAAAAGCATATACGCGGCAGGCATATTATATTGCTGCCGCGCGGGATGATTATATCCATGCTACGAAAATAAGAAAGTATTATGAAAATAAGTTTGAGGAAACTATTGAATTAAAGTCTCACATCTGAAAGATAGAACTCGTCGCTAAGCGGAGCAATGCCGCTATTGCCCGGCAGTCTAAAATTTAAGTTCGTCAGTAAGGCGCAGACAAGGCAGAGTGTAAGGGTTAAATTCTTTAGTACTTTAAAAATTTTTTTCATAAGTTAATTATACCTCCATAAGATTTTCGAATGTATTGTAGCAGAGATGGAGAAGAAAGACCATGTCAAAACTGGAAAAATTGCTTTTCCGGTTTTGATATGGTCTTTTCTATGCGAAGAAGTATAATAATATAATAAAATTGTATTGGAGACCTTATGAAGACAATTAGCGATTTGATTTGGGATATGGAGAATGATGAGAAGAAAATTGAGAATACAGGGGGGATAAATACATGTAGTGTACATGGGATAGAGCAGGAAATTTCAATGTATGCATGTTGTGGGCTTGGTGGAGGATGGGGGTGGTCTGTTTCCTGCGGTAAACATAACTATTAAAAAATTTTATAATTAGAGTAGAAGTGACAACGTGATTAATTAAGAACAATCGTTTGGGGGAAGATGTATGTATAAAAAGAGATGGCAATGTGTTTTTGTTTTTTTCCTGGGTTGCCTATTGATGTGTAATACATATGTATTCGAACAATCTTTGGATTTGAATCAAATTTTCGAGGAGTGGGAGAATGGAATTACACTTGAGGAAATTAGTATTAATGAGACATATCTTAAAAAGATGGAGCAGGATTGCAATAATCTAAGGCAGAAATATCTTCAATATGCGGATAATCCAGAGAACAAAACAGAATTGTTGCCGAGCGACCAGATAAAAAACTACAGATTTTTTTATGAGAGTGACGGAGAAATAGTAGAGGGCTATATTTCGCTTCCAAATGATTATATGGAGAAAGAATATCCGGTACTTATTTTTAACCGCGGAGGTAATACAGATTTTTCGATGTCTTCACCAGAAGAGTTTTGCTATTATGCCAGATATGGATTTATATCGCTGGGTACAGAATATCGTGGTAGTGCGAACAGTACCGGTGTAGATGAATTCGGAGGTGCAGACGTGAACGATGTAATACGTGTCGTTGATTTTGCAGAAATTATGAGATTTAGTAACGGGAAGATTTATATGT
This sequence comes from Roseburia hominis, assembly GCA_021771815.1. Taxonomy (GTDB): domain Bacteria; phylum Bacillota; class Clostridia; order Lachnospirales; family Lachnospiraceae; genus Roseburia; species Roseburia hominis_A. The sequence goes on from JAETOE010000025.1 coordinate 52,384, forward strand.
TTGGTTGGTCACGTGGAGCGATGGAAACATATATAGTACTAAAACAGGATAGTCGAATTGATGCAGCAGTCGTAGGTGCGGGTCCGACAGATATGCTTCAGTATTTTAAAGAAGAACAGGAGATGCGACCGGATATGGCGCTTCTTCTTGGGATGTTGATCGGTAATCCTGCTTATAATAAGGAAGCCTATGAGGAGCGTTCTGCACTTTGTTTTGCAGAGCAGATTGATACACCGCTTTATATTGTGCACGGAACAGAGGATGAACGTGTTCCATTCCATAATTCGGAAGAATTTTATGAGAGGATGAAGGTGTTAGACGGCACATTGTGGGAGGGGCAAACCGCACTTTGATTTCGGCAATAACATCTCTCCGATCGTGCGGTATCGGCACTTGCTGCAGACTCTCATCGGGATGACCGTAGAT
>JAETOE010000026.1 GCA_021771815.1 Roseburia hominis
TTGTTGCCCGGCTCACTCCCGAGAGTTCCGCAAGCTTCGCCTGCGTCATATCCCGCCGCGTAAGCTCTGATACTAATTTGATTCGATCAATTCTCATTTGTTTTATCTCCTTTCTTTTTGTATTATATCCAAACTTTATATTTTAGTCAATATAGTTTTATTTAAAATATATTTTTAGAATTTATTGACTTTTAAATTGAAATAATCTAAACTATGTTTTATCATATAGTTATACTTTGAAAGGAAGATAATTATATGGGAGACTTTTCTGTATTAGCAATTAGAATAAAAGAATTAAGAACATCAATGAAAATGACTCAGAAGGAATTTTCTACATTTGTTGGCTGCACTGCTGCAACCCTCTCAGCTTATGAAAACGGTTCAAAAAGTCCTTCCTTAGAGATCATTAAGGGAATAGCCGAAAAATGTCATATATCTATTGATTGGCTTTGTGGATTATCGGAAAAAATGAACACTTCTGATGAAATAAACACTTATTCTGATGTGATAAAATTATTTGTCAAATCAGAATATGCATTAAAATTTCATGTTACGCCATTATCTATTAAAATAACAGATAGCGTAATGCAATGTTTTTTAGGCGATTGGAGCAAAACGCTTCCTCTGTATCGTGACGGAACTATTGATGAAAAATTGTATAAATTATGGATAAATGATAAATTACGAGAATATAAAACTGTTCATATTGGAAATAACGATGATATAGAAAAATTCCTATTCATTACGGATGCAACTGAAAGTTCAATTCTTTCAAAGTCTGAACCTGACGACGACAACTCAATTTGATTTAGGGTTTTCATAAAATTCAGCCAAAATCAAATTGATTTAGGTTAGTTTTACTCAAAAATGAGTAGATAGTCGAACAACGACAACTCAATTTGATTTATTGCAATTCCAAAAACTTAGGAATCCCAACCCGTACCAAAAGTTCCGGGGTTTCTTCCAATTTGGGGAAAAAGGCAACCGTCGTGATTTTCCAGACAATGGGCAAATTGTTCTTTTGCGGTACGGAATAACCGTATCACAAATTGAACCGGTGCAACCGGAAATAGACGATTTTGCCGACGTTAGCAAAATCGTCTATAGCACATTGACAATATAATATACTTACCCGGGTAGTCGGGGGACGTGCTCTCATTCGTTCCGAGCCTTACGGAAAGGATGATGCTTATGGTTTCATGGAACGACTTGTTTACTTTCGTCATCATGCTGGTGGCGATACTGACCTACATAGACACTAGAAAACATAAAAAGTAGCCGTCCTGTTCATTTGGCGATGAAAACGGCTACTTCTTAAATAACTAGATATGATTCGCCGGAACGGGTGACCTGCACTCACCCACCGACTGCCTTGTTAAGTATATTATATGCAATACATAAGATTTTTTCAATACCCAAAATAAATCAAATTTAAGGGGTAACGATTTATTACACCGTAGCACATTGACAACATAATATACTTACCAAGGGAGCCGAAGGGGCGATATGTCAGCTGCCGAGTACTTGAAAGGAGCTGGTGCCAATGGTTACATACAGTGATTTATTCACTTTCGTAATTATGCTTTGTGCCGTAATAACTCTTGTTGTTAATTTTAGACACAAAAAATAGCGCCTCCGTCTGGTAAACTAAGCGCTATTTTTTATAACCTTATTTCCGGCGGCTAGGTGTACTCTAGCTTTCGGCTCTCTTGTTAAGTATATTATATGCAATACATAAGATTTTTTCAATACCCAAAGTGAAAAACCGCCCCAGCATCACCCGGAACGGCTTTCATAGATACCATGCAAGGAACTGCACAATATCCACCAGACAAGGTTATTATAACGCAGTCCTTTGTTAAATGCACCCATTTTTTCAAGAAAGGACTGATTTTTTATGCCTGCATACTATGACGAGCAGCGTAAGAGCTGGTATTGCAAATTCTATTATAAAGATTCCTACGGCCAGAACAAGACCAAAATGAAGCGTGGATTCCGCCGAAAAGCTGACGCTCTGCAGTATGAGCGGGAATTCAAACTACGCGCATCTGGATCATCAGACATCACCTTCAAGGCATTACGCGAATCCTACATGGAATATAAGCAAAAACGCATCAAGAAGGAAAACACCCTACGCAATAAGCGCTACTGTATCAACGCGCATATAGCCCCATATTTCGACGATATGCTTATCATGGACATTTCCCCAAGTGACGTCGCAAGATGGCAGAACCGGCTGCTTGACAGTTCCAAAAAGCCAAGCACAATCGGCAAAATAAACGCGCAGCTATCGGATATCTTCAATTATGGTATGAAATTCTTCGGTCTGTCGAGTAATCCATGTGTCGAGCCGATTGGAACGCAGAAACGTGAACCGGAGAGCATAGATTTTTGGACACTGGACGAGTACCGCGCCTTTATCTCCCACGTGCCGGACATTGAATTTGCTATCGTGTATGAGCTGCTTTTTTACTCCGGCTGTCGAATCGGAGAACTGCGGGCACTCACCCTGTCGGATGTGGATTTTAACGAAAATACATTGCAAATAGACAAGACGCTGCCGCGTTGTGACGACGAGGACACACCGCCGAAGACAATCAACAGCTATCGCACCGTCGCTATGCCAGAAACAGTCATGCAGGACCTCAAGGAGTACACCAGGCATATCTATGATCTGACAGATGCGAACCGGCTCTTTTTCTTAAGCTATGACTCCATTTCGAGGTACAAGGACACGGTCTGTCAAGAAAACAACCTCCGGCGCATCCGGCTCCATGATCTCCGGCACTCCCATGTTTCGTTATTGGTCGACATGGGCTGTGATATGATGGCAATCGCTGATCGTATCGGTGACACGTTGGCAACTGTGCAGAACATTTATGCTCACTTATACCCCGAAAAGAAGAAAATTGTTGCCGAGAAGCTCAACGAAATAGTATCAAAATAGTATCACGACAAAGAAAAAGCATCCCAAACCCGCCATTTTAAAGGCATGTGGATGCTTTCTTTTGATTCTTATAAGGAATGTTGCATTTTTTATACTGCGATTTTATCACATTTGACAATATAATATACTTACCAAGGCAGCCGGTGGACGGTTGCGCCTACACTCCGAGTCTTGATATAGGAGGATGGCATCATGGTTACATATTCTGACTTATTTACATTCGTGCTTATGGTATGTGCAATCATTACGCTTGTTAGAAATAATGAGCATAAAAAATAACCGTCCGGCTCCTCGCAAGAACTGACGGCTATTTTTCGTTACTAATTAATTGTTTTTGCCGGAGCGGGTAGGTCGCGACTACCGCCCGGCTGTCTTGATATGTATATTATATGCAATACATAAAAATTTTTCAATACCCAAAAATAAAATCATTTCTGATTATGCCGCTCCCCTGCATCTCCGTTCTTATTTCACTTCATCAGATTGCAAAGTCAATTGACTTCGTCTATTGACTTGCCGATGTCATGACGCATATACTTATTCTCAAAATCCACCCACTCAGTCGCCTCGTATGCCTTTGCTCTGGCTTCCTTCAAATCTTTTCCCGTAGCGGTGATGCCGAGTACGCGTCCTCCGTTCGTGACGATCGTTCCGTTCTCGTCGAACTTCGTTCCCGCATGAAAGCAGAAATAATCGTCCTTTCCGTCGAACTTCTCGAATCCGCTGATCGGGAAGCCCTTCTCATAAGCGACCGGGTATCCGTCCGATGCGAGCACGACGCAGACCGCCGCGTTATCCTCGAACTGCAGGTCGATTGTGTCCAGCTTCCCGTCCACGCACGCCTCCATCACGTCGAGGATGTCATTCTTCATGCGCGGCAGCACGACCTGTGCCTCGGGGTCTCCGAAACGCGCATTGTACTCGAGCACCTTCGGTCCGTCCTCCGTCAGCATCAGGCCAAAGAAAATGACTCCGGTAAACGGTCTTCCTTCTGCCGCCATCGCATCTACTGTCGGCTGGTAAATATATTTCCGGCAGAACTCGTCCACTTCCTTCGTATAGAACGGGCTCGGAGAGAAATTTCCCATACCTCCGGTATTCAAGCCCTGATCGCCGTCTTTCGCGCGCTTGTGATCCTGCGCGGAGGACATAATCTTAATCGTCTTGCCGTCCACGAAAGAAAGCACAGATACCTCACGACCTGTCATAAATTCCTCTACGACCATCGTGTTTCCGGCAGTGCCGAACTTCTTATCCTCCATGATCTCCTTGACGCCTGCCTTCGCCTCCTCTAAGGTATTGCAGATCAAAACGCCCTTGCCGAGCGCCAGCCCGTCCGCCTTTAAGACGATTGGCATCTTCGCAGTCTCCAGATATTTCAACGCTTCCTCTGCGGAGTTGAAATTCTCATAAGCCGCCGTCGGAATCTTGTATTTCCTCATAAGATCCTTGGAAAATGCCTTGGAGCCTTCAAGAATCGCCGCATTTTTCCTCGGTCCAAACACCTTTAAGCCCTCTGCCTCAAACGCATCTACGATTCCGCCGACCAGCGGATCGTCCATGCCGATAATGGTAAAATCGACTGCATTTTCCTTCGCAAATGCCACCAGTTTATCGAACTCCATAGCGCCGATCGGAACGCACTCTGCCAGAGCTGCAATTCCCGCATTGCCCGGCGCACAGTATATCTTATCCACCCGCGGGCTTTTCGCCACGCTTGTCACGATTGCATGCTCGCGTCCGCCGCTGCCTACTACTAATACCTTCATCTTGTTTCTCCTTCTTCTTGGTGTTTCAAACAATGACATTGCTTTCTTTTATTCTTTTATTGTTACATGTCCGTCTGCAACGGACACTTTATCATTTGCAATCAGATCGATCGCCTTCGGCAGAATCTTCCACTCCGCCTGTTCCATGACGCGGCGCTGCAAAACCTCCGGCGTATCTCCCTCGCACACCTCGACCGCTTTCTGTAATATGATCGGCCCGGTATCCGTTCCTTCATCCACGAAATGCACGGTCGCCCCCGTGACCTTCACACCGCGGGCAAGCGCGCCCTCATGCACCTTGAGTCCGTAAAAGCCTGTTCCGCAGAAAGACGGAATCAGCGACGGATGAATATTGATGATGCGATTGCGGTACTGCGCAATCATCTCCGGCGGAAGCACCACAAGGAAACCTGCCATCACGACAAGGTCGACCTCATAGGAATTCAGCTTGTCCAGAAATGCCGCATTGAACGCCGCGCGGTTCTCATACTCCTTCGGGGAAATACAGATTCCCTCCACGCCGCACCTTGCGGCGCGCTCCAAGGCATATGCCCCCGGGTTGTTGCTGATAACAACCTCCACCCGCGCATTCGTAATCTTTCCCGTATCGATTGCATCCAGAATTGCCTGAAGGTTCGTTCCGCCTCCAGACACCAAAACTGCCAGCTTTAACATAAGGTTACTCCTTTTTCGCCGTCCCCTATCTCACCGATGATATACGGGGTATCTCCCGCTTCTTTGATTGCCGCCATTGTCTTATCCACAGCTGCCGGATTCACAGCGAGTACCATTCCGATACCCATATTGTAGGTATTGTACATCATCTGCTCCGCCACGTTGCCCTCTCTTGCCATCATCTTAAAGATTGCAGGAACCTCGTAGCTGTCCTTTTTAATCACGGCATGCTTGCCCTCCGGGAGCATACGCGGAACATTCTCATAAAAGCCGCCGCCTGTAATATGGCTGCACGCCTTCACCGTAACGCCCGCCTCCCTGATGGAGCGCAGCGCCTTCACATAGATTCTCGTCGGTGCGAGCAGCGCCTCGCCGAGCGTCGTGTCAAGCTCGTCAAAATAAGTATTCAATGTCTCTGCGTCCATACGGAAAATCTTGCGCACCAGAGAAAAACCGTTCGAATGTACGCCGGAAGACGCCATACCGATCAGCACATCCCCTGCCGCCAGATCCTTACCTGTGATAATATCCTTCTCATCCACAATTCCTACGGAAAAGCCCGCAAGATCGTACTCGTCCTCCGGCATCAGTCCCGGATGCTCCGCGGTCTCCCCGCCGATCAGCGCGCAGCCTGCCTGCTTACAGCCCTCAGCAACACCACTTACGATTGTCGCGATTTTTTCAGGATAATTCTTTCCGCATGCAATATAATCTAAGAAAAATAATGGTTCACCACCGGCGCATGCGATATCATTGACGCACATTGCCACGCAGTCGATACCGATCGTATCGTGCTTGTCAAGAAGAAACGCCAGCTTCACCTTCGTTCCGCAGCCGTCCGTTCCCGATACGAGCGTAGGCTTCTCCATATCCTTAAAACGCTCCATGGAAAATGCACCGGAAAATCCTCCAAGCCCGCCTAACACCTCCGGACGCATGGTTCCCTGTACATACTTCTTCATCAACTCTACTGACTTGTATCCTGCCTCGATATCAACGCCGGAATTCTTGTAATCCATATGATCCTCCCTGTTTTCCGAAGGAAAATGCGACTGCCTTTGCAGGAGCAGAGGATTTTCCTCCCTGTTTTCCGAAGGAAAATGCTCCTCAACTTGTTGAGGTTCTGCCCTTTGCATGGAGCAATGCCCAGCAAGCCGTGCAGGATTTTCCTCCCTGTTTTCCGAAGGAAAATGCTGTCACGCACCGTGAGCTGCGCCGTATTTCCTTCTGTGCTCTGTACCTCCCGGCATACAGTTTACGCCATGCCGGTATGGATGGCGCTTCCTGCTGACCATCCATGTATAGTATAGCTTTAAATCCATATATTTTCCAATTATATATTATAATCCGTTTTATTAGTTTATCTTATATATTGTTTTTCAGTCTTTCGTTTTTCTAATAAATTATTTATAGCTTGCCGCTCATTCCGTCCGCTTCCGCTTTCCCAAGCAGATAGAGAAACAAAAGCGACGGGATCCGCATAATCGGCACCTCGGTGCCGTGCGCGGTAAGACCGATATCGTTCAACTACTTTGTGAGCAGAAAGGCGCCTGTCACACCATTTTTCTTCTCCCTGCACAGTTCCACAATCGCGTCGCTGTTTGGCACATGCGGATGATTCCGGTATTTTACCTCGCAAAGGAACTTCTCTCTTGGCAGTTCGACAACGACATCCACTTCCTTTTCTTATATATTATTCAAGTATATTCCTCTTTTTTGTCATGCATTCAAATACTATAGTTTAATAAAAATGAAGGAGTTATGAAAATATACTTTCACAACTCCCTGATCTTTGTTCTATTACGATTTGTTTTTATGTCGTAATGTAACTTACAACGCTTGCCGTTTCACTTATATTCCATACTCCGCTCCATGCGCTTTCACGAACGCAAGAATATCCGCGACTGTCATCTCACCGCCAAGCGCTTCGCCCGCCGCCACTGACGGTTCGCACTCCAGCGTAAAATATCCCTCTTCATGCCCGGTATAAATCCGTGCCTGTGTGTAGCCCGTACCCGCGTCGGGGCCCTGCACATACGAATAATTGATAATTGCAATCACATCCGTATAACTGTCCCCGTTATAATCCGTGAAAGATACTGCCTCCACCGAGCCAAAGCTCTCCGCTGCCGCCAGCATATTCCACTCACCGTTCATACCCGGCAGTGTCGTGGCACACGAACCGTCCTTTATCACGGAAAACGTCACATCACAATAAGGATTCCGCTCCGTATCCGGCTCGTAAGCAGCAAACGTTACCTTTCCAAACGGCTCCATCTCCACATCAAAAGTCTGGTCTTTAATCTGTCCGTCCGTGATCCGCATACGATTTGAGACAAACTGATAGCCCGTTGCGCTTTTCTTCACCGTTGTCTCATATGGTATAATGTGATAGCCGCTCTGATCCTCACCCTCGTATCCGGCTTCCGGCACAACCTCAAGCGTAAAATTCTCCCCATCTTCTGTACTGCCTGCAATACAGCGAAACGACTGATAATTCGTATCGCCGTGCTCCCAGTAATAGGCATCATATTCGGGCAGATAGATCCATGTCAGGGGGTGTTTCATCTGACTGTAAGAAATCCCCGTCTTTTCCTGCAGGAAGGTATCGATCTGCAGACCCGTAAGACGCGTAAGGCCCGTATATAATTCCTCATCCCCCGTCTCCTTTAAATACGCCGCGATCTCCTCGTCATCCACACGTTCCGTGTCCATACCTGCACCGCTGTAGAAAAGCTCATCCAATACGATGTCCGCCGGCGTGTCATATACAGACAGCAGAAATCCGTAATTTTCATTTTGATTTACATAATCCGAAAACTGTTGGAGTTCCTCCTCTGTAAGACTTCGCTCTGTACCGTCGGTTTTACCACCCCCGTTTTGGTCTGCACTGCCCGCCATCTGTGCTTCCCCTTTGTTTTCCGCCACACCGTCTGATGCCGCGCCTTTTCTTTCCGCTGTGGCATCTTCGGTTTCTGTCAGTCTTTCTATGCTCGGCGCTTCTTCTGCATTCTCCTGCTGCCGCTCGCCCGCTTCCCCAGAAGTTCCGATGCCGCACGCACCAAATGTCAGGCAGAAAATCATTCCCATTGCCGCAATTTTCACATTTCTTTTTCTCATTCTCCCACACCCCTTCTTCTGTTCCCACAGGGTAACTCTTCCTGCTCCCTCATTTTTGTTTCTCCCTGCATTTTCCTTTCCGTTCCTGCCCTTTTCCCTCTTCCGGTTCTTACATCCCCTCGAGAATCTGTATCATCTGCTCCGCCGAATAAGTTTTCCCATATTCGTAGCCATCCTTCGCCTTACTCATATCGTAAACACTGTTTAACGCCTTCGCGTACTTCTCCTTCGTCATGCGCGTACCGTTCCACTCATAGTAGTAAATAGGCTCTCCTGACGCATCAAACTGCACGTTGGAATTGTCCTCCGCTCCGTAATAGCCTTCGGCAACCGGCTCTAACCCCTGCTTACCCAGGCTGTAGACCAGATCGTAGTAGCAGTCCATATTCCCCTCGGAATTACAGAGCAGATTTTCTCCCTCAATGTAGCTGAAATAAAGACGATTGAGCTGATTCTGATATATCTTCCCGTCACAAAAACTGACGATCCGGCAGCCCGCAGCCTCACAGTTTCCGATTACCACCAATTCCGGAATCTCGTCATCATTCAGATAAATCAAATGATATCCCTCGGCCGGATCATCGACGCTCTTCTGGCTTATGCAGTCAATATACGCCTCCTGCCATCCATCCGCCATGCCTCTGTCCGATGCATCCGTCCTGCTGCCCGGCGCTCCCAGAAAGCCTAACACGCTCTTTATCGTTTTCTCGGCAAGCGCGGAATCCGTCTCCGCCGAAAGCTCACGCTCCAGTGTAAAATGACCGTCCGACGCCCCGGTATAGATGCGGACCTCCGACGCTTTCTCCTCATCCCCGTCGAGCGGCTCATAATTGCAGATTGTAATGATATCCTTGATTCCGTCACCGTTATAATCCGGGAACGATACTGCCGCTACCGAATCCAGGCAACGGTCCGTTCGCACGTTATCTTTCTCCATTCCTTCTAACATCTGCACGACTTCGTCACCGCGAAGAATCGCAAACACTGCGTCGCCGTTCGGCTGTGCGTCCGTCCGCGTCGTATAGGACGCAAATGTCACATTTCCGAGACTGTTCAGTTCCACATCAAAGGTCTGATCTACGATTTTATCTGCAGCCTGAAGCAATCCGTTCTGTTCTGCGGATTGCGCCGCGCTGCCCACACCCGTGCTGTCCGCGCCTGTTTCCTGTCCCATTTCCGTTTCCTGCGCCGCGTCCGTCTGCACATCCGCGCCGTTTTCTGCCCCCTGTGCGTTCTCCGCGCTAATCTGCGCATCCGCGCCGTCCGGCTGCGCCATCTGGCATCCTGCTGCCATGCTCAAGCACAATACGGTCATTCCCAATATAAACTTTTTCTTCTTCATTCTCTTTTCCCTCATTTTAAATTTCCGGTTCCCCGGTTTTTGTCCCCGATGTTTGTTTCACTCGGTCTTTCACTTTCCCTTAATGCTCAAAATCACTGGTCGGATAAGGTCCGATAATATCCGTCACCGCGTCGATCTTGTTATCCAGCAGAACTTCATAAGCCGTCCCGTCCTCCATGGCGATACGCCATAATTGCGGTATGTCGTCTCTATAAGGCTGCCAATAATCCGCAACCGTACCCCCTTGAAAGACCGCGCTGTGCTCTAAGAACCAGACTGCCTTCTCCACATCCTGCATATCTGCAAAATTCTCCGGCAGATCATACTGATAAACCGGGGAAAACCATGTACGTCTCGCATTTGAGAAATGCATCTGCGGAATCACGAATGCCCCGGCAAATTTCTCCTCATCAAAGCCTCTGCAATAAAAGGTTCTGTCATGATCCATGTCCGCCTCGCTCATCGCAAACAGAAAATTCCCCTGCACATTGTAATAGTAATAACACTCCTCCACCTGCGTTCCGGTCAGATCGTATAGCTCCTGCAATGCCAGAACAGCGAGCGCCCTGTGCTCCTCCTCCGGAAGCAGCGACGTATCAATATATTCAGAATCCGCAAGATAATCCGATACATGCAGATGAAGCACAGGCTCTATAAAGCCTTCCCGATGTGCCGCCGCCCCGTCGCTGCCTGCACTCTGCGACACAGCCGTTTTTCCGTTCGCCTGCTCTGTCGCAGCCGCTTCCGCAATCGTTTGGCGCGCCGCTTCCTCCTCCGTAAGCAGACGCGCATCCTCATCTGATTTACCGTTATCTTCCGAAAATGCCGTCTCACCGTCATCTTCCACCTTTGGTATGACCTTGTCGCCCTCCTCGTAGAGCCCTGTCTCCTGATTATAATAGTAAAACCAGTGTTCACCAACCCCAAGCTCGTTATTCCAGAAATAGCCGAGAAGCGGCAGTCCTTCCGATGACGTATCATGCTCGAACACGACGGAAAGCTCTGCCCCTGCCTGCCCCGGAATCTCCGAGTCACATAGCATCGCAAGCGTTCCGTCCTCACGCACTGTATAGAGCCGGTAGAAGTTCGTCGATGAAGAGCCCGCCATGCCGATGGTAAAATCCGGGCAGCCGTCCACATTATAATCCGTCCACGCTAAATCAAGCTTTCCCGGAAAATTGCAGGACGTCTCCTCTCCCCAAAAACTGAGATCTGCTCCAAGCTTTCTGGTATCAAGCACCTTTCCCCATGAATCTACCGTGCGAAGTTCATAGCTTCCCTGATAATTTTCCTCATAAATTCCGCCGCCCGGCACGGCGTGCTCAATGTCAAAGTACTCTCCCTTTGTCATCCACAGTTCCACCGTTACCGTTTTGTTTCCAAGCGGCATCTCCGCCTGCCCCATAAGAAAATCCCTAAGTGCAACCGGCTGTTCTTCGTTCTTGTAGCTTTCATCCTGCATATACTGCTCCTTTGGATTTAAAGCAAGTCCCAGAAGAACCGCCGCGAGGACAACGGCAATGACAACACCGCCCCAGAATGCAGGGCGTTTATATCGAAGTACATTCGTAATCCGTCCTTTAATGCCTCCCTCGCCAAATGCGAGCGGGCTTCCGTTTACGATCTGTCTGCCACAGGCAAGGGAGAGCAGCGCCGCCGAATACTCCTTTTTGCTTTCCTTACCCATACTGCGAATCACACTCTCATCGCAGGACATCTCCATATCCCTGCACATCAGATAAAACGCCAGCCAGACCAACGGATGAAACCAGTAAATACAGGTCACAAAAAATGCTGCTTCCTTGATGAGATAATCACGCCTTCTGATATGCGTTCTCTCATGCGCAAGCACATAGACCCGCTCCTTCTCCCCCAGTTCTGCCGGGAGATATATACGGGGCGCAAAGAGGCCCAGCACAAACGACGTGTGAAGCTTCTCTGACTCATAGAGATTCTCTCCGAGAAAACGCGCATCCTTAAGCTGCCCTTTCAGCCTCAGCACAGACCACACACTGTAGCCAAACAGTAACAGTACGCGGGTTGATCTGCATTCCGATATCAGGCGGAACTGTCTGCGGGCTGATCTTAAGCAGGCTGAAGACGCTCTTTATGGAAACCGGACACACCAGACGGAAATATACGACACTCCACAGCACATAGGAATAGATCTTCGGCAGCTTCTTAAGAAACAGCCGCACGAAAAGCAGCACCAATACACAGTAGCCGGCCGTGATTCCCATATTTAAAACACGTAAAAACACATCTTGCATATAACCGTTCCCCCTTCCCGAAACTTTTTCATAAATGAAACCTCACGCCAGCACATTGTACAAACACACCCTGCGTCAATCCTTCGCCTCACTCCTCGCGATAGCTCTCGATCAATGCCTTCATCTCCTCCACCTGCGCATCCGTAAGCTTCTCTTTTCCAATAAAAGCCGTGAGAAACTTTGGCAGCGAACCGCCGAACTCCTCCTCGACAAACTGCCTGCTCCTGCCGCCATAAAACTCTTCTCTGGAAAGCATCGCGGTCACTGTTGCATTCTCGTTGCAGAAAATTCCTCTGACACACAACTTCTTTAACACTGTATACGTTGTTGATTTCTTCCAGCCCAACTCCTTCTCGCACAGCTTTACCAGTTCCGTAGAACCAATCGGCTCATTTGCCCATATCAAATCCGCAAAGCGCGCCTCCGCTTCCGCCAGACGATACTCCTTCATGCGACCCGCTCCTTTCCTTCGTCTTCTCCGTACTGCATTTCATTCACCAGGAGAATCTCAGTTACATTACAATTACACCACACATAAATGCAAAAGGTCTATTTAGTATAGACCACCCTACAGAGTAGTCTATATCAAATAGACCTTTTTGTCAACCGGCTCCTGCCGCTTCCTGCACTTCACATGCCACTTTTCATATGCTTTTCATCCGCTTCTCATAAACTGTCTGATAATTTCTAATAGTTTTTATATCCCACTTCCTGAAGCTTCGCGTCCTTCGCCTGCACCTGCTCCTTCAATTCTTTGGAATATTCCTTTAATTTTTGCAAAATTGCATCATCTGATGTTGCAAGGATCTTCGCTGCAAGTAATCCTGCATTTGCTCCGCCATTGATCGCTACCGTCGCAACCGGAATCCCGGACGGCATCTGTACGATGGAATAGAGGGAATCACGCCCGCCGAGGGAAGTTGTGTGCATCGGAATACCGATGACCGGCATCGGGAAAATCGCCGCACACATACCCGGCAGATGCGCTGCCATGCCCGCACCCGCGATAATGACTTTAAAGCCCTTCGACTCCGCGCTCTTCGCATACTCAAAGAACACGTCCGGCTCACGGTGCGCCGAGATAATCGTCATCTCGTAGTCAATCCCAAGCTTCTCTAAAATATCTGCAGCCTTTGCCATCACCGGCATATCAGAATCGCTGCCCATTACAATACCTACTTTTGCCATTGTTCTCTCCTTTTCTCCGGCGGTATAGCGCCGGCATCCGGTGTACCGTATCGCCCACATTTCGCATAATGATGCAATACACCAGTATTTTTCTGTTATTATATCTGTCTTCTACAAAAAAGCCAAGCCGTCATCTATTACCGTCGTTTCATTTCTCCGCCTACGCCCGGTCTAACGGCTCGTTTAACGCCTCCGTACCCGCAAGTACAAACCTGCCGTCCGAGATAATATCCACTGTCGTACCGTCCGCACGGATAACTGTGATCTTATCGAGTTCATCATACGGAATCGTAATATCCGTATGACAGTTCAGATACGCCTTCTCCATATCCGTATGGCGCAGCGCGGAAACGGCATTCTCCCTCGCCACGATCGCCTTGCCGTCAGGGTTATAAGATACATTGTCCTCCTCATGGCTGTAGCAGGTATCCCCCACCGCAAAATGAGGTCCTGTCTTCTCCGCAATCAGAATCGGCAGCTTTGCCGCAATATCATAGTCCCGCGCCATCCGGTACGCCGTCGTGTTCGTTCCAATCGCGAATTCACCCATCGGGAGCGTCTCATGGTGCATCAGCACATTATCGCGGATATATTTCCGGTTCTCCTCCTCCTCGGCAAAATTCGTACAGGTGTAATTCTCTATCATACCGTCCTTAAAATCAATCTCCAGATTCTCATAGTTCAGTTCATTTAAATACACCTGGCTCACAAACAGCTTGCCCGTCGTCCCTTCCAGTACCGGAGAGGTAAATACCTCGCCGACCGGAATATTGACGTCCGCCACGCAGTTCTCGAACGCTGTCTCCTTCGCCGGATCCTTAAGCTTCCAGATATTGACATACAGATCCGTCTTATTTGCTCCCTTTCCTGTAATGTGCACCTTATCCGCCTGATCTAAGACGTCGATCATCTTCTGCTGCATATCCCGGTAGAGCATGTAATCAAGCGTATTGATCTTCACCGTCTCGGCAAAAATCTCCGCGAACCGCTCCCCGATCGCAGGCAGCGGATATGCGATAATCGTAAAACTGCGCTCCTCACCCTTAATATACTGATTTGTGATCTGTCCTTCCTGGCTCTTCTGGTAGACACACAACTTCTGCTGCTTATCACTGTAATGAAGCGCTTCTTTCTTACTTTCGGGTGAAAACGGCTCCTCGCCGAACACCTCGATCACCGCCGGACCTGCATGCCCGGCTGCCAGTGACTTGCGTTCCTCAAAGCTGGTTCTCCACGACTCAAGCTCACGCTCCACATACGCCTTATCAAGATAATATGCCGCATCCTCCTTATGATCGTAATCATACTGCTTATTTACCGTCGTACCCGTTGCACGCATCGTTACCTTAAGTCCCATATTTTCAAAATTTAAAACAGCCGCGCGCACCATACGCTCGAAGCCGATCGGATAGCGGATCTGCGCTGTCTGCTTCTTCGATAGATCCTTGCCTGTCACCTCAAACCCGATGCGGTAGCCCTCCGTGTAAGTATCCGCCATCGCCTGAATCTCTTCCTGGGACATACCGTTTAAAAACGCCGCAATCTTTTTCTCATTCTCCCCGATATATGCGCCGTAGCGGTAGAGATAACGCAAATCGGTCAAGTCGGATTCCATTACGATTCCGCGCTCGAAATCCTCCGCCGGATTCACAAGTCTTTCTATCGCCGCTTCATTGAAAAGCTCACTGTAGTCATGAAAATACCAGTAAATTGTCTGGCGGATTTCCTTCTCTGTCTCAGCCAGCGCATCGGCGGAAGCCGCCTGCCCGGATAACGCTTCAAAGCTGTTGTAGATTTCCACGAACAATTCCATTACAATTGTCAGTCTCGTTAAATTCCCACGGAACACCTCGCGGATGCCGGCACGTATATGCGCTGTAAGCAGCGAAAACGCCGCCCCGAACTGCTCTCCGAGCACGGATACGGCATACGCCGGATTTGCGTAGCTGTGCGCGTATGCCTCCGGAAGAATGTCCTCATAGAGCGCGTGATTGATCTTCCCGCACTCCTCAATATGCTCAGTTCCAGGCGTTCCCTGCGCCTCTCTCTCATAAAGCCCTGCAAGCTCCCCAAGAAAAGCCGCCGTCTCCTTAAAATACGAAGCATACGGTTCTATCGTCTCTGCCTCCTTCGCAATGCCCGCAACGCGCTCCGCCACCAGTGAAAAGCGCTCCGCCGCCTGCTCGTTCGCTTCTCTGTATAATTCTTTATAATGCATCTGCTATTACCTCCGCAATCACTTCTTACTCGTCAATCAGCTTACCGTTTGCGGCATTCTTCTCGATGAGAGACTTCGCATACGCCCACAATTCTTCCGAGCCTTCATGCGTTCTCGCATTGCGTGCCATAACCTGTGACTTCTTCACGCCGTGCTCTTCCCACGACCTTCCGCCGGATGCATCGTTGAGCAGCAACGGCTGTACCTTGTCCAACATATTTGCAAACTTCGCTTCCGCCGTCTCCATCGCTTCAAATTCATCCCACAGGCTGCGGTACTCTTTCGCCTGTCCTTCAGGGAGCAGCCCGAAAATACGCTCCGCCGCCTTCACTTCGCGCTCCCGCTTGGTCTTATTCCCCTCGGTGTCATACGCGTAGGTATCTCCCGCGTCAATCTCGATCACGTCGTGAAGAAGCACCATCTTCATCGTCTTTAACACGTCGATCGGCTCATTCGCATAGTCCGCAAACACGAACGCCATCAGTGCCAGATGCCACGAATGCTCAGCATCGTTTTCCTTGCGGCTTCCATCCGACAGATATGTCTGCCTGCCGATCTTCTTAATCTTATCCAACTCCATAATAAAAGCAATCTGTTTCTCAAAATCCGTCATATCTTCTCTCCATTTCCGCCACACGTCCGCTTTGACCCAAACTCTCCAAAAGCGGCTCCTGCACCAAAGACGGTCTTTCCCGCGCAAACGGCGGCTTACAACATAAATCCCACAACATAAAGCGCCGCCCATATTCCGGTAATCAGAAACGAACTGACCACCGCAAGATACGGGAATAACTTGAAAGAATTCTCCTCTTTAAGACTCTTCACCGCCAGCACAAAAGCCAACAGTCCCAGAATAAAAGAGGACACCCCGGCGCTTCCCAGATACATACTGCCCGCACCCCTGTTATGATAAGAATTCATAACAACAGCGCAAAACACAGCAATGGACGCTCCCGCAAGAATAAACGCAGCGAGCCCTCGTTTGGACTGTGTCTTCTCCGTAAACTTATATCCTCTTCTCCGTCTTCTTGCCACTGTCCTTCCCTTTCTGCACATGTGCGGCGAGCTGATAGATCAGAAAACCAATCATCCCGCCCAACGTATTGAGGAGCAGATCGTCCACATCAAAACTGCCAACCTTGGTAATCAACTGTAAAAGTTCCACAAAAAGGCTGAGTTCGAAGCTGTAATACGTTGCCCGCCACAGCTTTTTACTCCGCGTAGAAAAAATAGGAAGGAAAATACCGAACGGCACGAACGCCACGACATTTCCGACGATATTTAAAAGTACCGCCTTCATTCCAAGCACACGCCAGTACTTTATGAATCTGCCGATTTCCCTGAATGGAACCAGATTATAGTGATACGCCCGCTCACTGTAAGTGCGTCCCATTTCCTCCGAGAAAAAGAGGAAATAGAACAACACGATAAAATACACCAGAAATAATATCCCCGTTACCAGACGGCGCTTTCTTTTAGACATGAAATGCGCCGCATCCGTACTGCTTGTAGTACTCGTCAATCGCGGCCTTAATCCCGTCGTCTATGACAACGCGTCCACGGCATTCCCTGTTGTAAAGATGCTCCACGACATCCTCCATCGTGACGATCGCATTTGCCTCAAAACCGTACTTCTCACGAATCTCATCCAGCGCGCTCTTCTCGCCGCCAAGCCCCTTCTCCATACGGTTTAAAGATACCATAAGCCCGAGTATCTCAACATCGCCCTGCGCCTTTACGATCGGGAACGTCTCCTCGATCGACTTGCCGGAAGTAGTAACGTCCTCGATAATCACGACCTTGTCGCCGTCCTTCATCTTGCTTCCGAGCAAAATCCCGGTATCGCCGTGATCCTTTATCTCCTTACGGTTCGAGCAGTAGCGGATCTCCTTGCCGTACAGCTTAGAAAAGGCAATTGTCGTTGCAACAGACAGCGGAATCCCCTTATATGCCGGCCCGAACAGCACGTCAAAATCATCCCCGTAGTGCTCGTGAATCGCTTTCGCATAATACTCGCCGAGGCGCATCAGTTGGCTTCCCGTCACATAAGCTCCTGCATTCATGAAAAACGGGGATTTTCTCCCGCTCTTTAACGTAAATTCCCCAAACTTGAGCACGTCGCTCTCTACCATAAACTCGATAAATTCGCTCTTGTACGCTTCCATCTTCCTATGACCTCCATCTTCTACGGCAGTTTTTGCCTATTTATAAGTATGTTCCATGACAGTCGAAACCACCATGGAAAAATTTTCTGACCTTCAAATCTTACCATATATGATGTAGGTTTTCAATTCATTTCGGCTTTTAGCCGAGTCTGAGTTTCGGCTTTTAGCTGAGCTTAAGTTCTCGATCCAACGAATCCAGCCCGAGCGACCCGAGTCCTAAGAAATAATATTCGATACCGTCCGCGATCACCGTAAATTCCGGGACTTCCCGCATCGGCAGATACGCCTGGCACTTTTGTCTGATCTCCTTTGCCTGCTTTTCTGTTACGCCGCCGCCCAGAACGATTTTCCACGGATCGAGCACGCAGATCAAATTCGTGACCACTCTCGCCAGAATCTCTGTCCGCTCCCCGTCCTTCCCCTGCAAAAGCCGCTCCTCGATACTTTCGTCCGCCACGCGCATATAGCCTACTTCGCCTGCAAAGCTTCCGTGACCGCCGAAGAGTTTTCCGTCTACAATGATACCTGCGCCCATACCGCCCTTTGTGACATGAAGATAAATAAGTTCTTTCCGCCTCGTGGCGTCCCCGCACGCCGACTTGCATTCCGACTGCAAATACCCCATGGCAACGGCATTGATATCATTTACGACGGTCACGTTCACGTCAAACTGCTCCCGCAGATATTCTTTCAGTGGAAACTGTTCCCACTCGGGAATCTGCGGGATGGCAAAAATCTGCCCCGCGTCGGACACGGCTCCCGGCACGCCGACTGTCACCGACTCTATCCCGTCCGTTCCGGCAAAAATTTTCTCAAGAAGTCCCATCAAAAGTCCGGTATAAGAAACGTCATCTGTCTTGGCAAAAATTCCCTCCGTCTCACGATTCAATTCGAGATCCCAGACACAATACTCCAAAGCATCTTTCCTCACGATGACAGAGACAAGATGCTTCTGTTTCAGATTAAGCGTATACAGTTCAGCCCTTCTGCCTCCGGTAGAATCCGCCATGCCCAGATTCAGCACAACGTTCTTCTGCGTCAGCTCCTTGATGAGAAAATTCACGGTGGGCTGGCTGATTCCCGTTTCCCTTGCAAGCGTAACCCGCGTCGCCTGCCCGAGCCTTAAAAGCGCATCTTTTAATAGACCGATATTGACTTCCTTAATGACTGCCGGCTTTCCGGTAGGTTCTTTCTTCTGCGTCATTCTTCTGTCTCCCCTTTCGCCTGCCGGATTGCAGGACAAATAGCGTCTGTCTCTCCTTTTGCCTGCCGGATTGCAAGCTGAATCGCGCCTGTCACGGGCGGCGCGTCCGGTACGAGGACGTATGCCCCCGGACATACCGCATGAACCGCCCTCATGTACGGTTCGAGCAGATATGCGCTCTTCGTGCGAAACAGGCTTCCGATCAGCACAACGGGAATATTCTCCTTCTGCATCTCAAGCCGCCGAATGACTGCGGCAGCATACCTTCCCTCCTGATAGCCCATATCGCCGATCATTTCCTGCGCCACCTTATCTCCCATTTCCGCCGTCCGAAACGCCGCGATCGGAAGCGCGAACTTCTGCTCTTTCGTCCAATCCCCGCTCTGCAGAATCGCGCACACCTCTTCCATGCTCTCCACTCCGAACACAGGCGGCACCATCTCCTCCAGCAGTGATTTATCCCAGGTTCCCTCCTCAGACCGGAAGGCGAAATGGAGCGTCTTCTCGGCAAGGTCCGTCCCGCCGCCGTAATTTCCCAGTCTGTAATCCAGATTTCTTAAGGCGAGTCTTTGCCCCTGTCTGTTGACGCCTACGTGTCCCGCCCCTGTTCCGCAGATGGAAGCGACTCCCGCCGCCTCGTCTGTCGCGGAATAAAAGCCGATCCAGGCGTCATGAACGACCTGGAAGGGGATTTCTCCCATAATTTTCCGTACCACGGGCAGCAATAATGCAAAATCTTCCTCTCCGTCCGCGCCGGACATTCCGAATACGCCGTATGTGATATCCGCGATGGTAATTCCGGCGCCATTCAGCGCTGCGCTGATGGCTTCCATCAGCGACTGCCTCGTCTGTTCGATTCCGTAAATCTGATGCTGCGCTGCGCCTGCCACCGCCTCCCCGATGACCCGCCGCTTTTCATCCGCGATCATGCAATGCGTCTTTGTTCCTCCTGCGTCAATTCCAAGAAAATACATGACTGCCCTCCTCGTATACTGATTTTATCAGGTTCCGGCTTCGGTATTTACTGACCAAACCGTGGCAGATACTCTTTATGTGCCTCAAGCATATCCTCTAAAATCCCCCGTGCATCCTTCACGTCATGCACCAGCGGATTGTTCATAAGTGCCAGAAGCGCCTTCCTGCGGTCGCCCTCTATTGCCGCTTCTATCGTGAGCAGCTCGTACGCCTTGACCTGTACGACCAATCCTAAAATCTCTGCCGGAACCTCTGCGTCCTTTAACGGCTCTGCTCCGTTTTTACCGATGACGCAGTTCATCTCGATCACGCAGTCGTCCGGCAGCTCGGGAATCGTACCGTGATTTTGTACATCGACCACCTGCACGTCTTTCCTGTCGTTGTAGATACTGTCGATCAGCTTGATCGCAGCCTCGGAATATCTTGCCCCGCCGCGCTTTGCAAGCGCCTCGGGCTTCTCCTTAAGGCTCTCATTCTGATAGCATTTGAACAGCTCGGCTTCCACCCGCTTTACCTGATTGGCGCGCGTTCCCTCGATACTGAGCGCCTCCTTCGTCTCCTTTCTTAGCATTTCCTTTTCCGAATAGAAATACTGCAGATACGGTGAGAACATACAGCCCATCTCCCGCGCCAGAATGTCCATCTCGTCATTCTTTTCAATATTTTTCACAACGCTTTCGCTGTTCGACACGGCAAGAACATCCCCGATCCGGTCCTCGCCTCCGCAGTAGGCGTGATTCATCACACTCAGATGATTCAACCCGATAAAACGGCAGTCCATATCCTCCACCGGAACGCCGAGCCGTCCCGCCGCGTCATGCCACATATTAATAGATACGTTGCACAGACCGATACACTTGATGCCCGTATGCTTTAGCACAGCCTCCGTTACGATGCCCGCCGGATTTGTAAAATTGATGAGCCATGCGTCCGGGCATACCTCCTCCATGTCCTTACAGATATCCAGGAGCACCGGAATCGTCCGAAGCGCCTTAAAAAATCCGCCCGGGCCGGTCGTCTCCTGACCGATCACACCGTAGGTCAGCGGGATCCGCTCATCCTTCGCCCGCGCGCCCAGACCTCCCACGCGAAGCTGCGTAATGACAAAGGCTGCGCCCGCAAGCCCCTCTTTGCGGTCAAGCGTATACCGCACGGAAATATCCAGTCCCGCATGCGCGATCATGCGCTTTGCAAAATCGGTATTGATCTGTATCTTCTTCTCTCCCATCGGCACGTCAATCAGAACAATCTCCGTGACAGGCAGCGTTCTGCTGTGCAGGATGACTCCCTCGACCAGCTCCGGTGTATAACTGCTTCCTCCTCCAATTACCACAAGCTTCATAAGATAGTTCCTCCTTCTTTCTTTTTCACTTTCCTGTTGCATCGCTTCTTTTTACTTCTTTAACTTTCTTAAATAAATATGTAAATATTATAGCCTGCCTTATTCGAAAAAGCAAGCCATAATAGGAAATTTTATTTGTCAATTTTATCTGTCATGCACAGCGCCGATCAGTTCCTTGATATCCGACACCTGATAACGCTCCATGTACGCGCGGATGCCGTCCACGATCTCCTCCGACACATGCGGATTCGTGAAGTTCGCTGTTCCGACGGATACCGCCGTAGCGCCTGCAAGAATCATCTCGATCGCATCCTCCGCGTTTGCAATGCCGCCCATGCCGATAATCGGTATCTTCACCGCCTGCGCACTCTGGTATACCATGCGCACAGCAACCGGATGAACCGCAGGGCCTGACATACCCCCGGTGCGGTTCGCCAGCGCGAAACATCTCCTATGGATATCGATCTTCATTCCGGTAATCGTATTGATCATGGAGAGCGCATCCGCGCCTCCCGCTTCCGCTGCACGTGCCATCTCCGTAATATCCGTTACATTCGGCGACAGCTTCATGATGACCGGCTGCGCAGCGTGCCGTTTGATCTCGCTCGTAATATCCTCGACCATCTTCGGATTCTGACCGAACGCGATACCGCCCTCCTTGACATTCGGGCAGGAAATATTGATCTCGAGCAGATCCACAGGCTGATCCGAAAGCCGCTCCACAACCTCTATGTACTCACCCGTCGTATGACCGCAGACATTGACGATGATCTTCGTGTCGTACTGCTTCAGGAAAGGAATGTCCCTTTTGATAAAGAGATCGATGCCCGGGTTCTGCAGTCCGATCGCATTTAACATACCGCCGCAGACCTCCGCCACACGCGGTGTCGGATTACCCTCCCACGGCACATTGGCAACGCCCTTCGTCACGACCGCGCCAAGCTTATTTAAATCGACAAATTCTGCGTATTCCGCGCCGGAGCCAAATGTGCCGGAGGCTGTCATCACGGGGTTCGCAAGCGTTACTCCACACAAATCTACGCTAAGATTCATCAGAACTCCACCTCCTCAGCCGCAAATACCGGTCCTTCTTTGCAGATTCTCTTATTCTTGACATTGGAATGCGCATCCACTTCTTTTGACTTGCAGACACAGGCGAGACATGCTCCGATGCCGCACGCCATACGCTCCTCCATCGAAATCCAGCACTCGATCTGCTTCTCCGCCGCATATTCCTTCAGCGCGCGAAGCATCGGCGTCGGACCGCAGGCATAGATCACGTCTGCGGCAAGCGCGTTTTCACGGATGGCGTCAAGCACATTCCCTTTTGTCCCCGCACTGCCGTCCTCCGTCGCAACATAGACCTCGCCCTGCTCCCTGAATTCGTCCATAAGAAACAGTTCGTCGCGGAATCCCAGAACGATCTGTTTCTTACATTCAAGCTCCTTCGCAAGCTCAAGCATAGGCGGAATTCCGATACCGCCGCCGATCAGAAACGCCTTTTTCTCCCCCTTCGGAAAGCCGTTTCCAAGCGGTCCCACGACCTTAAGCGCTTCACCGGACCGCATTGCCGAGAACTCCTCTGTTCCCTTTCCCACAACTCTGTATACAAGCCTGAGCGCCTTCTTCTCCCTGTCAATCTCGCAGATACTGATCGGTCTCGGAAGCAGTCTGCTCCCGTCATTGCTGTAGACCGATACGAACTGTCCCGCTTTCGCATATGCGGCGATCTCTTTCGTGCCAAGCCACATACTGTAAATTCCTCCGGCAATCTTTTTCTGCTCTAAAATGACTGCCGTCTCCTCAAACTTCTCACGCTGCATGAATCGTTCTCCTCGTCTCTTCTCATGCGTATTTATTTCGTTCGGCATTTTCTTCGTTCCACGCCGTTACGCACACTCTAAAATCATCCGGTTCATTCCTATTTCATGTCGTCCTCGTATACCACCTGTCCATCGACAAGCGTCGCACGCACTTTTCCGGTCACTTTCCTGCCGTCGAACGGTGTATTTTTGCCCTTGCTCGCAAATGTGGTCTTATCGATCGCGTACTTCTTCTGCGGATCAAAGATCACGATATCTGCGACCTTACCAGGCGCAATGTCACCCTTGTCCAGCCCGATGATCTTCGCCGGATTATAGCTCATCTTCTCCGCCATCTGCATCGGCGTCAGATACCCTCCTTCCACGAGCTCCGTGTAGGTAAGGCTCGCCGCTGTCTCCAGACCCACAATGCCAAACGGTGCTTTCTTCATGGAGGTATTCTTGTCCGCAAAGGTGTGCGGAGCGTGATCGGTCGCGATCACATCCATAATGTCATCACGAAGTCCCTCTTTTAATGCCTGCACATCCTCCTTGCTGCGGAGCGGCGGATTCATCTTATAGTTCGTGTCCGCATCCGCGTCAATCGCAAGCTTTTTCTTCTGATCCATCTGCGGCTCGATCTTCTTGATATCGTCCGACGTCAATGTGAAATGGTGCGGGCATACCTCCGCCGTTACCGGAATTCCTTCTGACTTGGCGTATCTCACCAGACTGACGCAAGCCTTCGTCGAGCAATGGCACAGATGCAGCTTCACGCCCGTGTCGCGGCTCAACATAATATCGCGCGCGACAATGATATCCTCGACCGAATTCATGATGCCCTTCAATCCAAGCTTTTCGGCGTTTTCATCCGCGTTCATGACGCCGTCGTTTACCAGATTGATATCCTCGCAGTGCGCGAGCACCGCGATACCGCACTTTTTAGCTTTCTCCATTCCTTCGCGGTAAAGCTCCGCGTTCATAACGGTCTTGCCGTCCTCGCTGATGGCAGGAATTCCCACCGCCGCCATTCCCTCTATATCAGAAAGCTCTTTGCCCTTCTGTCCTTTTGTCACTGCGCCGACCTGAAGCACATTTACAATGCCGACGGTCCTCGCCTTGTTATGCACATAATTAACGACGTCCGCATTGTCAACAACCGGCTTCGTGTTCGGCATTGCAAGTATGGTCGTATATCCGCCGTGCGCCGCAGCCTTACAGCCCGTCTCGATCGTCTCCTTCTGCTCAAAGCCCGGATCGCGCAGATGTACATGCATATCGATAAATCCCGGCATTACAAAGCAGCCCTTTGCTTCGATCTTGCGGTCACACTCCGCCTTGATACCCTTGCCAATCTTCGCTACGATCCCATTCTCCACCAACACATCCGCCGTCTCATCCATCTGGGTCGCCGGATTGATGACTCTGCCGTTCTTAATTAATATCGTCATATCGTCCTCTCCTTGTATTCTAAATTTTGTATCTTATCAGTATCGGCGCAGTAAAATGTCTGACGACATTTTACCATATTTCATCCGAGTTTTCCATACAATTCCATGGGCACATACGCTCTGATATAGATGCCCTCCGGCCGGTACTCCTCCTGCAAAAGCTCCCCTTTGCTTCGGATCTGCTGCAGGATTCCCGCGTCCGCGTAAGCCACCGTGCGCTCCACGAGCACCTTATTTTCCCTGAGCAGTCTGGCGAGAAGCTCCTTTAATTCTTCCAATCCGGTTCCCTCACGCGCCGAGATTGCAAGCGTATAATCCGCTTTAAAATCACGCAGCGGTTCGGGGTCTGTGACCGCGTCCTGCTTGTTAAAAAGCGTAATGATCGTCTTGTCCTTGATGTCAAGCTGATAGAGCGTATCATATACGATATGCATCTGCTGCTCACACTGCGGATTGGACGCGTCCACCACATGAAGAATATAGTCCGCGTACTTCGCCTCCTCAAGCGTGCTTCGGAACGCCTCGATCAGATGGTGCGGCAGTTTTCGAATAAAGCCGACCGTGTCGGTCAGCAAAATTTCCTGCCTGCCCGAAAGCGCAAGCGCGCGGGTCGTCGGATCAAGCGTAGCAAAAAGCTTGTCTTCTTCCAGAACGCCCGCATCGGTCAGCCGGTTCAAAAGCGTCGACTTCCCCGCATTCGTATACCCTACAATCGCCGCAACCGGAATCTGCTCCCGCACACGTCTTGCGCGGGTGATTTCACGGTGCTGCCGCACTTCTTTTAGCTCCCGGTTAAGCTGCGCGATACGGTTCTTGATCAGACGCCTGTCCATCTCGAGCTTCTTCTCACCCGGCCCTCTTGTTCCGATGCCGCCGCCGAGACGCGACATGGAGCGTCCCAGCCCCGCAAGACGGCTCAGACGGTATTTCAACTGCGCCAGTTCGACCTGGATCTTTCCCTCGCTCGTGGTCGCGCGCGCCGCAAAAATATCAAGGATGATTAGCGTCCGGTCCATGACCTTCGTGTCAAGCGCCGCTTCCAGATTCTTAAGCTGGGCTGGGGAAAGCTCGTCGTCGCACACAATCCCGGTCGCTTCCAGTTCTTTCACCATCGCCGCAAGCTCCGCGACCTTTCCGGTGCCCACATAAGTGCCCGGGTGAACCAGCTCCCGCTTCTGGATCATCGTTCCCACAACGACGGCTCCCGCAGTCTTTACCAGCTCAGCCAATTCTAAAACGGAATCCTCCGTGAAATCCCGCTGACCACAATTCGCGGCGTCCGGCTCCTGTCCGCTCACCCCGACCAAGATCACTTTCTCTTCTATCTGTTCTATCTCGATTGTCTCAGCCATGAATCTCCCTTTCTCCTACTCGCCGCTTTCCGTCGTCTGCGCTTCCTCAGTGGACAAAACGACTTCCGCCTGAACCTCCTCCGAAGCCTGCGCGTCGACATTGTATCTGTTCTTTAAGAATATATACTCCCGCAGTGCTTCCATATCATCCGGGTACAGCGACATATACTCTTCCATAACATTCCATGCGCCGTCAAAATCCCCCGTATATTCCAGACAGATCACCTGATTCTGCATCAGCGCCCTGCGGTTTTGTACTTCATCCATCGCAAGCCCCTGATTCACATAGGAAAGCGCCGTCGCATAATCCTGCTTCGCCATCGCAAGCTCCGCGAGCGCGCACATCGCTGCCGCATCCGCCGCGCCGGAATCCACGTACGCCTTATAGTATCCTTCTGCCGAGGCGCCGTCTCCCATCGCCTCATGCACCTTGGCGATCGTCAGATTTGCATCGACGCTCCCCGCGTCGATCGCCGCCTTAAGTTCCGTGAGCGCATTTTCGTACTCACCCAGCAGGTAATAGATTTCCCCGCGCCCTGCAAGGCTTTTTGCATCATTTCCCTTGATGGAAAAAGCTTTATTTAAGTACTCTTCCCCTTCCGCTCCCAAATTATAAGCGGCAAGATTCCGGTAAATATTAATATACAGTTCAAAATCGGAAGCATTGTAAGTCACTGCGTTCGCAAAATCATCCTTCGCCCCTTGTATATCTCCGCTCTTAAGGCGCAGGCAGCCGCGCAGATAATAAGCGTTTGCATCCTTCTTATCGTACGCAAGCAGTGCGTCATAAGTCGCCCGCGCTCCCTCTGTATCTCCGTTCGCATACAGCGCCGCCGCCTTATAGTAGCAGATATCAATTTCCGTCGCACCGATTGTCCCGCTGCTGTGGGACAATGCACTGTCAAATGCCACGATCGCCTCCTCGTAATCGCCCTCCTGCATATTCGCTATACCAAGCTCACGGTAAGAAAGCTCCTCCTCAAGACGTTCATCGTTACAACCGGAAAGCACAGCTATCGAGAGAGCTGCCGCCGCTGTAAGCTCTATAATTCTTTTCTTATTCTTCATTCTGACTCCGTTCTGCTGCTTTGTCTTTTGCAGCACACGACAAAGTATTTCACTCAAAAAAGTATATACGATATTTCATTCCGTGACAAGTATTACAAATTCCGCATATTCCTCATCGTCATAAAATCCAGCCCCCTGTGTCTTTGCCGTCATACCACAGAAAAAGATCCCTCCTGCCGCATCCCACCTAAAAAATTATTTTGCCGCCTGCAAGGTTTCTCTACATCGTATCGCGAATGACCCTTGCCACATTTCCATAAGCAATTTTTTCAAGAGCGTCACCCGACAGTCCTCTTCTATGCAGCGCATCGAAAAGAAGTTCCATCTTCGTGCAGTCCGAAATCTCAAACTCCCCGCTGATTCCGTCAAAATCCGTGCCGATTCCGACGCATTCCACACCGCCCTTATCCATAAAATGCAATACATGATCGCACATCCGCTCCACACGGCTGAACTGATCCGTCGCATCCGCATTGAGAAACTCCGGTGCAAAATTAATTCCTGCCACGCCGCCGCAATCCGCCAGAATACGAATCATTTCATCCGTCAGATTCCGCGTGGCAGGACTTAGGGCGCGACAGTTCGAGTGCGATGCCACAAACGGTTTTGCCGCCCTCCTCGCGCGTTCTGCAACATCATAAAAGCCGCCGTCCGACAGATGGGAGACATCCACAAGGATTCCAAGCTCCTGCATATAGGAGACAGCTTCTTTTCCAAAGTCCGTAAGCCCCTGCTTCATCTCCTCCGCCTGTTCGGAGTGCGGATAGCCGAAACAATTTGCATCATTCCAGGTCAGCGTGATAAGCCGCACTCCCATATCGTAAAACCGCTTCAGATTCTCCATTTTCCCACGTACCGGGTCACCGTTTTCAATGGTCAAAAAAGCGGAAATTTTCCCCGCCGTACGGTTGTGCTCCAATTCTGCAAAGTTATGCGCGGGCGCGAGATAACTGCTGCACGCCTGCATTGTATTTTGGAACACCCTATACATCTTTTCCATCAGTTCTTCCGCCTCCGGCATCTTTTGACAGCCAAACCAGCCCGGCTCATTCCGCTGCGGCAGAAACATGGCAAAAAACTGAGCCGCAGCTCCGCTCTCCTTTAACCGCGCCGCGTCAATCATCGTTCCCTCCAAACGCTCCGCCGTGCTGCTTTTTCGAACCAGCGCCTCCGCCAATGTATCACAATGCATATCAATATAATTCATGACCTTCTGTTTACTCCCTTCCGTTTTCAATCAAATATCGTACCGTTTCGTAAAAAACTTTTTTGATTTTCTTCCCTTAAAAAAATATATCCTGGTTTCCGGCACGATATGACTTATCATATTTTCCTCAATAGACGCTCTCCATTCCCGCTCCTTCTGTTTCATTTACCAGTATATCACAATCTCTGTTACAAAGGGACATTCCTGCATAGCAAACGCAAAGAAGGATGCCAAAAGGCATCCTCCTCTGTTGAAAGAAATATAGTAAATTAGAATCAAGCTATTTTATAAGTGCCTGGCATTTTATAAATGCCATATATCCTCGTTGTACTGTGCAATCGTACGATCTGAGGAGAAGAATCCTGCTTTGCTGATATTGACGAGCATTTTCTTCGCCCATGCCATGCGGTCCTCGTAATCTGCGTAAATGCGCTCCTTGGTTGCCACATAATCCTTGAAATCCGGAAGAGTCATGAACCAATCCTTATTCAAAAGCTCGTTGTAGAGACGCTCTAAGTTCTCTTTACATCCGACCGCAAGCATCTCGTCGCTCACGATGAAATCAATCGCGCGCTTGATATCTGCATCGTTGTCATAGTAAGTCTTTGACACATAATCGGCCTTGTCGTAATGCTCGATAACTGCCTCGGAGGACTCACCGAAAATGTAGATATTGTCGTCTCCCACGAACTGATGCATCTCAACGTTCGCACCGTCCATTGTTCCGATTGCCACTGCGCCATTTAACATGAACTTCATGTTGGAAGTACCGGAAGCCTCCTTGGAAGCAAGGGAAATCTGCTCGTGGATGTCCGCTGCCGGAATTAACTTCTCCGCAAGTGTGACATTGTAGTTCTCTACCATAACGACCTTTAAGTACGGAGCGACCTCCGAATCCTTTGCGATCAGCTCGGACAGGCAGAGAATCAGATGGATGATATCCTTTGCGATCACGTAAGCCGGAGCAGCCTTCGCGCCGAAAATTACCGTGATCGGATGAGACGGCTTCTTTCCCGCTTTAATCTCGAAATATTTATGAATCACATAGAGCGCGTTCATCTGCTGTCTCTTGTACTCATGCAGACGCTTGACCTGAATATCGTAGATGGAATTGTCATCCAAGGTGATACCCTGCGTCTTTTCCAGATAATTCTTAAGTTCTGTTTTTCTCGTACCCTTTACCGCCAGAAGCTTGTTAAGTACTGCTTCGTCGTTTACAAATGCGCCAAGCTTCTCCAGTTCCTTCGCATCCTTCTTAAAGCCCGGTCCGATTAAGGACTCGATCAGCTCGGACAACTCGTGGTTGCAGTGCAGCAGCCAGCGGCGGAATGTGATGCCGTTCGTCTTATTGTTGAACTTCTCCGGATAAATCTTGTAGAAGTTATTCAGCTCGGAGTTCTTTAAAATCTCCGTGTGCAGGTATGCAACACCGTTTACACTGTAGCCGTAGTGAATATCCATATGCGCCATGTGTACGCGCTTCTCGTCGTCGATGATTGCAACGGATTTGTCATCATACTTGCGGACGATGCGGCTATTCAGTTCGTAAATGATCGGCAGTAACTGCGGTACTGCTTTCTCAAGGAAATGAATCGGCCATTTCTCAAGCGCCTCTGCAAGAATCGTGTGGTTCGTATATGCACAGGTCTTAGATACGATGTCGATCGCCTCGTCCATTAAGATGCCGCGCTCCATGAGCAGACGGATCATCTCCGGAATGACCATACTCGGGTGCGTGTCATTGATCTGGATTGCTGCGTACTCATGCAGCTTGTGCAGATCGCCGCCTCTTGCAAGCGTCTCGTCGATAATCAGGCGCGCTGCGTTGCTCACCATGAAATACTGCTGGTATACACGAAGGATGCGTCCCTTATCATCGGAATCATCCGGGTATAAGAACAACGTAAGGTTCTTTGCAATATTTTCCTTATCAAAGTCGATGCCGTCTCCGACCAGACTCTCGTCCACCGTCTCAACATCAAATAAATGAAGCTTTGTGGTTCGGTTCTCATAACCGATCACGTCGATATCATACAGTCTGGACTGTAATGTAAATCCGCCGAACTGGATCGGATAGGTCACATCCGTCTTTGTCAGCCAGCTCTCCTTCTCGATCCACGGATTCGGAGTCTCGCGCTGTAAATTGTTCTCAAATACCTGTTTGAACAGACCGTAGTGATAATTGAGTCCGACGCCGTCGCCGTTTAAGCCAAGGCTTGCGATCGAATCCACGAAGCACGCTGCCAGACGTCCGAGTCCGCCGTTTCCCAAAGACGGCTCCGGCTCTACCTCTTCAATCTCTGCAAGGCTCTTGCCGTTTTCCGCCAGAAGCTTCTTCACATCCTCATAAATGCCAAGATTGATCAGATTGTTGGATAAAAGCTTACCGATTAAGAACTCTGCGGAGATATAGTACAGTTTGCGCTTTCCAGCATTGCTCTCTTTCTCCTTCGCCATGCCCTTTGTCATCTCAAGCAGTGCGTAATAGATTTCCTCATTGGTACACTGTGCGATATTCTTACCGCATCTCTTGTTTACGATTTCCTGTAAATTCATGATTGACCTCCATCCTTTCGGCGCCCCGCGCCAATGCTTTCATCGTTCCCCAATTTAGCTGCAACATGTATGTCATTTGCTTTATGAGACTATTATATGTGCTGCGCACAGGTTTTTCTTGTAATATTGGTCGCAAAAGTGGTACAATCCTATCACAAGCAATTTTTTTACAGCAAATTATGGAGGTACGATTATGGATTTTTATAAACGGGCACTGGCACTGCGTGAGGAAACGGTCTCCCACCGCCGCTGGCTGCATACCAACGCGGAAGTGGGTCTTCATATGCCAAAAGCACAGACCTATGTTATGGAACAGTTAAAAGAGTATGGATTAGAACCACATCCCTGCGGGCATGGCGTAACTGCAGAGTTGGGGCAGAAGGGAGGAAAGACAATCCTGCTTAGGGCGGATATGGATGCGCTGCCCATGCCGGAAGAAAGCGGCGAAAGTTTTGCCTGCCCAACCGGCACGGAGGCTCATGCCTGCGGTCACGATTTCCATGCTGCCATGCTGCTGACAGCGGCAAAGATGCTAAAAGAAAATGAATCCATGCTGTCCGGCAGGGTTCGATTTATGTTCCAGCCTGCGGAAGAAACCTTTGAAGGTGCGAAGGATATGATGGCGAATGGGATACTGGAAGGTGTGAATGCTGCCCTTGCCTATCATGTCGGCTCCGGAAGGATGCCTGTGGGCTTGTTCATGTACAACAGCGGCGGAACCATGATGTACTCTGTGGATGGTTTTCGAATCACAATCCACGGGCGGGGCGCCCACGGCGCATATCCGCACAGTTCCATCGATCCGATCAATATCGGCGTCCATATTTACCTTGCCCTGGAATCGCTGATTGCCCGGGAAGCGGATCCCGGCAAAGCCTGTGTGCTGACTATCGGCAACTTTTCGGCAGGTTCAGCGCCCAACATAATCCCCGATACCGCCATCCTACAGGGAACCTTACGCACCAATGACAGTGCCAGCCGCGAGAAACTGGTCCGGCGGCTGAAGGAGGTTGTTCACAGGACCGCGGAGGTATTTGCGGGAACGGCAGAGATCGAGATGATTTCTGAAGTGCCTCCGCTGGTATGTGATTCTGCTATGACGAACGAGATCGTAGGTTATATGGAAGAACTGCCGATTCCCGGTCTGACTCCTGTTCCCGACACGTCAGCCAGTGCTTCTGAGGACTTTGCAACTATTGCAGCGAGAGTTCCCAGCGTATTCATGTATCTTTCGGCAGGATATATGGATGAGCGGGGCGATGCCCCCGCACACAATCCAAAGGTTCAGTTCAACGAGGACGTCTGTCCCATCGGTTCCGCCTGCCTGGCGCATTGCGCGGTCCGCTGGCTGGAAGAACATTGATAAACAGCGCCTGTTTTCCTTGATTTTTCAAGGTTGCAGACGCGTGAGGTACAATCCTATCATGAATATATTAGAATACGAAAATTATCAGGAAAAAGTTCTGCACGGGAATCCCTTATTCCCCTATATCACTTACCCCTGCTCGATTCCGCTCGACTTCCCGAACGTGCCGCTGCACTGGCATGATGAAATGGAACTGATCTATATCAAGAAGGGCATCGGCACGATCACGGTCGATTTCAAATCCTACACCGTGACCGCAGGGACGATCGCGCTCATTATTCCGGGGCAGCTTCACTCGATCGAACAGCACGAGCAGGATCGTATGGAATACGAAAATATCATTTTCCATCCGGGGATCCTGATTTCCAAGAAAACCGATACCAGCTACACCGAGCTGCTTGCTCCGCTGCTCTCCGGCGCTCTGTCCGTGCCGCTTTTGTACACGCCGGGCACGCCTCACTACTCCGAGATTGCCGCCTGCATCGACGCGAACGACGAAATCAGCCGCACCAATCCGGCGGGTTACCAGTTCTATATCAAGAGCCAGCTTTTTATGCTCTTTTTCATTCTGGTGGGCAAATGCCGTCTGAAAGAACCGCCGAAAAAGGATTACAAGTCGCTTGAGAAAATGAAACTGATCCTAAAGTACATCGAGAATCACTATATGGATAAAATCACCATCGCAGACGTCGCAGGAGAAGTGGAACTGAGCCAGTCCCACTTCATGAAATACTTCAAAAACACAATGGGAACTTCCTTTATCGATTACTTAAATGATTACCGCCTGACGATGGCGCAGCGGCTGCTCGTCTCCTCGGAATCCCAGATTCTTGATATTGCGGCGGAGGTCGGCTTCGAGAATCTCTCCTATTTTAACCGGACTTTCAAAAAGCATTTTCACATGACGCCGCGCGAATACCGCAGACAATATGCCAAGCAGGAATAACCATTCCGTATCTGCGCATTTGCGGCTGCCGCCGTTATGCCTCCCCGGTAATCCGCCAGACCTTCGGCGCGGACAGAATTCCTGTTTTCCAGAGCTGATATTCATAGGAATAGGACGCTCCTTCGGTACGCCACGAATCCGGTCCGTAATAGCCGAACGCATCGTCGTTGTTGTGAATCTGCCCGAAAGTATTGATGCGGCTGCCGAATGCCGTGATATCGATGCGATGTTTCCCTGCCGCAAGGTGTCCGAGGACGCATCGGTATGGAGAAAACATAATTCTTCCCACGAACGCACCGTCCACGCAGATTTTTAGCAGCGGGGCACGGAATTTCGTTATCTCAATCTCGTAATCGCCATCCTCTTTCACTTCGATTTCATGCTGATATGTAAAATTTCCTCCATAGAACGGGAATCCATACTCCGTCAGGCTTCCATAAGCAACACATTCCGGCGCGGATGTTAAGACCGCGCGGTTTCCAAATACCTTCGCACCGAAGTTTCCCGTCAGATACAGCCACTCTATTTTCGTCTCCGGCGCAAACGGAATTTCCACCTCAAGAACATGTTCCCCTGCTGTTACCACACCAAGCTTCATGCACGGGATATGATGGTCTACAAAAAAACCGCACTGCGCCGTAGCTTTCTCTGCTCCATCCCAGAATACACGCGCCTGTGAAAGCTCCTCTAACACCAGCTTACAGTCGGAAATATCTGCAGCGGATTCCACTGTAAAGCGAAGCCGGAGCATGTGCCGCGCCGTTTTCTGCCGCATGATATCCCCGGACTGCTGCACGCAGCATTCCTGCCCCACGGCGCTCTCCGCCTGCCGCACACTGCCTGCTTTCTTCAATGCTTCCTGCTCCCTCGCCCACGGCTGTACGGAGATTCCCGTGCGCAGCGGATAGGAAACGCGCTCACGGAGTTCTTTGTCGATGCGAAGCAATTCCTCCGCGGGCTGATACGCCTCTTCGTCGAGGGCATACTCCGCCTGATCGAGTACGAGGACATTTTCTTCTTCCATCGAATAATCTGTGACCTCGTGCAGGATAGCGGTCAGTTCACGTTGTCTCTCTCTGCTGCCCGCCTGTGCAATTCCAAAATCCGCAGCAGTTCCCCTCTGTGCTCCATCCACGCCTGCTGCTGCGGATACGCTTTGCCGCTTTGTCTCTGTCTCCAAATCCGTCTCTCTGCCCGCAACCACCTCTGCTTCACGCAGCCGCAGCAGCAGGCTGTCATACTCGTAAAGCCCTACCGGAAGACAGGTATTCCCATCCCGGTATTCTGCGGCAAGTACCTTCTCTTCCCCGGTCAGCGCATCCATCTTTGTCACCTGATAAATGCCGTGCAGCGTCAGCGTACCGTCCCAGCGCGACGGAATATCCGGTTTTTCGATTTTCTTTGCATTGGCAAGAAAAAGCAACGTCTCCTCATCCGTGCGGCGCATCTGATAAACATAGCGGTCTGTGCGCACGCCGTTCGCATTTTTAAGATCGAGCTGACGATATTTTTCGAGTTTGGCCAGAAGCCGATTTCTATCGAACGGAAGCCGCACGGCGCGTTCCGCCAAAGCCGCCGGACGCACATCTTTCCTGCCTGCAACGAGCTTTGGCACATCCCCGAGAAAAATCACCCTTCCTCCGGCAGAAAGAAACTCTTCCAGACGCTTTATCGTATGCCCGCGCAGTGTCAGACATCCCGGCACAATGATGCAGTCGTAGCGCATCGCACCCACTGCAAATTGAGGGTTGGCTTCTGCACCGGATACGCTTTCCTCTGTCCAGGCACTGCCTTTTACAAGTGAAGATTCTTCATCCAACGATTCCAGCAGACCCTCGGAAATATAATGAAAATCCAACAACGAAAACAGCATCCATTCCGTGATTTCCTTGAACTGCTTTTCCAGTTTTTCTCTGATGTCCGCCGTCTGCGCCTCCGGTCCGTAGACCGTCCAATAGCTCTCGACCGGGTGGATCACACCGATGCGCACCACAGGCTTCCCGCTGCGCAGCGCCGTATTCAGTCTCGCATAATAGGTTTCCAATTCGCTGTACTCCCGATACCACGGCGACTGATAAAAGATGGATGCCGGATAATCCCGCTTGGATTCGCCCGCCATGCTCGTCCATGCCAGATGATGCACCCGCTCCGTCACACCGAGCGCGGCAAGGTAATCTCCCTCCGACTTGTGCCCGCGAAAGTCAAAATCCCAGTTCGTAACGCCGTAGATTTCGCACATCATCCGGTTTTTTCCCATCTGCTGTGTGGCGCTCTGCGCCTGCTTCGCTGTCGTGTATTCCCGCTTATCGCACAGAATATCGATGCCCGGTATCGTAAAGCCCCGGTAATTTCGCATTGTCTCGCCCGTACAGCTCGTCTGCGAATAGAGCGTCGGTTCCTCCATCATATGTCCGGTAAAGGCAAGCTCATGTTCCCTGCACCACGCGCCGATCGTATCCGAAAACGCCTCCACAAAGCGCTCCGTCACATGTTCGTGATATTCGTAGCGGATCACAGATGCCTCCCCATCCGGCAATTCCCAGAACACCTCCGGCAAATGCGCCAGAAAACTCTCCCCGTACTCCGCACAGAATGTCTCTTCAAAATCATCCGTATACGGAATCAGAAGCTCCCGCTGTTCCTCCGCTGTTCCGAAGAACTGCTTGAACGTAAACTGCGGCTCATCCGAGAAAATGGAAGGAACCGACTTCCCAAATTCCGCGCCGAAATGCTTCGCATACGCTTCATGTGTCATGACAAGGAACTGCTCTAACGCCTTTTTATTTAGTGTGTCTACGTATGTTTTTCCGTTAAATTTCGGATTCGGGGCGGCAAGCTCCAAATAAGCGTACCATTCCTGCCCGTCCGTCGCCCTCTCCCCTTCTGCGAGTCTGCGGTAGGACGCGAGATAACCGCCCGAAAGCCTCACCTCGTAGCGCGCCAGGAGCGTGCCGCAGCCCGCCGAGCGCTCCCAGAAGCTTTTATCTCCCGTAACGCCCTGCATCCGCTTTTCGTGCTCTTCTTTCCTCCACGGAGAGAAAACTAGAAAACGCTTACGGTAGGTATCTGTCTCTGTGACTTTTCCGCCCGCAAAGCCGGACGGCCAGCGATCCTCGTCGTAAAGTCCCGTGAGCATTCCCTCACGTTTCAGTTCCGCCGCCACCGCTTCCATCGTCTCAAAAAATTCTTCGCCGAGATACTCGGTGGCAAGTCCCGTGCGGCAGTGCAGCGTCGCTCCGCCCATACCCATTTCTTTAAAGCAGGAAATCTGTTCTAACAGTTCTTCCCGATTCAGCCTGCAATTCCACGCCCAGAACGGTCTTCCGCGAAATTCCGCGGGCGGATTTCCAAACTTCTCCAAATAATTTTCCATAGTCTCAAATATTCCTTTTTGCGAAATAAACGATTCTTACTTTCCGTCAACCCTTCTTTTCCCTGATTATCCTTTTCCCGGACAAATTCTCTTTTTTTGTCATTCTGCTTCTCTTTTTTCCGCCGGGACGTCCCTTCCAAACACCTGTATCTGTGTCAGTGCCGGGAACGGCGAGGGCTCGTCCGACTTGATGAGCTGCTCAAGCCGAAGCCACGTCAGCCGCTTTTTCGGAAACGTGATTTCCTGCCCCGCATCCGTCTTTTTGAGCCTGCATACCATACTCGTCTCATCCGAAAACTGTACGGTAAGCTCCTTCCACCAGTTGTCGTGCGGAAAATCGGCGCGCTCGTAAATGACGATTTTATCCGCTTCTACTTCCCTTCCAAACTCGAGCGTGAAACAGGCGTCCTCCCTGCGGTTGATTCCCCACGACGCATACGGCCACTCCCCGTGGGAATGATTCTCTACAATGCCGTCGATCGCATTGCGCGCCGCAAAGACCGCCTCCCCGCGCGTCTCTACATTTGCCGTTGCATGCGGATAACAGCCCGTGTCGCCGTGCTGATCGTTGACGTTCACCGCAAGATTCCGGTACTGCGCGATCTCCTCCGCTGTCGCATACCGCGCGAACAGATAGTGCCTGTCACCCGTGAACGCATTGGGCGGATAGCTGATATGTGCCTCCCCGAACGGAATGTGATAGATCAGATACCCCGTCAGATAGACGAGCGAACTTCCGAGGCATTCGTCTACCTGCACCCACAGATACGCGCTCTCCTCCGAATGTTCCAAAATAATGAAGTCGCCCTCCCTGTATTCCATCGTACATACAAGACCGACCTCCTTTTCCCCGTGCGCAACAAACTTCGTTTTTCCCGAAGCATCCATTATTTTCCATGTAAGCATATATACATCCTTTCCGCCTTTTCCGCGCCTGCTCTGCTCATTTCGGAAACGGCTGATTTTATAAACATTGATATATCCATTTTTTTCATTGTATGAAAAAAAGAAGAAATGCAAAATGCTCATTTCTTCTTTTTTTATGTCATATTTTATGAAATAAAAATGTACAGTAATCGCTTCAGTTTTTAGTTTCAGTTTTGCGTCGTATTTCCGCATACGCGACGCCGCAGAGAATGAAATATCCAATTACCGCAATGACCGAGGACTCCACGCCGAATTCCCCTCCGGTAACTGCGAAGTGCCGCGAAGAGAGGACATAGGAGCAAATCTGATAAGGGCTTGCCTTCTCCCCGATGCCAAGGATTCCCCCAATCACAATGGTGTTCCACACGGCATGGACCGCCGCACTGTTCCAGATGGATTTCCCTTCCAAAGCTATGAGCGAGAACATGATGCCGACCACCGTTCCTGCAATCAGTACCAGAACGGCGTCAAAAATACCCAGTCCCCCTCCGATAATATGTAAAAGCCCAAACAGCACCGAGGGAGCGAAAATTGCGATTTCCCTGCCGAAACGCGCATCAAGCAGATGGAGAATCACACCGCGGAAGACAAGCTCTTCCACAATTCCTGCGCCAATCCCGTAAAAAAGGACCGCCTCGATCACCGTTTCTATCGTCTCCCACATCGTCATATCGCTTCCGACAAATTGTCCCGGCAGACATAGATAAATTCCAGTGACCGCGAGCGGCAGCAGAAATGCCGCAAGCAGCCATTTTAAGTCCAGTCCGAAACGCGGGATATTGTAATCACACAAACTGCCCTTGAAAAATTCGGTAATCAGAAGCTTTATCAGATAATAAGCAAACAGTACATAGATGATTCCCTGTGCCGCCGCACCGAGAAACGGGATGGGGAGCATACCAAGCACCGTCGCCGCCTGTTGTGCCGCAACGTTCGACACGATCAGAATCCCAAGCGCCATGGCAATTCCCGCTGTCATTTTTCCGGTTCCGACTTTGTCCTCCATTCCAACATTGTTCTCCATCCCCACTTTGTTCTCCATCCCCACTTTGTTCTCCATTCCGACTTTGTTCTCCATCCCGATTTCCTCTCTGTTACGAAAGCATCTAAACCTATTTCCTGATTTCCACATCGATGCTTCCCATGCCGCAGTCCAGATCAATCGTTCCGACCGCACCTTCATTCGTCGCCTGATAGCTTCCGCTGATGTTAGAGTAGGATA
Source organism: Roseburia hominis (assembly GCA_021771815.1). Classification (GTDB taxonomy): domain Bacteria; phylum Bacillota; class Clostridia; order Lachnospirales; family Lachnospiraceae; genus Roseburia; species Roseburia hominis_A. Next base: position 38,486 of record JAETOE010000026.1, read on the forward strand.
CGCCGTTTACATCCACCTCGCCCATACCGCAGCTAATCTTATAATTGTAATCCTTCTCGCTCTTTTCAAGAAGTTCAAGCTCTATCTCGCCGATACCGCAGTCCGCTGTAAGATTTCCGTCCACGACTCCCGCCATGGAAAGCTCGCCTACGCCGCAGTCTAAGTTCACATCCCCGTAAGTGCCGCCGCCGATATCCAGATTGCCCGCTCCAAGGCTCACTGTCATTAAGCCTGTCACTGTAAATCCTGTTGTCGTAAGATCACCCGCACCTACATATAGCGTCAAATCTCTACAGCTAAGACCTTCGATTTCGGCGTCCGTGGCGCCGATATTAAACTCTACCGTATCAAACTGCATTCCTTTCGGAATCTCAATAACAATCTTCGCGTGATTGCTCGTGCGGTAGTGATGCCCCGTATCGTATTCGACGGTCAGCGTGCCGCTCTTTACCTCGTTGTCATAATAGTTCTCATGGATACGGTAAAGCTCGACTACAATGTTCTTATCGTCCGTTCCCTCCCTAAAATCCACGACCGCCGCGTTCACATCCAGTTTGAGATTCTTTATCTCCGCCGCGTCGAAGGTATAGCTGTTCTGAACCGTGCCCGAACCACTACCGCCTACATCTCCTACATCAATATCGCCTACATCTCCCACATCAATATCTCCCACATCAATATCGCCTACGTCCACATAATCATTGTCGTACCAGTCATCATCCCAGTCAAAATCGTTATAATATACACCGTAAGGTCCGATATGCCAGTTTCCGTAACTTAGTTCTCCGTCGTGCGCCATCTGGCGGATCATTTCGTTTCCGCCCATGAGGGTGGCAATCCCGCAGAACAGGAGTCCGACCCCTCCGAGTATCGCCGCTATAATCAAGCTTATTTTCGTAAATTTCTTCATGCCGCAACACGCTCCTTTCTCTTGTCAAACGGTTTCTTACAAAGCTGCCAGATTCCTTTAAACGCCCATGGCAGGAATCCGCCGAACACCCAGATCACCAACAGCACTGCAAGAATCCCGAGTGCCAGAACAATCAGACCGCAGCCCGCAAGCCCGATACCGACTGCCGGCGCTCCGCCAAACAGAAAACCGACTCCGACTCCGATAAGTACGAAGCCCACAAAGATCAATGACGCCATCACTGCTACAACCGCTACCGCCACGCCAAACAGCGACGCGACAACTGCAAGCAGTACACTTAAGATCACAAGAAGAAGCGTAAGCCAGATCGGTGAAGTAATTGCAATAAGCGCCACCGTCAGCCCTGACATCCCTGCATCATTTTTCTTTGCACTCTGCGCTCCATTCAGGTTTTGGATCGTCTGGTTCACATTCTTATAATATTCCTCGTCGCGGTTGGCAAACGCATTATAACCGCTCCCATCAATCCCCATATCCTTTAAAATACTCTCCGCGACCTTCTGCGGGGACTCTAACTCCGCGATGATCGACGCCTCGTTCGGCTCTCCCGCATCCTCAAAATAACTCCGGTAATATGCAAGCGCCTCTTTTCGCTCTTCCTCCGAAATCCCGGACAAAAGCGCCTCCAACTGTCTTAAAAATTCTTCCTTTCCCATCTTCAAACTCCCTCCTCGGAAAATAATTGTGATATTTTCGAAGAATAGTCAACCCATTCTCTGCGGTACTCTGCGAGTTTCCTGCTCCCGTCTTCCGTGATCTTATAGTACCTCCTGTTTCGCCCGCCGCATTCCCTGTCGTAGACGATCAGACATCCGTCCTTCTGCAGCCTGCGCAGAACCGGATAGAGCGTTGACTCCGACACCTCGATCGCCCTTCTGACGTCCTGCGTGATCTTATAGCCGTATGTGCCTTGCTCTTCCTTGGAAACAACCGCCAGAACAATCGCATCCAACAGAGCGGCACCCGTATTAAACACCATACTCCGCGCCCCTTTCGTTATGAAATTATATCATTTATTTTTTATAATATTATTTATTTATCAATACTATACATTATATAATATAGTTTTGTCAACATTATTATTTCAAAAAAAATCCCACCGAACACTTCACTTTCTTGTTCGGTGGGCACAATCATACAAAAACTTTCCCATTCTATGTCAATTACTTGATTTTATTATTTTTCGTCATCTTTCTTTCATATGTCCAAACACATTGACTGCCTATAGGAAATACTCGTTCTCTCTGCGGACGGATTTTAATGCGCCTAACTTTTGTTCCATCGTTTCCTGTAAAGGCGGCGGAAGAATGCGGACATGCTCCGGGCAGGCTTTGACACAAGCCATACATAAAATGCATTTTTCCGAACTTGTTACAAACGTACCGTTTTCCTGTAAAATTGCTCCTGTCGGACACACAGATGCGCATCTTTCGCATTGCTTACAGGATGACAGGGAAACCGGTGCCGCCGGTGTACTCATTCCATCTTTATACGGGTAATTTCCGGGAACCTTTACCGGGCTTTCTGCGCCCTTCTCCATCTTATCCAATACCTTCCCGGCAAAACCCAGTATCGACCTTCTGTCCTGCTCATCGGGCCTTCCCTTTCCTACTTCCTCCACTATCGAGTGTTGCGCAACCAGGGCCGCGGATGCCACCACCTTAAATCCTCTTTGCTCAATGACATTATTTAATTCCAAAAGAGCATCTTCATAAGCCCGGTTTCCATATACCGCCAGCGTAACTGCCCATTTCCCATTTCCATCCAATTCACCCAGCTTGTCCGCTACAATGGCCGGGATCCTGCCACCGAAAACAGGCGCTGCAACAACAACCAGTTCGCTTTCCGGTTTCTCCGCCGCTCTGTCCCTTAATCCCAGATCGACAATTTTAACATTTTCCGAAATTCCTTGACAAAAAATTTCTCCTGCTTTTTTCGTTCCTCCGGTAGGACTAAAGTAATACAGCTCTGTCGTATTTAACATAACATTTCCTCACATAGTATTGTCGTTTTTCTCTTGTTAACTCGTTTTTCTCACATTTTCTTTATCTGGCTGTCAAAGCTTACTCTTCCCAGTCCGCACGCTTAATAATACCGACGCCGATCGGGTAAGGTCCCGTATGCACGCCGATCGTAGCTCCGATCTGGTATATCCCTATCTCGTCGATACCGAGCCTCTCGCGCACCAGATCCTTTAACATATCGCGGAACTGGCAGGCTTCCTCATAATCATACCCAAATCCGATCGCGAAACTATACTCTCCCGGCTTCGCATTCCGCTCGTCCAGATAATCCTTTAGCATCTGTACGACCTTCTCCATAGACTTATGACGGCTCCTCGTGATGCCGGAACTGAAGATCTCACCCTCTTTTAAGGTGATGAGCGGCTTGATTTTAAGCGCTCCCGCAGCGAGTCCGGCAAGCTTTCCGATGCGTCCGCCGTGCTTTAAATAATCGATGTTTCCGATGGTAAAAAAGATTCTTCCGCTCTCGCGGATCGCTAAGATGCGCTCTACAATGCGGTCATACTCCCACCCCATATCGCGCAGCCTACACGCCTCAAGCACATACAGCCCCTGCAGTACCGTGTTGACCGTCGCGTCGATCACGGTAATCCTCGCATCGGGACACTCCTCGAGAATCATATCGCGCGCCGTGTTCGCCGACTGCATCGAACCGCTGAACTTCGTCGTGATACAGATACAGATGACAGGCGTTCCTTCCTTCGCAGGCGGCAGAAAGACCCTGTAATAGTCGTCCACCGATGGCATCGAAGTCTTTGGAAATACATCCGGGCGATCTACCATCTGCCGGTAGAACTCCCGGACGTCCAATTCCTCTCCTTCCTTCCGGTAAGTCTCACCGTCAAACGATACATAAAACGGTACAACGATGATATCTTTGCTGTCGGTAAGCTCCTTTGCGAGATCTAAGGAACCGTCGCTGACAATCTGAATCTTTTCCTGCATAAAACCCTCCATACAAACTCTTATTCATCCATCATTCTATTTACACCGTCAAAAGGCGAAATCCTATTCATCGAAAAGGTAAATCCCCCGCTCCGTCACACGGATTTCGGGAATGACCGTAAGCGCCATAAAGGAAAGCGTGATAAACGGATCGACATCCTCGGAAATGCCAAGTTCCCTCGTCTCCGTGAGCATCGCCGCCATCTTCGCGGTCGCTTCCTCATACCGTGCGTCGCTCATCAGACCCGCAATCGGCAGCGGCAGCACGTCGACGACCCTGCCGCCCGCCACGATTGCATAACCGCCCTGCTGCTCTTCCACCGCTTTGACGGCAAGCAGGATATCATCATCATTATCTCCCGCCACGATCAGATTATGAGAATCGTGCGCTACAGACGTCGCTACCGCGCCGCCCTTTACGCCAAAGCCTTTCAGCGGCGCCACGCCGATTTCCCCGGTCTTTCCGTGACGCTCCACGACACAGATCTTATTGTACACTTCGTTGGGAACAAAATATCCGTTCTCCACCGGCACTTCTTCGAGAAGATGCGTGGTCACGATCTGATGCGGATTCATCCGTATCACGTCCGTCTTCCCGTCACATGCAAGCTGTATGCGCTCCTTTGTGACATTTCCGACATGCACCGTATGAAGCAGTTCCCCAGGCACCTCCGCCTCATATCTCCGCTTATAATCAATCTCACTTAAAATCCTGCCCGCTTTCATGACTGCGGTCGGGCGCACTTCCTTTAAATCATCCATAAATACGATGTCGGCATGATAACCCGCGCCAATCGCTCCGTAATTCTTCAATCCATAGAACATTGCCGTCTGATAGCTTCCCAGCTTATACGCTTTCGCTACCGGAACGCCGAGCGCGATCGCCTTACGAATGCAAGTGCTGATATGCCCTTCCTTCTGGATCTCCTCGATATGCTTATCGTCCGTGCAGAACGCGCACTGATCGAGCGCCACCTCAGCATCTAAAAGCGTGCCGAGCAATGTCTCCAGATTCTTCGCTCCGCTGCCCTCTCTGATATAAATGTGAAATCCGGCGCGCAGCTTATCAAGCACTTCCTTCGGACTCGCGCATTCATGATCGTTCTCAACGCCTGCCAGACGGTATGCCTGCGCCATTTTCCCGGTGATGCCGGGCGCATGTCCGTCAATGTGCTTCTTCGAGAAAAGTTCCAGCTTGTCCGCCATCCTGCGCTCTCCCATGGCGCACTCCGTAAACCGCATCGTCTCGCCAAGTCCCAGAACGCGCGCATGATCCACATATTTCATCATGTCGGAAGCAAGAAACTGACCGCAGCCATTCGTCTCTACATCCGTCGCAGGCACAGACGACGGAACCATAAAGAAAATATCGATCAGCGCCTGATTTGCGCACCTTAAGAAATAATCCATCCCCCTCGTACCGCACACATTTACGATTTCATGCGGATCTGCGATGATCGTCGTCGTCCCCGCCTGCACAAGTACCTTGGCAAGTTCTCCCGGTGTGACCATACTGGACTCTATGTGCATATGCGCGTCCAGAAAGCCCGGCACCAGATATTTTCCGGTACAATCGACCTCGCGTATTCCCTCATAAGAACCCACGCCTACAATCATATCCCCGCAGACTGCCACGTCCGCCTCGATGATTTCTTCCGTAAATACATTGAGTATCCTGCCATGCTTCAACACAAGGTCCGCTTTGGTGACTCCGTTCGCACAATCCAATCTTCTCTTTCTGTCTATCATAACATCCTCCAACTCCACATATGGCGTAAAGCAGTGTGAAGAGTCTTTCTGTCTCTCCACACTGCCGTTACTTAAGAAAACAATCCCTTAAAAAAGTCTGAGATTGCAGTAAATACATTTGTAAAAAACGAACCGATCGAGGACAGCACTCCGCTTCCGCCGCCGTCGCGGTAGGAATGGTAGAGGGATTCCGCGTAATCTACCAGACCATTCAGATCAATGCCGAGCGACGTGATCTTGAGCAGAAGATCTACGATCTGCTGACGCTCCGAGTCGGACAGTGTAACCTGATATTTCTCACATGCATCGTCAATTGCCTCATTGATGCTCGCCTCATCCTTTAAATCATTCTGCGCGATGACCGACTTGATGTAAGCGATAAATTCCTCGACCTCCTCGTCGGTAAGCCCCTCGATCGTCTCCTCAAGCTGTCCGGTAATCACAAGCTCATTGAGCGCCGCGTCGATAATCTGCGCGTCGATCGTCTCCCCTGTCATCTCCTGATAAGCCTTAAAGATTCCGACAAGCGCCGCCGTGCCGGAGATCCCGGTCGGTCCCGCAATAATAATATCCGCGTCCGTAACGCCCGCCGTCGCCAGCGCGTTCTTGTACATGCCGACCGTACAGTACGTGATATTGTTCGTGGAAATATTGATTCCGCTTCCCTTCTCACGCTCGATAATCACGACCGAAGATAGCGATCTGCTTCCGATCTGCGACGAATCGATATAGGAATCAAGATACTGATGCTCCTGTGCGTTCGTAATATATACGACGTCATAATTCGACAGGTTCGACGGATCGATCCCCATTAAAGAAAGCACCGTATTTCTCTGTTCGTCCGTAAGATCTGCGCCGAGCGCCAGATACGGCTTATCGTTCGCCTTGATCTCTACCTTATCGCCGGTTCCTTCCACCGTCACGCTTCCCTGCACGGGCGCCGATGCGCCGCCTGTCTGTCCGGTCTGATTATCCGCCGTCCCCTGGCTGTTCTGATTCGTATTGTCCACGATAACGTCGCCCTGCACATTCTGTGTCGGCGTTCCCGCATCGGTCTGTGTTCCTGCGTCCACACCGCCCTGCGCGCCCGCGTCCGTACCGCCTTGCGCTCCCGCGTCCTCGCCGTCTTGCGCTCCTGCATCCGTACCGCCTGATACTCCTGAAGCCGTACCGTCGGGTGCTTCCGCATTCGAAGCGCCCTGCGCTCCCGCATCCTCGCCGCTCTGTGCTCCTGTATTCTGTCCTGCGTTTATATCACTCTGTGTTCCTGCATCGGTCTGTACTCCCGTATCCGGCTGCGCTGCCGCTGCCGTCACAGGCGATGCCGTAAACACTGCCGCTGCCATAAGCAGACTGATTCGTCTCTTCATTGTATTTTTCAATGTAATTCCTCCTTGTCTCATCTCTTCTTGAAACAAGTCATTATTTTACTACGAACCATCTGCAAAAACAACCCACGAGGCCGCTTCACGGGCGCATTTAATACATTTTTAAGATTTGCCGTTCCAGAAATTTCCGCTTCCCTACTCCTTTATATGGACGTTCAACCACGCTGCAATATCGGAAGCGACCTGATCTCTGTCCGTCTCATTTAATATCTCATGGCGGTCATTCTCATAAAGCTTGTAAGTAATATCCAAAAGTCCCGCCTTCCTGTACAGCGCGTAGACCCGCTTTACCCCCTCGCCCAGATCGCCGACCGGATCGTCAGCTCCGGAGACAAAGAACATCGGAAGGTCTTTCGGCACCTTCTGCACATTTTCCATCTGATTGTCAAAAAGTACCGCTTCCATCAGTCCCTGATAACCGTTTACCGTAAAGAGGAAGGTACAGCGCGGGTCGGCATAATATGCCTTCACATTCTCCACGTTCTTCGACAGCCAGCTGTTGGCATAATCCTTTCCATAGCAGTCAAACCTCTTATAAGGCTTACTGTAGGAAAGCGACTGTACAAATTTACTTCTGTAATGTGATCCACGAAGCTTCGCAAGCGTTTTGCACAGAAAAATTCCAAGCTTCATCGTTCCGTCCGGCACACTTCCGGTTCCCATAATGACAGCCCCCGCAACACCCTCTGGATGCAGGCACAGATATTTCCGCAGCATGTAGGAGCCCATGCTGTGTCCCATCATAAAATAAGGTATGCCCGGATTCTCCTTCTGCACCGTCTCACGGAGCTTGTGCATATCCGCCACGACCGTATCGCTCGGGTTCTTCTCCGCAAAAAATCCCCAGTCATCCTCCGACCGAATAGACGCGCCGTGTCCTAAATGATCGTGACCGACCACAAGATACCCCTGCTCGTTTAAGTACTCCGCAAACGGCTTATAGCGCTCAATATACTCAATCATGCCGTGCGTGATCTGTAAAATCGCCTTGTACTCCCCATTTTCAGGCATCCACTTCACGGCATGAATCTTTGTCTTGCCGTCTGCCGATAAAAAACTGAATTGTTCTTCTTCTGTCATTCCTGCCTCCTCCTTATTCCTGCTTTCCTGCATCGGCCGACTGCTGCATGCGCTTGCAGATTTCTTCGAGTTCATCCGCACCGCCTTTTAACTCGCCAAGTTCCTCGGCAATTTCTTCCACCTGTCCGAGCATACGCTCCTGTGTGCCTGCATTTTCCTCCTCCGCCTGGCGAAGCGCGTCGGCTCTGCCGACCATCGCCTCGGGTATCAGCTCCTTTAATACAATCTGCTGTTCTTCATACGCCGCCATATTCTGTGAGGAATCCTTATACAGCTTTCCCATGGAAATATTGTTTTCCTTCAAAAGCTCCGACAAATGATGCGCCTGCTCCTCAAGCTCTGCGATCCGCTCATCCGCGCTCTTTAGCTGCTCCTTCAATTCGCGCGCTTCCCTCTCGTAAATATCGGAATAAGCGCGCACTTCCTCCGCCGCCGCTACAAAGCGGCTGCCGCTCTCTCCCATTCTTCCGGCCTCGATTGCGGCATTTAAAGCGAGGACACTCATATCCTTCGACAAATTCTCCATCCGATGCGCCCGCTCTTTAAGCGCCGTCTGGCTCTCGCGAAGCGCCGCCGGAGTCTCCGTAATACATTTCATCGGCGTGGTAAAATGCTTATTTTTCTCTACGATCTCCACGACCTTCTCATTCTGGTTCCTCACCTGATCCACAAACACGGAGTGATTCGCCTCAAAAGCGCCGATATCGTTATTCAGCCCTATGACCGCGCTGCAAATCTCTCCCGCAGTCCACGAACTATTTTCCGCCAACTCATGCACCTGCTGCATCTGTTCCTTCAAACCGTCGATATCCTTCTCGATCTGCGCTCTGGCCGCTGTCATACGGGCAAACTGCTCTGTGACATTATCTCTCTGTCCTGCAATATCGGAAAGCAGCTCCCGTTTTCTCTCATTTGTCTTCTTCGCCTCGGCAAGCTCCGCTTCCAGCGTTTTTTCTCTCTTCCCACCAAACATACCAAACCCTCCAGCTCCATTTATTGATAATTGCGGATGATAAGCTGCACGCTCTCCATCCCCTGGTAATCGTTAATCTCAGGATAATATACCGCCGACATCCGAATCCGGTTCGCCCTGCCCGAAAACGCGGCGTCCACCTCGTCTGCGCCATACTTCGCGCCGTAATACGCCTTCCACGCCTCAACGTCCCCGAAATAGACCGCCGCAACCGGCTCACCGTGCTCCGTTCTAAGATTCAGCTTTAACACATTCTGATTCTTCCCGACAACATACGCGCGGACAACGGATAGATTCTTATCCGCAAACTGCGGCTTGCCGTTTCCTTTTCCGAACGGTTCGAGCAGCGCAAGCTCCCTCACCATGGTAATCGTCGGATACGCCGCCGGCATTGCAATGTCTATCTTTATCTTAGGGATAAAATCGTCTTCTGTCAATTCGCAACATGCATTAATTTTCTCACGAAAAACCACGACATCCTCCGCGAGCGTCAGCCCTGCCGCCATCGGATGACCGCCGAATTTCAAAAAACATTCGCGGCATTTGCAAAGTTCCTCGTACATCGAATATGTCTCGATGGAACGCCCGGAACCTTTGACGCCTTCCTCCCCGTTCGTCAGAACAAAGACCGGCTTATGATAAAGTTCCCGGATTCTGCCCGCTATAATCCCCGCAAGGCTCTCGTGAACCTTGGGCAGATAGATAACAAGCACCTTTTCTCCCGCCTGGTCCTCCTCCACCACACGCTTCGCCTCTTCCACTCCATCTGCCGTCATATCCTTTCGCTGTTTGTTCAGCTCTACAAGTTCTTCTGCGATTATCCCCGCGTCAAGTTCATTTTTTTGTAGGAAAAGGTTCAGTGCGATTCTTGCCGTCTCGAGCCTGCCGCTCGCATTGACGCAGGGACCAAGCACAAATCCGATATGGTACGCGGTAATCTGCTCCGGAGCAAGCTTATTTTTTAAAATAAGCGCGCGCATTCCGGGATTTTTTGTCCGGTGCAGACATTTCAGTCCCTCCCGCACCAGAATCCGGTTCTCGTCCGTCAGATCCATCACGTCGCCCACCGTGGCAAACGCGACATTTTCAAGGAAATCATACGCTTCCTCTGCCGGGACATGAAAGCGCTCATAGAGAAGCTGTATGACCTTCCATGCGACCGTTGCGCCGCAAAGCCCCTTATAAGGATAGGGACAGTCCGGCTGCCTGGGATTTACGATGGCATCCGCCGCGCTCCTTACATACTGTCTTCTGCCGTCCTCCTCAATATAAGGAATCTCGTGATGGTCTGTCACGAGTACCGTCATATTAAGTTCCTTCGCGTGTGCAATCTCCTCGATCGCCGCGATTCCGTTGTCGCAGGTGATGATCGTATCGACCTGCTCCCCATACGCCTCGTCAATCAGATGCATATTGATGCCGTAACCGTCCCGCATCCGGTCGGGAATCTTTGTTGTCACCACGCCGCCGCAGCGCATGATCCCCTGATATAATATGTAGGTCGACATCACGCCGTCGATGTCATAATCTCCGATAATGCGGATGGATTTCTCATGCGCGATCTTATCCGCCAGAATCGCGACAAGATGCTCCGCGTCCAGGAGCAGATGCGGGTCGTAGAGATCGTCCAGCGTTCCGTTTAAATATTTCTCAATCGCAGCCTCGTCTGTGATTTCACGATTTCTTATAAGACGGGCTGTCACAGGGCTGATGTGAAAACGCGCTGCAATCGCGTTAAAATCCGCGCCCTTTTGTATTACAAACCATTTTTCCATATTCTACCTAATATTCTACATGGAGCAGCGCCAGTCCGCAGGCAGGAGCCGTATAGCCCGCCGCTTCCCTGTCCTTTGCATCCAGTATCTTTTCAATGTCCCGCGGCTTACGTCTGCCGTCTCCGATCTCGATCAGCGTCCCGGTCAGAATCCGCACCATATTCTGTAAAAATCCATCCCCAGTGAAAAAAAGCTGCAGCTCGCCCGGCAGTTCCTCGATACGGATCTCATAGATCGTGCGCACCGTGGACTTCTTCATCCTGCGGTTTCCGCAGAAGGATTTGAAATCATGCGTGCCGCAGAGCAGCCCCGCCGCCTCCCTCATCCGTCCGGCGTCAAGCGGCATGCGGTAATCGTAGACATATTTCCGCTCGAACACCTCCGGTATCTCGCCCGTATGGATCCGATAACGGTAGGTCTTTTGCACCGCCTGATAGCGGCTGTGAAAACGGTCGTCCACAAGCTCCATACTGCTCACGGCGATATCCTCCGGCAGATACCGGTTCAAACCGGCAAGCAGCGCACGCTCATCAAAGTTCCCCTGTAAATGAAAATTGGCGACCTGCCCTATGGCATGTACGCCTGCATCCGTTCTGCCTGAACCGATCACCGAGACCTCTTCCCCGGTCATCTGGGAGATCACCGCCGCAAGCTTTCCCTGGATCGTGACGTCCGAGTCGCCTAAAATCTGCCAGCCGCGGTAACGCGTACCGTCATACTGTATCACCATTCGATAATTACTCATTGTCCCTCCCCCGGTTTGTGAACATATAAGCAATTTTATCACAAACGGGGGAAAAAACCAACCTCTAAACCAGCTCTGCCATTCTTGTGACTGCCACATAAATCTCCGAAATCCGATACCATGTCTGATAGTCGATGACCCCGGTGACCGGAAGCCCGAACACTCTCTGGAACGCCTCCACTGCCTCTCTGGTTGCAGATCCATAAATACCGTCCGGCGTTATCGTTGGAATCGCCGGATAGGAACGTGATATACGTGCAAGCTGCTCCTGAACCTGGCGCACTTTCTCGCCGGTAGACCCGACCGACAGATCCACGCGCGGCCATGACGCCGGGATACCCGATATCTCTTCCGCCGTATTGATAAACATATTATTTCCGTAGTAGTATCGCAGGATCTCAATTGCCTCGTAGTTCTGGTCGCCGAGGTATTTGCTTCCCCACTGACTCAGCCAATTCGTGCAGGTCACACGCTGTCCGTCGCAGTACTGCGTTAAGATCGGCTGTCTGACATTCGGTCTGGATAAGTAATTCTGGAACATCTCATCTACGACATTTGAAATGCTCTGATACACATTGCGCCCGTACATGAATTTCTGGTCGTATGCCGTTGACGATGTGATCGTAAAACTGTAGCCCTTATTCCGGTACCATTCTGTATATACACGGTTCAAAGTAAACGACATGATTGCGAGCACGTTGGCGCGGATCGTCGCGTCCGGCCAGGTCGCATAAATTTCACTGGACGCTACGTTCTTGATATAATCGCGGTAGCGGATATAATAATCCCTCGCGGTCGGGTCGCTGGGTGCTCCGTCATGTACCACCACATATTCCGGTATAACGACCCGGCTTAGAACAATCTCTCCTGTCTCCGTCACCGGTTTGATCTCGGATTCCGCAATTTTCGGCGGATATTCCGCGAACAGGGTGTGTGCCGGTATGACAATATTATCCGTCAGATTTTCGGTCCTCTCTTCCGGGTCCATCCTGATTTCCTGCAGTGACAACTGCCCCGAGAACAATTCGATCCCGGAAATATTGATCGGCCGATATCCTTTTGCAGTAACCTGAATAGTGTACTCGGCGTAAGGTTGTGTCTCGGACGGCTGCATAGAGTATTCAAGCGGAGGCGCATCAAGCGTAACCTCTTCGGACATTCCAGAATTATCTGTAGTCACCTCCTCTACCGTGCTCTCCGGGTCTCCCGAATAAGATATCGAAATCGTTGCGTCATCAATGGGTGTACCTGTTCCTCGCTCGATGACCTGTAAACGCAGATCTCCCTGATCCACATTATCGTTCTGTGTATGTCTGATTTCTGGCATGAAAAACCTCATAGACTCTTTCCGTACATTGTATGCCGTTCCCATGAAATGTTTCCATATCTCCCTGCCCCAAAGCACACAGAAAACAGCCCGGCAAAAAAGCCGGACTGCCATTGCGCACAAATCCTTTTCATTGCAGTCAGTCATCTGACTTTTATAATATTTTAAGAAGCGCCTCCATATCCATCTGGGGAAGCACATGATCCGCCTCCGGCATGACCGGAACCTCCACGGTTTCGCCCGCATCATTCCGCTTCTCCTCCACCGGAAGCTCCGGGGAAATATTGGAATGTATGTAACAGGTAAAAAGTCCTGTCCTGCGCGCGCCCAGAATGTCGCTCACCGCATCGTTTCCAATCATGACCGCACGTGAAACATCAATCTGATGCTTATCGATAAGCGCCTTAAAAAAACGTCCGTCCGGCTTCTTCACACCGTACTCCGAAGAAATCAGTATATCGTCGAAATAGTCCGCAATCCCTAACGTATGCATCTCATACTCCGTAAAAATGCGCTGCGCGTTGGACAAAAGATACAGCTTCTTTCCCGATTCTTTGATTGTCTTTAGCACCTTCTCTGCGCCGTCATACAGCCGCACATATTCCGTAGATAAAATGCGGAAGAACTGTCCCGCGTGAACGGCTAACGTCTCGTCCGCAATCACGCCCTTTTCCTGGAAAAGCGCGGCAAATACCTGCTCGATCTTTATTTCCGGGTGTGACTCGTGCACGTCGTCTTTCCTGTGAACCGCCCCGTCCGCTGCTTCCGTTTCACCGTCCGAACACGCCCTGCCTTCCGTCTCATTGCCCGCCGCTGCTTCGCCATCCAGCCGTTCCTTAAGCCTCTCCTCACTGCCCGACACCAGCTCACCATACCGCCGCTTTAATTCCTCCGGTGTATAGTGCGCATCATAATATCCGTAGAAAAGCGCCAGCTTGTCCCACAATTCTTCCCGCTCTTCATCCGTCCGGATATCCACCAGCGTCCCATACAAATCAAAAATATAGCTCTCGTATCTCATTTGCTCTTCTCCGTTTCTACCCTCAGATACGCAGTTTTATCTGCGCCATGAACCGCTCTTGTTCCAATTTTAATTCATTTTGTCTCATTTTCGTGCTGCGCACAATCGCATCACCCGCGTCATTCCCGCCGGACTTCTATTCCACTGTAACGACCTTCGCAAGATTTCTTGGCTTATCTACGTCATAGCCCTTGTCAGAGGACACATAATACGCCAGAAGCTGCAACGCGACCGAAGCCGGCATCACCATAAATTCATCCTGCATATCCGGCAGTTTAAAGACTTCGTATTCGCCCTCAATGCTCTCTGCTATACTCTCCTTCATGAAAATAACGACATCCGCCCCTCTGGACTTTACTTCCTTAATATTCGAAAGCTCCTTGGACATCAGTTTTTCCTGCGTCACTGCCGCAACGACCGGCGTATCCTGCGTAATCAGCGCAATCGGTCCATGCTTGAGTTCTCCGGACGCGTATGCTTCCGAATGAATGTAGGACACCTCTTTTAACTTGAGCGACCCTTCAAGCAGAATGGAATAGTCTAATCCGCGCCCGATCATGAAAAGATCCTTTGCGGCAAGCACCTTCTTTGCGACCACATGGATGTCCCTGCGCCTCTCCAGCACCTTCTTCATGACCTCAGGCGTCCGCTGAAGTTCTCGGATGAAACTCTGCGTCTCCTCGGTCGTAAATACGCCTCTGCTGTGCGCCATCCGCGCAACGATCAGATAAAATACCGCAAGCTGCGTCGTATACGCTTTTGTACTTGCCACTGCAATCTCCGGTCCTGCATTCGTGTAAAGCACATAATCACTCTCACGCGCAATGGATGACCCCTTGACATTGATAACCGACAGGCACTTTGCCCCGCGGCGCTTTGCGTATTTTACCGCTTCTAAGGTGTCGATCGTCTCTCCTGACTGGGAAACCGCTATGACAAGCGTCTTTTCATCGATGACAGGATCGGAATACATGAACTCCGACGCCATCTCCACCTCAATATGCATATGGAGGATCGACTTCACAAGCGCCTGCGCGACCAGTCCTGCATGCATTGCCGTTCCGCACGCAATGATACTGATACGCTCGCAGTCTGTGAACAGGGAATCCGGCACTCCGTCCAATGAGAAATCCGGCATACCGCTCTTAACGCGGTTCGCAATCGTATTCTCGATTGCCTCCGGCTGCTCCATGATCTCTTTTTCCATATAGAACGGATAACCACCCTTTCCGGCGCTGTTAAGTTCCCAGTCAGCCGTCAAGTACTCCGGTTCTACCTCATGTCCGTCAAAATCCGTAAGCGTCAATTTGTCCGCCGTAAGCGTTAAAATGTGATACTCCGGCACAACAAAATAGCGGTTTGTGAAACGGCAGAGCGCCGTCAGATCACTTGCCAGCATTGCGCCTTCTTTGCAGCTCGTCGCCACGATGGGACTGACATTGCGGGTCGAAAAAATGGTATCTCCCTGATCTGCGAACAGAACCACCAGCGCGAATGTTCCCTTAAGCTTTGCGACCGTCTTTTTGATTGCCTCCGCCGGGTCGCCTTCATAAAAGCGGTTCAAAAGCGCCGCTACAACCTCGCTGTCCGTCTCCGATTTCAAATCGCCTGCAAGATCATAATCTGTAATCAATTCTCTGTAATTCTCGATGATTCCGTTGTGTACAAGCGTCACTTTCCCGACCTGATGCGGATGTGCGTTGCTGTCATTGACGCCGCCGTGCGTCGCCCATCTCGTATGACCGATTCCGCAGCCGCAGAGAACCCTTTCCGTCGCACAGATTGCCCTCAAATCACTTACTCTTCCGGCACATTTGAAAACCTGTGTGTTCCCGCTCTCCTTATCCCGCACTGCGATTCCCGCACTGTCATACCCTCTGTATTCCAGCAGTTCCAACGCATCCAAAAGGACTTCCCTTACATCCTCACTTCCTGTATAACCAATAATTCCACACATAAATCTTCCTCATTTCTATTCTATTTTTTTACCTTTATTCGATTTGTCATACTGTCAGAAGAATCGCCCGCGATTCTCCGACGCGAAACTTAGAAGTTCTTCGACGGTGCACCCATTGGTGCAGCGTCGATTTAGAACTTCTTTTCGCGTTTCCATCAAAAACCGTATTTGTTTTGCAGTTACCCGCATATTTGCCGGTTTGTCTCGCACTGGAAGGGTACGGAAAGGCATCCGCCGAATTTTCGATCACCTTTCTCCTCGTTAACCTGCCCGCCCGGCAGGTGCATGGCGCTTAAGGAAATTTATGGTGCATGGCACAGAAAAACTGCGTATCTGAACATAGAAACATGATTCACTTTTCAAGGTTCAACGTGATTACTATACTATGATATGCAAAAAATGTCCAGAAGTTATTCCAAATGATGCTCCGCAATATACTGGTCGAAAATATGCCCGAACATCCATGAATCGATCAGCGCCGCCGCGCCCGCGCCTGCAATCAAAAGTCCCGCGAACACGAAAATACCGATTGCCAGAATGCAGACCGTGACTGTAATCATCAGAAGCGTCCAGCCAAAATTCTTCATTGCAAGCAGAAACGCAAGCGCGAACAGATTCTTCACCGAATTATCGAACCGTGCAAGCACTGCAAAAATATAGTGCGCCACCATCAGATAAACGTATGTAAAAATAATCAGAACGACCATGAACATCTTCGCAAAAGAAGTGTTCACCTGATAATAAAACCACAGATTCACACCAAGAATGACGCCGGCTGCCGCAAGAATCAGCCAGATGATCGTCGCCTGTTTAAAGTTCGATTTAAACGCTTCCCAGAACTGTTTTATCACAGTTCCCTCTTCATCCTTTACAATTTTCTGCGCCACATACAAAAGCGCTGTCGTGGACGCCCCGATCGTCACAATCGGCAGCGAAAATACGATCCAGAGCAACGTCAGCCAGATCGCATCCCACACTCTTCCAAGATATTTCCACACCGGATTATCCATGCTGAACAAATTTCCAAAATTCATCTGTCCTCTCCCCTCTTCTTGATGCCGCCCGCTCTTTTCATTGCAGGAAGATCCGCTTTGTTTTATAATAATATCATTGTGGAGCTTTTTCTGCCATATCTTATTTGATACTTTAGGAGGTAATATTTTTGAATCCAAAGAAACGGCTGCAATATATCTGGGATTACTACAAGCTTCCGATCATCGGCATACCGCTTGCAATACTTTTGATTCTCTTTGTCGTAAAGAGTCTTTCTGCGGACACCGAACCGGACTTCTCGCTGTACCTGATCAATCAGCCCGCCACGGAAGAGGAGCGCGCGGCGCTCGCCTCTTCGATTCTTAAGACGCTCTGCCCGGACGACGGCGAATCGTCCGTTTATGTCGACGCTTCGCTCACGATCACGCCGTCCTCCCCGGACTACGAGAGCCAGATGTCCTTTACGACCGCGATTGCGGGACACACCATCGACGTAATGATCGCGGACGAAGAATTTCTCACCTACTACGCTGCAAGGGACGCTTTCTATGACCTGTCAGAACTGCTGCCCGCAGAACTCTACGAACAGCTCACACCGTATCTGCTCTTTGCCGATGGCGCCGACGGAGTTTCCCACGCATACGGGCTTGACGTTTCCGGCTGCCCGCTGCTTATGGAGCTTGATTTGAATGCTCCGGTACTTACCGCGGCAAAGGGAACGGAACATGCCAGGATAGCATTGGAATATATACGAATGTTATTCCAATGCTATTTGAAGGATATTTGAAGGATAGTCGAATAATACAATGCACGATAAGGAAAGAAAAGCCCTGCCAATTTTATGCGGCAAGGGCTTTTTCTTTAAGGCCTCTTTAGCCTTAACACTCTATTTATTTCTTGCAGGAAGAATTAGGCAGTATAAATTGTCCGTCCTTCTTTGATCGTTTCTAATACTTCGATGTCCTTGATCTTATCGGAAGGAGTCGTCAAAGGATTGCTTCCGAGAATGACAAGATCTGCGAGCTTGCCCTCTGTGATGCTTCCCTTCTGATCTTCCTCAAATATCTGGTAAGCGCCGTTGATGGTAACGCCGCGAAGCGCTTCCTCTACGGTAAGTCTCTGATCCGCGCCGAGAAGTCTTCCGTTCTTTGTGATACGGTTCACTGCATTATGTACCGCAAACAAAGCATTCGGATTTACAACCGGTGAGTCCTGATGCATGGTAAAATTCATGCCACGGTTGATCGCGGAACGAAGCGGACTGATTCTCTCTGCTCTCTCCGGTCCGAGCACAGATTCATAATGCCAGTCGCCCCAATAATATACATGATCTAAGAAGAACGTAGCAATCATGCCGATTTCCTTCATTCTATCTAACTGGTCTTCTCTTACGGTCTGCGCATGTACCATAACCGGTCTCAGATCCTCATGGACGCCTGTCTCCTCAATCGCCTGTGTATAGCAGCGAATCAGCTGCTCACATGCAGCGTCGCCGTTGCAGTGTACATTTAGCTGCCACTTATTTAAAAGACAGGTCTTTGCCATTGCGACTACATCCTCATCCTTAAAGATCGGGAATCCACGGTAATCCGCATCTTTTCCTTCCGGAGCCACATGGTATGGTTTGGACAGCCATGCGGTCTTCGCCTGCGGAGATCCGTCAAGGAATACTTTGTATGCGCCCATTCTTACGTGATTCTCATAAGGACCCGCCTTCTGTCCCTTGACAAGAAGCTCGTCTGCTGCCTGCGGAGCAACCAGCCCATACACATCGATATTGATGCTGCCCGCCTGTCCAGCCGCCTTAAGAAGCTGATATTCATTCTTGGTCACGCGTCCATCCTGACAGGAGGTAATTCCAAAGGAAGAATACAGACTGCATGCCTGCCCAAGCGCGCCAAGTACCTTCTCGAATGCCGGTATCTTCATCTTTGCCTGCACGCTCGGATGCAAATATGCATTCTCTGTGATAAGTCCGTTCGGTTCGCCGTTCGGGAAGCACTCTACCGTTCCGCCTTCCGGCACTTCATACTCTCCCCAATATCCTAAAGCCTGTAATGCCTTGGTGTTCAAAACACAGCAATGTCCGGATGCATGGGTACAGCTGATCGGAATTTCTGTGGAAATGCTGTCCAGATCCAATCTTGTGATATGCTTTCCATCCGGGAATACAGACGGGTCATACCCCGCACCCATCAGCCACTCGCCGTTGCTAAAATCACCCTCTTCAAAACCTTTTTTAAACTCTGCAAGAAGCGCTTCCTTCGTATCACAGTTTCCGGTCGGGGACGGATTTGCATTCACCATCAGCAGATTGTATGCAACTGCAGTCAGATGGGAATGCGGGTCGATAAATCCGGGCATCAATGTCTTTCCGCCCAAATCTCTCACCTCGGTATCTCCATCCTTCAATGCAAGTATTTCTTCATCGGAGCCTACCTTTACAATTCTGCCTTCCTCCACAAGGATTGCTTCCGCAGACTTCTTGTTGTCGTCCATCGTTACGACCTGTGCGTTATGAAATATTGTTTTCCCCATAATATCTCGTTACCTCCATAAATAATGTTTCGTTTACATACACAATTTTATAATTTATATTCTTTCCATTTCTTTACTGCAAATACGGCAAGCGCTGTTACGTTAATACCTCCCACAACAAACAGTAATAAGTCTACCGCGTCAAATACAATATTAAATCCGAATACGGCAAGTGTTCCCGCTGTGAAAATCAAAGCCAGATAAATAGCAATATTCGTATTCTCCTTGTTGTTGAACAATACTGTCAGGAAATAGTATGAGCCAAGCAGGGTCGTAAGTCCGGAAAGCAATGTAAACAGACACAATACGATCAGCCCGAATACGCCGGTTACATCCGATGCGGTCATAAAGAATTCCTTTAATCTTGTTACGGAGTCTGCCGGAAATTCAATGATTCCTTTTGTAACACCGTAGGACGCAATGTAGGTCGTAACAACGATGGATACAAAAATTGTAACGATAGTCGGAATCAAAGAGATCATCGCTGCCTCTCTCGGTTCAGAATCGGATTCCTGTGCAGACATTGCAAGTGCTCCAAGTCCTGTCTCCGCCGTCTGAATAACGCGCTGCATACCAAGGATAAATCCGAGCGGCACGCCAAGCATTGCGTTGACCGGATTGGTCATTCCCTCGATCATTCCGTTTAAATATACCGGAATATGCTCGTGCGTCTTTATAATAAACAATGTAAAGAAAATAAAATATGCAACTACCGCCGTACCGATCATATAGGTCATCGCATTGATGAATAAATCATGCTTCTTGGTCAGGACGATCACTGCAACAATAATGATAATCGGCAACACGATAAACAAATATCTCTGCGTCTGGTTTAAAGAGATGGAAAGATATTCGCCAGTAACGATAGTCACAACGGAATCCATTCCACTGAACTGGAATCCGCCAAATCCAAATACATATAAAGCACAGAAACCGATGGCATATACAACGGCAAGCTTTGGCGAAAGCAGCATGCCGATGTATTCCTTCGGAGTCTTCCCCATGACCTTAGAACATAATGTCTCGGAATAGGAAACGGGAACCATGATGACTGCCCCGATCAATGCCCAGATTGCCATTGCCTCAATATGTACCTGTCCCTTGCTTACAAGGTTCGACAGAGAGCCGAGAACTCCGATGATAGCGCCGGTACCGATCATTGCGCCCAGGGAAATGGATGCCGGACCGATCAGATTCGCAAACTTTACTTTTGACTTCTCGGAATCCTGCGGCTGAATCTTTGTAAAGGTACGAATTGCCAGAAATGCACCCAAAATCAAAATACAGGGAAGAAAGATTGGCCATACCGTATTGGAAATAGTTCCGATAATCTTTTCCACAATTTCTAAAATGTTCATGACAACAGCTCCTTTTCTCTTTTATTGTTAGGTAGCTTTTCCTGTCATAGCAAAACGACAAGAAATAACAGGCATACCGCCTGCCATCCCCGCCGTGTTTGTTCGTCACAATCACAGTAACATTACATTTTAGAAATTACAATATTATAAAAGTTGAATAAAATTGTTCAAAAAATGAATTCACTATCGGCATTTTTTATAATATAGAAATGCCGGTTCCTAAAAGCTCTATATAATTTAACGAAAGCTCTATGGTAGGAATAATTGCGTTGTCGGAAACTATATCGCCGCGGTTCTCCCAAGCCTCCTCATAAAACCGCTTATAAATTTCATTCAGCTTTTCATCCTTAATCACCCAAAGGGTCTTATCCGTATGGGAAGAGCTGATTCTCAAATAGTTCAGAATACTCGACAGATAGCAGCTCGGATTATCGTACTGCATAAATTCTTCAATAAAATATCCCTTGATAATCTTCACTTTGATATTGGGATTGTTCTGAAACAAATGAATCATATGCTTGATATGCGCCTTCCTCTCCTGGACGGAAACCTTAATCTTCTTATTAAAAAAGCTGAGTTCCCCGGTAAGCACATAATTATTCAGGGTCTGCTCGTACAAAAGCACGCGCATCTCTGAATTGTAGGTAGCATTGTTAAGAACAACATCAATATTTTTTATCTCCTCGAGTACCCCCGGCTCATCGCCGAAATGTTCCTTTGCAAGCTTTTCCAACAAATCCGAAGGCAGGAACAATTCGTTGACCATACCGATCAGAACCCGGATGTTCTTGCCGATGATGGCGTGCATATACTGTTTACTGGTTATCATCCCCTCCACGCTATATTCATCAAATACCGGATGGCAGCTTGTCTCAATCAGTTCGTCTAATGTCTCATAGGTATCCATGATAACCTTTTCATCCTCGGAGGTCGTGGCTATCATAAGCTTTCCCTTTCTGCCCGGAATTCCAAAATGCGCAAAATGCCTTTTTGCAGACATCGTCAGGGCATGAAACGGAAAGTTCGTCGCATAAATCCGAAAATTGGCGCTGCTGTAATTTGTCACCAGATAAATAAGAAGAATCGAGTCAAAAATAACATCCATCTCCTTATCATCCGTAATACTTAAAATCAGTTTGAACCTCATAAGATCCGGTCTGACCTTTTCCTCTCCATCCTTTTTCACCGCGGCAAGATACAGCTTATCGTCACGGCTGAGTTCAAACAGATTCGCCAGTATGATCATCTCCAGCGGATCGTCTCTCATATTGGCTTCATCCAACGGAATATACAGGAACCTTCTTCGAAGACGTGGGTTAATCAGCGTATAGCTGTTCATCTCCTCGCATTCTTCCCGCATATGCTCCTCACTGCCGGATACGCTTTCCTCCGTCCCGTTTTCTTTTTCCGTACTGTACAAATAAGCGGAAAACAGTTGATTTTCTATCGCATTCTGAAATGCCGCCTTTCTCTCTTCTTCACCTGGCGCATCCTCTATCTCTATCTTAAGGAAGCTTTCTATCGCATGTCTCGCACTGTCCGTCGCCTCACTCGTGACAAACGCCGCGATTTTCTGACAGATGACATTAGCGTTCTTACTCGAAGGATATATCTTGGAATTAATCATTTTACTGATATAGGACACATCATATCCTAATTCCAATGCCAATGCGTAATTCTTCGTTCCTGTATAATTTAACAGTCTTCCTATCAATTTTCCAAATTCCATCTGACTCATTTATACAATCCCCCGTGCTATATTCCCCGTTTCCCCGTCATTTTTTCCAATTTTCTTCACTTTCCAAACATTTTTTATCAATTTATTCAGCATTCCGCCAACTTTTTCCCAACGGTCAAATGCTATAATAAATTCAGATATAAGTGGCAAGTGAACTCCACTTATACATTTTATAATATTTTTATATTTTTGTCAGCAGTTTTTCGCTGTCTGACTGCGGTTTTCACCGCACTAAGTTATCTGCTTTTCCTTTGAAGCGTGTTTGTTCGTCAAATAAACCGCTAAAAAATTCTAAATGCAGGAGGTATTAGTTATGTCAGAACGAAAAAAACAATCTATGTACGGCTGGCTGATTTTAGCATCCGCCATGATCTTACAAGCAGTTGTATTTGGTGTTGCGACCAATATGCACACGCAGTTCACATCCTATGTAGTTGCAGGTGAAGGTTTCTCCCTCGCCACATTTTCCATCATGTTTACCGTCGGCGCCCTTGTTTCCGCAGTTTTACTGCCAGTCATCGGTAAAACATACAACAAGTATCCGATTAAACTGATATTTATGGTTGGTACGATCGTTTCCATGTGCGGCATCATGTTCTTATCCATCGCAAACTCATACTGGATGTTTTATTTTGGCTACAGTTTAGCGCAGGTTGGCGTCGGAGCAGTCAGTTCTCTGGGCGGTCCAATGCTCATCAATTCCTGGTTCGGTGAAAAGTTAAAAGGTCTTGCATTAGGTCTGACCTTCGCCGGCGGTTCTATCGGCAACATCGTAATTCAGTCAACCATCGTCCGCATTCTTTCCAACCCGGATCAGGGATATAAATTCGCATATTTCTGGGCGGCTATCATCGGACTGGTTGTTGGTCTTGCAGTTATCATTCCTTTGGTAAGAATGCCCAAGGACAACAGCGAGATTCTCGGTAAAGCGGATGCGGACGCGGCTTCCGATAAGAAGGAAATTGAAATATGGGGCTGGTCCTTAGCAGAAGCAAAATCCGAGAAATTCTACTGGGTCTTCTGTCTGAGCTTCACTTTCATCGGTCTTTATGTTGCCGGTCTTGCAATGAACTTTGCTACATACCTAAACGCCATTGAGGTTGCGCCTACCACCGTCGGCGCCGTTGGTTCCGTATTTGCCCTGTCCTCCCTGATCGGGAACGTAGGCGGCGGTACCATGTTCGATAAGATCGGTGTAAAGAAAGCTATGATTTTTGCCGGTACCTTAGTAATCATCGCGGACATCGCCCTGATTTTCACACCGCAGCTCCTTCCGCTGGCATTTGTTTTCGCTGTATGTAAAGGATTTGCCGTATTCCACTATATGTCCGGTCCGTCCGTATTGACCGGTAAGTTATTCGGAAATAAAGAGTTTGCTTCTATCCTTGCATTCTCCAACATCTTCTTTGCAATCGGATACGCAATCGGAACACCAATCTTCGGCGCTATTGCAGAGAACATCAGCTTCCAGGTAGCATGGATTTATGTGCTCGTATGTATTGTTATCGCATTCTGCTGCATCTTAAGTTCCATCGACCACTTTACAAAGCTGAACAAAGAGAAATTCGGCAAATAGACAGATACTGTTCCATGACGATACGTCAAAAGAGAATATAAAAACCGGGGCTATGCCCCCGAAAGCAGTGGACTAAATATATTAATAAAAAATCGCTCAGACCTCACGGTCAATGGCATTAAGTTAAGAGAATCTCACATCACATGAAATGTGGTGTGGGATTTTTTTAACTTATAGGAAATTTCTCAAATCGTCAGAAATGGTGTATAATGACAACGAAATAAAAATAAGCATGACAAAAGAGCGAAGGTGCTACTTCGCCATGACGTTGTTTATGCGGTTTTT
>JAETOE010000027.1 GCA_021771815.1 Roseburia hominis
CAACAGTCCTATGTCTATTTTTTGTACCCATTTTTTTAATTTCCAATAATATTTACTTGTCAATGTCCAATGCCAGGGTTTCGCTGGCATGATCAATCAGAATTCCGAGAGATCATTTTGCTGCTTCTCAAAGAGTCCTTTGTTTTTATCCAACAGGGCAAGTACCTCCGCCCGCGTTGCCAGTTCTTCCGAAAATGCCGAAGCGCTTCCGCTGCACACGCCCATCCGAAACGCGTCCGCATAGCTGCCGCTCTCTAAATAGCCTGCCAGAAATCCGGCTACCATAGAGTCTCCCGCTCCGACCGAATTTTTAAGTTCTCCCTTGGGCGCATCCGCCATATAAACGCTTCCGTCCTCTGCGATCAGTACCGCCCCGTCTCCCGCCATGGAGACCAGGACATTCTGCGCTCCCATCTCCTTAAGCCTTCTGCCGTAAGCGACGACCCTTGCCTTATCGCGCAGCGTTACTCCGAAAATCTCGCCCAGCTCATGATTATTCGGTTTTACCAGAAACGGTCTGTGGCAGAGTACATTCACGAGCAGATCCTTTGTGGCGTCCACAACGATCTTAAGCTTTTTCTCCTTAAGATGCGTCATAATATCCATATACATAGAGCTTGGCATAACGTCCGGGATGCTGCCCGCCAGGACAAGAATATCGCCGTCAGAAAGCGTATCCAGTCTGCGGTAGAGCGCATCGATATCAGACGCTGCAATCACGGGTCCCTGCCCGTTGATCTCCGTCTCCTCGTCGGAGCGAAGCTTGACATTGATTCTGGAAAATCCCTTTTCTACTTTTATAAAATTTGTGGTGATTCCCTTTTCCTCCAAAAGCTGTTCAATCTCATCCCCGGTAAATCCCGCCAGAAATCCGAGTGCCGTATTTTCATGCCCCAGGTTCTTTAACACCATGGATACATTGATTCCTTTTCCGCCCGGGTAGATTATCTCGTTTTTCGTCCGGTTCACAATACCGCTTGCAAAATGCTCCACCGTCACGATATAATCCAGCGACGGGTTAAATGTCACTGTATAAATCATCCAAATCCTCCTCTCTTCTACTACAATACTTCAATCACATTCGCGCAGCTGCGGTACGCCGCCTGCAGCGGTCCGTTGGTAATCACCTTAGCGCTCTCAAAGGAAGCAAATGTCACGCTTGAAATCTGACCCAGCTTGCTGTCGTCCGCTAAAACATAACATTCCCTGCAGTTTGTCATGGACTTCTTTTTCACCAATGCTTCCTTGACCTCCGGTGTGGAAAATCCCTTCTGAATGCTGACGCCGTTCGCTCCCCAGAAACCCTTCGTAAAATTGTACTTATCCAGGGTCGTGACCGCTTCCTCGCCGACGATCGCCTCAGTGACTGCCTTAAATTCCCCGCCCAGCAGATATACGGTAAAACCATTTTCCGCCAGCCGCTTCGCGTGGGTGATGGCGTTGGTCACGAAGATCACCTGCTTGTTCGTGATATAATCGATCATGCGCTCCGTGGTCGTACCCGCATCAAGGTAAACAAAATCGCCCGCTTCAATCAGCCCTGCTGCATACTTTGCTATTTTGATCTTCGCCTCCTTATTTATTTCTTTGCGATTTATGACCTTTTCATCCTTTGTACTGTAAGCATTGCTCTTTAATACCGCTCCGCCGTGCACCTTCGTCAGTCTGCCCTCCGCATCCAGCGCCGTCAGATCCCTTCGGATCGTGGATTCCGACGCGTCCAGCTCTGCCATCAACTGCTGTACGGTGACGCTTCCGTTCTGTTCCAGTACGGAACATATTTTTGCAAATCTTTCTTCTGTCAACATGTTCAATCACCTTCGTTCATATTCATTCATTTTCGGTCATCTTTGATAGTCTTATTATAAAATCAATTTCAGTCATAGTCAATCATTTTCCGTCATTTCCGGTCACAAAAAAACCGCTTTGTTTTTGTGAAAAATATACAAAAAGCTGCGGCACAGAACTTTTCCGTTCTGTGCCGCAGCCTTTTTCGTAAACCGGACGACGCATGTTCCAGCCGCCCTTATGCAACTGTTTCCTCAAACTGTGAATTATACAGATTCGCATAAAATCCGTTTGCCGCGAGCAGTTCGTCATGATTTCCCTGCTCCACGATATCGCCGTCTTTCATGACAAGAATTATATCCGCGTCGCGGATCGTAGACAGACGATGCGCGATGATAAAGCTCGTGCGCCCCTTCATCAGATTATCCATCGCCTTCTGGATCACGACCTCGGTGCGCGTATCTACCGAGGACGTCGCCTCATCCAGTATCAGTATCTTATTGTCCGCAAGGATCGCCCGCGCGATGGTGAGAAGCTGTTTCTGTCCCTGCGAGACATTGCTTGCATCCTCATTTAATTCCATCTGATAACCGCCCGGAAGCGTTCGGATGAAGTGATCGGCATGTGCCGCCTTCGCCGCCTCGATGACTTCCTCATCCGTCGCATCCAGCCTTCCATAGCGGATATTCTCCATGATCGTCCCCTGGAAAAGCCATGTATCCTGAAGCACCATGCCAAACGCGTCCCGAAGTTCCCTGCGGTTGAATTCCTTTACGTTATGCCCGTCGAGGCAGATCGCCCCGTCGTTCACATCGTAGAACCGCATCAGAAGCTTCACCATCGTCGTCTTTCCCGCTCCCGTAGGCCCGACGATCGCCACTTTCTGACCCGGCGCGACCTCGGCGCAGAAATCATGGATGATCGTCTGATCCTGTCGATACCCGAAGTGCACGTGCTCAAAAGAAACCGCTCCGGTCACCTTTGTCACATCACACGGATTCTCTACGGTCTGCTCTTCCTCTTCCTCATTTAAAAATTCAAATACGCGCTCGGACGCCGCAGCCATCGACTGCACCTGATTGATGACCTGTGCGATCTGCTGGATCGGCTGTGTAAAATTCTTCACGTACTGTATGAACGCCTGAATATCTCCGATTGTAATTCTGCCGCGGATGGCGAGCAGTCCTCCTGCCAACGCTACCGCCGCATACCCGAGGTTTCCAACGAAAACCATGATCGGATGCATCATACCGGATAGGAACTGCGACTTCCACGCAGAGTCATACAGCATTTCATTTGTCCTGCTAAACTCCTCAATCGTATCCTTCTCGCGGTTGAACGCCTTTATGACAAGATGCCCGCTGTATGTCTCCTCCACCTGTCCGTTGATATGTCCCAGATATTCCTGCTGCGTCTTAAAATAGCCCTGCGACTTCTTCACGACAAAGGATACCAGTCCCGCCGAAATCGGCAGAATAATAAGCGCGATCAATGTCATAAGCGGTGATATGCTAAGCATCATGACAAGCACACCGATCATCGTCGCAGCGGATGTAATAATCGTCGTGATGCTCTGATTCAATCCCTGTCCCAGCGTATCCACATCGTTCGTAATTCGTGAGAGAACCTCTCCATAGGTTCTGCTCTCAAAATACTTCATCGGCATACGGTTGATCTTCTCCGAGATTTCTTTCCGCAGACGGTAGCAGACCTTCTGCGTGACCCCGGTCATAATCCAGCCCTGTACAAAAGAAAACACAGCACTGAGAAGGTACAACCCTAATACAAATAATAAGACCTGACCGATATAGCCGAAGTCGATTCCTCCGGTTCCCCGAATTTTTTCCATCAGGCCTTCCGAGAGCGCCGTCGTAGCCCTTCCCATGATTTTCGGCCCGATGACGCCAAATACTGTGGAACACGCCGCAAAAATCATAACAATAATGACTGCGAATTTAAAACTGCTGATATATATCGCAAGCTTTCCTATCGAACCTTTCAAGTCCCTCGGCTTTTCTCCCGATCCCGTTCCGTGTCCCATCGGTCCGTGCCGTCTGCCTGCTCCTCTTGCCGTCTCATTTCCGTTACTCATCTAAAGGCACCTCGCTTTCCTCAAGTCCCAGCTCCTTCGCAGACATCTGGGATTTGGCTATTTCCCGATACGTCTCACAATTTATAAGCAGTTCCTCATGCGTTCCCTTTCCGACAATCCTTCCGTCGTTTAGCACAAGAATCTGATCTGCGTGCAGAATCGTACTGATTCTCTGCGCTACGATAATGACAGTCTTATCAGCAACCTTCTTCGCCAGTGCTTTCCGCAATGCGGCGTCCGTCTTTAAATCCAACGCGGAAAAGCTGTCGTCAAATATGAAAATCTGCGGTGCTTTGGCAATCGCGCGCGCAATCGCAAGACGCTGCTTCTGCCCGCCGGAAACATTGCTGCCGCCCTGTGCAATCGTACTCTCATAGCCCTCTTTTTTCTCTTCAATAAAGTCTGACGCCTGCGCAATCTCCGCCGCTTCACGGATCTCCTCATCCGTCGCCTCATCCCTGCCGAACCGCAGATTCGATGCGATCGTACCGGAAAAAAGCACGCCCTTCTGCGGCACGAAGCCGATTTCCTCCCGCAACTCTGACATTGCGATTTCCCGGACATCCTTTCCGTCTAACGTAATGCTTCCGCCCGTCACATCATAAAGACGCGGTATAAGCTGGACAAGTGTCGATTTTCCACATCCGGTGCTGCCGATGATTGCCGTCGTCTTACCCGGCTCCGCGGTAAAGTCAATATCCGAAAGAACATCTTCGTTCGCATTCGGGTAGCGGAAATTCACATGCGAAAACCGGATAACGCCGCCATGTGCCACAAGCTTCTCGGGATTCTTAGAATCTGTAATCGACGACTCCGTTCTAAGCACCTCGTCAATACGCTCTGCCGCCACAGCCGCACGCGGAAGCATAATGGACATTGCCGCAAGCATCAGAAACGCCATAACAATCATCATGGAATATGTGATAAACGCCGTCATCGCACCAACCTGCATCGTGCCCTCGTCAATGTGGTGCGCACCGAACCACACGATGCCCACAGTGAGCAGATTCATAATCATCATCATACCCGGCATCATAAATGTCATGACACGGTTCGTAAACAGCATCGTCTTTGTGAGTCTCTGGTTTGCCTCGTCAAAACGCTCCTCTTCCCTCTTCTCTCTTCCAAATGCGCGGATGACCGAAAGTCCGGTCAGTATCTCACGCGCCACAAGATTGATTCTGTCAACCAACTGCTGCATCAGCTTAAAACGCGGCATGGCAACCGACATCAGCACCATGACATAACCGAGAATCACAAGCACCGCCAGAACAATGATCCAGCTCATTCCCGCCCCGGTCTCAAGCACCTTAAGGATTCCGCCAATGCCCAGAATCGGCGCATATGCGACCATTCGTATCAGCACCGCACACACCATCTGAATCTGCTGAATATCATTGGTGCTCCGTGTAATCAACGACGCCGTGGAGAAATGATCCATCTCTGTGTTCGAGAAGCTCACCACGCGGGCGAATATCTTACCGCGCAGATCACGCCCGATGCCCGCTCCGATACGTGATCCGAGGAATCCGATGCATACCGTCACAATTCCCATAATAAGCGCCATTCCGACCATCTTAAGCCCTGCTTTCCAGAGGTAGCCGGTCTGTATCGCATCCACATCAACGCCTGCCGCGGCATCCACATCCGACGCATAGGCGATGCCCATGGATTTCACCAGCGAGCTTCCCATCGTCTCGACCGTGGACTCCATCTCCTCGCGCATGGAAAGCAGTTCCTCTTCACCCAGCATTCCGGCTTGCTGCATCGCCGCCAGAAGCTGCCGCATATCCACACAGGTTGCGACCGCCGTATTACCGTCCTCATCTTCCGTCTCCTTTTCGAACGTGGAAAGCTCTATGCCCATGCCTGCGCCGATTTCCTCGATGGTCACATTCTCAAACGCCGAAGCGTCCGTCCCTGTCTGCTCCGAGAGCATCCTCTTAAAAGACGCCTCGTCGATTGCCGACATCTGATAATTCATGAGCAGCGGCAGCAAAAAGGTATCGTCCAGTTCGTCCAAGCGCTCCTCTTCTGTAACGCTGCAGGTATAGACGTCCCCATCCTTTTCATAGCTTTCTTCCCATACCGTTCTTTCCTTCTCCGTCATCAAAAGCTTCGCCGTTTCGAACTCCTCTGCGGTCACGGCCGCCGGAAGCACATGCTCGATTCCATGATTCTGTATCCCTACATCAATGATATCCGATGTATAGGCAGGCAGCGACAGATCGCACCATGCCTGCACGAACAACAGGAGCAGCACCAGAATAAGCTGTCTCCAATATGGAATCATATTTTTAAATATCTTTCCCATATTCCGTTCCTCCCTCCGTTACATTTTCTTTTTCCTGTTTCTTTTCTCAATTTCCTGCCTTGCAATTTCATACATTTCCTTCAGACATGCCGTAAGTCTCCTGACGTCCTCATCACTCATCTGTGAGACTACCGATCTTCCGAACTCTCCCATCGTAGCCGCAATCTCCTCCTGCTTTTTCTTTCCCTTTTCCGTCAGGGTCACACAGGTATTGCGCCGGTCCGCCCGGTTTACGGTGCGCTCGATCAGCCCCTGTTCTTCCAGATTCCGCAGGCTTCTTGACACTGCCGAATTCTGCACATGCACTCTCTCCGCCAGTTCCGATACCGTCACACTCTCTTCCTTCTGCGCGTCAGATCCGGCGATCGCCATTAAGAGCATGCAGTCGCTCTTTGCCATATCCGGAAACATATCTCCGATTCTCAGCTTGCGAAACTGGCTCATCGCCGTAAACAGTTCGGCGTGCAATTCATTCACCATTTCCACCACCTTGTTAATTATTAACATTGTTATGTTTTGTAAGCTTATATTAACACAGGGAAACTGCCCCGTCAAGCAATCTCCCTGTGTTTATAATTATTTCATAATAATTCAGCCTTCGGCTTCCTAATTTCAGTGCTCATTGCTCCGATGAATCGCATCCAGAATCATCGCGAGATCTCCCATCTCATACTGCCCCGGCGCGCTCGGCTTCTCATGCGCGCCGAACGTCATGCAGGAACCGAACGTCTCCCCGCAGAGCCGGCTGATATTCCCGAGTTTCCCCATCGACATTGTGACAATCGGCGTATCCGGGTTCTCAAGATGAAACTTAGAGGTCACGGAAAGCAGATCAAGCACATCCTCCGGCGTCTTCGGCATGACCGCAAGCTTTACAATATCCGCACCGCCCAGGCACATTCTCTCGAGCAGCATCCGCATCACCTCAGGCGACGGCGTCTCCTCGAAATCATGGTGCGACGCCACCACGCGTACACCGCGCTCCTTAAGGCTCCGTATCTTTCGCGTCGGCTTTTCTTCCTCAAAATATTCCAGATCCACCATATCGACACAGCCCGACTCCGCCGCTAAATCGTGCAGATCGTTCAATGTCGCCGCATCGACATCCGCCTCGCCGCCCTGCCGCTTCGTTCGAAATGTATACAAAAACAGCTTATCGGAAAGCACGGGCGCCACCGCGTCGAACACACCGCGCACCGCATTGTAATCGCCAAACTGCGAAAAGGCATCCACGCGCCACTCAATAACATCCGCCACGCTCTGGCTAAGATAGGTAATCTCCCTTATGACCTCCGCCGCGTCCGCTTCCATGACCGGAACACAGACGAGCGGCTTTCCCTCTCCGATCGTTCTGTTTTTCATCTTCAATGTCCTCATCATACTATTCTTCCCTTCTTTTTTTCTCTCCCGTATCTCTCCGCGCAGGCAGACACCCATCCCGCCTGCCTGACATTCATTCTTAAGATAGTTTACGCTATCCCGGATAAATATGCAAATATTTGACATCTATTCCATTATCCTTTAAGATAATCCTTGTATTTTCTATTCTTAAAATACAGACTATGCATAAGAAAGGAGTGCATGCATAGAAATCAAGATGCATGCAGGAACATATGAGCTTTACATTTTTGAATCTGTTACCGACCCCTGCGGAAATCAAACGCGATTATCCGTTTCCCGCCGAGCTTGCCGCGTTAAAGAAAGAACGTGACACGGCAATCAGCAATGTCATCACCGGAAAGGACGACCGTTTTCTTGTCATCATCGGTCCGTGCTCCGCAGACAACGAAGATTCTGTCTGTGATTATGTCAGTCGTCTCACCTCCATTCAGGAGGAGGTTGCCGACAAAGTGATCCTGATCCCGCGCGTCTATACCAACAAGCCGCGCACCACAGGCGAGGGCTACAAGGGAATCGCCTCCCAGCCTGACCCGGAGAAAGCGCCGGATATGGTGGAGGGCCTGATTGCCATGCGCAAAATGCACATCCGCGCCGTTGCGGAAAGCGGTCTGACCTGTGCGGACGAGATGCTCTACCCCGAGAACTGGGGCTATGTGGAAGATCTGCTCTCCTACGTCGCCATCGGCGCGCGCTCTGTCGAAGATCAGCAGCACCGACTTACCGTCAGCGGTTTTGACGTCGCTTCCGGCATGAAAAACCCGACCAGCGGCGATTTTTCTGTCATGCTCAATTCGGTCTATGCCGCACAGCATCCGCATCATTTTGTTTACCGCGGATATGAGGTAGAGACTTCCGGCAATCCGCTTACGCACGTAGTGCTTCGTGGCGCTGTCAACAAGCATGGCAACAGCACGCAGAACTATCATTACGAAGATCTCATCCGTCTCTGCGATATGTACGAGAAAATGGATTTATGCAACCCTGCCGCAGTTGTGGACGTCAACCATTCCAACTCCGGCAAAAAGTTCAGAGAACAGATTCGGATCGTAAAAGAAGTGATGCACAACCGTCAGGTATCTGTGGATATCCGGCGCATGGTAAAGGGCGTTATGATCGAAAGCTACATCGAGGAAGGCTGCCAGAAGATCGGCGATCACGTCTACGGAAAGTCCATCACCGACCCATGCCTTGGCTGGGAAGATTCCAAACGCCTGATTTACGATATTGCGGATATGTGCTAAGAAACAGGATGCAATTTCCTATTGCAGAAAACCCGGCAGACGCTATTCGCCTGCCGGGTTTTTCTATGCACACTTTTATTCTACTATTCTCAATTATCCCCTCGGATGCGCGTTGACATAGACCTCCCGCATTCTTCTATGTCCGATCTGCGCATACACCTGTGTCGTAGAAATATCGGAATGCCCAAGCATTTCCTGCACAGACTTCAAATCCGCTCCGTTCCCGACCATATGCGCGGCAAACGAATGCCTTAACATATGCGGTGTAATCTCCGCTTCAATGCCTGCCTTCTTCCCATATGACTTAATAAGCTTCCAGAAGCCCTGCCTGCTCATCTGCTGTCCTGCGCAATTCGTAAAGAGCCATTCTTCCTGCTCGTCCCCGACGAGCTTCGGTCTGCCAAGTTCCAGATAACGACTGAGCGCCTTTTTCGCAATGCTGCCGAAGGGAATGATCCGTTCCTTATGCGAATCAGAACAGGTCAGATATTCCATCGCAAGATTCACGTCCGACACCTTGAGCGAAATCAACTCCGACACGCGAATCCCCGTCGCATAGAGAAGCTCCAGCATCGCCGTATCGCGCAGTTCCTTCGGCGATGTTCCGCCAGGCTGCTCCAAAAGCCGTGTCACTTCCTCCTGCGTCAAGACCGCTGGCATCTTCTTCTCGATCCTCGGCGCTCTCAGACGCTCGGAAGGATCCTCCGACACCTTATGCTCCTTCTCCATATAATGATAAAACGCCTTCATAGACGCAATACTTCTTGAAATCGTAGCGGGCTTTCTGCCCTCTTTCTCCAGAAACAGAACATAGGAATTCAGGCTGGTAGCCGTAACCTCGCTCACATCATGGATGCCCTGCGCCGTAAGATACTGATTCATCTTCTTTAGATCACGCGCATAAGAAATCTCGGTGTTCTCAGACGTCTTCTTTACCTGATGAAGATATTGGATGAAATTCTGTATGTCCTGTGTCATATTCGTACCTTCCCCGACGATCATTTGTTAAAAAATGTACCTCCAAACGAGATACATCATTTATTATAATAATAAGTAAAAAGAAAAGCAATCGCTATTTTGCCTGAAAATCCGGCATTTCCGGAAGTCATACAACATATCGGAACCACATTTTCCGCCGTACCATATCTTGTTATATTTTTTAATATTTTTCAAAATATTTTCTGCAGCCATACGAGCAGCATCGGATTGATCCAGCTCTCCGCGAGAATCCCGGCAAAAACACAGACAATAAGAATCCCCCCCACCGTGACAGTCTCCCGAAACCCGTGCGCTCCCATGGTATACTGCCCGTTTGCCCCCTCTTCCCTGCGCCAGTTCGCGTACCCAAAAAGCGCCGCAAGATAAAAGATCCATTGCGGGAACAGCCCGCAAAGCACCACAAGCATACCTCTCGCCCCGAGGTTCACGATTGCCACCACACATATGAACCCAAACGTTGCCGCCGCAAGTCCCTTTACCAGAAGTTCAAACACCCTGCCGTCTATGGCTCTCCCGAGGACATAGAGAAAGAGAGCCGCCTGCACTCTTACAACTGCAACATGACAGAATAAACGACTCCCATCAACCGTCTGATACGAATACTGCTGCAGAAAATATTCATTCAGAATGCCATATGTCGTAAGCAGCTCGCTCCCAAGAAAATTCGTCAGGGCAATTCCCCCGAGGAATGCGAGCAAAATAATCCACCATTCACGCTTCATGACACGCCCCGCAGCTATTCTCTCTCTATATCTATGCCTTTTACGGCATTTTATTCCCGCGCGGTATTTGACTTCTGATTCACTAAATTTTTATATGCGAGCAGCGCGGAGACAGTCTTCGCATCCTGAAGCTTCCCCGCATAAATCATCTCGCACAGTTCGTCAATCTCATACGCTTCCACATCGAGGAATTCCCCTTCATCCAGATGCTGCTTTCCCGGCTTCAAATTCTCTGCCAGATACACATCAACGAATTCGTCGCAAAACGCGACCGTCGTCTTTAAGGAAATCAAAAGCGAAAGATCGTCACTCTTATACCCTGTCTCTTCCTCAAGTTCCCTCGCCGCGCACACTTTTGTGTCCTCCGTCACGCTGTCACGCGACCCTGCCGGAATCTCGAGCGTCATGCGTTCGATCGCATTGCGGTACTGCCGCACCATCAGGATCTTGCCGTCCTCCCGCACGGGAACGACAGCCGCCGCACCCTTTCTGTGCGAGATAAAATCCCACTCCTCCTGCTTTCCATCCGGAAGCTCCATCGTATCTGTATAAATATCAAGAATCGCACCTCTTCTTATCAGTTCTCTCTTGATTCGCCTGACCTGTCCATCCATCTTATCTCTCTTCCTTTCCTGTCGAGTCATACCTTTACATGAGTATCATGCCATCCTCGTCCGCCTCCTTGGGAATCACCACCAAAAGATCAATAATCGTCATAGCAGCCGAAAATCCAGTCCAAAAAAGAGCGAGATACAGAATCGCCAACGCATACTGCTTTGCATAGAACCGATGACCGCCCAGCCAGCCGGTGAATACCGCAAGAAGGATATACTTCTTTTTCCGCAATCTCACCGCTTCCTTCGCCTCTCTCCGCTCAAAGAATCTGGAGATCGCTCTTGAAACTCTTCCCTCTTTTTCTTCCACGCCGTTTTCCTTTTTCAGGTCGTGTAGTTCCTGCTCTAATGCAATCATCTTGCTTACATCTACTTCATC
The DNA here is from genome assembly GCA_021771815.1 of Roseburia hominis. Lineage (GTDB taxonomy): Bacteria > Bacillota > Clostridia > Lachnospirales > Lachnospiraceae > Roseburia > Roseburia hominis_A. The sequence goes on from JAETOE010000027.1 coordinate 11,551, forward strand.
ATTTTTGTTGGACTTCATTTCTTCTCTCCTTACTGCCTCGTTCTTTCTATTTATTGTACAATTCCCGGGCAGAAATTGCAATTATTTATCTTTTACCTGATACAAAAATAAAATCCCCTATTGAGTAAAAAATGGGCGTCAGATCAATTCTGACGCCCAGGTTATCATACTGCCGTGCGCAATTACTCCTGCATAGCCTTTGCTTTGATTGCTGCAATCTCTCCCTGAATCTCTGCCATCTTCTCTTTCGTCAACGGATAGAACTTCAGAGCAACCAGATTACAGAGCAGACCGATAATAATCATACCATATGCTAAGAATATGGTTACATACTTAAGCGGATCGGAGTACGGTGTCTGAACATCCGGCAATGCCTCCTTAAATCCGATTGCTGCGTACATAACACCGGTAATCATAGGTGCAAATGAGGAAATCAGCTTGTCTACCAATGAGAACAGAGTTCCCATCAGACCGGGCACATACTTACCGCTGCGATATACCTCATAATCCGCACAGTCAGCGGTCATCGGGATAACAATGTTGCCGGATACACCCTGGAATCCTGTAAATGCAATGGTCAGTAAAACATATGCGATGGTAAAAAAGCTCCACCGTAATCCGCCGTTTCCATTGAGCATTGTGGTAGGATCTCCCACGAGCCATAAAATACCTAATAAAGCATTCACAATAATACCACCGATGGAACCGATCAACATAGCCTTTCTCTGTCCGAGTCTGGTAGCAAGTCCGCCTACCAGGAAGATCAGAAGAATCAGACCAGGAATGGAAGTAATACCTGTCAATGTACCTGATAACTCGTAATTTCCAACCAAAACTGCAAACAGTACAAGCGTTACGGTAGAAGTCTTCGTACTTGAAGCTAATTTATCGGTAGAAGCGGAAACGATCAGCATCTGGATTGCGCGGTTGTTCTTTAAAGTCTCCCAGTAATCCTTCAGTCCAACACGAACCGCTTTACCTGTTCCAAAGAACTCGCTTCTGTCCTTCGGTGCAATGGAGATTACCGCGATTGCAGTAAAGATTGCACTGCAGATTCCTACCATCAGCCATAACTCGTGGAATACACCGGTGTGCGCCATAGTTCCGTACTTCGTACCAAGCTTTGCGCCGATCATCGCCATGCCGGTGAAAAGAATAACATTGTAAATACCGTCAAAAATCGAGAATAACGGTCTCTGCTTCGGGTCATTGGTCAGACAGGTCTGTGCCGACTTGGTAACAACGCACTGGAACGTATATCCAATGTAATAAATCGCAGAAACTACAATAAAGAATGCAAAACGGACTCCCTTGCTTTCCGGCAATAAGTGCGTCACATGGAATAAAATAAACGATGTAACAAACAGTATCGCATTACCGATCACCATGAACGGACGGTTCTTACCGAACTTTCCGTTCGTCTTATCTACCACAAATCCGATGAACGGATCCGTCACGCCATCCCAGATACGCATCATCATAGAAAAGCTGGACGCCGTCACCACTGCAACCCCGACAAATCCGGTCAGATAGTAGGCAACGTAGTTCATCATAAAAAGATAAAGGTTCGTTGCTGTGTTGTTCAACGCAAAACCACCGATACGCCACAGTGGAACGCGATGAATGCCATTTTCACCATAGTACTTCGAGGAATTTGTACTCATACTAAATCTCCTTCTCTTAAAAAGTATTTTTGTTCTGCCTGCCTTCCGAAAAACCTTGCACCCAACTTGAATACAGGCAGTTTCACATCTTGACGTTTTTCTTTCGTCTTAATGTAATTTTACTATATCATTCTTGTATACAAGTGTCAACATTTATTCTGTTTTTCGTGTTTATACCAGTATTTAGTGCATTCTTTTGTGCATTATGCACATGTTTTGTTTCCTGGTTTCCAAAAGTAATATATGTCATCTTGCATACAAGTTCGCTGTATCACCATATTTTTCCAACCGCGGAATATTTTCTTACATGACTTCCTTCCAAAAATCCCGGGCTTAACGGTGTGTATCCCACAATCCGCAATAAGCATCCACCGGATCCTCACCCTTAAATGCAGCCTTGCCCGTCATCAGCTTCTCAATCAGTGCATCAAAGGTCTGATCGTCACTATCATATGTGTTGATGTAGGTTCTTGCCTGCGGAATATCTGCCAAAACGAACGGCTGTCCGGTTCCCACAACGATTACCGGAAGTTCAAATACATACCATGGAATCTCTCCGCCGCCCTTGCTCATTCCAAATCCAGGTCTCGCCACCGGCTGGAAACCGCCAGGGATATCCACAAGCGTGATAATGAGATCCTGTCCTGCCACAAATTCTTCGATCGGCGTCTTTCCCGCAAAGTACATATTAATATCTACCTTGCCGCCTGCGGCAGCCTCCTTTGCCATCTTATCCAGCGGACTCTCGTAGATAAAGGCATCAAACCCTTTTTCAATCAGCTTATCACGCAGACGCTCTGCAGGGCTCTTCTTTCCGCCGCCCATGAATTTTGCCATCATGGTTCCCATCACACCTGCAGAAAGACCACCGACAGACACGATCATAATCCTCTTGTAGCGGTCCGGAAGCATCGGAAGCACATCTTCGTCTTTGTATTTTACAAGAGTGATTCCCTTGTCGGAAATCTCCTTTGCCATAGCCTTGTGCTCTTCACATCCAACGGTCTGTTCCATCACCTCCACCGGCGGAACAATCTTGGTCTTTGCTTTTTTGTGAAGTCCCATATGCGCCTTCAGCGCAAGGATACGGTGCAGAGCGTCATTTAAACGCTCCTCTGTGATGACGCCGTTTTCATATCCAGCCATCATGCTTGCAAAATCCTCGTCCATCTCATTGAAGAACAAGAACATATCCACACCCGCCGCAATCGTTCTCGGGAGCATCTCGCTTCTCTTCATACAGCAGGTCAGACCTACCATGTGGGAGGCATCGGTAAGTACCATACCATTAAATCCCAGCTTCTTACGAAGAAGTCCTTCGATCAACTCCGGTGACAGGGTCGCCGGCATAATATCCTCATCCTTGATATCCGGGTTGAAATATCTGGTGTAAGCCGGCTGCATAATATGTCCCGCCATGATTGCTTCCAGACCATTGTCGATCAGGTTCTGATATACCTTGCCAAAGCTTGCATCCCATTCCTCACAGCTCATGTCGTTGATACTGTTTGCCACATGCTGATCGCGGAAGTCAAGCCCGTCACCCGGGAAGTGCTTTGCCGCGCAGCAGAATCCCTCGTTCGTGTGAGCGCCGTCCATGTAAGCCTTTGTCATCTCGCATACCCGTTCTACATCGTTGCCGTAGGTACGAAGTCCGATGACCGGATTCTCCCAGTTGTAAAGAATATCGCTGACCGGAGCGAAGGATAAGTTACAGCCGATGCTTGCAGCCTCTTTATTTGCCATACGTCCCAGTTCGTACGCGTACTTTGCATCTCTTGTAGCACCGATCTTGGTCTGCTGGCCGATCATAGTTCCGTCGGTGCAAGCGCCGTTTCCGCCATTCTCGGTGTTGCATGCGATGATAAGCGGAATCTTGCTGTTTTCCTGTAAAATACGATTCTGCTCATGCACTGCAGCCCCCGGCGCCGGATTGTAGCGGATACCGCCGATGTGATATTGATCTACCGTCATCTTTAAATATTCTTCTTCTCTGGATGCACCCATGTTGAAGAATAACTGACCGATTTTTTCTTCCTTTGTCATACCTGCGATGGTGTCTTCCACCCATTTGCAGTCCTCATCGGACAAGTAAAACGGTTTTGCTTTCATATCTACCATTGTATAACCCCTCCTTGCTTCCTGTAATTAAAATCGGGGATGGCAACGCCATCCCCGTTGCGGCCTTCCTACTTCTTATAATTAAAGTCCGGGATACAACGCCATCCCCGTTGCAACCTTCCTACTTCTTATAGTTAAAGTCCGGAATGGCGTGCCATCTTTCCTTGAAGTAATGTGCCACCATCTTCGGTTTCCGGTCTCTGGTGAAGAGTCCCTTCTTATTGCCCTGGATGCGCAGCAGGCTCTGGCTGGTAGCGAAATCCGCAAAATTCCATGCCTGCTCTCCCACAACGCACTCATAATCGTCAAAGACGCTGTTGTTCATCTTATAGTAATCCACCTGATACTCCTCGGTGTACATCACCGGTGTGGTGTCATGCATACCGGCAACCGTATCCGCTCCGTACTCGGTAAAAATAACCGGCTTGCCGTATTTCGCCCAGCCGTCCAACTCAGCGCGCAGTGCCTTTTCCGGTCCCACCAGATCCGGGCCTCCAAAGTACCAGCCATAGTAACGGTTCAGACAGAATACATCGCTCAGATCCTTGGTGCAGTCCTTGTTCGGCGCATCTGCCATCTGTACCGATACCAGAGTGCACGGACGGTTCTGCGGATCTAATTCCCTTGCCAGGTCATAGAGCGGTTTGAAGTAATCATAAGCACCCTCCGCCCCGGAATCCGGCTCATTTGCAATGCTCCAGAGAACAACACACGCGTGGTTCTTATCCCTGGAAATCAAATCGCGGATGACATCCTTATGATGTTCCTGCGTCTGCACGCCGTGCTCCTTGTCAAAGGTTCCCACCTTCTGTCCCGCGAAGTTTGCACCGCCGCCAAAGGTAAGATTGACGCCTACTGCCGTGGTCTCGTCAATCACCACGATACCCTCTTCATCGCAAAGGCGCATCATCTCCTCACTGTACGGATAATGGCTGGTTCTGAAACTGTTGGCTCCCTGCCATTTCATCAAAGAGATATCCTTCGTATTCATAGGAAGATTCATGCCGCGTCCCGCCGGGAACGTATCCTCGTGCTTGCCGTAGCCTTTGAAATAGAACGGCTTCTCATTAATAAGGAACTTCGTTCCGTCCACCCGGACCGTTCTGACGCCATACGGAAGCGTATATACGTCCTCGCCGAAAGTCACACGGATATCGTAAAGATATGCGTCAAGCGGCTGCCAGAGGATTACGTCCTTAATTTCCAGAACGCCCTCGTTTCCATTCCCCTCTGCTACCTTATTTCCCTTTTTGTCAAATACCTCTACTTTGCAGTCGCCGCTTCCAACCGTCTCTACGTTATAAGTAAGCTTTGCATCCGCTCCATTGACAGCAGGTACCACCGTGATATCCGCGATATAGTCCTTCGGTGTGGTATATAACTTCACCGGGCGGGTAATACCGCAGTAGTTGAAGAAGTCAAAATTGGGATTGTTCTGTGGCTTTGCATCCGAAACTCCCTCTCCCATACCTCCAATCATGCCGCCCATCATGTTGGACTTGCCACCGACCGGAAGCGTGGTGTAGTCGATGACATTGTCCACCGCTATAGTGAGCAGGTTGTCCCCCGGCTGCATTTTTTCGGTAATCTCCACCTCGAACGGCAGGAAGCCGCCCCGGTGCTCGCAAATCATCTCCCCATTCAGATAAATTCTGGCGTGATGCGTCACCGCCGCACAGCGAAGCATAAGACGCTGGCTTAAGATAACGGATGGAACAGAAATCATTCTCTGATAAAATACCCATCCATAATGATCCCGGAAATCGATTCCTTCCTTTAAATCGTTGTAGGATGCCGGCACTGGCATGGTCATAGCCTCTGTCAACGGGGTCTCATACCACTTTTCCTCAAATCCCTTGCCGTTATCTAACTTAAAATCCCACACTCCGCTAAGATCGCTCAAAAAACGCGACGGTGTTAAAATTGGATATAACATAATAATATCTTCTCCTTTCATATTGGCCGTAAGGCGCTTTAAACCCCTGCGTATGCTGCAAATGCTCCATCTACCGGGATGCATGCTCCGTTTACAAATCCGCTTGCCTCAGAGGAAGCCAGGAATAACAGTGCTCCGATCAGCTCTTCCGGCTCACCAAAACGCTCCATCGGAGTGCCTGCCAGAATCTTACCTGTTCTTGCAGTCGGTGTTCCGTCATCATTGAACAAAAGTGCTTTGTTCTGATTAGTAGCAAGAAAGCCTGGTGCGATTGCATTGCAGCGGATGCCGACCTTCGAAAAATGTACTGCCAGCCATTCCGTAAAGTTCACAATGGCCGCCTTTGCTCCCGAATATGCCGGAATCTTGGTGAGCGGCGTGTAGGCGTTCATAGATGCAATGTTGATGATGTTTGCGCCTTCTTTACTTACCATGTCCTTTGCAAATACCTGCGTCGGAAGCAGAGTTCCCATAAAATTCAGGCTGAATACGAACTGTACTCCGGACGGATCCAGATCAAAGAAGGTCTTCATCTCACCGGAATCTTCCGGCTTAAAGTACTCATCGTCCGTGCTTGCCTTGGGATTGTTGCCGCCTGCTCCATTTACGAGGATATCGCAGGTTCCGAAGTCTGCTGCAATTGCATCTCTTGCAGCTTCGATGCTCTCTTTTTCGAGAACGTTGCACTTGTAGCCCTTTGCAACAAAACCTTTCTCTACGATCGCATCCGCACTTTTCTGTGCCGCCTCTTCGTTCAAGTCAAGTAATGCCACCTTTGCGCCTGACATAGCGAGCGCTTCTGCCATTACGGAACAGATCACACCGCCTGCACCTGTAACAACTGCTACCTTGTCTTTCAAGTCAACCTGCATTGGTAATTTCATTTTTTCTTCCTCCTAAAAAATTATATTAACTTACCCGGCAGCCGCAAAATACTCCGGCAGCCTTTGTTAAATTGGGTTCTGTTTATTTGTCCCGGGACGCTTTCTCAACAGCCTCAAAAAGTCCGTTGATATAGGCTGCGCCCAGCGCACGGTCATAAAGTCCGTATCCGGCTCTTCCCGTCTCGCCCCAGATCATTCTTCCGTGATCCGGTCTCACATATCCTGTAAATCCGTTGTCATGCAGTGCTTTTACGATAGCATACATATCAAGAGAGCCGCAGCAGGAAAGATGCGCCCGCTCTTCAAAACCGTTTTCCAGTACCGCCACGTTTCTAAGATGTGCAAAATGGATTCTTCCCATAGCCGCATACTTCGCCGCCATCTCTACTACATCATTCTTATTGGAACAGCCCAGAGAACCTGTACATAAGGTAATTCCGTTATGCGGATCGTCCACCAGCTTTAAGAAACGGTCAATGTTCTCCTCGCAGGTGATGATTCTCGGGAGTCCGAAGATGCTCCAGCACGGGTCATCCTCATGGATCGCCATATTTACATTGCACTCTGCCGCCACAGGAATCACTTTCTGCAGGAAGTACTGTAAGTTGTTCCAGAGATCGTCCTCAGACATTGCATTGTACTCTGCAACCACATTTTTCAGTTCTTCTCTTGTGTAGCTGGAATCCCATCCCGGAAGGGTCAGGTCGCTGTCGCTCTCCAGCGGATTGACCTTGTCCACCTGCTCCTGATAATACACCAAAGATGTGGAACCATCCGGAAGAACATGATCTAACTGAGTTCTTGTCCAGTCAAATACCGGCATGAAATTGTAGCAGATGCATTTAATGCCTGCCTTTGCCACACGGCGGATGTTCTCACAATAGTTCTCGATGTACCGGTCGCGGCTCGGCTTTCCAAGCTTGATATCCTCATGAACCGGAATACTCTCAATCACTTCAAAATGCAGTCCTGCATTCTCCACCTGCCTTTTTAATCCGGCAATACTCTCTTCACTCCACACTTCTCCAACAGGCACATCGTACACTGCCGTTACAATGGAATGCATCCCAGGAATCTGTCGGATGTTGTCCAATGTCACTTTGTCATCCTCTCCGTACCAACGAAATGATAATTTCATGTTCTCCTCCATTCCGGCGCCGGGCTTTCCCTTCCGCCATATATTGTTCGTCTGCGGACATATGCACCCTCGCGTCCGCTTGCATACATGGATTTGTTCGCTCTACTGTAGCATCGCGTTCCGTGTATATTTTGACTATAACACGCTTGTATACAAGTGTCAATCTCTATACGACATTTTTATGTTTTGTATATTTTGCGCTCCATCTTTTGTCAATTTTGCACAATTTATCCATTGAGTCTCGCCAACAGCAACTTCTCTCGCCTTGTATACAAGATCGTCATTCTGCATTTTTACACCTGCTTCGTAAAGTTCTTCCCTACCATTATAGCTTTTTCCCGCACGTTCTCCACTTTTCCCTTTGAATATATTTCTATCCGAATTTATGAAAAAGAGATTGTATTTTTTCTATGATGGATTTATATTAAGTATACAACCGAATGATATTTGACTTAAGGAATAAAATCATCCAATAAATATGAGGTTATTCTTATGTATACAAAGAAACGCACCGCCACATCAGAGGCCGTATACCAAAAGTTAAAAGAACAGATTCTTCACCTGGAACTGCCGCCCGGCTCTGTCATCAGCGAGATTGACACCGCGGCAAAGTACGAGATTTCCAGGACTCCGGTTCGGGATGCATTTAAGATGTTAGAAACGGAAGGTTTGTTGGAGATCCGTCCCCATGTCGGGACCTTTGTTTCTTTGATCGATTTGAACATGATCTCCGATATTTTATATATGCGTGAGGTTCTGGAACAATCTGTTTTTAAGGATCTCGCTTCCAGTTACGACAGATCCCAGGCATTTCGGATTCGTCTGATCCTGCAAAGGCAGCGGGAACTTTTAGATACGGATCTGTCCGCAGATGAGTTGGGACGCGCTTTCATTATCAGTGATAATGAATTTCACGACGCCCTCTATGAGCTGGCAGGCAAGAAGAATGTCATGAACTTTTTAAAAAGCATCAATTCCCAGTATGAGCGTTTTCGTACATTTCTGAATATGGGCGACCGGAACAACCTGCTGAATCTTTATGGCGATCATATGACCATCTGGGAATATATTGCGGAAGGAAATTACGACAAGCTTGCCAACAGTATCTCCCACCACATCTATGATGGCTTTAATTCCAGCACGGAAATTGTGTATAAGCATCCTGAATATTTTAAATCCATCCGGTAATTTGCCGCGTAAAACAGGACGGTGTTTCCTATAGAACAAAAAAGCGAACCGTTATATTCCAAAAATATAACGGTTCGCTCTGCTCTTAAAAATTGTCTTAAAATTATTTTGCGTAGTCGGTTACTCTCGATTCACGAATTACATTTACCTTAATCTGTCCCGGGTATTCCATCTCCGATTCAATCTTCTTGGAAATGTCACGCGCCATCAATACCATATCGGCATCGCTGACCTGTTCCGGTACAACCATCACTCGAATCTCCCTGCCTGCCTGAATAGCAAAAGACTTGTCTACGCCCTTAAATCCGTTTGAAATGTCCTCTAACTGTTTTAATCTGTTTGAATATGTCTCTAATGTCTCTCTTCTTGCACCCGGTCTGGCTGCACTGATCGTATCCGCCGCCTGTACGATACAAGCAATCAGAGACTCCGGCTCTACATCACCATGGTGTGCTTCCACTGCATTGATGACAATCGCCGACTCCTTGTATTTTCTACAAAGATCTACACCAATCTGAATGTGGGATCCTTCCATATCATGATCCACAGATTTACCGATATCGTGCAATAACCCGGCACGCTTTGCGATTCTTACATCCACGCCAATCTCAGCCGCCAACAAACCGGACAACTGAGCAACCTCGATAGAATGCTTGAGTGCGTTCTGACCATAGCTTGTCCGAAACTTCATTCTACCAAGCAAGCGAACAAGTTCCGAATGGATTCCGTGAACACCGACCTCCAATGTCGCTGCCTCACCTTCCTCGCGGATCATCGTCTCCACTTCTTTCTGTGCCTTCTCTACCATTTCTTCAATTCTAGCTGGATGAATACGTCCATCTACAATCAATTTCTCCAAAGCGATACGCGCCACTTCTCTTCGAATCGGGTCAAATCCTGATAGAATCACCGCTTCCGGTGTGTCGTCAATGATCAGCTCCACTCCCGTCATGTTCTCCAATGTACGGATATTGCGACCTTCACGACCAATAATTCTTCCCTTCATCTCGTCGTTCGGAAGCTGGACAACCGAAATCGTCGTCTCTGCGACATGGTCTGCTGCACATTTCTGAATCGCAGTGACCACATAATCCTTCGCCTTCTTGTCCGCCTCTTCCTTCGCTTTGTGTTCCATTTCTTTGATTAATTTTGCAGTATCAAGTTTAACATCTTCTTCAACGGTTTTTAAGAGGTATTCCTTTGCCTGTTCGGAGGTTAATCCGGAGATTCTTTCCAGTTCCTGTAAACGCTCTTCATTGAGCTTTGCGACCCGCGCTTTCTGTTTGTTGATCTCTTCTTCCTTCGCAGCAAAACCAGCTTCACGCTTCTCGATAGCCTCGAGCTTTCTGTCCAGATTCTCTTCCTTCTGCACAACACGGCGTTCGCTTCGCCCGATCTCTGCCCGGCGTTCTTTTACTTCCTTGTCCAGATCGTTCTTCATACGAATGGACTCTTCCTTCGCCTCGAGCATCGCCTCGCGCTTCTTGGTCTCTGCGGTCTTCACTGCCTCGTCAATAATCTCTCTCGCCTTCTCTTCTGCATTTCCAATCTTGGCTTCCGTCACCTTCTTATGGTATGCAGTCGTAATGAAGTAAACCACGATAGCAGTAACTGCGATAGCAACAACAACAGCAATCACTGTCTCCACAGGAGCACCTCCTTTATGAAATTTTCATTGTACATATAACATAAAAACATAAGCGTTATCTGTCATAATTTACAACATATAAATTTTATTCTATTTTATGCATTATGTCAAGTGAATTACTGTACAATATGCATAATATTGCATTCCTGATCTGTCGCAATACAAGATATTGTACTAAAAAACCCATTATCTCTTATTCTTCTGCAAAAGTCTCCCCTGTCCTAAGAACCGCCAATATATCGCTGCTACGGTAGCCGCGGCGCATCAAAAACTGGTATGTTCTCTGCTGTTCCCTACGGTCGGCACAACTATAATCATAATTCCGCTTTTCCAACAACGCTTTAATCTTCACCCGCTCATCCGATTCGAACTCCTCTTCCAACGCCTGCTCGATCACCTCTCTCGCGACACCCTTCTGCGTCAGATCCATCTTAAGCTTCTGCCTGCTCTTCTTCCGCTGTTGGTACCTGATATACTGCTTTGCATAACGCAGATCATCGATATAGTGATACTGCTTCACGTAATCAACGGCTGCCGCGACGCATTCCTCAGGATAACCGTTCTGCCTTAGCTTCTCACTGAGCTGCTTCTCCGTACGGTCCATCTTCTCCAACAGAAACATAGCCCGCTTCTTCGCCCGCAGACCGACAATCTCAATCAGAATCTTCCTGTACTCCTCCCACGAAAGATACGCCTTCTCCGTGAGCAGAATCCTCTGTTCCTGCGGGGAAAGCCCGCGGATCTCACTGCGGTAGAGCGATACCGTGACGCCCGTCTCAAAGCTGATGTGAACACGCCCCTTCTCCCCACGTCTTACTTCTGTTATCTGCACTTCCTGCACGTCTTATGCCTCCGCCGCGCCTGTGCTGTTATCTGTGCCAGCCGCCTTCTTCGACGCCGGACGCGGACTATCCTTTACATCTTTTGCATCCTTGCCATCCTTAGCGTCCTCCGCTGCGTCCGCATCGTTCTCCTCCGGGCTGTACTTCGCTCTGACCTTCGCTTCCACTTCTTCACAGATGAGCGGATTCTCCTTCAGATACGTCTTTGCATTCTCACGTCCCTGTCCGATCTTCTCGCCGTTGTACGCATACCATGCGCCGGACTTATTGATAATGCCTGCCTCCGCCGCAAGATCAAGGATGTCCCCTTCCTTCGAGATTCCCTGGCCGAACATGATGTCGAACTCCGCCTCCTTGAACGGCGGAGCCACCTTATTCTTCACGACCTTCACCCTCGTGTGGTTGCCGACGACCTCGCCGCCCTGCTTTAACGCTTCGACTCTTCTGACGTCCAGGCGCACGGACGAATAGAACTTTAACGCGCGGCCTCCGGTCGTCGTCTCCGGATTGCCAAACATTACGCCGATCTTCTCACGAAGCTGGTTGATAAAGATAACGATACAATTCGACTTGCTGACAATCGAAGTAAGCTTTCGCAGCGCCTGGCTCATCAGACGCGCCTGCAGACCGACATGGGAATCTCCCATGTCGCCGTCGATCTCCGCCTTCGGCACCAATGCCGCAACAGAGTCCACGATCACTATATCGACCGCACCGGACCGCACCATCGTCTCCGCAATCTCAAGCGCCTGCTCCCCGCAGTCCGGCTGTGATATGTAGAGGTTGTCAATATCTACACCGATGTTCTTCGCATAGACCGGATCGAGCGCATGCTCCGCATCGATAAATCCCGCAATGCCGCCGCGCTTCTGCACCTCTGCTACCGCATGCAGCGCAACGGTCGTCTTACCGCTGGACTCCGGTCCGTAGATCTCGATGATCCTTCCCTTCGGCAGACCGCCGATGCCAAGTGCAAGGTCAAGACTTAAAGAGCCTGTCGGAACTCCCTCGACATTCATGTTCGTCGAATTGTCCCCCAGCTTCATGACCGAACCCTTCCCGTACTGCTTCTCAATATGTGAAATCGCCGCGTCAAGCGCCTTTAACTTCTCTTCCTTCGTGGTAGGTCTTTCATCTTTCATTACTTTATCGTCTTTTGCCATGTTTTCTCCTCCATGCGAACAAGTCCGTCTCGCGAACATTTGTTTGTTCTACGAACTTATGTTCGTTTTTTCTGTTCTAATAGTATTATAATTCCACACAAATGTCAACCATAAAACCTAAAATAATTTGCAACACTCTGATAACCGGCAGAAACTGCCCGATGAATATAAGAATAGCTATGACGGTATCAACGGAAAAACATCCTGTCTGATACCGATATTCGATAAGAAGTCTGCCAGTATCGTAGCATAAGATCTGCAAAATGGCAACCGTTTCTTAAAAAGAACAAAAGCGCCGTTCTTAAAAAGAACAAAAGCGCCGTGAATGCGATTCCTAAAACACAGCAATCCCATCCACAGCGCCGTCTTCCGGCCGTACTATACCGTTTCGTTCAGCTTCGCCTCAAACTCTGTCTCCGGCACGGGCCTGGAGTAGAAATATCCCTGCGCCACATACGCTCCGATCTCTTTCATCAGATCGATGTCCGTTTCCGACTCCACACCCTCGCACACAATCTGCGCTTCGAGCTCCGTTCCCAGCTTCACGATTCCCCGCATGATTTTCACCTGACGGTCACGGTCCTCTTTGTTGAGCAGGAAGGAACGGTCAAGCTTGATGACCGAAGCCGGAATCTGCTCGAATATGCCGAGCGAAGAATAACCCGCGCCGAAATCATCGATGGAAAGCCGGACACCTTCCTCTTTCAGCACATCCAATGTCTTTTTTACCATATTTTGCTGCAGTTCTTCTACAACAAGTGTCTCTGTGATCTCAATCTCAATCAGTTCCTTCGAAATCCCATAGCGGTCGAGAATTTCGGTAAAATGTTCCGGGAATCCCGGTCTGATAAAGTGTGTTCTTGAGAAATTGCAGGAAACCGTCACCACCGGCAGTCCGGCATCCAGACGCCTGCGGAGCATTTTGCAGACCGATTCGTACACGAAAAAATCGATCTCCGTAATCTTACCTGTCTGCTCATAATACGGCACGAAAAAACCCGGTGCCCGCACCGCGCCGCCCTCCGTCGGATCGAGAAATCGTACCAGTGCTTCGGCACCCACGATCCTTCCGTTGCGAATATCTACCTTGGGCTGATAATACGTCGCAAAATCCTTCTGAATGTCGACGGACTCCAACAATTTCTCGCGCTCATGGCGCTCCTTGAGCAGCGTTTCCAACCCGTCGTCATAAATTCTCACTTCATCTCCCTTGCTTCTTCCGGCAAAATCAAGCGCCTGATTCGCATAATTGATCGCCAGACGCAAATCATTCTCATCCTGCGGGATATCATAGATTCCCATCTGCAAAAGCATATGATTGTTCGTATCACGCAGAATCCATTTTTCGACCTCGCTCCTGATCGTCTGAATCCGTTCCATGAACGCTTCCCTGTCCGCATAATTTAAGAGCATCACAAAATGATCTCCCTGATCTCTGGCGCAGATCTCGGTCCTCGAATCCACATTCTTCACCAAAATCCCCGCGACCTTTTCCAACAGGCGTTCCCCCGCGTTCCAGCCATAGATAATGTTATAGCGGCGGAACTGCGCGAGATTCACATAGACTAACGCATACTGCGCCTTATGCTCCGGCAGCAGCTTATGTTCTCCCCAGAAAATCAGATAGTTCATATTCCAGATATCCATCTTCGTATCCTTGTACATCAGCTTCTGGATCTTTCTGCTGTCATTTACCATGTGCACCGCCAGCAGTATGATCACAATCATGACTGCCACCAGAATACTGATGATCCAAAGACTGTTGTTCCGCACGAAATCGATCACACTAATCAGCGGATATGTGTTTTCTCTCAGCATATACGCATTGATTCTCTTCGAATCAATCTCGGAAAGCGTCTTCTCAAGAATGCCGGAAAGCAGCTCGTCCTCTTCTCTGACTGCCATGGAAATCGTATGCCCGCTGTTCAACACGTTCTTAATCTGGAGGCTTTCATACCGAAATTCGGTGCGCATCAGATATTCCGCCAGATAGCCGTCACAGAGCACAGCGTCCGCTTCCTCTTCCTTCACAGCATCAATGCATTCCTGCTGCTTCTCATAAGTAACGATCTCCGTCGCCCCGGTCTGCACCGCCTCCCCTGCTTCATCCAAGAGGAAAGGAACCGTCACCAGCGTTTCTATCTCGTTGATATTCCGATTCTTCGCCGTCACCAGAACAAGCGGAACCTCCGCGTAATCGCAGACTGCCGCAAGCTGATATTCCTCCAGTACCTCCTCCGTCTCCGTACAGTATGCCAGAATGTCAATTTCGCCGTCCCGAAGCATTGTCTGCGCTTCCTTGCGGCTTTCCATTCTTCGGTATTCCAGTTCCAGCCCCGTCTCGGAAAGACCGCTCTCCAGCAGTTCTCTCGTAAGTCCCCTGAATTCACCGTCCTCCTCATAAGAAAACGGATAAAAACCGTCGAGATAACCCACCACAACATTTTTCTTCTCAGAAATATAGGCATTCTCCTCCGTCGTAAGCAGAGCCGTTTTATCGAATCTGCTGTAATAGAATTCATTCACCAGCTCCGTTTCCAGTTCAGGACGGTTCATCTTAAGGTCGGACGCCGCCTGATTGAGTTCACGCATCACGTCGTCATTTCCCTTGTATGTAATATAGTAAAACGGGCGCGGCGCAAACCGTCCGATCAGACGCTGCCCTTCTCTCACCTCCGTAAATGTGTGAACGAACGCGTCAATCTCTCCGGCGGAAAGCGCCTCCTGCAGGTCGGCGGTGGACGCATATTCCGTAATCACCGGATTCTCAATGCCGTTGTCGCGAAGATACTGTAAGAATTCATCCCGGCGGACATAATTCTCCACCATTCCAAATGTGATGTGCTGCATCGCCGTAAAATCCTCGTAAGCGATCGTGCTCTCGGGATTCGTCGCGATGACGCCGAACGTGTAGCCGCTGGACAGATCGGCATACTGGTAAATCTCCGCGCGTTCATTGGAATACTGCGCCGAACCTACCAGATCGACCTGCTTGTCGGAAAGCAGCGCAAGCGCCTCCTCCCAACTGTCACAGTCCACATACTCGATTTCCCAGTCCGCGTAATCGCACAGTGCATTCAGATATTCGACATCCATGCCGCCGTAGCTTCCGTCGGGGTTTGTGATATGATATCCGTCCATAGGAAAAAAAGCGACCTTCACCAGACGCTTATCCGCCGCATAAATGTCGCTCTCGAAAACTGCACAAAACAAACACAGCAGCCATACAAAGATACCGCCTGTCAACATCATTTTTCTTCTCATAGAATTTGCTGTAGAATTAATAAAATCACATCCAATCTGCAAAAAATGCATCGTTTATTCCTTTTTTTATCATACACTTTTTTACAAACAAAGTCCATTGTCATTTTATTTTTTACTTTTTTCCTATATATTGACAGGTTTTAAAACTCATGTTATATTTATTGAACCATTTGTTTAATTTATGTTATTTGATTCTGATCTACACTTCAAAGGAGACTGCAATGAGGGAAAAAAAGCAAAAACTCATCGATTATAACAAGAACTGCATTCTTAACGCTGCCGGGGAGCTGTTTCACCGGAACGGTACCGCGAAGACTACCATGGATGAAATTGCCCGTGCCGCCGACTGCAGCAAGGCTACCATTTACGTCTACTTCAAAAACAAGGACGATATTTATTATCACATTGTCTTAGAATACATGACCGCCCTGCGCGACGGCTTAACGCAGTGCTTTGGCAGGCACAACGACTATGCATCGGCTTACCGCTCCCTGTGTGATACGCTGGTGCGTTTTGAACAGGACAATCCGATGTATTTCGAGTGTATGCTCGGCTGCATCAGCACAGAGCCAGAGGAACAGGAAAAGCTTCCTGTGTTAAAGACGATTTTTGATGTGGGTGAGGAAATCAATACGATTGTGTGTGACTTTTTAGAAAGCGGAAAGACAGACGGTTTTATCCGCCCGGACGTTGATTCCCTTCAGGCAGCCTTTGTCCTGTGGTCTTCCATCTGCGGACTGATTTCGCTGTATGCCAATAAAAAGACTTATTTCGAGCAGAATCTTGCATTCACGCAGGATGATTTTCTTGCAAACGGCTTTGCCATGATCCTTAAAATGATAACGAACGGAGGTGTGTGACCACATGACAGGTATTTATTTCAGCGGAACAGGCAACAGTAAATTCTGCTTATCCTGCTTTTTAGGCAATATTTCAGACAATCTTCCGATGTACTCCATCGAAGATACCGCCGCCCTTTCCGCGATCAAAGAAACTTCGGAGCTTGTATTTGCCTACCCGATCTATTACAGCAATCTCCCGAAAATTGTCCGGGATTTTATCGAAGACAATCATGCGCTGTGGCGCGGTAAGAACATTTACATTATCGCAACTATGGGGCTGTTTTCCGGTGACGGCACAGGAGTCGCCGCAAGGCTGTTCCGAAAATACGGCGCTGCGATTACCGGGGGACTTCATCTTCGGATGCCGGATTGTATCGGAGACGTGAAAGCGCTCAAGAAATCTTTTTCCGAAAACAAACGTATCGTAGACACTTCCTGCGCCAAAATAGAACATGCCGCAAGGCGGTATAAAGCAGGAAATCCCTCCCGGGAGGGCTTAAGCTTTTTCTCCCGTCTTGCCGGGCTGTTCGGACAGCGCTTGTACTTTCGCGGAAAGACAAAGAACTACACAAAGAATCCAAAAATAGATACGGAGAAATGCGTCGGATGTGGCATATGTGAAAAGGTATGTCCCATGCACAATATACATATCGAAGCACAAAAGGCTGCCGCAGGAAACCGCTGCACCATGTGCTACCGCTGCTTTACAGACTGTCCGAGGCAGGCGATTACCCTTATTGGAAAAGAAGTATTAGAGCAGCATCATATGGACACTTACATTTTTTCATCGTCCAAAAGTCCGCTTATATGAAGATTTCGATTGTGCAGTTCATTTTTCTCGTTTAAAAGCAGATTTTTCAGGAATAATTCAAGGTACTCCGTTGTTTCATGAACACCTTTTTGCAGATTCGTATAATTCGCACGGACAAGCGCATTTCTGAAATACCACGCATTCTCTGCAAAAATATCATTGGTCACTGAAAAACCGAGCGTTCTTAAGTATTTGATAAAGAATACCGCCGTCGTTCTTGTGTTGCCCTCTCCAAAAATGTGGATTTGCCATAGCCCTGCAACGAAGCTTGCAAGGTGGCGGATAATCTCATCCATCGACAAGCCTTTATAACTAAAGCTCTTTTCCTGAGATAAGTCATATTCAAGGGTGGCTCTCAGTTCCGAAGCACTGCCATATATGACTGTAGCTCCGTCTAAGACCCACTCTTTTTTCGTAATGTTATATTCTCTTATCTTTCCGGCATGTTCATAAATCCCCTGAAACAATCTGCGGTGAATAGAGATATACTCGTTGGCTGAAAATGAAAAAGCAGTTTCTGACAGTATCTCAGCTATTCGCGCAGATACCTTGTCGGCTTCTTCGGTACGCTCATTTTCTGAATGCTCCGGGCTTTCCTCATAATAACGATTGATAAGGTTCTGGGCTTCTTTCAGCGTGATTTTGCCCTCAATATTCAAAATGGCGGTATCTATCAAATATTGGGACGGCTTAAGTCCGTCTACTGCCTGCAATCCGATCGCTGTACTCCATGCATACCCTTTGCTTGCTTTATCAGGCTCAGACTCCTTCAAATATTCCTTAAACGGGTCGTTATTCATTTCTCTACCTCAATTACATAATATTATATTTGTTTTCAATACAACGCGAAATACCATAGGAAAAGGGTGCTCTTTCCGTAAAAATACGGCGCGTTTTTATCTGTTGGGATAATCACAAATCCTTATAAATCGGAAGTTGTTTTAAAGGACCCTGACTAATATAACTATAATAATTACAAAAATAATATTAAATATCCATGTCCACTTATTTCCTAAATTTATTGTATAGCCAAACCCACTTTGCGGTCTCCTGATAATTACTCTTTTATCCTCTCTGTTGAAATACAGTCTTCCAGCTAACCAACCATCATCTCTATTGCTCGATTTCATAAAGTTCTCCTCTGCAACTTTCGATTTATCATTTTCTATATTATATATCCATTTTACCATCAAATTGTAAATTTTCTATAATTTTTCTTTTTATATGACAACGATTTGATGTAAAATAAGACATAAGAAATTTATATTCATAAGGAGATTCGTATGGAAAAACTATTGCTCTTCGGCTCAGACGACGCCGAATTTCAAAAGATAAATCAGATTGCCTCCCGCTTAAGACTGCATATGGAGCGGGTCGATCCCGCGGATTATGCGCTCACGCTTGGGGAAATCGCTTCCGGCAGCCATAAGTCCGCCTCTTGCGCCAAATCTGCGGATTCCGCTTCGACCGCTGCCTCTGCAGACGACGCGTCCGCCCTGTCCTGCCCGCAAGCGCCGACTTCCGCCGCCTCCCCCGCGCTCTCCGAGAGCCTTCTTGTAATGTGCCATCTTTCCGACAAGCGCATGGACAAGCTCCTCTTCGAACTGCGCCGGGCGGACGCAAAGCTTTCTTATAAGGCAGTCCTCACGCCGACCAACGCCGGATGGACGCTCCCCCGCCTGATGCTTGAAATGCAGCGGGAGAAGGCTGCCTATGCACAGAAGAAGCTTTAGCTCCATTCCGCAGCCGGCACGGACAATTTCCGGGAAGAACGCTGCTTTTCTATTCCCACGGGAAGAACTCCTCCACGATATTCTCCGGAGAGAACATCAATACAACGTAATCGTAATCCCCGTTCTGAATCGTCTCATAATAATCTTCCTCATAAAAGCGCGGATCGATCAGATCCACCGTATTCACCCTTAAGGAAGTAAACGCCGAGAACGGTACGGCGAAGGAATCCTTAATGACACAGATGCGCAGTCCGTCCGGGTGATCTTTATTTTCGATGTGCGTGTACGCCGGATTTCCATACAGATAGATGCCGTACATATCCGTATCGAACGGCTGGCTGCTCTGCCGTATGACCGGAGTCGCAAGCAGCGCTTCCTCGAACCTGCCCGTGAACACAAGATCGCCGGAAATGCTGTTCTCGTAGGAATAATCGGTCGTAAACTTCGGATAAATCAGTGTAAAATCATCCACCTCCGTATAGAAACGCCCCGTCTTTCTTCCCATGGAACCAAGGAAAATATCGTCATATGTAATTACATTATAATGATCCAGATTACTGTAGTAATCATCCGGGTCCAAGGTCTCCCCGTAACGTTCCTCCAAAATGTCACAGAACTGCGACGAAGCCCAGAACGCCGTCTGTATCTTCCAATGGTGGTCCGTATTGTAGAACACCTCGGACATGGGAATGCCGCTCTCATCAAGATAGTCCCGCAGGTCAATATAATCCACGCCATAGCCGTCAAGACGTTCCAGAAAATCATCCGCCGTCTCGTTCGCCATATTGTAAGGGATACCCGTAGAAAATTCGGTAAATCCATGGATATATTTTTCCGGAGGCATCACGTATATAAGCGTTGCCCCGCTCTCCGCTGCGGCGTCCGCAAGGTTTTTCGTCTTCGCGGCTTCCTCGGAAACGTCGTTGATTTCCGTTGTAAAATACGTATAGTAAAGCTTTCCCGCGTGATCCTTTACCACCTCAAAGTTAGACTCTTCTTCCTTGCCCAAAATGAGCTGTATATAGCCGTAGGCGTCGATAAACGTATATTTTTCTACGACGTTTTCATCGATGGCGGAGCCAATCTGCGCGATTAGTTCCGCAGGAGTCCCGCCGCTCTCCCGCCAGCTTGTCAAGGTATCCTGCAAAATCGGAAGTTCTTTCCTTGCATTTAAGACCGCGAATCCAAACAGAAATGCCAGAAACAGCAGCGCCGTTATTTTCTTTTTCCCCAGTAATCGTTCCATCTGCCTCACCTTTTACATCATTGCATTTGCCTTCACCAAAGTCTCTGACCGGCTCCGCCTGTATCAGAAATTAAAATAGATAAACGGATTGTAGCTTCCCTTGACCAGATAGGTCACACAGATCAGAAAAATCCCCATCATAAGTATCGGATAGAGCACATCCATGACTGCGGTGCACACCTTTCCGTTGACAATCAGGTAATTGCATCTCTTTCCGATCGGCACGCAGAATACGGCTCCTAACAGGAAGAAAATCCCGTATTCCCTTAAGTACATCCATGCATAGTCGCTGAAAAACCCGCTTCCGTCCAGACCGAACATACACTTGATATAATTTCCCGCGTACACCAGATTTTCCGCGCGGAAAATGACCCAGCCCAAATTTACGACAAACATCGTGTAACACCATTTTAAAATATTGTGTCCCGGCTTATTCTCCAGATCGATGAACCGCTCGAACACCAGAAACGCAAAATTGATAAGCCCCCACACGATAAACGTCCACTCCGCACCGTGCCAGAGTCCGGTACACAGCCATACCACCAGCATATTGCGGATCACGATATCCATGTTCTTCACCTTCGAGCCGCCGAGCGGGAAGTACACATATTCTTTGAACCATTTTCCCAGTGAAATATGCCATCTGCGCCAAAATTCCCCGATGGAGCGGGAAATATACGGATAGTTGAAGTTCTCCTCGAACTTAAAACCGAACATCAATCCCAGACCGATCGCCATATCCGAATAGCCGGAGAAGTCAAACAGAATCTGAAGCGTATAGGCGACGGAGCCCAGCCATGCGAGCATCACCGGCATACCGCCCATCTGGTAACTGTCGAAGATCCGATCCGCCACGATCGCGAAATTATTGGAGAGCAGGACCTTCTTTCCCATACCTGCAATAAAGCGGCACACTCCCACCGAGAACTTGTCCCATGTCTCCTTCCTGTGTACGATCTGCTCATCGATGGACGCATACCGCACGATCGGTCCCGCAATGAGCTGTGGAAAAAACGCAATGTAAAGCGCCACATAAAACGGATTCTTCTGCACCTTTCCGTTCTTCCGGTAGACGTCCACCACATAGGAAAGCGCCTGAAACGTGAAAAAGGAAATGCCGATCGGCAGCGCAAGATTCGTTAGCGGCAGATCCCGGTTCATTGCCTGCCCGATGTTTCGCAAAAAGAAATCCAGATATTTAAAGACAAACAACAATCCGATATTCAAGACAACTGTAAGAGCAAGATAAAATTTTACAATTTGCTGCTCCCTGTAACGATCCACCAAAAGCGCCAGAATATAATTCATCACGATCGACGCCAGCATAATCAGCACGAACCACGGTTCTCCCCATGCATAAAAGAACAGGCTCGCCACCAGAAGGATCCCGTTCTTTACCGGAGTCCATCTTCGGAACAGATAATAAAGAAGCAGGACAGCCGGAAGGAAATAAAACAAAAATACAATACTTGAAAATAACATAATTACCTGCCACCCCTGTTCTCTCTTCTTACTGCAAGATAGTACGCCAGAAAAATGATCCCTCCTGCCGCAAAAACACCCCGAATGAGCCATAAGGTATGGGGACTTCGCATATCGTCCGCCCATTTTACGATCGGAGGAATCTCTGTGGGATCTGCCAGCGAAGCGTCAAACCCATTGTCCGTGCTGACGCTGTTCGTCCACGAATCATAGACTGCAATCTCGCGGACCGCCGTTAAACCGTCCGCCGTCTCCGCTTTGATCTCGATCGTCTCCCCCGGAAACCTGCTTCCCACCGTAAGCACGCCGTTCTCGGAAACCGACGCCTGCTCATACTCGTCGTTCAACGAAAATACCGCCTCCGCGGGACTGCTCTCGCCAAGCATA
Source organism: Roseburia hominis (assembly GCA_021771815.1). Lineage (GTDB taxonomy): Bacteria > Bacillota > Clostridia > Lachnospirales > Lachnospiraceae > Roseburia > Roseburia hominis_A. Next base: position 33,900 of record JAETOE010000027.1, read on the forward strand.
TTATAGATCACCGCATGATACGATGTGTCGCTCTCGCCCACCTTCGGTCGGAACGCCCGCTCGTCTCCCTCTATGGTAAGCTCACACGGCTCTTTGGCGCTTGCCGTCTCCTCTGCTGTAAGAAATGCCAGATTCGACAACGTCACATCATATGTTTCCCCCTGTTCGGCAACACAGATGATACCATATCCCCATACCTGTGTGATTTCCCCGACGCCATCCCCGGTATCCTGAAACGCCAGAACGTCGAACGGAATCTGTACCTCTCCCTCAAAGTCTCCCGGAAGCTCAAAACAGCCATACTCTACTTTTGCATAGGAGGTCGTCTCGCCGCAGAGTTTCACAAAGAATCCCGCTCCCACGTCCACGGTTCTGCCCTCCGGATCAAACAGGGCAAAATTCATCCGCACCGGTGCAGCCTGATTGTTACAAACCCCAAATGAGATTCCCGCCGACTCTTTCAGATTCAATTTCACATTCTTAAAAGCGGTAGCAGTATAATAACGCTCCTGATAACCGTTTGTATCGAAGGAAAGCCGCAGGGTATCCCCTTCTTTCTCGTAGGTCAGCTCAGGCGCTACCGTCCCTCCCGCCATGTCCTCGCTACTTCCTATGAAATCCGAAAAATCCGCTTTCCCATTCTTTGCCGCCAAAACATTTACGCTTCCGATTCCCACGCCAACGGTGCACAAAAGCGCCGCAAGCATCACACATTTCTTCTTCCAAGCTTTCATGTTCTCCTGTTCCCATCCTCATACCGCTTACAGATAATCCATCTCAGAAAATTCATCGACCGCCTGCATACGCTGTCGCTTTAAGCTTACCTGCGTCGTGTCCGCCACACTTTCCTTTTGATGCATATGCACGCACAGCCATGCTTTGAGCTTCTCATGCAGCACTGCGTCATCATGCAGTTTTCGGTAATTATTTACCTTATAGAGCCGCTTGTCATCCGCAAGCCTTTTGTCCAGCACACACTCAAGCTCCAGCCCGTCTCCCAGCGGGATTGAAAATACTGCAGGAGTTCTCTTACCTGCTTCCACAAGTATATACTCATAATTGTAATCGATAATGTGTATGTGCCTTTCCATATCCGTCGGATAATCGCCGCCTATCGGGATTCTCGCACGCCTTCTGTTCTGAAAATTCTGCGTGTACAACCGCTTGCTCACATTGATGCGCAGATCGTCAAAGCTACTGACCGACTCGTCCAGATTCATCGGAAGCGACGGATCTCTGTCATAAATGAGCTGCATGTACTCCGCCTTGCTCTCTCTTAGATCCTGCACGAGAAATACATACCGCCACTTTTCTTCCTTGTTCTGTACCAGAACGATCTGTCCGGTGATTTTGGCATGATATCTGCCGTCGTCGAGCGTCAGTTCCACCGGCTCCTTTTCATCAATGTCCATCATATGGTCGAGCAATACGGAAATGCCACTCTCCGAGATATCGATGGTCGTTCCCATTTCCTCTTCGTACTCCGTCTTAACACGGCACTCCATAGCAACGCTCTGCCGCTCCGCATCCCGGACTGCCTTCCTTCCCAGAATGAAGAATAAAGACATCACCAGATTATACAGGTTCAAAATCAGCCAGAATAATATCACAAAGTAATCGATCCTTCCGGTGTCAAATGTCCATCTGACGCAGTTTACAATTCCGATGACGGACAATACGATCAAAATCACATGTGGAACGGCATGGAAAATGTGCTTCTCATCCTCCTTATCCCCACCCTTCTTCGTGACCTTGAACTTCTTCATGCTGATTCCTAACGTTTCCATCAGTACCGGGATGAGCATGAACGGGAATATGACCGTCTCATAGAGATTCGTCCACTTTGTCGTCCTGATATTGCGGCTCATCATTTTCAGGCAGGCGTTGCTGCTGATATACATCGGCAGCCAGAAAATCAGCACTTCAATGAGCGAACACTTCACGACCATGACCCCGAAGGTCGCGAACAGAATCGGCGACATAACATAGATCAGCCGCTTCCACGAAGCATACCAGTACCAGATGGACGCCAGATAATTCGCTTTCTGTGAAAAGCTCATATGCCGCGACAGGATGATATGCATCTTCCGTCCCGTCTGAATACAGCCCCTCGCCCAGCGCACACGTTGGTTAATAAGGCTCCTAAGGGTGGTCGGGGAAAGCCCGGACGCAAGCACCGTATTGATAGCGAAGCACTGATATCCCTTTTTCTGTATCAGTATGCCCGTCGCGAAATCCTCGGTGATGCTCTTCGTGTAAAATCCCCCGACTTCATTCAGCGCCTCTCTGGAAATCAGCGTATTCGAACCGCCGTAGATAACGCTGTTGCTCTTGTTTCGTGTAATCTGCACATCTTTGTAAAAATAGTCCTGCTCGTTCGGGATTCTTCCCTCAGAAAATAAATTGAACTGAAACAGATCTGGATTGTAGAAACTCTGCGGAGACTGGATAAATCCGATTTTGACGCGGTCCTTCTCATCCAGCTCCCTGTTCTTGATCTCCTGCGCCACAAAATAAGACACCATGACCATCAGAAAATCACTCTTGGGTATCATATCCGCGTCAAATGTCGCGATCAACGGAGAATTTGTCACAGATAACGCGTGATTTAAGTTTCCCGCTTTCGCACCCTCATGATCTTCCCTGTCAAGATAGCCGACCCCCATCTGTCGTGCCAATTCCCGCACTTTCTCGCGCCCTCCGTCGTCGCACAAATAGATATGCACTTTACTCTTATCAGGATATTTCATATGCACGCAGCCGTTGACCGTCTTGTAGAGAAGCTCCACCGGCTCATTGTAGGTCGCGATAAATACGTCCACATCCGGGAACTCCTCATGTGGAACTTCCGGCACCTCATGGTTCTCGATCCGGTACATGTTAAAATAGTGCACAAACGCCTCAAGCATACCCAGAACTTCGACTGCAAGGAGTACAATACCCGCCACTGCCGACAGAATGCCGTACTCCACCGGAACCGTATAGAAGATTCTCCACAGCAGATACAGAATCGTCCATCCGATATTAAAATACAGCCACGCACGATTCTTCCATTCTGCCCATTTTCCGGTATATTCTCTCTTTCGCTTTTTCATGGCTTCCTCTTCCCATCCGTTACCGTATCTCATAAACGCTCTGCGCTTTGGACATTCCCTTTCCATCCGCAGAGCCTTACCCCTGACTTAATTCTCACCGTCCTCACAGCTCTTTAACAATTCCAAAAGCCCCTCTCTCGTCTGCACGCCGATTGCCTTTGTCTGAAAAATTCCATACCGCATCACGACAATTGTCGGTATACTCATGACCTGATATTTAAGTGCCAGCGCAGCCTCCTCGTCCACATTGACCTTACCGAAAATGACCTTGCCGTCCAGTTCCCCCGCAAGCGCGTCAAACACCGGAGCCTGCATCTTGCAGGGACCGCACCAGTCCGCCCAGAAATCCAGAATGACCGGAAGCTTCGCGGCAAGAACCTCCTGTTCAAAATTATCGTTTGTGACTGTAATCACTGCCATCGATTTTCCTCCCTTGACTGTATGATAAATCATTGCTCTAATATGCAGCTTGGCCGTTAAACACATACCGGTTCAGCCGGTCAAACGCTTCCTGCACACGGGAAAGCGGCAGCGCAAGGTTCATACGGATCGCACAAGGTCCGTGGAACATTCGTCCGTCCTGCCATGCCACACCGACATCCCAGCCGGCCTGCTGTAAATCATCAATGCTCCTGCCATGCGCCTCACACCATTTGCTGCAGTCCAAAAAGAGCATGTAAGTTCCTTCCGGTCTGGATACCTCCACGCCTTCAAAATGATCCCTGATATAATCGCAGGCATAGTTGACATTCCCCGTAATCACCTCGCAGAGTTCGTCAACCCATTCATAACCTTCCGGCTTATATGCGCCAATGAGTGCGTGCATGGAGAGCACATTCATATCGTTGTAGTGCGGCTTACTGCCCTTTGCTGTCACGCGGTCGCGCAGATATTTATTATAAATAATGTGATAACTACCTACCAGACCTGCCAGGTTAAATGTCTTGCTGGGCGCATAAACCGCCACGGTACGGTTTTTCGCATCCTCGTTTACCATCTGGGTCGGAAAATGCTTATGTCCCTCCAGAACGATGTCAGACCATATCTCATCGGAAATGACAAGACAATCATTTTCCTTATAGATATCCATCGCCTTCTCAAGCTCCCAACGTTCCCACACACGTCCGCAGGGATTGTGCGGGCTGCAGAAAATCGCCACATGGATATTCTCCGCTTTAATCTTTCTATCCATGTCCTCATAGTCCATTCTCCAGACGCCGTTCTCATCCTTCACCAGCGGACTGTGCACGATCTTATATCCGTTGTTGCTGACACTCGCGGTAAAACCAATATATGTCGGACTGTGAAGCAGCACTGCATCGCCGGGAGCGGCAAAGGCGGTCAGCGCGGATATCACTCCGCCAAGCACACCGTTCTCATACCCGATGCATTCTTTGGTCAGCCCCGTCACTCCATTGCGGGCCTCATGCCACCGGATAATGGAATCATAATATTCATCCGTCGCATTAAAATATCCGAACGCCGGATGCTTCGCGCGCTCAATGATCGCCTCCGGGATTGTCGGCACGGTCGGGAAATTCATATCTGCCACCCACATCGGAATGGCGTCAAACCCCTCCTTGGGAGAACTCGGTGTAAATCCGGGCATCGTTCCCAATCCATCCACTGCTATGGCATCCTTGCCGCTGCGATCCATAATCGATGTAAAATCATACTTCATACGAAACACCTTCCTTTTTTGTATTCCCCTTGACCCGGACAAACATTCACTGCTCTATTCCCGCCCGAATTCCGAAAGCACAAGTCCTTCGTTGCGGTCTAAGACCATGCCGACGCTCCACGCATTGACGAACAGAAGGAGCGGTCTGCCCTTTAGGTCCTGAATCTTCTTCATGTCGGAGGTGCCGACAAGCTTATCCATGTCGATATCCTCATTCTCGATCCAGCGGATATGCTCATATGGAAGCGTATCCATGCGAATCTCAACGTTGTACTCATTCTCAAGCCGATACTTTAAGACGTCAAACTGCAGGACGCCGACAACGCCGACGATGACCTCCTCCATTCCCATATTATATTCCTGGAAAATCTGAATGGCACCTTCCTGCGCGATCTGCTGCATGCCCTTCATGAACTGCTTGCGCTTCATCGTATCGACCTGACGCACTCTCGCGAAATGCTCCGGCGCAAACGTCGGAATTCCCTCGAACCGGAACGGCTTCGCCGTCGTGATCGTATCGCCGATGGAAAAAATACCCGGATCGAACACACCGATGATATCCCCCGCGTACGCCTCGTCCACAATATGACGCTCCTGCGCCATCATCTGCTGCGGCTGGGAGAGCTTGATCTTCTTATTCCCGCCCTGCACATGCACAACCTCCATACCCGCAGTAAACTTGCCGGAGCTGATGCGCATAAACGCGATACGGTCGCGGTGCGCCTTATTCATGTTCGCCTGAATCTTGAATACGAACGCGGAGAAATCCTCCGAGAACGGGTCGATCATGCCGATATCCGATTTCCTTGGCAGCGGTGAATACGTCATCTTAAGGAAATGCTGCAAAAACGTCTCCACGCCGAAGTTCGTCAGCGCAGAGCCGAAAAATACCGGAGACAATTCTCCCTTTGTGACAAGCTCCTGATCGAACGCAGCGCTCGCTCCGTCGAGCAGTTCAATCTCCTCCATCAGCTTATCGAACGCATCCTGTCCGATCTCGTCGATCAAAGCCGGATCATCCACGGAAATGTGCGTTTCATTTCCTTCCTTCGTTCCCTTGAGTGTGTCGGAAAACGTCATGATTTCCTTTGTATTACGGTCGTAGACTCCCTTAAAGCCTTTTCCCGACCCGATCGGCCAGTTGACCGGACAAGTCGCAATCCCAAGCTCCTTCTCAATCTCGTCGAGAAGATCGAACGTATCGTTCGCGTCGCGGTCCATCTTATTGATAAAGGTAAAAATCGGGATGTGGCGCATCACGCAGACCTTGAACAGCTTTCTCGTCTGCGCCTCGACGCCTTTCGAGCCGTCGATAACCATGACCGCAGAATCCGCCGCCATCAGGGTACGGTACGTGTCCTCCGAGAAATCCTGATGTCCCGGCGTATCCAGAATATTGATGCAGTAGCCGCCGTAATTGAACTGCAGCACCGAGGAGGTAACGGAAATACCTCTCTCCTTCTCGATCTCCATCCAGTCCGACACGGCATGGCGCGCCGTCGCCTTTCCCTTTACCGAACCCGCCAGATTGATTGCGCCGCCGTAGAGCAAAAACTTCTCGGTCAGCGTCGTCTTACCCGCATCCGGGTGGGAAATAATCGCAAAGGTACGTCTCTTTTCTATCTCTTTTCTCAAATCAGCCAAAATGAAATATTCCTCCAAATCCATATAATACGCATACCCATGCACTATATCACATTTTCTCCTAAAATGCAAAAAATGTCCCGCCGGATTTCCTTACCGGAACGCAGGAATCGCCTCTCCCGCGCATTCCTTCTCCACGCCGAAATACGAAAGAATAGTTGCCGCGATATCCGCAAAGCTCTCTCGCGTTCCGAAATTTGCTCCGGCGCGGACGCATTTTCCGTACATTACAAGCGGCGTGTACTCTCTGGAATGATCGGTGGACGGCGTGCTCGGATCGCAGCCGTGATCCGCCGTGATCATGAGTACATCCTCATCCCGCAGCGCGGCAAGCAGTTCCGGCAGGCGCTCATCAAAATAGGTGAGCGCCCTCGCGTAGCCCTCCACATCATTGCGGTGTCCGTAGAGCATATCGTAGTCTACCAGATTCGTAAAACACAGCCCGTTAAAATCCTTCTTCATATATTCCAGCGTCCTGTTGATTCCATCCTCGTTGCCCGTCGTGCGTACATATTCCGTGATGCCCTTCTCCGCAAAAATGTCGATGATCTTTCCGACGGAAAGTACGTCAAAGCCTGCGGCGTTAAGCTGATCTAACATCGTCGTCTGCGGCGGCTGCAGGGAGAAATCGTGTCTGTGCGCCGTGCGTGCAAAATTCCCCGGCGTTCCGGTAAACGGTCTTGCAATCACGCGTCCCACGCCGTGTTCGCCCTTTAACATCCCGCGCGCGATCCGGCAGTATTCATAGAGCGTTTCGACCGGAACGACGTCCTCGTGCGCCGCCACCTGAAATACGGAATCCGCCGAGGTATACACGATCAGATCTCCGGTCTTCATATGCTCCTTGCCGTAATCCCGAATCACTTCCGTGCCGGAATACGGCTTGTTGCAAAGTATGCCTCTGCCCGTTTTCGCCGAAAATTCGTCCAGTAGCTCCTGCGGAAAACCGTTCGGATAAGTCGGCAGCGGTTTCCTTGAAATCACGCCCGCAATCTCCCAGTGCCCGATCGTCGTGTCCTTGCCCTTCGACACCTCCGTCATCCGCGCAACGGCTCCCGACGGCTCCTTTTCCTTCTCTCCGACGTCCACTCCGTCAATATTGAAAAATCCAAGCTTCCTCATGTTCGGCATAGAAAAATACGGACTCGCGGAAGCCGCTTTTATCGTGTTGCTCCCCGCGTCGCCGTAATCCGCCGCGTCCGGCATTTCCCCGATACCGACGCTGTCCAATACGATCAAAAATACTCTCTTCATCCCATCCATCTCACTTTCGATTTTCTTACAATTCACTTTCGATTTTCTAATAATTTATCTGCTTTTCTAGCATAAACTGTAATCCCGATAAAATCAAGTAAAATGCGCCGCCCGGCATTCGCCTGCGTTTCCCGCATTCATTTACTCTTCCTGCATTTCCGGCCAGACTTCCCGGATCGCCTGCTCCCACAGTTCCTCCGGATAATCCGGCCACATATACGTGCCCGCGCAGATTTCCGTTACCCTGTTTAATACCGGAGTCGATTTGTCCACGCCCGTGCGAATCGTCTCCCGCGACATGCGCGCCCAGGAAGGCGCCATATCATTTAACCCGCTCTCTGCAAACTCGCGCATGGTCTGCTCCACATCGTAGGAAACGCGTAAGAGCTCCGGCGTCCAATTACTCCCGTCGCAGTGCAAAAGCGCGAACTGCGCCCTGCCGCCATAATACCACGGTTCGCCGACCGAACCGGGATTGATGATATATTTTCCCTGATATTCCCATGCAAACTGAATGTGCGTATGTGCACTTAGCAGATAGTCTGTCTTACAGCCGGATAAAATACGCCTTGTATTTTCCTCCCCCTCAAATAAAAGCTCCTTCGCGCTCTCTATGGAGCCGTGGCAGACGGTAAGCTTAGGGCAGCCCGGATACGACGCCGTGCCATGATTTTCCATGGACGCAAAAAAATCCAGGTCGCGTTTCGTCAAATTTTCATAGGTGTAAAAAAGCGACCCGGAGGCGGAACACGGTTTCCAGTTCTTTTCACTGCTTTTCGCATAAGCAAGCATGTACTCCTCGCGGTTTCCGCGGATGAACATGCAATCGTAGTTCTCTTTCAGACGATAGAGGAATTCCATGGTCTTCTGCGGGTATGCGCAATCGCTCACATAGTCCCCGAGAAAAATGAACTTCCTCGCCCCCTTCTTTCGCGCAAGCTCCACACAAGCCTCAAGCGCCGTGTGGTTGCTGTGGATATCCGCCAGAACCGCGACGGTAAGCTGCTTCTTCTCTTTCTCGCGCTCTCCTGTATTTTCTAAGAACTGCATCATAACGTCATAGTTCTTCGCATCATGCGGGAACGTACAGTTCATACAGGACTTTATCTTCCGCACATATTCCCCGCCGTCTTTCCCCGTCTCCTTCTTTAAGATATATTCGGGATTTCCGGGACAACGCTCCCGCCCATACAGCGGACAGTAGCAGAACAGACAGTTAAACTCCTCCATACCCTCATGACAGGGATAGTATTTACATGCTTTATTTGCAAAAAAGCGATAAGATGCTTCCATATTTTACTCCACGTATAAAATAATCGATAAACGAAAAGCTTGTAGGCGGTCGCAAAATGACCGCCTACAAGTTTACAACTTAAAGTAATCGATACTCTTCACAAGCTGTCTCGCGATCTCGCGAAGCTGCTCTGCGCTCACGGAAACCTGTTCGAACGTACCCGCGACGTCCTCCGTTGCATCATAGGTTCTTCTGGTGCCAGACGCGTTGTCCTGCGCGATATCCGACAGTTCTCCGACCGCCTGCACGACCTCGTTGCGGGAGTTTTCTAGACGCTTCGCGCTGTCCTTGATCTGTTCGATACTGCGCATGGAACTTTCGATTCCTCTTAAGACCTCCTCGACAATCTCCTGCGTCTCCTGCATGCTTACATTCTGGTTTGCAATGATCTCCTGCATCTGCTGCATGATTTCTACCGACTTGGAGGAATCCTCCATCAGCGCTCTCGTTGTCTCCTCGATCTCCTTGCTCGACTTGTTCGATTGATCGGCAAGCTTTTGTATCTGATCGGCAACGACCGCAAAGCCTCTTCCGCTCTCCCCCGCTCTCGCCGCCTCGATTGCCGCGTTCAGACTGAGCAGATTCGTCTCCTCCGCAATCGCTGTGATAAACGCCGTCACTTCATGAATCTTGTGCACAGAGTCATCGGTACGGTTCGTCTGCATCTGAACCTCCCCGATAATACGCTCCACCTCGTCGTTGATCCGGCGCAGATTGGCAAGCGTTCCCGCCGCCTTCTCGCTCGAGAGCTGCATCGTCTGGGCGTTCCCACTTAGCATATTTACCTCTGACGAAGTCTCTGTAATATCTTTTCCCATAATCTGCATGTATTCGGAGGTGTTCTGCGAATTCTTCGCCTGCTCCGTCGAGCTTTCCGCAATCAGGTTGACCGCGTGCTTTACTTCCTTCATCGTGCCGTTCGTGCGCTCCGCCGCCGTACCGAGCGTTTCGGAAGCTTCCTTAAGCTGCGTCGCATTCTTAGAAATCTCCCGGATCGTGGACTTCATCGCATCCCGAAGCGTGATCGTCACTCTGGAGAGATCTCCGATCTCATCCCTGCGCGAGAGCATCTTTTCCTCTACCCACACATCCAGATTGCCGTCCGCCACCTTGCCGACGACTTCAATACTGCTCTTGATATTTCCACTGATGGAAGCCGCCACCTTTGTACTGACCACAATACAGACCAGCATGATCACACATACCGATAAGACAACTGTAAGAAGGATCCGGTTGATTGCCGCATCTTTTTCTTCCTTATTTATTCCTACGAAAATCATGCCGATCGGCTGACCGGAACCGCCGTTTTGATATACCGGCATATAATAGCCGTAATTAAGCGTTCCGTCGATGGAGACTGCCTTACTGAAGTATTCCTCCCCGCCGTTTAGCACCTTCTGTACGATCTTCTCTCCGGCAGGCGAACCTAAGATACGCTGCCCGTCTGCATCGAACGCCGAGGTCATAATACGCTTGTCCCCATAGAAAAACGTCACATCCATGCCGGAATTCTGCTTAATGCGGTCTACAAGACTCTCCGATTTGGAAATATTGTAGCTTCCCTTCCAGATATCGCCATTGCTGCTCATTAGATAATCTCCGGCATTCTGGTCGTAGGCTGAAAGCGTCGCCGCCGCCGTGCCTTTCAAGGCTTCCTGTATCTCATCCACCATCGAATTCTTCACCATCGTAAGTGTCAGGAGGATCGTAATCAGTCCAAGTCCCAGCACGGGAATGATCGCAATCGCTAAAACTTTCTTTTTGATACTCATGTCCCGTACCTCCTACTCTACAACCTTAACTGTCTTAAAATACCAGTTGATTCCGCCTGTGATTGTCGCATCGTCAAGTGTCTTTCCCTCTTCTCCCACAGTCTCTCCGGTATTCGTCTCAATCACGCCGTCAAAGACCCCGATCTCTCCCGATAAGATCTTCTGCTTCGCCTCGTCCACCTTCTGGGCCGTGCCCTCCACGCAAAAATCCGCGGGCGTTGTGATACTGACAAGGTTCTCGCTCATACCGCCGTAATAATTACTGCCGTCCCAGGTACCGTCGATCACGCTCTGCACCGCCGCAGTATAGTAAGCGCTCCAGTTCCAGACCACGCTGCAGAGGCAGGCATCCGGCGCGTCCTTGCTCATGTCGGAATTGTAGCCGATACTGTAAACCCCCCGCTCCTGCGCCAAAGTCTGCGGATAGGCCGTGTCGCAGTGCTGGGTAATCACGTCGCAGCCAAGCTCAAGAAGCTCCTTTGCCGCTGCTTCCTCCGCTTCGGGGTCGAACCAACTGTTCGTCACCTTCACGTAGACCTGCGCCTCCGGATTCACAGAATAGATTCCAAGCGCGAACGCATCGATTCCTCCCGTGACCTCCGAATTGGAAGAATCCATCGCCGCCACATAGCCGATCTTGTCCGCTTTCGTATTCATCCCCGCCACGATGCCGCTTAAATATCTCGCCTGATAAATTCTTCCGAAATAATTATTGAAGTTCTTCCCGTTGCTCATATAGCCTGTTCCGTGGGAAAAATAGACGTTGGGGTACTGCTTTGCCATCTCCGCCGTTTTCTCCATATAGCCCCAGCTCGTGGTAAATATGATGTTGCAGCCTTCGTCAATGCACTCCTGTATCGCGCTTTCTATCGCATCCCCGTCAGAATCGCTCACATTGAGTTTGCGCACCACCTGTTCATCGGACAGCCCAAGATTCTGCTGCATCCCCTGAATTCCCAGATCGTGCGTATAGGTATATCCGCTGCCATCCGCAGGATCGCCCAGATGAAGTACTCCCACCTTGATCTGATCTTTTGGAATGCCCGCACTCTGCGTACCGCCTCCATCTTCTGTTTCTCCGCCCTTCGCGCCGCTCTCCTTTGTGCCGTCTGCCGCATCCGCCGCCTGCGCCGTACCATATCCTGCATTTGTCGCATAGTCGTCCACTTCCGATATGTTCCCACAGCCGGCAAGCAACGCACAGACAATCGCCGCACTGAACAGTTTTACCGCTTTGTTCCGCATATGCTTCCTCCTTCGTTCCAATTACATCAATTTTCCAATATTTTACTACAATTCCAGGCAAATAAAAAGTATTATGGCTGCCACAAAAAGAATTTTACTAAAAAAATCTTCCTGCAACAGCCTGCGCCGTCATGCCTTACTCCGCAGTGGCATCCGTGTCCGCTTCTCCCACTACGATCGGTGTAATTACAATCTTATCCGCGGAAATATTGGTCTTGCGCTTCACGATATCCTCGACCTGCGCACGCTTTGCATCCGTGACCTCGCCCATATTTAAGACAACGTCACAGTTGTCGTCCGTGATGCTGACCACCACATCGGTAAACCCTTTTGCCTCCAGAAGCATCTCGGCTGCCGCCTCGCGCTCTGAAATATCGGTCATTGCGATCATCTTGTTTACGGCGTCCTGTTTTAAGCTCTCCTCGATAGAAGTATTGTTCACGATTTCAAGCAGCGCCTCCTTATTCTTGGAGCGGATCTGCTCGCGGTTCAGCTTCATTTCTGCAGCATAGTCCAGGTTGGCGACCGAAGTGCTCGTAAGCACTGCCTCGCCGGGATTTTCCACATCCGCCGCGCCGCCGCCATCCGCAACATCCGCTATCTTTGCATCACCTGCCGCATCTGCCACATCTTCGCCTTCCGCGGCATCCGCCGCGTCTGCCTGCGCATCATCCAGAAAAGCCGTCTCCGTCCCGTCTGTCACTGCAAGTTCCTCGCCTGTTCCCTCATCGGTAAAAATCTCGTTCTCCATAAGCGTATCTTCATCCGATATCTCATAGTCCCCTTCCAGTGCGTCCACGTCGGTGCTCGCCTCCGCCGTCACCTGCTCATCATCCATGTTATTGTTCATGTAGCTGAAGTAGCCTGCTACTGCAATCATAAGTGCCAATGCCGTAATCACCAGTTGATTTTTCCGAAATATTTTTTTCACGTCTATTCCTCCTTGGAACACATCTTAACTACTCTAATCCTATGCGCCTCTACCTTCAATAATGCCTTTACGGATTCTGAAATCTCAGAAACTACGGTCGGGCTTCCTCCACCCTCCGCCACCACGACGACGCCCTCGACGGTCGGCAGTTTTTCCTTCTGTATATATGGATACGTTCCATCCTCTGTCTCGACAAAAATCGTTGTATCTTCACTGCTGCTCTCTGTCACCGTGCGTGTGCCTCCCCCGCTGTCATTCTCGGAAGTCACACTGCTTTGCTCATTTTTATCTTTCTCCACGACAGACTCCCCCGCATCGGAAACCGTAATCATCACCTCCACCTTCCCGACGCCGTCCATCTGTGACAGCACCTCTGCAAGCCTCTCCTCCAGATATTCCACATATGCTTCCTGTCCCGGCGCTTTTACTCTTTCTCCCGCTCCCCCGTCTCCCATCCCGCTCCCCTGCTGCCCGCCGCCATCCTCCCCGGCATCAAAGCCGGCGGACGCGCCGCCGTTTCCTGCCTTTTGCTTTTCTCCCGTCGGCATCGCTATGACAAGCAGCAATATCCCCACCAGTGCCAGCACCGCCCAATCGCTCTTTTTTAACTTTTTCCATTTTCCCTGTTCCATGAATTCCTTTAATTTCGACAGCATACTCCCTCCTCGCTTACGCATTCACGTACTGTATCTTAATCTTTGATTCTTCCATCTGATAGTACCTTGCAAGCTTCTGCCGCAGCACGGCGTAAACGGCTTCATCCGCCTCCCCCTTTCCCTCCTCATCTCCCGAGACCAGGATCTCCCCGACTGTGATATTGTCTGCATCCCGCTTTTTTATCTGCACGCTTATCTCCTCGATCGTGTAATCCTCTCCCATCCGCACCGCCACATCCTGCGCGCAAAGCCCGTATTCCGAAAGTTCCTGCCCCGCGATCTGCTTCACATCCTGCGCTGCCGCAAATTCGTACTGCTCCCTGTAATAATCGTTCTGCATATATTCGATTTTCTGCGTATCGCGCGACAATTCATCCAGATTTTCCATGAATTCTTCATAGGCTATCTTGTCCATGAATTCTTCATCCCCACAGATGATCGAGAGGAATGGCGACAAAATGGAAAGCACGAGCAAAAGCTGTGCAAAAAAACGGATGTACTTCTGGTATTCCTTCCCGGGCGGCAGATACAAAAGCAGCGCCAGCAATACGAACAACACAATAAATCCCCGGATATACGAAAGCATATGCCACCTCCCAACGCATAAAGCCTGACGCCGTCTGGCGCATGAAACAAACCTGTGCTGCCTAGCGCATAAAGCCTGACGCCGCCGTGGTGAGCGCTACCGTCACAAAAAAAAGCGCCAGACAGTAAACGACCATTTTTAAATACAGCATCCCTCCCTGTGCCATCCCCCGCATGCAGCCCGCAATCCGCTTATCCGCCACGGGTTCCACGACAGCCGCCGCAAGCTTATAGATCACAGACAGTCCGAGAATCTTTAGCACCGGGCCAATCCCTATCACGACCAAAAACACCAGCGCAGCCACACCGACACAATTTTTGATCAAAATGCCTGCGCCCAAAATCATCTCACCAACCCCGTTTAATATATTCCCGACCCCCGGAACAAACGCTGCTGCCTGGCTTACCGTGCTGCTCGTCAGGCGGTCTTTTGCCGGAGCGATCATACTCTGCACGACGTTTAGTCCAAGCACGAGCACCCCCGCGCTCTTCATTCCCCAGTTTATGGCTCCGCAGACAAGCTCCGTCAGATTCTGGAACTTTTCATCCTCAAAGAAATGATTGAACAGTTCAAGCACTACATAAATCTGTATGAGCGGAATCAGAATTTTTAAAAACAGCCACTCTACCAGATAAATCACGAGAAACGCGAGCTGATAAAAGCCCACGGAGGACTCCGGTCCGGAGGAGAACACCATGCTGATGCCGAATGTCGGAACCAGCGCCTTCATAAAGTCCACGCAGTGCGAAAGCGCCTCCGATGCAATTTCTTCATAGATGGAAAAGGACTGCAGCAACAGCACCGCCATAATGCCATATACAAGCAGAAAACAGATTTCCGATATATACGCCTGCTTAAATGCTCCCGAAAAATTTTTCAGCATCGAAAACCCGACGGCGAGCAATACGATCTCGACAAGAAGCGTTTTTCCCGCGTCTATCTCGTAAAACAATGCGTCAAAAATCCACTCCTCCACCACGGAAGCGTCAAATCCATCGGTTCCCTCCGTCAGCAGTTGTTCCACCACATCGGAAAAGTGAATTTTCTCCTGCTGCGCAGGAAACAGCTCCGTATCAAGCAGCTCGTCCATCTCCGTAAAGTCGAGTTCCCCCATAAAACGTTCCAAATAGCCTTCTTTGGACTCCTCGGGCGTCTCTCCCGTCACGCCGCCCTCCCCCGCTTCCCCCGCCAGCACCGTCGCCGGAAGAAGCAGAAGCAAAATAACAAGAAAACCGGCCGCCACTACACTCTCTTTTCTCATAAAAAGCTCCCTATCGTCTCCAGGAATGCGCTTAAGACCGGAACGCTCACCACCAGAATCGATAATTTTGCAAAAATCTCGATCTGGCCAGCGATCGCCGCATAGCCCGCATCCTTGCAGATATTTGTTGCAAATTCCGCTACGTATGTAATACCTACCATTTTTACGACCAGCCCGATATATCTGCCGTCAACCGATATCATCGACTTCAATTCTTCCGCAAAGTCCAAAATCGTCTCTACTTTCGTCAGCAGATAGACAAAAATACAGATGCAGACCACCATCGCAATAAATGTACTGTACTCGCTCTTCTCTCTTTTAAGCGGGAGCGCGATCAGTACCCCGGCAATTCCCAGAACCGCAATTTTAACTATATCCATTGAACTCTCCCTGCCCAAAAACGAGCCCGGCTTTGGACATCCTTTCTATGGTCTTTCCCATGGGGGACAAACGCCTACAGCGCGAACAGGGACTGCATCGTTTCAAACAGTTCATAAATATACGGCACGATCCAGAACAGTACGATGATAAGCCCCGCAAGGCTTGTTAAGAACGCATGCTCCTCTCTGCCGCTGTGCTTTAACACCTGACTGATGACTGTCACAAGAATCCCGACTGCAGCTATCTTAAAAATCAAATTTACGCTCATCGATTGGCATCCTCTCTCCCTTGTCTTGTATTTATATCAGCAAAATCACCAGCATAAGCCCGCTCAAGATACTGACCGTCCCATATACCCTCTGCTTTTCTTTCTGCTCCCGCCTGGCTGTCTCGATCATAAAATCCAACCGTTCCAACGTGAGGGAAAGACGCCTTTTATTTTCCTCGAGGCTCTTCCCGAAAAAGGCGCTGCCTGCATTCTCGATCAATTCTCCTTCCTCCGCGGAAAGCCCAAGTTCTTTTCTGCCGTCGGCGAACACCTTTCTCCACACTTCTTCGCCCTGTCCCTCACGTTTTTCCATCAGACGCCCGGCAATCCCGGCACAGATCTCATTCAAACGTTCATCCTGCGTGCGCACAAAACATCCCAGCAGAACCTCCTGCGATGCCGACCGCCGCCGTCACGATGAATATACTTCCAATCAATTTCAGCATAATCTCTCCATATGCGCGTCGAATACCTGCGTGCACCGACCGCCGCCCGGCGTGCGTCTGATCCATATGTAACGCCCGAACATCTGCTTTTCGACCCAGCCTTGTAAGAATGGCTTTTCCGAAAGCTCGCGGACGCTCCCCGCGTGTATCGTACCGATGATCCTGCTCCCGGAATAAAGCGCCTGCTCCACCGCAAGAAAATCTTCCCTGCCGCCAAGCTCGTCTACCGCGATCACCTGCGGCGACATGGCGCGCAGCAGCATCCGCATCCCTTCCGCTTTGCCGCAGCCGTCCAGCACGTCCGTGCGCGGTCCTAAATCGTTTTGGGGAACGCCGAGATGGCACGCCGCAATCTCCGAGCGCTCGTCCACAACGCACACCTTCATTCCCTGTACTTCCTTAGTTCCCGTAGAGAGCAGTCTGATGCAGTCCCTTAGAAGCGTCGTCTTTCCCGCTCCCGGCTCCGAGAGAAACAGCGTATTATAGACGCTGTCTCCATCCCGTATAAACTGCATGACCTCTTCTGCACAGCCCTTTTTCTCATGGGCGATACGGATATTTAAGAATGCGACATGGTGCATCGCGGAAATTTCACCGTTTTCCCGCGCAACGCTTCCCGCAAGTCCAATACGGTGTCCTCCTTCAATTGTAATATATCCCTGCTTTACTTCCTCGCTGTATGCATAGAGCGAATAGTTACTGATATAATTGAGCATCTCCGCAATATCCGCCATACGCATCCCGCTCTCTTCCCCGTATACTTCCCCGTACCGCGCCCCGGCAAATACGCCGCCCGCCTCTTTCCGCAGCAGATATTTATTTCCCGTGTCATAAAGAAATTCCACAGGTCGTCCCACACGGACACGTATTTCTTCCAGCCCCTCCTGCCAGTCGTCCCCCGCAAGAGCACCCCGCAGACACCCCGGAAAAATTTTCGCAATTTCCATGCACCGTATCGCCTCCTTATCTCCCTCTCTGCTATGTCTAATTCTATGACTTGTCTCATTTTTTATGACTGGATTTTAAAAAAGAATTTCTGGCCCTGTATATTTTTTCGTATTTTATGGAATCACAAAATTAAACATGATATAATGAGCGCAAGCGAGTCAACGTACTTGTATGATTGACGGCGCTAGATGTCCGGTGGACATCTGATTAGCGCGGACCGTAACGGAGTGTAGACGGCGAATTATGATTGTGTGCCGTCTTTGCACACAATATAATGAGCGCGAAGGAAAAAGTGCAAAACAAGGAGGATTGTATGTCAAGGGATTATTTGACGGAGTTTCTTCCTGATCTGGAAGAATTCAAAGAAAAGACAATGAAATTTCATAATAAGGAAATGACCGTACCGGAGTACAAAGGCTTTTCCGGCGGCTTCGGAAGCTACGCTCAGCGCGGCGGCGAAAAGCATATGCTCCGCCTGCGCATGGCGGGAGGTCAGCTCACAAAGGAGCGTCTGAAATTTGTCGCCGACGTGTGCGAACAGTATCACATTGATTTCATCAAGCTCACGACCTGCCAGTCGATTCAGCTTCACAATCTGGAAGCTGAGGATCTCTGCGAGTTGATCGACAAGGCCTGGAGGGCCGGAATGATCTCCCGCGGCGGCGGCGGCGATTTTCCGCGCAACATCATGGCGTCCCCACTCTCCGGCGTACAGGCAGATGAGTATTTCGACGTGCTCCCCTACGCGCAGGAAGCAGGCGAATACCTGATGAGCTTTATCAAAGCCGTAAAGTTCCCGCGCAAGCTGAAGGTCTGCTTTTCCAATTCGCCTGCCAATGAACCGCACGCGACCTTCCGCGACCTCGGCTTTGTCGCAAGACCGGATGGGGGCTTCGACGTGTACGCTGCTGGCGGACTCGGAAATAAGCCAAGCCTCGGCGCATGTGTCGCGACCGCCGTGGAACCGACGAAGATTCTCTACTACATCAAGGCAATGGTAGACACGTTCACCACCTACGGTAATTACGAGAACCGTGGCCGCGCAAGAACGCGCTTCATGCAGGATACGCTTGGAACGGAGGGCTTTATCGCTGCTTACAACGAGAAATTAAGCAATGTTTTCGCTTCCGAAAAGCTTGATATCGCCCCGGTCATCCCCAAAATCACGAAAAAGGGAAGCGGCTCTTCGGTGACAGACCGACGCGTGACTGCCCAGAAGCAGGACGGGCTTTACGCTGTCTTCTATCAACCGATCGGAGGCGTTCTCTCCCCCGCCAAGGTAAAAGAACTCTACGATCTGATTTCCGGTATGGAGGATGTTGAGATCCGCCTCACCGCAGAGGAAGGTCTTTATGTCATCAACTGCACCGCAGACGAGGCAGGGGAAGTTCTCGCCCATACCGCGGACGGTGCGAATACGCTTTTTGAGACATCTGTCGCGTGCGTCGGCAACTCCATCTGTCAGGTCGGTATCGGTGATTCTCAGGCGCTTCTCCGTCTCTGCGTCGAGGCTGTGCAGAAGGAAAACTTTGCGGACGGCGTTCTTCCGAAAATTCACATTTCCGGCTGCCCGTCCTCCTGTGCCGCACATCAGACAGGAGACATCGGTTTCCGCGGCGCAGTCAAGCAGACGCCGGACGGTCCGAAGCCTGCGTTTGCAATTTTCGTCGGCGGATGCGCCCTGCAGGGGAAGGAATGCATTGCCGATACCGGAAAGGCAATCGCCGTGACGGAGATTCCGTTGTTCCTCGTCGAGCTTGGCAAAATGGTCGCGGCGGAACAGACGACTTACGACAAATGGATCGAAACGCATCGTGACGCGCTCAACGCGCTTGTCGAAAAATATACGGCGTAACAGACACAACGATCTATTCCATAAAACAAATGAAGGTGCAGCAGCATGAAGCAAATCCGCTTCATGCTGCTGCACCTCTTTTACACTTTCTGGAATTGTCTGTCACATCTACATCCGCTCCGGCGCCTCAAAGCCAAGCAGGTGAATACACGTCTCAAGCACAGACTTCGTCAGGGTCAAAAGCTGAATGTAGGATTTCTGTACCGTCTCATTCTCCTCCGACATGATCTTCGTCTCATGGTAAAAGCTGTTGAACGCGTTGGCGAGCTCATAGATATAGGAGCAGATCTTATGCGGTGCCGTCTCTTCGTAAGCAGTCTCCATCATAGAATTGAAGCCTGAGAGCACGAGCATCAGGTTCTTTTCGCTCTGCGAATGTGCAGCCGCAATATCTGCACCGCTCTCATCCTTCCCCATGCCATGATATTTGTTCAAAATGGACTTGATGCGCACGATTGTATAGAGGATATAAGGACCCGTATTTCCCTCAAACGACGTAAATCGGTCAATATCAAAAATATAATCCTTGCTCGCCTGATTGGAAAGATCGCCGTACTTGATTGCTGCGAGCGCAATCATCTTCGACGTTTCCTTCGCCTCTGCCTCGCTGATGTCCAGATTTTCCTTGGATTTCTGGTTCTCG
This sequence comes from Roseburia hominis, assembly GCA_021771815.1. Classification (GTDB taxonomy): domain Bacteria; phylum Bacillota; class Clostridia; order Lachnospirales; family Lachnospiraceae; genus Roseburia; species Roseburia hominis_A. The sequence goes on from JAETOE010000027.1 coordinate 53,860, forward strand.
GTAATCTTTTTCAACATCTCTTCGTTGACGCTTTCAAGCAGATACTGCAGACGCATCACGCCGCCCTCGCGCGTTTTAAATGGTTTGCCGTCCTTGCCGTTCATCGTGCCAAAACCCAGAAACTGCAGTTCGGTGTCTGCCTCTACCAGTCCTGTCTTTCTCGCGCAGCGGAACACCTGTGTAAAATAAAGCTCCTGCCGCTTGTCCACGACATAAATCAATTTGTCCGGATTGTAATCCTTCATGCGCCAGACAATCGTCGCAAGATCGGTCGTATTGTAAAGAGATGCGCCGTCGGACTTTAAGATCATGCACGGTGGAATCTCCTTGGTGTCCGTGTCCTCTTTTACATCTACGACAAGCGCGCCGTCGCTGATATAGGCAAATCCGTCATCCTTCATCTTCTGCACCATATCCGGGATGTACGGCTGCGCGTCGGATTCCCCCTTCCACAGATCAAAGGAAACATCCAGATTCTCATAATTGCGCTTTAGGTCTGTCACAGAGACGTTTAAAATATGCGTAAGCAGCGCCTGATAGCCTCTTCTGCCATGCTGCAGCTCATAGGTCGCCTGCATCGCGGCTTCCTTATATACGGCGTCTTCCTTTGATTTTCCGCTCGCCGTCGGATAAATCTCCTCCAGCTCGGAAATGGTAAACGGCGCTTCCACAGGGTATTCTCCCGTATAGCTCTCGTCAAAATACACAAGCTTTGGTTTTCTCTCCTTAAGCTCCGTAATGATAAGCCCCATCTGTAAGCCCCAGTCGCCGAGATGTACGTCGCCGATGACCTTATGTCCCATGAAACGTCCGATGCGCTTGATGCTCTCGCCGATGATCGCGGAGCGCAGATGTCCGACGTGAAGCGGCTTCGCCACATTCGGTCCGCCGTAATCGATCATGATGGTCTTAGGCGCTTTCGTCTCCTCACAGCCAAAGCGTCCTTCATCCTTCTGCATCTCTTTCACATATTCCGCCAGATATGTCTCACTCAATTTAAAATTTAAGAAACCGGGCTTTACGGATTCTACCATGGAAAACATGTCGTTTGCCAAAAGCTTTGCAGCCACCTCGTCCGCAATCATAAACGGCGCTTTCTTATATTCTTTTGCTGCAGCCATCGCGCCGTTGCACTGATATTCGCAGAGATCCGGCCGGTTGGACAGCGTAACCTTTCCGTATTTGGAGTCGTAGCCGCAGGAGGCAAACGCCTGTGTAACCTCGTCTGTAATCAAGTCTAATATTTTCTTCATTTCCAATATTCCTTTTCTTTTTTCATAGCAATGTTTACTTGCGGGCGGTTCGCGCTATCGCTCCACTAAAAATAATTTCCCCCGCAGTGCGAACTCGCGTGCTAAGCCCGCTCGTTCACGTGCTTCGCACTATCAGTTCTCACCAAGACAATCCTCTCTGTGCAAGCACAGCGGCTTGTCTTGCCTCGCCCTGGCAATCTACATATAGATTTACCCCGCAGTGCGAACTCGCGTGCAGAGCCCGCTCGTTCACGTGCTTCGCACTATCAGTTCTCACCAAGACAATCCTCTCTGTGCAAGCACAGCGGCTTGTCTTGCCTCGCCCTGACACTGCTCATTGCATACGCGTACATTATACCATAAGATGGCAATTTAACAATAGAAAAAAGAATGCGCTGTGGCATTTATCCTTCCACAGTGCATTCTTTGTTATGCTTTCAGCGTGTAATCATGCGCGTCATACTAGTACGTGAACAACTGCGTCCAGTAATTTGTTCCCGCTGCATTCTGATAGTAGCCTACGCCGATGGATGTAAATTTCTCGTTGAGAATATTCGCGCGGTGTCCGGCGCTGTTCATCCAGCCGTTCATTACCTGCTCCGGCGTCCGCTGCCCCCACGCGATATTCTCTCCTGCGCCGCGATATGTCACGCCTGCCTGCGCAAGCGCGGTTGTAAACTTCGTTCCGTCCGGTCTGGTGTGCGAGAAGGAAACCTCTGTCTCCTGTGCGCGCACCTGCGCCGCTGCGGAAATATTTTTCTGCAGAGTGACAGGCTTTAATCCCGCCTTCGCACGCTCCTCATTGACCAGTTCCACGACACGGAGCACATACGCATGATACTCTGTCTCGATGCCTTCCTCCTGTCCCGGCTTGTTCTCCGGTGCGTTGTTGTCCGGCGTCTCCGGCTTGCTGTCATCCGGCGTTCCCGGCTTGTTCTCCGGTGCACTGTCGTCCGGCGTCTCCGGCTTGCTGTTATCCGGCGTTCCCGGCTTGTTCTCCGGTGCGCCGTCGTCCGGCGTCTCCGGCTTCTCTCCTGCGCCTGGATTGCATGGAAGCGTGATAACCACACAATTTCCAAACTGCTGCTTCTCCAATGACTCAAGACATTCCTTCAACGTGCTGCCATTCGCCGTGACAACCTTCTTTATCGTATTCGTATTCACAGTCGCAGCCTGCACCCCGCTCGTCTGTCCCATAAACGTCAGTCCCATCATCATTGCTGCTGCAAAAAGCACTGCTCTCTTCATTCTGTACCTCCTATATTGTTACAAATTTATTACATCTTTGTTACAAAGTGATTGTAACATAGAAGGTACATGAATCATACCGGAAAATCATGGCAGGCAAGGTGCTTCTAGTCATGCCGTTCCTCGCTGTCATACGTCTCGCAGAACCGTCCCGAAAACGCAGGTTCCTCGTCGCCGGCATATAAATGCGAGATGTCCCCAAAACCACAGATACGGAAAGATGCGATTCCCCTTCTGCGCTCTTCCGTATAGACGGTCGTCACAGAAGTCGGCGCCGCGCAGGTGTGATGCCACAGCACCATAGGCGACACATTCATCAGATGCGACAGAAGCGCACATTCCAGACCGAAATGACAGAAGAACACAAGTGTGTCGCGGTTCGCACGCTCCACACGGTAATTCGCGCCGTCTCTGACATACCCGTGTTCAGCGAGCAGCGCATCCAGATTCTGCACGACCCAGTCGTACTCTGCACCTACTCCACCCTCCGCGCTCCTTGCAATCCGTATGCCGTTTCCGTCGTGCGTTCCCTGTGTCGTTCCCGCCTGCATCACCTCGTTTGCCGCCCACAGCTCCCTCCGCCAGAACCGCTCTTCCTTCGTCCAGTCCTGCGGTAGCCAATCCCATGCAATACTCTCTGCATCCGGGCGGTCAGGACGTGTAATCCTTACGTCAAACTCCCTGAGCCACTGGCATTCCTCCGCCGTGCGGTTCATCTTCTTTAATGTCAGGGAAGCCGTATCCCTCGCTCTCCCAAGCGGTGATACATAAAAGTCTTTCACCGTAAGCTTCGACAACCGCCTGGCTAAAAGCTCCGCTTCCCTCCATCCTTTCTTCGTCAGAGAATCCCTCTCGTAATCCGGGTCTCCGTGTCTTACAATCAATAAACGCATAACCGACGCTCTCCCTTTTCTCAAAATCTGATAGAAAAAGTATACCCGCATCTATGTTTTCTGGCAAGCGCAATCCTACACTGCCGCAAACGTCTGCTACACTGCCGCAAATGTCTCCTACACTGCCGCAAACGCCTCCTCCAAATCCTCGATAATGTCGGCAATATTTTCCGTTCCGATGGACAGACGGATCGTGTTCGGTTTGATTCCCTGCTCCAAAAGCTCCTCCGTCGTAAGCTGGGAATGCGTCGTGGATGCCGGATGAATCACAAGGGATTTTACATCCGCCACATTGGCAAGCAGTGAAAACAGCTCCAGATGGTCGATGAAATCCTTTGCCGTCTGCTCGTCCCCTTTGATTTCAAAAGTAAAGATCGAACCTCCGCCGTTCGGGAAATATTTCTTATAAAGCTCCCTCTGTACCGGATCGTCAGATACGGAAGGATGATGCACCTTTTCCACTTTCGGATTTGCGTTTAAGTATTCCACGACCTTCAATGCGTTCTCCACATGCCGCTCGACGCGCAAGGACAACGTTTCCAATCCCTGCAGAAACAGGAAGGAGTGGAACGGCGACACCGTTGCTCCCGTATCACGAAGCAGTATCGCACGAATTTTCGTGACAAATGCCGCCGCGCCGACCGCCTTTGTAAAGCTGATGCCGTGATAGCTTGGATTCGGCTCTGTCAGTGACGGGAACTTTCCGCTCGCCTCCCAGTCAAACTTTCCGCTATCCACAATCACACCGCCGATTGCCGTTCCGTGACCTCCGATGAACTTCGTCGCGGAATGCACGACGATGTCTGCGCCATACGCAATCGGGCGCACCAGATAAGGCGTTGCAAAGGTATTGTCTACCACCAGCGGGATCTTATGTGCGTGTGCGATTGCTGCCAGCCTTTCAATATCTACCACATCGGAATTGGGATTGCCGAGCGTCTCAATATGAATCGCTCTCGTATTCTCCAAAATTGCATTTTCCACTTCCTCATAATCGAACGGATCGACGAAGGTTGTTGTGATTCCGTACTCCGGAAATGTGTGTGCCAGCAGATTGTATGTACCGCCGTAAATGTTCTTTGCCGCCACGATGTGCTCCCCTGCATGCGCCAGATTCTGGAGCGCATATGTAATCGCCGCCGCGCCGGAAGATACTGCAAGCGCCGCCACACCGCCCTCAAGCGCTGCAATTCTCTGCTCAAACACATCCTCGGTCGGATTTGTCAGTCTTCCGTAAATATTTCCCGCATCTGTCAGCCCGAACCGCGCCGCCGCATGTGCGCTGTTGTCAAACACATAAGACGACGTCTGGTAAATCGGTACGGCTCTCGCGCCGGTAGCCGGGTCTGCTTCCTCCTGCCCTACATGAAGCTGCAATGTCTCAAATCTCAACTTTCTTTCCTTTAATGCTTTTCCCATAATAATCCTCCTTGTTTTGCTTTACCTTATACCATATAATTCCTACTTGATTACAATGAAATCGTAGCACGGAAATTTCTTCCTGTCTAATATGTAAAAGAGAGTACTGGCTATAGGTTGAACCTATAGCCAGTACTCTCTTCTCTTCTGCCACCCCGCCTTCCCTGGGCAATACACAGAATTTTATTCGTAACAGTTCAGCTTTCCGGGCCGAAAATCACATTGCGCACCTTCGTCAGCGCATTCAAAAGGATCGTACCTAAGATGCAGCAGCAGATGACCTCTCCCGCTCCGACGGTCAGCATATAGAACGGAATCGACCAGTCCCTTCCGCCGTACTCCATCACAAGTCCATAGCCGTAGCGCAGAACAAACGGAATAATGATGACATTGGATGCTACCGGCGCAAGCGTGCACATGAACTTATGCTTCCGCAGCAGATATGTTCCGACCGCGCCAAGCAAAGTCGCCAGACTTCCAAACACAATGTCATAGATCGTCGCACCGGTCAGAAGGTTTGCAAGCAGACACCCCACAAACAATCCCGGGATGGCCGCCGGTGTGAAATACGGTAAGATGGTAAGCGCCTCCGATATACGGACCTGGATCGCCCCGGAAGCAAGATTGAACGCGTTGATAAAATAAGTCAACACGACATAGATTGCCGCAATCATTGCGGCCTGTACAATGAATTGTACCTTTCGATTTCTCATATTCTTTTCTCCTTTAGTTTTGTTTTACGTCAGGAAGGTCTCGAACTGACGTGATAGATCGCTGTGATCATTCACAGCAAACCCTGCTTGATCATAGGCGCAAGCGCCTATGATCAGCGTTCGCCGCTTGTCAATCCTGCTGGCAGACTGACTCGCTAGTGCTCACTTTATCATAATCCCAGAAAAAATACAATGCACTACGCAAAAAAATGTTCCGCCAGCGTAATACTCCCGATATACACCACCGGACCCGTCATGTCGATTCTTCCGTCCGAAGCAAATTCAATCAGCAGCTTGCCGCCGTGCATATGCACCGTCACACGTTCATCCACCAGTCCCAGCCTGTGCGAAGCCGCGGCTGCGGCGCAGGCTCCTGTTCCCGAGGCAAAGGTATAGCCCGCCCCGCGCTCATAAATTTCAATCTGAATATTATTTCGGTCAAGCACCTGACAGAGCTGCATATTGATGCGGTTCGGAAAATACCGTGAATTTTCCACGTACGGTCCAAGGTGCAGCGCTTTCTTCTTATTCACTTCCTCTAACATCAGCACACAGTTCGGATTTCCCATAGAGACACAGGTTGCATTATAGAAATTGTCGCCGAAAAAGATGGCTTCATTCACAATCTCCTCCCCGAAGCCCACTGCCGGGATCTCCCCCGCCACGAACTTCGGATATCCCATGTCCACACGCATATAATCTCCATTATCGTCCAGAAACGTCACTCTCGTCTCTCCCGCCTTCGTGTGCAGCACATAACTCTCTCCCTTGACATAGCCTGCATCCTTTAAGTATCTCGAGAAAATACGGATACCGTTTCCGCTCTTCTCCGCCTCGCTTCCGTCGGGATTGAAAATTCTTACCCACATCTCCTCCCCAACAAAAAAAGGGCCATAGAGAATTCCGTCCGCCCCGACCCCGATGTTCCTCTTGCATAGTGCCTGAATCTGCCTCTCTTGCAGAAGATCGTCATTGCGGTTCGGATCGTAAATCAGATAATCATTCCCCAGCCCGTGATATTTACGCAGCGTTATTTCTGACATAAACGCCTCCAACAGCCTTTCTTATTCTATTATATGCCAAAATATTCCTGCGTGCCTATTTCTCCTCATCATTCTGTTCAAACAAGCTTCGAATCGCCTCTGTCTTCTCATGAAGAATCTTCTCAATCTGTCCCTTTGTCACTTCATCCTCGACGTAATTCTTGCCATATTCACCTGAATACGCACCCGTCGTGACGTTGTAAGCTTCCTCGTGCGTCATCACATCCTCTGTATCCGCGTCGTCATGCATCGTTTCCTCCGGTTCCTCTGCCGTTTGTGGTTCGTCATACTGCGGTACTGGAATATAATTTACATTCCAGAACTTGACAACGCTCTTCGCAATCCGCTCTCTCTCATTTCTCTCATCAATTCGATCTTTCATACCCTGTCTGCCCCACTCATTTTACTGCGTATCTGTTTCATGCCTTCACAGATACTTTATATTTATTTATACTACAATTTCATCCTTTTTTCTATATTCTTCTGTATTTCTTTCCGAAAAATCTCTGAATAAAATTCCTCCAAATGAAGCATCCTTTTTAACAGAAAATATTTCTGGAGGAACCCATCATGGCTTCATATAAAGTTGAAATCTGCGGTGTCAATACCGCCAAACTCCCAATTTTAAAAGAGGAGGAAAAAGAAGACCTCTTTGTCCGTATCAAGCAGGGAGATGCAAAAGCCCGCGAGACATACATCAAGGGGAACCTCCGCCTTGTTCTAAGCGTCATCAAACGCTTTTCCGGCAACCACGAAAACGTGGACGACCTCTTCCAAATCGGCTGCATCGGACTCATCAAGTCGATTGACAACTTCGATCCGACTATGGGCGTCAAATTCTCCACCTACGCTGTTCCCATGATTATCGGGGAAATCCGTCGCTATCTGCGCGACAACAACTCGATCCGCGTCAGCCGTTCCTTAAGGGATACCGCCTACAAAGCAATCCACACCAGGGAGATTCTCGCTAAGACCTCCTCCAAGGAACCCACCATCGAAGAAATTGCTAAGGAATCCGGTCTGACCAAGGAAGAAATCGTCTTTGCACTCGATGCGATACAAAGCCCGGTCAGCCTCTATGATCCCGTGTACACCGACGGTGGCGATACACTCTACATCATGGATCAGATCAGCGACAAAAAGAACCGCGAGGACAACTGGATCGAAGAACTGTCGCTGAGCGATGCCATGGATCACCTGAACGAGCGTGAGAACTATATCTTAAAGCTGCGCTTTTTTGAAGGGAAAACGCAGATGGAGGTTGCGGAGGAAATCCATATTTCCCAGGCACAGGTCAGCCGCCTGGAAAAATCGGCGCTCAAATCCATCCGCAACTATCTCTCCATGTAAGCCCGCATCCGCACGCCGTCACTATCTGTCCCACTTTTTGCACAGTTCGTTGATCTGATCCGCGAACTTGCCAAGCTCCCGGTTCGGCATACCTTCGCACTTGTGAATCACGGCGATCAGACGCTCGCCTGCCGCAAGCAGCCTTGCGAAGATATTGCTGGACACGCGACTTGCTTTCTTCCCTACTGCCGCCTCCCTGGAGCCTTCCTTTATGCAGGCTCCGGTCAGCAAATCAAATGTGTCTCCACTGTACGGTGCATAAGCGTCCAGTCCTAACTCCCTGTGGATATGGTCGGCGAACTGCTCCGTCACTTTGTCCTCACCGTGAACGACGAACACACGCTTCGGCTTTGTCTCAAACGCACCGATCCATTTTGTGAGCTGGTTCACATCCGCATGTCCGCTGATCCCCGGCAGATTCTCAATCTTCGCCTGGACATCGACCGTCTCACCGAACAGATGCACCTCCTTCGCCCCACCGAGCAATGCATTTCCGAGCGTTCCCGGAACCTGATAGCCCACGAAGAGCACCGTGGAATCCTTGCGCCAGAGGTTATGCTTTAAGTGATGCCTGATACGCCCGGCCTCGCACATACCCGATGCGGATATGATAACCTTCGGTCTTTCATCAAAATTGATCATCTTGGATTCATCACTTGTAATCGCCATCCGAAGCCCCGGAAAACTGATCGGGTTGATTCCCTGGTTGACCAGCGCCATCGCTTTGTCGCCAAAACAGTCCGCAACGTTCTTATTGAAAATGGTCGTCGCTTCCACTGCCAGCGGGCTGTCCACATACACTTCAAAATCAGGATAGCCCTTTAACATCTCCTCCATCTTGATTCGGCGGATAAAGAAAAGCATCTCCTGCGTGCGTCCGACAGAAAATGCCGGAATCACAAGATTGCCGCCGCGTGAAAACGTATCTGCAATAACTCGGGCAAGCTCCACCGCAAAATCCGGCGGTGCTGCGTGAGTACGATCTCCATATGTGGATTCCATCACAACATAGTCCGCGTCTTTTATGTATTCCGGATCCTTGATGAGCGGTCTGTTTCCCGGACCGATATCGCCGGAAAATACGAGCTTGCGCTCTTGCTTGCCGCTTTTTGTCTCCTCACTGACCCACATTTCAATACTTGACGAACCAAGCAGATGCCCGGCATCTACAAACCGTACCTTAAGCCCCTCACAAATTTGCATAACCCTCTGATAATCACAGGATACGAAATGCGTGAGCACTCCCATCGCATCATTCATGTCGTACATCGGCACAACTTCCGGCTTTCCGGCACGCTTTGCCTTACGGTTCCTCCATTCCGCCTCGAACATCTGAATATGGGCGCTGTCTTTTAGCATGATCTCGCAGAGCTGATGCGTCGCCTTCGTCGCAAAAATCTGTCCGCGGAAACCATGATTATATAACAACGGCAAAAGTCCCGAATGATCGATATGCGCATGTGTCACAAACACATAGTCGATCGCCGCCGCATTCACCGGTATCTCCTGATTCACGTAGAGATCCGCGCCCTGCTCCATACCGCAGTCCACAAGGACATGCTTTTCTCCGAACTTCAGATAATGACAGCTTCCTGTCACCTCATGCGCTGCTCCTAAGAATTCAAGTATCATATGCTTACCCCCAAGCTTTCTCTTTCTAGTACAATTATACTATGTTTTAGTTCCGGTTACAATTCTTTTCCCTTGTCATTCTTTTCACAATTTTACTGCCGAAAACACATGGAATTTGCATAAAAGCGGTTCCTGCACTATTCGAACCGGACAATTTCTTTCTTTAAGCGTCCCATAATTTTCTTCTCCAGTCTCGAAATATAGGACTGGGAAATCCCCAGCATATCCGCCACCTCTTTCTGCGTCTTTTCCTCTCCGTTCGCGGAGTTCAGTCCAAAACGCAGTTCTATAATCATGCGTTCCCTGCCGGACAGCCGTGCAATCGCTTTTTTCAGCAGCGTTCGTTCAACATCCGTCTCAATATCACGGTAGATGATGTCCTCATCCGTTCCGAGAATATCGGACAACAGAAGTTCGTTTCCGTCCCAGTCCACATTGAGCGGCTCGTCAATGGAGACTTCCAGCTTCGTCTTGTTATTTCTGCGCAGATACATAAGAATTTCATTTTCAATGCACCGCGACGCATAAGTGGCAAGCTTGATATTTTTTTCCGGATTAAAAGTATTAATCGCCTTGATCAGACCAATTGTTCCAATCGAGATCAAATCTTCCACCCCGACGCCCGTGTTGTCAAACTTCTTCGCTATGTATACCACAAGACGCAGATTGTGTTCAATCAGCTTTCCCCGCGCCGCCTCCGGCTCATCTCCCGCAAGCATCCGGATGCAGGCGCTCTCCTCCTCACCCGCAAGCGGCGGCGGAAGAACCTCCGCTCCTCCGATATAGTGCACTTCATCCTGTTCTTTCAGAAAAAAGCGGCTGATTCCCGCCCATATTCCCCGTATTCTGTATTCCGGAACTGCCAACTTTATGTACATATCCATCCATTCCTTTCTTAAAATAACCCCAATACCTGCAAATTTCTGTCCACAGACACAAATTTGTGCGTGAGACATAGATATTCTCTGCAAAACAGTCCTTGCTGTAAGCATTCGGATTTCTTCTCACGCTGCTATCCCAACGACGCATGCAGAATCATGTCATACGCCTTATCCTCGAGCAGTCCTTTCTGCGCGATTCCAATCGCCATATGGCGAAATTTCTGTTGTCTTTCGCCATCCTGCACTACCATTTCATCCACATCGAGGACAGCCAGAAGTCCGTCCGTCTCCCCCAGTGAACGATACGGCACAAAACGTATACGGTCCTTTTTCCCGTCCACGAATTCACGCGCCTTCGCCTGACTGATGATGCTGATTCCCTGTCCGGTATAAGGGTCCCTAAGCTGATTTCCGCTGTCCCAATAGGCAACAAGCTCTATGTAACGCGCATCTTTCCTGATCTGTGCGCGCATCATATGGTTTCCAAAACTTCTCCGCTGCATAAGATAATAAAGAGCGCCGTACACACCGAGCGCTGCTGCCGGCACTGCCAGCAGCAGATTTCGCGCAAGCAGCCCGCTTCCGCCAAGCCACTCCATCATTCCGCCGAGCAGAATAACGATCAGATAAGTCACCGCCCAATTTTCCAGAAAAGTCTTTGCGCTACATCTGCCAAAAACGATTCGTATCATCACAGTGTTGATCAGAAAATGCGTCACCAGACAATACAGCATATAATTCTTCACCGCAAGCAGGCAGACCACGCTAAGAAATGCTGACACCGCCGCCCCTAAAAGCAGAAAACGATATTTCCTGCCGCGTTTCAAAAACAGATTCGTTCCGGCGAACGCAATAAAATCCATCAGAAAATTCCAAAGCAGGAATACATCCGCATAGAATACATAAATCTCTTCTCACCTCGATTTTTCTCTGACATGATTCCTATTATAGTTCCTTGCTGTCATAATTTTTGTCAAAAAAGAGTCCGCCAAATTACGAAGTCGTCCGCCTTTTTCGACACACAAAAAGAGACTGTCCGAAAACAGTCTCTTTGCATTTCATGTATACGTTCCTGCCGCTTATTTGCGGGAATTCTTTAAGAAATCCGGAATCTTAATATCCATCTGCGGTACCGTGCTCTCCGGCTGACGCGGCTTCTGAATCCCTGTGAACGCAGGCACAGGCGTCGGCTGTCCGGCCGTCTGTCCCGCCCCTGTGTATCCGGCGGTGGTTCCCGTCGTCATCGGTCTGCCCATTGATGCCCCCGATACAGGTCTGGTCGGCGCGGAATTCGCATAGTTGAGCTTCGGCATAATCTTACTGTTGCCCGACGGATTCTCCAGTCCGGTCGCGATGACCGTGATCGTCGCCTCGTCTGTCATGGACTCGTCATACTTCGCACCAAAGATAATATTCGCATTGTCTCCGGCAAGATCCTGCACGTAACTTGCCGCATCGTTCGCATCCATAAGGGAAATATCTCCCGAAATATTGATAATGACATGCGTAGCGCCACTGATGGTCGTCTCAAGTAACGGGCTGGCAACGGCAAGCTTAACCGCCTCAATCGCCTTATCGTCTCCCTTGGCGTTTCCGATACCGATATGCGCCATCCCCTTGTCCTTCATGACGGTCGAGACATCCGCAAAGTCAAGGTTAATGAGTGCCGGAAGGTTAATCAGGTCTGTGATTCCCTGCACTGCCTGCTGCAGCACTTCGTCCGCCTTCTTCAATGCGTCCGGCATCGTGGTACGCCTGTCCACGATCTCGAGCAGCTTATCATTCGGTATCACAATCAAGGTATCGACGCTGTCCTTCAAACGGTCAATACCGGAAAGCGCATTCACCATACGCTGCTTTGCCTCGAACTTGAACGGCTTCGTCACAACACCGACCGTAAGGATTCCCTGCTCCTTCGCGATCTTCGCAACGACCGGCGCGGCTCCTGTCCCGGTTCCGCCGCCCATACCACAGGTAACGAATACCATGTCTGCACCCTTTACCGCGGAAGAAAGTTCTTCCATGCTCTCCTCTGCCGCTTTCTCGCCTATCTCAGGCTGTGCGCCTGCGCCGAGTCCCTTAGTGAGCTTCTCGCCGATCTGAATCAGAGTAGGCGCCTTACAGAGGGTAAGCGCCTGCTTATCGGTATTGATTCCGATGAACTCCACTCCGCCGATATTCTCATCAATCATTCTATTTACAGCGTTATTACCAGCTCCTCCAACCCCGATTACAATAATCTTTGCACTGGTATCTGCTTCTGTTGTCATAATCTCCAGCAAGGTAGTTCCTCCTTCATTCTCTCCCATTAATTATATCCCGTGGTAAAGTGATGCCAAGCCGCACCATCTATCAACGAACCGTCCGGCGTACAACGCCTTCTGTTCCACTCTCTGTCAAATATCAGATGAGTCAAAACGCACGCAATACCCGTTTTTAAACTCATATACACTATAATATAATTTTTCTTTCAATTAATCAACTGATTTTTTCATTTTTTGTACAAAAAAGGATTACTCATCCCTCTCAAAAACGATATCCGTCGTATCGGGTGTCCACGTATCCAGATACAAAGTTCCCGAAAGCCCCGATAACTGCGGCAGGATTGCCGACAACCGCACCACCTTCTGCGAGAGATAATCCTCCGATCCGACAACCACGCGCGTTCCGCCATAGTCCAGCGTCGGCATGAGCTTATCGTCATAGTGGATTTCCTGCGGCAGAAGATCGTATTTCTTCAGTATCTGCGTCAGATTCAAAAGATCTTTAAGTACCTCCCCGCGTTCCAGCGGAAGTTGTTCGTAGAGCACGACCTCCTCACAGGTAACGCCCGTGACCTTTGGAACATCCGGAATTTCTTCCGTGGAAGTCTCAACGACAAAGCCGTCTTTATCGAAATATGCATACTGTCCGATGGACTCAATGTAGAGGCAGCCCAAAATCCCCTTCTCGTAGACCGAAATCTGTACGGTATGCGGGTTCTTAAGCTTCACCTCCATCGTATCGACGAACGGTACCTCCCCCATATCCACAAACCGATACTTAAGCAGAACATAGAGTGAATTCCATGAATACTCGTCATTTAGAACGAGCTGCTCGATCTGCCCGGAGGAATAGAGTTCATTACCTTCCACCTCCACGTTCTCCACGGTAAACACCTTCCAGACCACAAGCGCCGCCAGTGCCAGAAGCAGCACAAAGATCAGAAAAACCATCAGACCGATCTTTCTTCTTTTTTTTCTTCTTCTCTGCTCTCTAATCATAATCAGGTAACCTCAAATGTAATCCCCCGTGATACGGACAGCGCAAGCCCCATTTCCGAAAGCAGGAACAGAATCGATGTTCCGCCGTAGCTGACAAACGGAAGGGAAATTCCGGTATTCGGGATGGTATTCGTCACAACGGCGATATTAAGCACCACCTGAATCGAAATATGCGCCATGATTCCAACTACAAGAAGCGCACCGTACAGATCCGCCGCATTGTTGGCAATCACCATGAACCGCCAGATCATTAACAGATACAAAAGAATAAGACAGACCGCACCGAATAATCCCAACTCCTCACAGATGACCGAGAAAATCATATCATTCTGTGCCTCGGGGATGAACCCGAGCTTCTGCATACTTTCTCCAAGACCTTTTCCGAACAATCCGCCGGAACCGATCGCGTAAAGACCCTGCAGCGTCTGGTAGCCCTTCTCATACTCCTCCGGGTGCAGCCAGATCTGGATCCGCTCCGCGCGGTAACTCGCCAGCGCGATAAAGACCACGCCCACCACAAGCACGGCAAGACCTACGAAAAGGAAATGCGAATACTTGGGGCTTGCCACGAACAGCATACACACCGCGATACCGAGGATAATAATCGCTGTACTTAAGTTATTATATGCGACCACGCCGACGATGGGAAGCACAATAAACATGACCTTCACCAACGTTTTAAATTCCCCGACCTGCTTGGAGGTCTTATAGATAATCAACGCCAGAAAGATAATGACCGCAAGCTTTGCGAACTCGGACGGCTGGAATGACAGCGGTCCTATGTAGATCCAGCGCGCCTGTCCCTTTACCTCTCTTCCGCCGAAAATAACGAAAGTACAAAGTCCCAGCGCCGCAAGATACGCCACCCCGCTTACATTCATCCAGAACCGGTAGGGAATCCGCGATACGATAATCATCGCGACGATTCCAAGGCTCGTGGCAAACAGCTGCTTTTTCAGATAATATGCTGCGTCGCCAAATCTGGTAGAACCATAGTAAGAACTGGTACTGTAAAGCATGATCAGTCCAAAGCACAGCAGAAATATAATCAGGAACAGCAGGCTGTAGTCAAAATATCGAATTGGTTTTTGCTTTTTTTCTTTTTCCTGCCCTCGCGCCATTAAAAACCTCTCTTAGAATTTGTTGTCACCCGTCATTCCTCTTTTAGAGCACGCACATATTCCTTAAAGATGCGTCCGCGTTCCTCGTAATTCTTGAACATTCCCCAACTCGCGCATGCAGGCGACAGGAGCACTGCATCTCCCTGCACGGCATTCCTGTAGCATACATCAACTGCTTCCTCCAAGGTATCGCACAGCACGATGTCCGTAAACCCGTGCTCTCTGGCACATTCTGCAATCTTCTCTCTCGTCTGCCCGATGAGCACCAGCTTTTTGACCTTGCCGCCAAAGCTTTCGATCCACTCGTCATACTCCGACTGCTTATCATAGCCGCCTCCGATCAGAAAGGTCGGCCGGTTCATCGCGCAGATACCCTTGATCGCCGCATCGGGATTTGTTCCCTTAGAATCATTGTAAAACTTCACACCGCGCTTTTCTGTCACGTACTCAATCCGGTGCTCGACCGCCTCAAACCGCTTTAAGACCTCCACGATCTTAGGAATCGGCACACCAAGGGAAATCGCCATACCGCACGCTGCCATCACATTCTCGTAATTGTGCTTTCCAAGAATATTTAACTCGTTCACATTGATAATCTTTGCCGTCCCGGTTCCGTCTGCATAAAAAATGTCCCCGCCGTCCAGATAAAGACCTTTCGCCAGCTTTCTCTCACTCGAGAAGAACAGTACGTTCGTCTTAAGCTGCTCCCCGAACGCACGCAGCACCTCATCCTCGTAATTCAGCACGCAGGTATCGCCCGCATCCTGATTCTTAGCAATGCGCTCCTTCGTCTCAATATAACATTCCATCGTGTGATGACGGTTCAGATGATCCGGCGTGATATTCAATATGGCAGACACTGCCGGATGAAACGTGTGGATCGTCTCAAGCTGGAAACTGCTGATCTCCGCGACCGTCACCGTCTCGTCCGTCGTCTCCGCTGCCACGGAAGTATAAGGAATTCCTATATTCCCGACCACCTTCACGTCCTTATAATAGTTCGCCATAATCTCTCCGGTAAGCGCCGTTGTCGTCGTCTTGCCGTTCGTTCCGGTAATCGCCGCCACACGTCCCTTTGCAAAAAAGTAAGCAAGCTCAATCTCTCCCCAGATCGGGATTCCCCGCTCCCTCACGGCATTTACCATCGGAAGGTCTGTCGGAACGCCCGGGCTTAAGACCACAAAATCAAAGCGTTCCATATCCGCCTCGGAAAGCTCTCCCAACAGAATTTCCATATCAGAAAACACCGAATGCTTTTCCCGCAGCGCCGCGACGTCCAGATCGCGATTGCCGTCAAACAATATCGTCTTTACCTGTTTCTTCTTCAAAAGCTCTGCGGCTGCCACTCCGCTTATCCCGGAACCGACCACAAGAACCGTCCTGCCTGTCAAATCCATATTCTACACCTCTATTCTGCCTGTCTTCGTTTTTTTCGTCTAAGCGAAACTTTCTTTTCGCTTTATAGTGCTAACAACGCTATCATACAAAGGATCGCCGTCACGATCGAGAACACAGCTACTACCCTTGTCTCCGACCATCCTCCAAGTTCAAAATGATGATGGATCGGTGCCATACGGAAAATGCGCTTGCCGCCCGTCTTCTTAAAATACGTCACCTGAATGATGACAGAAAGCACCTCAACAAGATAGATCAGTCCCACAATCAGGATAAATAACGGCATCTGCATCATATACGCCGTCGATACCACAAAGCCTCCAAGCGCCAGCGACCCTGTATCACCCATAAAGACGCTCGCCGGATATACGTTAAATAGAAGGAACCCGAGCAGAGCACCCACGACCGCACAGGTAATCGGAGCGATCCCCTCATTCGTACCGATCGCCACGACCGAGAAAAAGGTCGCGACCATAATCGTCACACTGGAAGCCAGACCGTCCAGACCATCCGTAAAATTCGTTCCGTTCACCGTGCCGATCACGGCAATATACAGCACAGGAATCGCAAACCAGCCAAGGTCTAAGTACTTGCCGCCCGAAAACGGAATCAGCATAGAAAGAGAGATTCCCGCGTACCGCACCATATAGACGGCGAAAACAGTCGTAACCACGATCTGACAAAGCATCTTCTGCCACGGAAGCAGTCCGTCCGATCTGCGGAGCACGACCTTTAAATAATCGTCCAAAAATCCGATTACGCCGAATCCGACCGTCATAAACAGAATCGGGACGATTCTCGGATAATCCTTCACATAGAATACGGAAGTTATCACGATACTCGCCAGTATCATCAGTCCGCCCATCGTCGGCGTGCCGTTTTTCTTCAGATGGGATTCCAGCTCCTTCCGCTCGGTCTGCCCTACTTTAAGCCTCCGCAGAAACGGAATGACGATCGGACCAAGCAAAGCGCTGATTGCAAAAGATACAATTACCGGAATTACGATTTCATACGTCATAAATAAACACCTCATGTATTTTATCTCGCTATTTAACCCATCTAGTATACGTTATTTTTCACGATTTATCAAGGTAGGGCAAAATGTTTTCCATAATTTCTTTCACGACCGGAGCAGCAATCGTACCTCCATAGTAGACTCCCTGCGGATTTCTTATAATTGCAAGCACCAGAACCTGCGGATCGTCCGCCGGAGCGAACCCCAGAAACGACGATATGTAACGGTGCTCGCTTCGCGGCAGCGTCTGTGAAGTCGCCGTCTTGCCGCCAATCGAGTACCCCTCGATCTTTGCATTCTTGCCGCCGCCCTCGGAGACGACCTTTTCCAGCAGATACTGCATCGTCTCCGATGTCTCTTCCGTGCAGATTCCTTCTGTGGTATCGTATTTTAGTT
The DNA here is from genome assembly GCA_021771815.1 of Roseburia hominis. GTDB lineage: Bacteria > Bacillota > Clostridia > Lachnospirales > Lachnospiraceae > Roseburia > Roseburia hominis_A. The sequence continues at coordinate 71,482 of JAETOE010000027.1, forward strand.
TCTCGACCAGATTTCCCTTCTCATCCCGAATCTCCACACCGAAATGCGGCGTGACGCGTGTTCCCCCATTTATAATAGAAGAAACAGTCGTCACGAGCTGTATCGGGGTAATCTGGAAGGACTGACCGAAGGAAATCGTGGCAAGTTCCACCGGACCGACATTTTCCTTCTTATGCATGATCGTCGCCGCCTCGCCCGGGAGATCGATATTCGTCTTTTGAAGCAGCCCGAACTGTTTAAAATATTTGTAATAATTGTCTACACCGAGCCGCTCGCCCAGTTCAATAAATACCGGGTTGCACGAATTCATGATTCCCGTCTCAAACGTCTCCGCCCCGTGACCGCTCGTCTTGGCACAGCGGATTCTTCTGTCCTCCACCATCTTGTAGCCCGGACAGTAAAATTGGTCGTTGAGTGAGACGACCCCCTCCTCAAGCGCCGCGGCTGCCGTAATAATCTTGAATGTCGACCCCGGCTCATAAGTATCGCTGATGCACTGATTTCTCCACATCTGGTTCAAAAGATCCTGCTTTTCCTCCGCAGAAAGCACCGAGGCGTCCGCCACGCCGGAAAGCATCTCGTCCGTCAGCGTGAACGGTTCATTCAGATTAAATTCCGGATAATTTACCATCGCCATCAGCTCGCCGTTCTGCGGATTCATGACAATGATAGACACGCTGTCCGCCTGCTTCTTTCTGCATGCCTTCTCCGCCGCCTGCTCACAGTACTGTTGAATATTGACATCCATGGAGATACACAAATCGTAGCCGTTGACCGGCTCCATCCGTGTCTCTCCCGCATTCTCGATCTCGATGCCCCGCGCGTCGGTAAGCGTTAAGATCTGCCCGTTCGTCCCCTGCAGATAGGAGTCGTATTTTACCTCCAAGCCCAAAATCCCCTGATTATCCGCTCCGGTAAAACCGAGAACAGAAGACGCCATCGACTCATATGGATAATAGCGTTTGTAATCTTCGTCTACCTTCACGCCTGCAAGTCCGTACGCACGGATGCGGTCGCCCACTTCTTTGTCTACATTTGTCTTAACCCGTTCGATCGAGCTGACCTTTTCGACTCTGCCGCGCACCTCATCCTCCGAAAGTCCCAGTTCCTTTACCAGTGCGTCAATGACCTTCTCCGGTTCCTCGATCTGGCTGTGAATCACCGAAATCGTGCAGACGGACTTGTTCGTCGCTAACACCGTTCCGTTCGCATCTATAATCCTGCCGCGCGCCGCCTTAATATCACGTTCTCTCTCGTGAAGGCCCTGCGCCTTCTGTCCGTAATATTCCGAACAGAATATCATCAGATACACAAGCCTCCCGATCAAAAACATCAGTACAAAAAAGACCGCGAGAAACATGATAAATATCTTTTTGCGGTTAAAGGTCTTACTCCGGTAAAACATGTTTTCTTCCGACATATACAAAACCTCACGAAAGTTCTCCATGAAATTTTATTCATCCTTTCGTGAGGTTATACATCATTTGTTACTGCCCGTTTCCCTCTACAGGCTCGTCTGTCACGACGGGCGGCATGTCTGCATTGTCCGCGGGCGGGCTGCTCCCTCCGCCGTCTGCGGGCGGGGATTCTCCGGTATCGTCCGCAGGCGGGCTGCCTCCAGTACCCTCCGCGGGCGGATTCTCTCCTCCCTCCGCAGGCGGTGCATCGGAGGTTCCTCCGGTATCGGCGGGCGGGAGCGTACCGTCTCCCTCCGGCGCTGTTCCGGCATCGGCGCCCTCCTCATTCCCCGGAAGTTGGTCTGTCGTATTCGGCACATCGGTGAGTCCATCCTCCACCGGAAGTTCTGTATTTACAATATCCGTCATTGCAAGCGCTCCCGCTTCTTCCCCCTTGATATCCCAGCCGGAGTGAATTCCGGTCGTCGCCTCATCACGGTAGATATTCATATAAGGAAGCACTTCTTCTAAGATCTCGCGCACGATGTTCTGTGCAAAAGTACTATGATACTGTTCCTCCGCATTCGGCTCATCGACCACGCAGTAGATGACAAGCTGCGGATCCTCCACAGGTGCGAATCCGATAAACGATACCAGATAATTGACGCCGTCACGCGGTATCTTCTGCGCCGTACCCGTCTTGCCGCCCATCGAATATCCGTCCACCTTCGCTGTATTTCCGGTACCCGACGTGACCGTCGAATACATATACTGCTTTAGTGTCTCGCAGGCGTTCTCGGATACGGTCTGCCGTAACAGCGTAGGCTTTATCTCCTCGATCACATTGCCGTTCTCATCCGTAATGCGTTTTACAATATGCGGCTGATAGAGCTTCCCGCCGTTCACGAGCGAACAGTATGCCGTTGCGAGCTGAATCATCGTCGTATTAAAGTTCTGTCCGAATACATTTGTCGCAAGATCCGTCGGCGACATATTATCCAAGGTAAAAATCAACGAATCCGTCCGCGTCTCTCCCGGCAGATCGATGTTCGTCTTCTGTCCGAACCCAAAAAGCTGCTGATACTTGACAAAATTATCCTTTCCGATCTTATAGGACATCTGCATAAGAGCATCGTTGCAGGAATTCATAAGCGTCTGCTCCAATGTCTGCATGCCGTGTCCGTTCCGGTTCACACAATGTATGTCATGACCGCCCACATGCTCATATCCGTCACAGTAATAGGTATCTCCTGTCGATACCGTTCCCGTCTCCAGTCCGGCAGCCACCGTGAACGGCTTCGCCGTAGAACCAGGCTCATAGGTGTAGGTCACACAGAAATTCTGCCACAATGTATTTAACGCGTCCATCTTCGCGTCATCATCCATCAGCGCAAGTTCTTCCTCCGTATAATATGCGGAAAGATCTCTCGGATTGCTGAGGTCAAAGTTCGGATAATTCGCCATCGCCAGCACGTCGCCGTTGTTCGGATCCATGATCACTACCCCGATGTGCGACGCCCCCGCGTCACCCTCCCGGTATGCATTCGTGTAGGCAGCGTTGAAATCCGCGATCTTTGTCTCAACAATCGACTGAATGTTCGCATCGATCGTCATCACCACATTACTTCCGTTATCCGCCTGTTTGATGACCTTTTCAAAGTTGTTGTCCGCATTTAAGTAACCATACTGCCTGCCGTTGATGCCGTTAAGCTTGTCATTGTAATAATTTTCCAATCCGTTGACACCGACATTTCCCGATGCGGTAAACCCGATCACGGCGCTTGCGAGCGACCCATACGGATATTCTCTCTGGTACTCCTTTTCGAACCACACGCCCTTGATATTGGGATTGATCTTCTTTCCCTTCTCGTTCTCGGCATCCTGCATTTCTATGAACGGCTGTATTTCCTCATAGGAAGCCTTTTTCTTCAATATAATATATTTACCGTCCGGGTTATCCCTGACGTAGCCGTAGAGTTGATCTGCCGTAAGCTCCGGAAAACATTCTACCAGAGCCTGAATCGTCGGATCGATATAATTCTCGTCGCTCGTCAAAACAGAGCAATCCAGTATCACGTTGTAGACTGCGATACTGGTCGCCATTACCGTTCCCTTAGAATCTACAATATCTCCGCGCTGATAGGGAATCGTCTGACTGTCGTATTCCTGCTGTGACAGCACGATCTTCTCATATTTCTCTCCGCTTGTGTACTCAATGTACATCAGTCTTGCAACCAGTCCCACCAGCATAAGCGCCACGATGCCGAACATAACGATCAGCTTTTTCTGCATACGCCTCGGAAATTTCAGCAGAGTTTTTCTCTTCTTCTTTGCCATCGCAACTCCTGCCTGTCCTACTCACTCGGAATCTCGCTGTACTGATTCATGTAATCGTCGTCTCCGACAGAGTAATAAATAATCTGTGACTCCTTCGCATAGCACATACCAAGCTGCAGCATCGCTGTGTTACGGATACTGTCAAGATCGATCGCCGTATTGATACGCTTATATGCCTCGTCATTATCCGCCTTCAAATCTGCGATCTGGCTCTCAAGCTTGGATATCGTATTCATCCGTGCCGTCACATCCGACTGAATATGGATATAAAGTCCCGCAAAAGCTCCAAACACGGCGACTGCCATCGTAAGGAACGCCACATAGCTTCTGCTCATGCGCAGTTCGCGTTCCTGATTCCGTCTCGCCGCGCGCTTTTTGCCGCGAAGCTCCTCCTCGCGCTCACGCTTCTGCCTTTCGCTCTGCTCGCGCTGCGGTCTGTGAACCGGAGCTGCCTCTGCTCTGCGGACTGTGTTACCGTCTACATAATAATCCCTCTCGTAAGTCCGACGACGCGGCGCAGTCTGCGCGCCCCCTCTTCCCGTCTCATTTCTCATAGCTGTCACTTCCTTTTCCAACCGCAGATCTCTCCGCTTTCATACACACTTCACCGCGTGAAACTTAAAACTTCCTTACAGATCGTCCTCTGACACGGACATTAGAAGTTCTTTTCACGCTTCCCTCTCAAACACACGAAGCTTCGCGCTCTTTGACCTTGAGTTCTCCTCCAATTCCTTCTCTCCCGGCAGAATCGGCTTCCTCGTAATAACGGTTCCCTTTGGAACATTCCCGCAGACACACACCGGGAAATCCGGCGGACAGGTACAGGGGTTCTCATTTCTTTTAAAATTTGTCTTGACGATACGATCCTCCAACGAATGGAACGTAATGATGCAAAGCCGTCCGCCCGGGTTCAGCAGATCGATCATATCATCAAGGCTGTCCTTAAGTACTTCCAGTTCACGGTTAAGCTCAATCCGAATCGCCTGAAACGTGCGCTTCGCCGGATGTCCTCCGGTCTTCTGCACCTTCATCGGAATCGATTCCCGTATGATCTGTGAGAGCTGTCCGGCAGTCTCAATCGGCTGCTTTGCTCTTTCGTTTACTATGTGCTTTGCGATATTTTTCGCAAATTTATCCTCACCGTAATCACGAATGATCCGGTATAAGTCCATCTCACTGTAATCATTGACAATATCCCGCGCTGTCAATGTCTGTCTGTCATCCATGCGCATATCAAGCGGTGCATCCCCATCGCTGTAGGTAAACCCCCGGCTGGGCACATCAAGCTGAAACGACGATACCCCGAGATCGAGCACGATCCCGTCAACATGCCCGATGCCGATCGCGTGCAGTTCCTCCTTCATATTCGCATAATTGCTGCGGATGATCGTAATGCGCTCTCCAAACACACTGAGGCGTTTTTCTGCTGCCGCTATCGCGTCTGCATCCTGATCGATCCCGATCAGACGTCCCTTATCGGAAAGCCGCTTCGCCACCTCACTGGCATGTCCGGCGCCGCCCAGAGTTCCATCCACATAGATTCCGTCCGGTCTGATGTTAAGCTGTTCGATTGTCTCGTTCAAAAGTACGGAATAATGTTTAAACTCCAACGATGCCCCTCCTATAATGCGAATTCTTAGATACTGAATCCTAAATCTGCCATATGCTCTGCGATCTCGTCCATCTCGTCTTCATCATAGGTATTCTCCTGCCATCTGTCTTTATCCCAGATCTCAACTCTGCTTAAGACACCGACTAAGACAACATCCTTCTGCAGATCGGCATATTCCCGCAAAACCGGAGGAAGCAGAATTCTCCCCTGCTTGTCCAGTTCTACCGCGGCTGCCCCTGCGAAGAAAAAGCGCGAGAACTTTCTCGCATCCTTGGAGGTCATGGAGATACTGCGGAACTTCTCTTCGATACCTCGCCACTCATCTGCAGGGTACACAAATAAGCATCCATCCAGTCCCTTGGTAACTACAAACTCATTGCCTAGCTGCTCTCTGAATTTGGATGGAACGATCAGTCTGCCCTTTGGGTCCACTGTGTGATTGTATTCTCCCATGAACATAACACAAACACCTGCCTCCAGTGGTTTTCCACAAAGTTATGAACTTATCCACCACTTTGTACCATTCTCCACCACTTTCCTCCACTTGTATGATAATCTTACCCCACTTTCTGAAAAAAAGCAATAGAAAAAAGCCCCAAACCGAGTTTTGGGCAAAAAAACAGCAGATCAGTTATCCTGACCTGCTGTCACCATAAAACATCCCTTATATACCAATCTTTTCTTTTCGCTCGAGATACTCCTCGATCAGCTTGTCCAGCTTGGTACTTTTCTCGTAATAGTGTTCGAATTCGTCTTCTTTCAGAAACGATTCATCCAATTCATGTCGTGCCGTTTCAATTTTCTTCTGCAGCTCATAGATCCTCTTCATCTGAATCCTCCTTAAAATCGCCAAGAATCCTATGTCTGCCCCCCTTAGATACCATACGCAGCATCCGCGGCAGAGCATTTTCTGCTACTGGCTTCTTCTATATCCTATATTACTCTTTTTTCTTCCTAAAATCAACGAAAACCACCCGCCAATTTTCGACATCACGAGTGACCGAGCTGCCACTCACTACGCCGTCTGGCAAGCAGATCAATCATCGCTCCAAGCGCCCTGTGATTGATTTCCACAATATGCTCAATATCATCCTTCACATTGTGCTTCCGTTCCAGATATTCCTCATGCGCCGCCTTGATATAACTGCAGATAGCGTCCGCATCGCCAAAGTCTGCCCTCTTTGCACCGTCCTCAGGCGGTGTCCACTCTCCGGCAAGCTTCCGTCCGTGATTCCTCGCTGCCTCGCCGCTCTTTAAGTAGGCGCGCAGATCCTTTTTGAGCTTTTCCTCGTAGGAACAATGTTCCTTCAGACTTCCCGGATAAATCGCGTTGTGAGGAAACGTAAAATAATCCGCCAGATAATGGCTGATCTGCCCTAAATCCATATAATATTTGCGGCCCGGCTTCTCAATGGTCTTCTGTCCCTCCGACAGACGCTTGATATGTCTGCTGACAGAAGAAAACGTACCGTCCAGTTCATGCCGCTTATAAACAAACGACGGCTTGATGTCCGGCAGAACACTGCCCAGATAAAAGGAGAACTTATGCTTCTTAAGCTTCTCATCCCCAAGGTTCTCCACAATATAACGCGCCAATGAGATATGCGACTTCTTCCTCATGTGTCCCTCCCTGCAAATCTGTGACTTTGTACCTATTCCATTGTAATGCCGCCTGCCTTACTTTACAAGAAAAATCGACAGAAAAAAGCAGGAATCTTTTGTCAGCTTACGACTAAGATTCCCGCTTCTCCATTAATTAAGCGTTACAGCGAAAGCTTGCGCACTCCGTCTCACCGCAGGAACATGCTTCTCCTCCGGCAATGCCGATATGGTCGGCGCTGCATTTTCTGTCCTCATTGAACGCGCACTTGCATGCCTCGCACGCCACATCGATCATCTTGGAAATACGCCCCTGGGCGTTTCTTCCCGCACTTTGGCGGCGCTCCTTAAAGCTGCCGCAGCACGTCTCGTCATTGCGTGCCGCTTTCTCACCCTCCACGCGGATGTCGCCCTTACAGCAACAGTGATCCTCGTTGTATGCGCAGCTTGTTACAGAACAATCCAATAATGTCATAGCTTCTCCACCCCCTTTTGTTTTGGCGTAACCCAACGCCTATGCAGACGCCGGTTCACGCTGACTCCCTTAGTATTTCTCACCGGAACGGTTTTATACCGGAGAGATCTGTCAAAACATTTTTGCGGTGGTGGAAAGTGGAGGAAAAAATTTATTTATTCCTCTCCTCCTCCGGAATCTCCTTGCGGATTTCCTTTGTGCGGATTTCCTTACATATCTCATCAATAAACTGCGACAGAGGCTTCACGCCCTCGTCCCCTGCAAAGCGGCTGCGGACGGATACCGTATGGTCCGCCTCCTCCTGCTGTCCGACTACAAGCATATACGGCAGCTTATCAAGTCTCGCTTCACGAATCTTAAAGCCGATCTTCTCGGAACGGTTATCCGCCGTCGCATCGATCCCGTTTGCTTTCAGTTCCTTAAGGATTTCCCCCGCATACGCTTCGTATTTATCGGAAATCGGAAGTACACGCACCTGCTCCGGGCACAGCCAGGTCGGGAACTTGCCCGCGTATTTCTCAATCAGCCACGCAAGCGTTCTCTCGTAACAGCCAAGAGAGGTTCTGTGAATAATATACGGGCGAATTTTCTCGCCGTTCTGGTCAATGTAGTACATATCGAAGTTCTCAGCGATCGCACAGTCAAGCTGAATCGTAATCATCGTATCTTCCTTGCCGTAGACATTCTTCGCCTGGATATCGATCTTCGGACCGTAGAACGCAGCCTCGCCGTCCGCCTCGACGAACGGAAGATCCTTCTCCTTTAAGACCTCACGCAGCGCATTCTGCGTGGACTCCCAGTACTCCTCGTCCCCGAGATACTTTTCGCGGTTTTCGGGGTCCCACTTGGAGAGACGGAAAGTCACATCCTCCGCAAGTCCTAAGGTATCAAGCACGTAATATGCAAGATCCAGACAGCTTTTCAGTTCTTCCTCCGCCTGATCCGGACGGATCACAAGATGTCCCTCGGAAATCGTGAACTGGCGCACACGGGTCAGTCCGTGCATTTCCCCGGAATCTTCCGCGCGGAACAGTGTCGATGTCTCGCCCATGCGGTACGGCAGATCGCGGTAGGATTTCTGTGTGTTCTTGTATACATAATACTGGAACGGACAGGTCATCGGACGAAGTGCAAACACTTCCTTGTCCACCTCCTCGTCTCCGAGCACGAACATTCCGTCCTTGTAGTGATCCCAGTGACCGGAAATCTTATAGAGATCGGACTTCGCCATAAGCGGTGTACGTGTGCGCACATAGCCCCACTCGTTATCCTCCAGATCCTCGATCCAACGCTGCAGCTTCATGATCATCTTGGTACCCTTCGGTGTGAACAACGGAAGTCCCTGTCCAATCACATCTACGGTTGTAAACAATTCCATCTCACGTCCGAGCTTATTATGGTCGCGGCGCTTCGCGTCCTCCATACGCTCCAGATGCGCGACAAGTTCTTCTTTCTTATTGTAAGCCGTTCCGTAAATCCTCTGTAGACGCGCCTTGTTCGAATCCCCTCTCCAGTACGCCATGGAGGAGGATGTCAGCTTGAACGCCTTGATGCCCTTGGTACTCATCAGATGCGGTCCCGCGCACAGATCAACGAATTCGCCCTGATCGTAGAAGGAAATCTCGGAGCCCTCCGGCAGATCTTCGATCAGTTCCACCTTGTACGGCTCTCCCTTCTCCTGCATGAATTTGATCGCCTCTTCCCTCGGAAGCGTAAACCGTTTCAGTTCATGACCTTCCTTGATGATCTTCTTCATCTCCGCCTCGAGCTTATCGAGATCCTCTCTGGAAAACGGTTCCGCGTCAAAATCGTAATAGAAGCCATCCTCGATTGCCGGTCCGATCGTCACCTTCGCATTCGGGAACAGACGCTTCACTGCCTGCGCCAGCACGTGGGACGCGGTGTGACGGATGACCTTAAGTCCCTCCGGATCACTTACTGTTACGATGTTCAGTTCGCAGTCCCCGTCAAGCTCCGTGCGCAGATCAACGATCTCACCGTCCACCTCTCCGGCGCACGCCACTCTTGCCAATCCCTCACTGATATCTTTTGCGATATCATACACGCTCATTTTTCCTGCATACTCCTTCACGGAGCCGTCTTTTAATGTGATTTTCATGTTCTTTCCCTCCATTTGCACAAAAAAGTCCCTGACACTGCATCACTGCAACGTCAGGGACGATAATACTATTACCGTGGTTCCACCCGGATTCGTTCTTCCACACGGAAAAACCTCATAACATGATGATAACGGAATCACCGGACCGGATTAGGGTCGCTCCGAGATGGTCTTCGGCTGCTTTCTGCCCGGATGCTTCCAGCACTCTTATAAAAAGAGGCATCCTTCTCTGTCACATGCCACAGCGTACTCTTCTCTTCCACGCGTTCTCTTTCTCTTGTTGATTCGGATTATAGACCTTTTCCGCCGGTTTGTAAAGTACTTTTGTCAATCGCCCTACTTTACATACCCGCGCTCTTACTTCTTATTCATGCAGCACTGCTTGTACTTCTTGCCGCTTCCGCATGGGCATGGGTCGTTGCGTCCGATCTTCTTTCCGACGATGACCGTGCCGGACTTCTTCTGCTCTAAGTACAGTCTCTTCTTCGTCTCCGAATCAAAAATCTCGTTCCACTGCGGAAGCTCATACAGCCAGTCCGCTTTCGCGTCGACCATGTTCTTATAAAGCTTCTCCTTGTCGAATGCAAGGCTCACCCTGGTGTCCTCCTCCATCGTGTCGATCGGATTCGGCGTAACTAAGCTGTCATTGATTCCGTCAAGAAATCCTGTCATATCCATAACGCTCAGCTCGTATTTATCTGCAAGCTCCTTTACCGTACCCTCTACCTTCTCGTCCGGATTCGTAAGAAGCTTCTCATATACACCCTTCTCCAGCAGGAAATACCTCTGCCAAAATCTCTGCAGCTCTCCTCTGTCGGTCTTTTCATTATAGGCAACCTTCTGCCACTGCTCTAATAATGCCATATCTCATTCCTCGATTTCTATATGATTATTTGATGCACCACAATATTATAACAAATTTTTTCTCAGATTTCAAAATATTTTTGCTATTTTCATAAACTTATCCTTCCAATGATTCTGCACGTTTTTTCTTGACGAAACTTACTTTTGCATCTAACATAAAAACGGAAGGGAGGTTTCCATGAAAAAAACAAAACAGATTCTCGCCCTCATCGGCGTCGTGATACTGATCGGACTCTACGTCTCCACCTTGGTCTGCGCCTTAAGTTCCAGCGAAAACTTTATGAATATGCTGATGGTCTCCATCTACGCGACCGTCATCATTCCCGCGTTGATCTGGGCTTACACGTTCATTTACCGTCTTGTGCGAAAGGATTCGGACGACGAAAAAAAGGATTCCATGAAATAATTCATGGAATGCTCTTTTTCGTATGCGCACCCAACAGTTCACGCTTCTACCCCGTATTCTCTTAAGCTCCGCTTCGCCTGTTCATAAGAGACAAAACGAATGCCATGTATTCCGCACGCTCTCGCACCTTCGATATTTTCCTCTCTGTCATCGAGAAATACACATTCTTCCGCTTTTAAGTTATAGCGTGCAAGCAGTGTCCGATAAATTGCCGGTTCCGGCTTGATCTGCTTTACCTGAAAGGAAAACAGTGCGCCGTCCACATCTTCTACAAACGACAGTGCATCCTTCGTATGTTCATAAGTCCATGCGCCGTAATTGGAAAGAATATACAGGTGGCAGCCCTGTTCCTTCAACGCACGCATCCAGTCTTTCACATAGTCGTACTGGTAGATCGCCATACCGATATGCTCCCAGAAATCCCGAATTTCCTTCTCATATTCCGGTGCTTTCCCAATGAACCGGGCAAGCAATTCCTCCGGCGGGTATGCCCCGCGGTCCGCTTCATCCCAGTCTTTTGTGTGCACGGTAGCGTCCGCCACCGCTTTGACCGTCGTCTCGTCCATGCCGAGCCTCGCCATCGCCTGTTCTGGCTCCCACTCCACGAGAACCTTGCCTACATCAAATATAATATTCTTAACCATCGTCTCTCCTCCTTCAAAAACGTGCAGCGTGTGGCACATATGCAAAAATTGCCGATGGCTTCCCCTGCCATCGGCAACCCCCGCCGTTTCCATATCGTTATTTGCTGCGATAAATAATATCGTCTCTTCCCGGTCCGTTGGAAACCATCGTGATCGGGTAACCGATCTGCTCCTCGATGAACTCCACGTACTTTCTGCAGTTCTCCGGCAGATCCTCATACTTCCTGATGCCGCGGATATCGCACTTCCAGCCCGGCAGCGTCTTTAATACCGGCTTTGCCTTCTCAAGCTTCGCGGTCACAGGGAACTCCGTTGTGACCTCGCCGTCAATGTCATATCCGACACATACCGGAATCTCGTCCAGATAGCCCAGCACATCGAGCACAGTAAACGCCACGTCCGTCGTACCCTGCAGGCGGCATCCATACTTGCTTGCCACGCAGTCGAACCATCCCATACGTCTCGGACGCCCTGTGGTAGCACCGAACTCTCCGCCGTCACCGCCGCGTCTTCTGAGTTCGTCCGCCTCGTCGCCGAAAATCTCGCTGACAAACGCGCCTGCTCCGACCGCGGAGGAATATGCTTTGCAGACCGTCACGATCTGCTTGATCTCATAGGGCGCAATTCCTGCTCCGATTGCACCGTAAGCCGCCAGTGTGGAGGAAGACGTTACCATCGGATAAATGCCGTGATCCGGGTCCTTTAATGTACCGAGCTGCCCCTCTAAGAGAACCGTCTTGCCTTCCTTTAAGGCTTTATCAAGATAGGAGGAGACATCGCACACATACGGAGCGACCATATCACGGTACTCATGCAGCGTGTCAAGCAGTTCATCCGTGTCGATGAGCGGTTTGTGATACAAATGCTCCAACATTACATTCTTCGTCTCGGCAACACGCACCACCTTTTCTTTCAGCAAGTCGTCGTCGAACAGCTCGCTGACCTGGAAACCGATCTTCGCGTATTTATCTGAATAGAACGGCGCAATACCGGACTTCGTAGAGCCAAAGGACTTTCCTCCAAGGCGCTCCTCCTCGTACTGATCGAACAGAATGTGATACGGCATCACGATCTGCGCACGGTCAGACACAAGAATCTTCGGCATTGGCACATTGCGATCCACAATCGACTGAATCTCCTTGAATAAAATCGGGATATTCAGCGCAACACCATTTCCAATAATACTCGTCGTGTGTCCGTAGAACACTCCCGACGGCAGAGTGTGAAGTGCAAACTTACCATAGTCATTGACAATGGTATGTCCTGCATTTGCTCCGCCCTGAAAGCGCACGATAATGTCTGCTTCCTTTGCAAGCATATCGGTAATCTTGCCTTTTCCTTCGTCTCCCCAGTTGGCTCCAACTACTGCTTTAACCATTTGTTCATCATCCTCCTAGTTTCGTTGCCACGTTTTTACAGATAGATTATACACAATATTTCCATATAAGTAAAATTAATATTCATTATATACGATATAACTGTTCATTATGCTCTATGAGATATTGTAAAAGCCTGGACGCTGCCGCCGACATCGGAATCCGTTCATTAGAAACAATGCAGAATTCACGTTTCGGCAGTTCCCGCTCGAATGCCAGCCGAAAAAGCTCCCCGCTTTTTATATACTCTGCGGCAAAGTCCTCCACCACGCTCGCAATCCCAAGATTGCGCACGGCAAACTGAATCAGCATATCGCTTGTCGCCAGTTCAAATTCCGGTCGAAGCTGCACCCCCTCCTCCGCCAAAAAGCTCTCAACATATTGTCTGGTAGAAGTATTTCCCTCGAGACACATGACCGGAAACTCCATCAGGCTGCGGTAGGAAAGCGTCTGCCCTTTCAGATATTCGAACTTTCTCCCCGCCACAAAGACGTCCCGGATCTCCTTCACCGGAACGATCTTTAAGTAGGGCTTCTCGCCGACCGGAGTGCTTACGATTCCAAAATCAATCTTACCGTCCGCCAGATGACTTAGCGTCTCCGGCGTCGGCGCGTTCGTCACCGTCACACGGATTCCGGGATAACGCTCATGAAACTCTTCCAGATACGGCAGAAGAAAAAACTGCAGCGTCATGTCGCTTGCACCGATGCAGATCTCCCCCTGCTTAAGATTGAGCATCTCCGAAAGCTTCTTCTCGCCGGAGAGAATCGTCTCATATCCACGCTGTACATACGAAAAGAGCATCTCACCTTCCTTCGTCAGCCGCACTCCCTTAGAAGTGCGCACAAACAATGTGCAGGAGAGATTGCTCTCCAAATGCTTCACCGCCTGACTGACCGCCGGCTGGGAGATGGAAAGCATCTCCGCAGCCAGTGTGATGCTCTTATAGCTTGCCACATAATAGAAAATCTTATAATATTCCAGATTGATGTCCATTCTATGCCTCAAGTTCCGGTAACTTTCTCGAACAAGCGACCGCAAGCGCGCCTGGTCCGATATGACACGATACGCTCAGGGAAAGCGGGTCCATGTGGATGTCCATTCCCGGGAACGCAGCCTCCACCTCCTTCTTAAATGCTTCCGCAGCCTCAAAATCATACGTATACGCCATTTCCAGATGCATATGCGCGCCGTCCGGATCATGGAAACGATTCGCAAAATCACTCTTCATCGCCTCAATCATAATACTCTTCGCCTGCTTTACGGTTCTCGCCTTCGCGAATGCATCCAGCTTCTCTCCCTGAATCTGCAGTACCGGCTTTAACTTAAGAATCGTTCCAAGCGCCGCTGCCGCCGGAGTAATCCTGCCGCCCTTCTTCAGATAATACAGTGTGTCCACCATAATATAGATCGAAGATTCAAGCTTGTCCCGCTCTAAAATCTCTTTTATCTCTGCGGCATCTCTTCCCTGCTTTGTAAGCGCAAGCGCATCCAGCACCGACTGACGCTGCGTGACGGAAATCCTCTGATTATTGACGATCTGTACCTTACCGTCGTAATCCTGCGCCAGCATGATCGCCGTCTCGCAAGAACCGCTTAAGCCAGATGACATCGGAATATGCACGATTCCGTCGTACTCCTTTAACAGTTCATCCCACGTATCCGTCACATTGCCCACAAGCGGCATCGAAGTAGAAATATCCGCCTTCTGTGTCAACATCTGGTAAAATTCCTGCTGTGTCAGATCAATGTCCTCATACAGCGTCTTATCGTCTACGAAAAACGGCATCGGCAAAATCGTCACGCCAAGCTCCTTCGCCTGCGACTGTGTGATTCCGCTGTTGCTGTCAGATACTACCGCTATTTTGCTCATTGCCTTTGTTCCTCCCCTTATCATTACTTACAGTGCCATAACAGAGCTGTCACTATGCCCATTTATTCTACCACATCCCCCCGCATTGCGCCACATAAAAAAGCAGAGACGCGATAATAAAACAGGCAGAGACGCGATAATAAATCCGTCTCTGCCCATTTTACTCTTATCCTGCTATTCCGAAAGAGCATTCTCCTCCTGCACAACACTGCGCATGCGCTCGGAAATCGCATAAATTTCGCCAAGGAGATGGTTCAGATTTTCCATATCCTGCATAGAATCCTCACTGATCGTCAGACTGCTTTCAGAAGAAGCCGCCACTTCCTCGCTCGTCGCCGAAAGGTTCGTGATATTGTCGTTGATCTGCGTATTTGCAATAAGGACATTCTCCACCTCTCCGGTCAGTTCCTTCATGGAATCATTGAATACATTCATCTTCTCCTCGATCAATGTAAACTTCTCCCTCGTCGTCTCAATCATATCGTTCTGTTTATCGGCTGATTCCGCCGATTTCTGCATATTGCTGGAAGCCTCCTCAACATTTACGGTCAGCTTCTCGATAATATCCGTAATCTTGCCGGTAGACTCCTTCGTCTCCTCGGAAAGCTTGCGGATCTCATCTGCAACAACGGCGAAGCCCTTGCCCGCTTCTCCTGCACGCGCCGCCTCGATGGATGCATTCAGCGCCAAAAGGTTCGTCTGGTCGGAAATACCTAAAATTGTTCCGACGATTACCTCAACCTCCTGAATACGGTTATTCAGTTGATCCGTCGTCACTCTCGTCTCACGGTTGATCTCCGCCGTCTGCACCGCCTGCCGCTTCAATTCTGCAATCAGTTCGCCGCCTTCACGAATCGCATCCTGCGTGACAACGGAAGCCTCCTGCATCTCTTTCGTCTCCCGCTCCGCATTTTCAATATTGCCCTGAATATCGTTCGTCCGAAGCGTCTGCTGCTCAATCGCCTCTGCGGTAAGCTTGACGCTGGACGCAATCTCCTTCACGGAATTGTTGCTGCTGGTCATGCTTTCGGTAAGAATCTCCGCCTTCTCCCTCGCGCTGTCGAACTTCTCTACCAGAGCTTCCGACAAATCAATAATCTCGGACGCCACGCGCGCCGCCGTATCCATCTGATCCTTGATTGCCTGCGTATTCTCCTTGCACTGCCGCTCCTGCATGTTCACAACAATGCAAAGCACTACCGCATACGCAATGGCAAACATCGGCTGAAAAAGCGATTGCGCCTGTGTGTCCGGCCATATCACAAAATGGATTGCCCCGGCAATGATGTTGAGCACTGCAATCACCACCGCGCAGATTGCCGCGAGTCTCCTCTCCATATACAACACCACAGACAAAAGAATCAGATACATGAACGCATAGAGAAATACATTATGGTTCGTCAGCAGCATCACTGCATATGTAGCAATCATACATGTAAGTGAAATATCTATAAACTTCTCATCCCCCTTATGCTTTACCCGTCCCGCGAAGAATATAATCAATAAGATGACATTAATAACCGTTCTTCCAATGACAAGCGACCTGTTCGCCGTCGCGTCAAAATAGCCTACTAATGTCATAATATTCAGCAATCCGAGGATAATAATTCCCACTACAAAAGTAAGTCCGTTCCTCTCCTCCTGCTGTCTCTGTTTTATGTCCATAATCTTTCTCCTCCTCGTTCTTTCATCCTCCCCCTGCGTCAATCAGGAAGAATCACCTTCTCATCCATCAACATCTTTACAAACGCCGTATCCCGTACAATCCACGGATCCTTCTCGATCAGAATATTCCTCCGGTAAATCTCTGCCGGAGATGCCCACTTCATCTCATAGCCTTTCGAGATTTCACTCTCGGTAAGCTGCAGCGGCGCTTGTCCATCCTCTACCTTACAGTAATAGAACAGTGAGTGACAGACATATTTCTTCGTCTTATCAAAAATGTCCCGCCGCAGTTCCACAATCTCTCCCAATTCGCAGATTGTCTCTCTTCTTACGGTAAGTCCCGTCTCCTCGCGCACTTCGCGAATCAACGTCTTTATATCATCCTCTCCGCTCTCTTTGCCCCCTCCCGGAATCTTATATTCCCCATCCCTGCTGCACTGCATGGCAATCTTTCCGTCCCGCACGATAATTGCACGCACGGAATACTTTTCGCAAATGCCTGTTGTGCCCTCATAATCTTTGGCATCAAATGTCGCAAGGATTTTCATACGCATTCCCTCCATGACACTTTATCTCTTTAACGGATTATATCATTTTTTTTTTAATCCTACAATATTGTTTTCTGATTTTTTTGTTTTTTCAAAAAAATTGTGATTTGCAAAACTAACTTCCACCCCTTCTTTTCCTAACCATGGAAGTTACCCTTACAAAGGACAGGGTGGATTTTAATCTTACATTTTTTAGTGTATCATCCTCTTGTG
>JAETOE010000028.1 GCA_021771815.1 Roseburia hominis
ACGCTGATGAAGGGTGATAAGGTTATCGAGGTTTCTAAAGTAATCACCGATTTCTTTTGCTTCTTCTTGTTTGACTGGAATATTAACAGTCATTTCTGCCAAATCATTTGAATTTATCGCAGGATAGCTTGTTCCAGTACATCTATCTAAAACAGTTTTTACAAATTGCTCAGTTTGAACAGAAGAAAGCAAAAAATATCCATCAATCTTTGGTCTCATTTGAGCATATCCAGTAGAAAAAACATAGTCAGTATCCAGCTTTTCAAACAGATAGTTGTTCTTTTGATATGGTCTTACTGTTTGAAAAAACAAGTCTCCAGTTTGAGCTAATCTTTGTGCTCGAGATGGAGCATCTGCTTTCTCAGTTGTTTTATGTGCAATCATTTCTGTTCCAACAACCGATTCCAGATCAACATATTCGAACACATCAGGAAGAACCGCTTTCGGATTAAATTCTGAAATCTCCCCCAACTTACGCTGTTCCCAAGCGTCTGTAAATCCCTTGAAACGAATTTCCGGCACATCAACACCATTTTTCGGAAACATTTTTTCCAACATAGATTTTTTGATATTGTGCAATTTTTCATGCTTACGCTGATGAAGGGTGATAAGATGGTCGAGGTTGCAAAACACAGAAACAATCCTATCTTGTTCTGCTCTTGTTGGAAACGAAACAGATATCTCTTGAATATCCGAATTGTGGATATGAACAACCGATTTTCCTTGCGCTTTTTTTGCCAGTTCTTTTTGTGGTTCACCACTTGAAATAGCAAGTGCTAAAAACAAAGGGTTAATGCAGTTGAACGGACGAATAATGTTTAGGTCTCCACCAAGCAAAATCCCTGATTTTTCAACAGCTGAAGCCCTTGCAATGTCCTCTGCAGTCTCTCCCGAAGCAGGGATTATTACTTCATTGCCTTGGCTATAAATAGAACCATCTTTTGGAATAGCAAAAGTATCTACTTCATTAATAGCAAATTGATACTTTGTGTAGAGTCTGCCGTATAAAATTATCGGTGTTCCGATTTCCGTCAAATCGCTCTTGGAATAGCCATTCCCTTTTGAATAATCAGCGATGTCCGCAGCCTTACGCTGTTCCCAAGCATCATCAAACCCTGCAAATCTAATTTGAGGTTTTGCTGTTTTTTCAGTCATTTTGCCCACCTCCAAGCAATGATTTAAATTCTTTTAGCCCGAGCAAATCAAATTCGTTGCCTTCAAGCTCGTCAATCATCTTTGAAAGGACATTTTCAGCATCGCTTATCTGCTGCTCAATTTCAAAAAAAGTAGTAGCATATTTGTTTTGAAGTGCCTGAATTTTAGCAACCAAGCCATCAACGACCATATCCGGCAGTTTGTGAAGCTTTTCTACCAACGAACTGATCCACTTTTCTTCAAGCAATTTAAACACTTCTTCATCGGTCAAGTTTTCGATTGTTGTCTTGGTCTTTGCTTGAAGTTCTGCATTCTTGGTTTTGATTTGAGTTTTAACTTCTCTTTCGGTTCTGACAAGTTTTTCAACATCTTCTAACTTGTGGCGAAGCTGGGCACTTTCGGGAGTCGTGTCTTTTTTTAGTTCCTTGATTTTCTTTGTAAGTTCTTTGGGCACAAAGGCATCGCCCTCATCAGTGATTACGCTGCCTGCACTTTCTTTTTCATCCTCTGTCAGGGAATCAAGAACAGACTCATATTCAGACGAAAACTCCGCAAGACGGCTTTCAAGCGACATAAGTTCATCATATTCGGCTTTCAAAATTGTAGACTGCACTAATTCAAAAGGAATAATATGTCCAACCCATCCCTCTTGAACTTCCTGCTCCTTACCGTCCTTCTTTTTAATTACAAGGTTGGGATCAACCTTTTTTGTTGCGTCAAAGCCCTCCGTCTGAATCACTTCGAGGTCAATAGCAACACTTGTCCACTCATCATCAAGCAACTGAAACGCTGCATACTTATCAATGAGAGGAATGTCTTTCATGCGTTCAAAAATATCTGTACTCAGCATAGACTCTGTCTTGGATATTTCAAGACTTTGCATTTTCCCGATCAGTTCAGCTTTCAGATAATCGGGAAAAGATTGAAATGCTGCACCAAATGATTCTTCAAATCCGACAACATCTACGTTATTTTTGATTGCCTCTTTGATGTTTTGGACGGCAACATTCACATACGGAATATCACTCTCGACAAAAAGCGTCTTCTTCAAATTCGGGAAAGCCGTCCAAAAACTGTTCAGTTCGTCAATTTCAGCAGTAGGTATACCGCCGAACATTGAAGCATACACATCCCAGTGCTCTGCGGCTTCCGAAGAATCCACATAACGAGGGATATTCAGGTTATATTCATTGCTGCGGATTTCCTCCCTGCTGACAACACGGGAGAACTTCGGAACACTCTCACGCTTAATAAAATTATCTGCAATTCTCCTAATATCCGATGCACGTAGTTTGTTATTCTTACCCTCTTTGATAAATCCCTTGGACGCATCAATAATAAGAACATCGGTATTTTCACGCTTTTGACGAAGCACCATAATGATTGTAGGTATTCCTGTGCCAAAGAATATATTGGCAGGAAGTCCAATAATAGCATCAATATGATTATTTTCAATCAGATTCTTACGAATTTCTCCCTCTTCACCGCCACGAAACAAAACGCCATGAGGAAGAACAATCGTCATAATACCGTCTGGCTTAATATGATACAGATCGTGAAGCAGGAACGCATAGTCAGCCTTACCTCTCGGTGCCAAACCGAAACGGGAATAACGGGAATCAGTTTCTTTTCCCACTGAATCCCATGGCTGAGAATACGGCGGATTGGAAACGACTGCATCTACATAAAGCGGATCATACGTACCGATCGGATCATTGTCATCGAAGAACGGCCAATCTTCCTCAAGAGTATCACCGTTTCGAGTGACAATGTTATCCGGCTTAATGCCACGCATAATCAGGTTCATACGAGTCAGATTATAGGTATTTTCCTTCAATTCCTGAGCATAATATTTGATATTGTTTTCATCGGAAATGTACTTGGCAACACTTTGACCAATGTTGATAAGCAGCGATCCCGAACCGCTTGTCGGATCGTAAATCTTAATTTCATTCTTTCCACGAAGATGACTTGCAACGATCTCGGACATCAGCAGAGAAACCTCGTGCGGAGTATAAAATTCTCCCGCCTTTTTGCCTGCGTTTGCGGCAAACATACTGATAAGATACTCATAGATAAAGCCGAGAACATCATAACCCTGCTTACCGTCCATAGGAATATCCTTAATAAGCTGTAATAATCCGCTGATTGCTTTGGTCTGTGTGCCAGAACTGTCACCAAGCTTGGAAAGACCTGTTTGCAGGGTATCAAATACCTTATCAAATACTTTTTTGTGTGTATTAGAAATCAGTCGGCTGAACGCAGAAAGAGCATCACGGACATTGGAAACATCAAAATCCTTGCCCATCGTCAGCCAAGACGAAAAAAGATCTTTGTACGAAATGAAATAACCGATATTCTCCTGAACCCACTTTACTGTTTCATCATCTTCTTCCGACACGGTTTTCAGTAGTTCATCATCATAGTCGTTCTCTTTGAGAAACTTGACTTCCATATCTGAAAGATATTTGTAAAAAATAAAGCCAAGTATGTAATCCTTATATTCATTTGCTTCAATTTTCGACCGCATTTGATTTGCAGATGCCCAAATCTTTTGCGCTAGCTGTTGTTTATTCATATTGAATAGCCATCCTTCTTCCTTTAGTCAGGGATATACCGCCCATAATCCCTTTATACATCTATTGCTTTCCCATAAAACGGACTTTACTTTATATCAGGAATAAACTCCATAATATCGTCAGTAGTGCAATCCAGAGCCGCACATATTTTCCCTAATATTTCCGTTGTTACATCTTCATCCCGACTCAATTTGTTGATTGCATATTTCGTAAGTCCTGCCGCTTCCTGCAAATCCTTCTTTTTCATATCACGGTCAAGCAGCATATGCCACAGTTTTTTATAACTAACAGTCATAGTTCCATTCCTTTCTCTTGTACTGAGAGTAAGCATAAATATATACTATATTATAGTATATATTCTCGAAATTTCAATATATAAATCCGAAATTTCGCACTTTTTTCTTTTTTAGAGCAGACTAAAATCAATCAAGCTGTAAATAACTTTGGAACAGCGTAAGTTTGAAACACATTCGTCAACTTACTGCTAAGTGCAAGATATATGGAATCTGTCACTAAACTTCGGACGCATAAAAACTCTAAAATTTAACTCCAACAAAATCGTCGCATTCCGTTTCTCATTTTGGAAAGTGGAACTATTTCCGTTCTCGTAATAAAAATTTTGCAATGAACTGCTGCAAAACACAATTCGTGCGGCAGTTCATTGCAAAACGATCTATGAAACCCCAGCCATTTTGTTCAACAATATATACCTTAAAGCTTCATCCTCAGTCCTACTTCCGAATCCCCTCCGTCACATCACTCGGAATCACAAACTCCACGCATCCCATATACATCGGCGCCACATCGCCCTCATTAAAGCTGATAACGATATTTCCGTCCTCATTCAGATAGAACGACGTTTCATCCGTAATCTTCTGGAAATTCCACTCTTCAATCTCATCATTCAGCCAGTAATATACATTTTCGTCGGCGTCCATCTGCGCCTGCATCTGCTCCTTGATATTCTCGCTGATCGGTGTGATATAATCCGCACCGTCTACAAACAGATCCTTAAGCGCCAGACGTTCCCCCGTCTCTAAGTCGATCGTGTAAAAATAATCCCACTCCGCGCCGCTTCCCGCACCCTGATAACAGATCAGTTTCAGTGTAAAATAATTCTCGGTCGTACTCAAAACCTCATGCTTTACCATAACGTTCTGATAGCCGCCCTCAAACTTAAGATTCTCCTCAAATTCCGCGACAATTTCATCCGTAATCTTCTGGATTTCCGCATTGATCTCGTCTGTAGTCTTCTTCAGATTCTCCTGCACCTCTGAATCTGTTGCCTGTTCCGTTCCTTCCGCAACCTGCTCCGTCCCCGGCAGAGCTGTCTCATTTACAGCCAGTTCAGGCACTTCAATATCCGCGTTGTTGCGCTCGCTCTCATACTTGTAATCCCGGAAGGTCACTGCCTCCACCAGCTTTCCGACCACCGGAATATTGCTCATGGCGTATGCCACGCTCTCCGATGTGTTCGGCAGCGCCACAAACACGACCGCCACTGCCGCCGCTGCTGCCGCCGCGTTGCGAATCGCATGATTCTTTTTGTTCTGATTTTCTTTCTTCTTATTCCGTTTCTCCATCTTCGCTTCCTCCATCCGCTCTTTCATGCGCGCAAGCTGCTCGCCGGACATTTCCGGTTCACTGTACGCCTGTTTTAATTCCTGCATTTTCTCTATGTCTTTCTTATTACCTTCCATAAATGATACCTCGCTTTCTGCTCCTGACTGCGCACATCCACGCTTCGGATGCGCCTGCCGCCGCTTTCCTTCTACTCCCACTGCCACGTATCTGTCAGTTCCAGCCGCAGCTTTTTTAACCCGCGGTAGAGACGGCTCTTCACCGTGTTCACATTTTCGTCCGTCACCCTTGCAATCTCCTCAAATTTCATGTCCTCAAAATACCGAAGCTCGATGACTGCTTTATCTTCTCTGTCCATCGCATCAAGCGCTCTTCTCAAATCAATATTCTCGTAAGCGTCTTCCTTCCCCGCATCCGCAGGCATCTCATCAACGGGAAGCGGCGTTTCTTTTTTCATGAAACGGAAAATCTCATTCAGCATAATCCGGTAAATCCATGTCGCCGCGTATTCCTCCTGACGCAGTGTGTCACTATTTAAAATCGCCTTATACGCACCCTCCTGTACAATATCCGCCGCATCCGGTTCGTTATGTACATAACTAAGTGCGAGCCGATAATATCTGTTGTAATTTTCCAGCAGAAGCTTCTCTATCTTTTGTTCTTTTGTGTCTTTTCCCGGGAAAAACATGAGAGCTTTGCACCTCCTTTATCGTTTTCTAATGATTAGACATCGTGAAGTTCCAAAAAGTTTCACTTATGATATAAAATAAATCAATACTTTTCTTTGAAATTACTTATAAAAAAACAAAAATGAAGCTGCCGCTTCACGAATTTTCACTCGTTAATGCGGCAGCCCCTGCCCTATTTAATCGTCTTGCTCTTCTTCCATCATCTGTGACATAACCGCCATCCGGCCTGCACGCTTGGAATTTGTATTCAATATATAACCCAAAAGCACTGCTTTCTGCTTATCATCCTTGAGAGAATCCAGAATCTGAACCAGCAAATATGCCAATTCCGACCATCGTGAAAATCGCGACGCCAGAATAAAACGTGCATTCTGTAACTGCGGTCGTATTTCCTCCTGAATCTGTTCAAACTCCTGCTTATCGATTCTAATACTCTCCGGGAGTTCAAAATACGGAATTCTGATATCAATCCATATATAATAGAGTGCAAATACCTTCGCTTTCTCATCTGGAAACAACGCATCCATTGAAATGAATTCCCATAGTTGTTGGTAAAACGCCTCTACAGTGACCCTTCTTTTTAGTAACTGTTCCAATAGCCCATCTGTCAGTTTGCCGTAGCATTCCTGATATAAATTTTCCTCTCCTTCATCAAAAAATTTCTGGCACTCCTTCTCTTCAGTGGATTCTATTCTATCGGAATTTTCGAAAAAGAACTTCAGCAGCTTTGGCGCATATGCCTCATTCTGTACAATATCCTGATAAATGGCATAGCAGATATCAATATCTTCACCCCGAAATATCTTTAGCTTCTGTATTATGCCTGCTTCAATCGCTTTGATGTTTTCCATACCCTTTCTCCCTTCCGCATCTGCAGCTTTCCATCCTCTAGCTCTTTTATATACTTCTTTGATAACAGTTCCGAAAGTTCAACACTATCCGCATTAAAGCCAAATTTCCCTACTATCTGTATGGATACCGAATCCATAATACCGCAGTGAACTGTTCCTTCTGGTTTAAGTTTCCCTGCTACCTGCATGGATACTAAATCTTCTTCCTCTTCTTCCCTCATTTTATAACAGCCATACATATTTGCAACGACGTCCGCATTATATTTCGGTGTACTCGCGCTCAATCTATCCATATCATCTCTTTGCAAACACTGCATCTCATCCAAATCAGTATTCAAATCAACATGCGTATTTCGTTCCATCTCCGCCAAAAGCTGTTTACCCGTCATAGACAAATAATAATATTTCGTTCTTCCTGCTTTATGGCTTAAAATGTAATTATCATATTGAATCTTCCCATAAAATTGAGAAAGCGCGGATTCCGATATGTTCACTTTTCGTGCAAGATCCTTATGTGTAATTCCGGGATTCTTTGCAATCTGTTCAAACAACTTTCGTCTCGCAGCATACTTCCCGGCATCCTCTCTCACCTTTACCGTCAATTCGTGTTTTTCACTGACCATTTTCAGCATATCAACAGCCGTATAGACCCTTCCCAGCTCAAACACGTCGTCTGCATCATACTGCCGATACCCTTTGGAACGCCAAAGTGAATCCAAAAAGCTCTCCAGATTCCTCAACGCATCCGTCCAGGATATCGCCATCTCTTCCACAATCGAATCAACGCACGCTCTTGTCAGTTCATAAACCATATCCTCTGTCAGACTTTTATCCAACACTTTTTTTAAAATGTTCTCTGCCAGTTCATCCATCTTCATGGGCATTCATCCTTCTTAATAGTTTATAAATAGTTTAGCACACCTTATTACTACATTCAAACGCTTTTTATCCTAAAACGCTGTTATCCGTATTCTCTCCTTGTGCCGCAGCTTTTCCGGAGCAAAATCCAGTTCCACCATAAATCCGCACATATTTTGACACGTTCGACACTTACCGGTATCTCTATGCATCGTTCTGGTATCTCCCGACGCCACACTTCCCTGCTTGCCTAACATGGTAGCAGCCCCCATTATCTTTGCGCTTCTCCCCAATGCCCCACAGCCATTACACAATATAGAATTCACAAAAGAATGTTCTGCATATCCCTTATAATGAGACAAAAAAGATTTGCCTGATGGACTCCACGCCACATTTATAAGGATGTCCGGCAAAAATATCCTTATCAGCATGTCGGTATAATATCCATCAATGACATCCCGACAGATCGCCGGCAGAAAACACCCGACATCCTCCACCGAAAAAAGATTACATACTCCCCCCGGATGCTCCAATCCCTCGCATATATCATAAACATTTGTCGTTTTATCTTTCCGCGCTCCTTTGCCGGATTTCGTAAAAGAAGAATACTTATAGTATTTCCCAAGCTCCTGTCCCCATGCGTCCAGAACATACATCACGTTATCATTCTTATCCGGATGCCATGTTGAACCGGCAAAAACCGCTGTCAGACGGCTATCTCTCAAATCCGGCTGCACGCGACACCTCGCCAGCTCCTTTTTAAGCAGTTCTAACGTATCCTCAGATACCGAATATTCCGGCAAAACGATAAATTCCGCGCCCGCAGAAATAGCCTGCTCTATTCTCTTTATCAGATTTTGTGCAAATACCTGATCTGCCGTATAAATATACTCCACGGCAACTCTGCTTCCGCCCAACTGCTTCTCTTTCCAGAAATCATTCTTAATCCCCGGTATCACGGCTGCCCGCAGTTTATACCTTTCCGGTACATCACGTTGCCGTTTGACAGATGATTGCACGCATAATATCTGTGGTATTCCAACGCCTCTATCTATGGCACTTCTTTTCAAAAATCGAAAACCTTCAAATACGTCTGCGAAACCACTGGCACTGCTGCGATTCCGCCCGATCGCAACAGTCAGCTCATAGGAAATTGTCTTTCCCTGCTGAAAATATACCAGATATGGCGCATTCTCCGACTCACTATTCAACGGTCCAAGATTACTTCTGATTCGGTACTTTTCCCACTTGGCCGCTACACAGTCAAGTGCTGCCAGCAAGGAAAAGACAATCGTAAGTTCATTGTGTACTAAATCTCCATACTGTTCCAATCTTAATGAACGAACTTCTTTTATCACCTTCCCCTTTCTGTAATCATAATTAGACGGCGAATACGTTTCAAACAATTCGATTATCTTTCTTTGAAACTCTTTTAGGGAATGAATATTCGGATTTTCCCGATATCCATTCCCTGCTTCTATATCCTCCCTATCAGGATATTCGTCCATATATCTACTGATAAAATCTGTCTGATTAAGAATATTTTCATCTAAAAGGCAAAAACACTCCGCAGCCAGATCAAATACAGTTTTGGATTTCTTAATAACTTCTATCAACGACAATCTTATGCTCATACATCGCACTTTCCTCATATGTCTATATCAGTAGTTCTTTCTACATAAAATTGTATCATTATAGATGTCTTCTGTAAATCCAATTTACTTTTTTGTGCACTTTTACCTATTTTCCGATATGCCCGACACACTCCTCCCGGCTTGCGCGCCCGCGTCTAGCAGGCTTCAATTTCCTTAATACTGCATTCATTTCCCTTGAGTAGATATGTCTCATAACTGCCGCAGTGCGGACACTGTTTCCCGTATTCTACGGTAGCATAATTTTCCTTACAACTCTCACAGTAGGTGACTGCGGGCAGCATTTCAATCTTCATCTCGGAATCCGCAAGCAAAGGGCTTTTCTTCCGATAAAAGTTCCAGCATTCCGTCAGATATTCCGGCACAACGCCGCTGACTTCGCCGATCTCCAGCGTGACGGAGCCGATCTTCGTGACCTCGTTCTCCGCCGCCACCTGATCGAGCGTCTTTGCAATATGGACAATGATTCCTAATTCGTGCATATGTACCTCTGCCTCTGTTTCTGCATAATTTATATGTGCGTCGCCTACTGTTTATTGCGCTTTACTTTGATCTGGCGTTTTAACGCATACGGTGCAATAGCTTTGAGCTTATCCTCGGACTTCCACATACGGCTTGCATCCGGCAGGTCTCGTGTCAGATGGATTGCGTCAAATTCGCACTTCGTCGTACAGACGCCGCAGCCGATACACTGATTCTCATCGACAACTGTCGCGCCACAGCCAAGGCAGCGCTTTGCCTCCGTCTTGATCTGTTCTTCGGTGAGCGTACAGCGCAGATCGCGGAATGTCTCTTTCGCCACGCCCGCTTTTCTGCCCGGAATCTGACGCTTCGCATTGTCGAACGTCTCGACCTCAATGTTGTTCTTATCCAGCTCCACAAACTCCCTGCGGTTACGCCCTAAGGTCAGGCTCTGACCCGGGTTTACAAAACGGTGCATGGATACAAAGCCCTCTTTGCCTGCCGCGATTGCATCGATCGCAAAACGCGGTCCGGTATACACGTCGCCGCCGACAAAGATATCCTGCTCCGCGGTCTGGTAAGTTACCGGATCCGCCTTTAAGGTTCCGTTCGGGTTGATTTCCGCCTTAGTGCCTGCGAGCAGGTCGCCCCATACGATCGACTGACCGATGGAGAGAAGTACATTTTCACACTCTACCGTCACAAGCTCATTCTCGTCGTACTGCGGATTAAATCGTCCCGTCTCATCCTTGACGGAAGTACATTTCTTAAATACGATTGCCTTTACCCTGCCGTTCTCGGTCAAAATTTCCTTCGGTCCCCAGGAATTGTTCACTGCGATTCCTTCTTCCTCGGCTTCCTCGACCTCATCCTTTGCAGCCGGCATGATATCGCGGGACTCCAGACAGAACATCGATACCTCGGACGCCCCTGCGCGCAGCGCAGTTCTCGCAACGTCCACCGCAACGTTTCCGCCGCCCACAACTACGGTGCGTCCGGAAATCCTGGTATGCTCTTCGTCAAGGTTGACGCTGCGCAGGAATTCTACGCCTGTCTGTACACCATTTGCATCCTCGCCGGGAACTCCGGTCTTACGACCGCCCTGCGCACCGATCGCGATATAAAATGCTTTGTACCCCTCCGCGCGGAGTCCTTCGATCGTCACATCCTTACCGACTTCCACGCCGCACTTAAACTCAACGCCCATCTGACGGAGCACGTCGATCTCCGCGTCAATCACATTTTTCTCCAGACGGAAGGACGGGATTCCGTTCATCAGCATACCGCCCGGACGGGACTCCTTCTCAAATACGGTGACCGGATAGCCCATCTTACGGCAGTAGAACGCCGCGGACATGCCGGCAGGACCTGCGCCGATAATCGCTATCTTCTGAGGAAGATCGACTCCCGTTCCCACATGATTTACAATCTCCGGTATGTAACGCCTGTCGGCGTGAATTTCCTGCTCGGCAATGAATTTCTTGATCTCATCGATTGCCACCGCCTGATCGATCGTGCCGCGCGTACACGCGTCCTCACAGCGGCGGTTGCAGATGGCGCCGCACACTGCCGGGAACGGGTTCTCGTTCTTAATCAGCTTCAAAGCATCCATATATCTGCCCTCAGCCGCCATTTTCACGTAGCCCTGTACCGGAAGATGTGCGGGACAGGCGGTCTTGCACGGCGCCGTACCCGTCTCATAGCAGTTGATCTGGTTCTTATCGCGGTAATCCTTGCTCCACTTCTCCGGTCCCCATTTTACAGCGTCGGGAAGCTCCTGCTTCGGATAGGTGATCTCACCGTTCTTCGTGCACAGCTTCTGTCCGAGCTTTGCCGCCCCGGTCGGGCAGTATTCCACGCAGCGGCCGCAGGCAACACAGTTCTCCTTCGTCACATGCGCGCGGTATGCGGAACGCGACATATTCGGCGTATTGAAAAGCTGCGACGTGCGGAGCGCGTTGCAGACGCCGACCGCACAGTTGCAAATAGCAAAAATCTTGTTCTCTCCGTCGATATTTGTAATCTGATGTACATAGCCCATCTTCTCGGCGCGCTCTAAGAGCTGCATGACCTCGTCGATTTCCACATAATGTCCTCTTCCCGTCTCCACAAGGAAATCCGCCATATCGCCGACGCCGATGCACCAGTCACCTTCGATATCGCCTGTACCCTCGCCGCGGATTCTCTGCTGTAAGCGACAGGAACACTGACCGACCGCATATTTATCCTTATATTTTTTCAGCCAGTAGGAAATATGCTCGATATCCATAGATTCCTGTTCCGCCGGAATCGCCTTCTCCACCGGAATGACATGCATTCCGATTCCCGCTCCGCCGAGCGGCACCATCGGCGTTACCTTCTCGAGCGGAAGTCTCGACATATTCTCGAAGAAATCCGCAATCTCCGTGTGCTCCTCCACCTGCTTCTTGTTCATGACCATGAACTCTGCGCTTCCCGGAACGAACATCGGCAGGACATATTGCTTTTCACGCTCTGGATTCTCCCAGTTATACTCCACAAGACCGATGACCGCCATCTCCTGCAGAAGCTTCTCAAGCTCTGCCTCGGGCTTCTTTGTCTTCTTCGCAAGCTTCGGCAGCGTAATCGGCTTTCTCACATCCATACAGAGCGCTACCTCCGCCATCTCATCAGTGACGACGCCCGCCAGTCCCCAGTACTCCGGATCCTCTGTTGTCAGCTTCTCCATACCAAGCTTATACGGAATACGATCCGTAATCTTCTTACCTAATTTTAAAATCAACTCTCTTTGCTCTGCCATAACCAAACTCTCCTTCTCATTCCCCCGAGTGGGGATATTTGTATGAAAAATATTGCGCGCCTACGGATATCTGACACACCGCCTCGGTGCGCTGTTTCGTACTACCTCTCTACGCCCTGTATCTCCGCGTTATCCGCCTAACGCTTCCACTCTGCCACTTCACTGCGCAGCCAGTCATACCACACATCCATTCCCTCGCCTGTGCGGGAAGAAATCGGAATGATCAAAATCTTCGGATTCAGCTTCTTCACGCGCTCCTTACAAGCCTCGAGGTCAAAATCAAAATACGGCAGCACATCCATCTTGTTGATCAAAAGCACGTCGCAGACAGAAAACATCAGCGGATACTTAAGAGGCTTATCGTCGCCCTCCGGCACACTTAAAATCATGGCGTTCTTCACCGCTCCTGTGTCGAACTCCGCCGGACAGACCAGATTGCCGACATTCTCCAGAATCGCAAGGTCTATATCCCCTGTCTCAAGACTTTCGATTCCCTGTCTCGTCATATCCGCATCCAGATGGCACATGCCGCCCGTATGGATCTGAACCGCCTTTGCCCCGGTCTTCGCAATCGCATCCGCGTCCACATCCGAATCAATATCCGCCTCCATGACGCCGATGCGCATTTCATCCTTCAGCGCCCCGATAGTCCGCACAAGCGTTGTCGTCTTGCCGGAACCCGGAGAGGACATCAGATTCAGAAGAAACGTTCCTTCTTCTTTCAGTTCACCGCGCAGCTTATCCGCTTCCCGGTCATTGTCTTCCAAGATATTCTTCTTGATTTCAATCACCTTGAACTCACTCATTTTATACCCCTTTCCCTATAACAAGGCATGCCCTTCCGTGCATATGCCTTCTGGTCATACCTCATGTTTGTCTAAATTTTAACATACTTTATCCTTGAAATCAACGTCATTTTCCGCTATATTTGTCTCACTCATTTTGTGCATATTGCCATCTGGCATCTGGTATAACCAGAAGTCATTAAAAACTGCACTATCGCGCAAAGGACACAATTCTCGTTCCGTTTAAAAAAATACACCATGCCAAAAAAAGATACATTGTAATTTCCCGGTACTTTCGCTATATTTTATTTTAGAAGAAAAACTTATGGAAACGAGGGGTGCTTTCATATGTATCACACAGAAAAAATCGGCGTGTTCATCTCACATATCATGGGATATTATCAGAAAAACGTCTGTCAGGGAATTATTGATACGGCACAGGAGTACGGATACTGCACCGACATATTTACGACTCTGGACGGAGAGGATCTCGGGGATTACAGCATCGGTGAAGAAAGTATTCTGCATCTTCCGGACTACAGGGAATATGACGGTATTATTTTTGCCTCAGATACCTATCCATCCGAAGAACTAAAGACGCAGATCCGCGATTCTCTGCGCAAAGACTGCTCCTGCCCGGTCATAGAAATCGCCTCCGCAAACTATAGCTTCCCCACGGTCGTCCTTGAGAACAACCGTATGACCGCCGAGCTTGTCACGCATCTTGCAAAGGTTCATCACTGTAAGCGAATCTGCTATCTCGGCTGTGCGAGCCAGCGCTTCTTCTCCGACAGCCGAGAGCAGTATTACCGCAGTGCCATGAAGGAGGCCGGGCTTGCCGTGGGAGAGCACGACGTCTGTGTCTGCACCATCGAAGAAGCTGCCGTCGAAGAAGCGTTCACCCACTTTACTGCGGACGGCACGCATCCCGATGCCATCGTCTGCTACAATGACGACATGGCACTCATGCTCATGCAGACCGCATTCGACAGTGGCTACCGCATTCCGGAGGATATTGCGGTTACCGGCTGCGACCACACCGCGGCAGGACAGAACGCCATCCCCGCTCTCACCACCGTGACCTTCCCTGTCTACGAACTCGGTGTCCGTGCCGTGGAACTGCTGACCCGGACGCTGCGTGGCGACAGCATCCCTCCCGTCACCTGCGTGAGTGCCGCGGCTGTATACGCCGGTTCCTGCGGCTGTCAGGAAAAGACGGGGCGCGACGTGGTAGCCTTTCAGCAGTCCTTAACCCGCCGCATCGCTTCCCTTGAATCCGCCATTCTAGAGTCCATACGCATGTCCGCAGCCGCTTCCCACATCACGGAATTGGAGGAAGGCATGGATCTGATCGAGCACTATATACAGGGAATCGAGCACTGTTTTGAGTTCTATCTCTGTCTCTATGCAGGCTGGGACTCCGTATCAAGCAGCATCCGCAGGCTGACCGCACAGGATGCTGCCCCGGAAACAACCTCCGGTGAAACACTCCTTGCGCTTGCCGTCCGGGACGGTAAACGTCTTCCCACCTGCAGTTTTACACGCCGCCTGCCGCACACGCTCCTGCCAGAGCATATCTGCCGTCAATCGGCTGCCTCCTACATCTATACGCCCTTGTTCTTCGAGGACAAGGAGTTTGGCTATATAGCGTTTTCCTACAAGGATAATCAGGTTGAATATCACTTTCAGCTCGTCCACTGGTTCTCCAACATCAACCGGATGCTGCACGGCATCTGCGAAGCAAAGTGCAATCACCTCATGCTGCATCATCTGGAAACGATCTACACCAGGGATATGCTGACAGGACTTTACAACCGCCATGGCTATCAGCAGCATCTGGACGCACTCATTGCCCATGCCGTCTCATGTGGCGAGGACATCACCTGCTTTCTGTTTGACCTTGACGGCTTAAAACAGATCAACGACACCTACGGACATGCCGAGGGCGATTTTGCGCTGCAGGTCATCGGACAGGCGCTCTCCCACGTCACCCGCGAAAATGATATCTGCGCCCACTTCAGCGGCGACGAATTCTATCTGGTAACCAGCGGCTGCACCAAAAAAGACGCGGACGATCTCCTCGCCCACGTCAATAAATACCTTACGAATTATAACCGCCTAAGCAGCAAAGAATACACGATTTCTGTCAGCAGCGGCTGCGCCTCTGCGCCCGCGCTCCCCGGCTTCGGCAGCCAGGATATCGACGCGCTTTTCACGCAGGCGGACAGGCAGATGTATCAGAGAAAACACGCCAAAAAGAATCCGTAAGCGCATCAGTCCTCCCTCATATTCCTGCGGTACTCGCTCGGAGATACGCCGCAGGAACTTTTAAATATTTTCATAAAATGCTTCTCGTTGTCATATCCCACTTCCTGGCTGATGTCTATAATGCGCATATCCGTTTCCGCCAGCAGGCGCTTTGCCTCCCGCATACGGATATCCTTGAGATAATTTACAAAATTGCTTCCCGTATACTGCTTGAAGGAATAGGAAAACAGCGAATAGTTCATGGAAATATAATTGGATACCACCGCCATATTCAGATCCTTCGCATAGTTCTGCTCGATGTAATCCACTGCCCGCTGTATCTTCTGCCCGTTGCGGTTCACGTCAAGCTGACTGTTGATGCTCTCCCAGAGCGCGAAGATAAACTGCATCAGTTTTTCCTCATACACATCGATACAGTCCTCCGCAAACGGCCCACGGATCTCTTTTAGCGCTCCCTCCTCGATGACATTCCGGTACGTCTTTGCCGCCTCCCGGAAAAAATCTTCCATACACGCCTCATATTCCGCCGCCTCTATCCTGCCATTCTTCACTTCATAGAAAAACTGCCCCCACGCGCGCGCTGCGTCGTCCCTGCGATCCGTACCGATGAGCTGCACGCGCTGCAGCTTTGCAGCCTCCGTTGTCAGCTTCCCTGCCTCCTGCACCAGACCCTCCGGGATGTGCTCTCTGCCGTCTTCTGCCCGCACTTCCTTTTTATTGCGGCAGAACGCCTCCTTGCGCAGCATGACGCTCTCAAGGTATGCCGCTCTTAATTCCCGCAGTCCATGATGTATCGCGCTCACACCGGTGCAGCCTGTCAAAAGCTCATTCTTAAGCAACAGTTCCAGCTTATCCTCCGGTACAACAAACACGTCGCATCCCTCGATATCCGACAGGTAGATATAATTTCCCTGCGAAAGGTTCGTCCGCTCCTTCGCATTCTGACATAAGACGGCATAGCCGCTGTCGTAGAACTCCTTCTCATACTGCCGTTCCAGCGTCTGTATTTCCTCCTCGGTAGTGTTGGAAAGCAGCATCAGATGCTTCATCTGCTGATGCCCCAGACGTTTTTTCTCGATGCGCTTCTCCTGCTCCTTTTCTATCTCATCATTCAGCTTCTTAAGAATCTCCGTGATCTTCTCTCGCTCCACAGGCTTTAGTATGTATTCCCGCACGCCGTTTCTCAACATTTCCACCGCATAGGAGAAATCGTCGTAACCGCTTATGGCGACCGTAAGCGGCACATGCTCGCAGGACTGCATCTGCTTTACCAGTTCAATGCCGTCCATCTTCGGCATACGGATATCGGTGAACATGACGTCCACCTTCTGTTCCCTTATCACGTCAAGCGCCATCTCTCCGTTATTGCATTCGATGATGACCTCCACCGGCACACCGCTCCGCTGTATCATCGTCTTGATTCCCTGACGTATCAGCTTTTCATCCTCCACAATCAACACTGTCTTCATACCATTCTCCTACCGCCCCGCATCCGCCGGAGCCTTCTGCTCATTTACACTTCGGTATGTCATTGGAATCCGCACCCGGATCTTCGTGTAGCAGCCCAGCTTTGAGGCGATCTCAATTCCATACGCCTCCCCAAAAGCGATGTGAATGCGGTCCTGCACATTCTTAAGCCCGATTCCGTTGCCCGAGCCGCCGCTCGAATCCATCTCCCCGGCGATCTTAAGCCGCAGCTTCTCCACGGTCTCCTCCGTCATACCTTTTCCCGCATCCGTAATCTCTATGATGCAGTCCTCTCCCTCCAGAAATCCCTTGATGTAGATATTGGTGTCCTCCGCCATCTGCTCGATTCCGTGATAGATGGCATTCTCCACGATCGGCTGTAAGGACATCTTCGGAATCTCCTGCTTTAAAATAATCTCGGGCAGATTAAGGGATAAGTAAATCTCATAATCAAACCGCAGATTGATAAGCGCCATATAGTTCTTAATATATTCCAATTCCTGCTCCACGAGCACATTTCCCGACACCCATTTCATACTGTAGCGCAGCAGCTTTCCAAGCGCTGTGACCGCATCGGATATCGCATACTCCTCGTCAATCTCCGCCATCATCTTAATGGACTCGAGCACATTGTAGATAAAGTGCGCGTTGATCTGATTCTGCAGCGCCCGGATCTCCGAGTTCTTCGCCAGCATTTCACGATTCAGATTATCGTCCATCAATTGCTTGATACGCTCCAGCATCTTATTGATCTGGGTTCCAAGTTCTCCCATCTCATCCCCGCCGCAATTCTCGATCACAACATCCAGATCGCCCTTCTGCACCTTGCGGATGGAGCGCAGAATTTCGTAGAACTGCTTTAAGAGGTGCTGCACAATACCGTTGATAAAAAATGCCAGCGCAATCAGAAATACGATCATCACCGCCACAAAGATATTGCGCATCCGATACACCTCATGCACATTCTCCGTAATATCCTTGACGCACACAAGCACGCCTTTCATCTCCTGTATCGTCAGATAGGTAACGACAAGGTTGCTGCGCTTCGTGCGGATATAGGTCGTCTGTATTCCCTCCCCGCCTTCATACGCCGCCATAATCTCATCCATCGACTCCTGTGCGTTTTCTTCTGTTCCATCCCCGAAATAACTCTCTCCGTCCTCCGTCAGAAAGAAACTCCACTCGTTCGCAATCCCTTCATAGAGACTTGGAAACATATTTTCCATCGTCATCACGGCTTCTATGGTTCCGATCTGTCCGTTGTCGCTGTCTGTCACCGGCGTCACAAAGCATGCGATCTTGCGGTTCTGATTCATCGTATAAGAAGAGAAGATATTATCCGTAAAATTATAGTGCCATCCAAAATAATCCTCCTCACCCGCCCACTCCTGCTTCTCCATACGTGAAGCCTGATAGAGAATCGGCATCATCTCCTGCACATTATCCACCGCCGCATAGACCCTCACACCGTAAAGCAGCGGATTATTGTTGACCAGACGCTCCAGCGAGGCAACATTTTCGTTCTTAAATGTCAGCCATTCCTCCGTCGTAGTCGCCGCGCCTTCCTTCGCCCGGTTCAGCACCGCAAGCAGCTTCTCGTCGCTTAAGAAAAACTGCGTGGACATATTAATCGAATTGATGTTGGTCGCGATAGAAACCTCGTTGCGCTCCATAGTATATTCCATGTAATTTAAGTTCTCATCCACCACATTCTGTTCCATATTATAAAAGAGTATTCCTGCGAATACCCCGATGGGCACAATGGTAAATACTATGATTACAAGTGTAAACTTAATATTTAATTTCTGGTTGCGAAACCGCTCTAAAAAACGTATCTTTCCCATCCGACTCTGCACTGTCACCTTTCTGTCAGTCCATTCCCAGCTTTTCCTTCGCCGCTCTCATATACTCCGTTTTCTTCTGCATCATCTCATCAAAGCCCAGCGCCTCCCGCTCTGCGACAAACGTCTCAAGAATCTCATCAAATTCTTCCTCCGTAGACGCCAGCAAAAGCCTCGGCAGCGTCTCGCTCCACAGCTTTGTTATCTTGTCATCCGCGGCTGCCTCCGGCAGACCTGCCGGAAGGACAACATCCGCCTGCCCGTTGTAGACTACATACTGCCTTGTCCACTCCTCAAGCTGCGCCACCGCAGGCGACACCTCCTGCTTCCACTGCAACTGCATCACGTTATCCTGCAGCATCCAGTAGGCGTCATCCGCGCCGTAGATTCTGTCGTAGGAAGCCCGGTCCGTATCCAGAAGTTCCCTTACCTCCTCCTTTAGCACCGGCTTTCCGTCCACCATATCATAGGTCTCGCCCTCCACACCGAGATATGTAACCATCTGTCCGTGCTCACTCATCAGATAATCGAGAAATGCGATCGCACGCTCCGGGTTCTTACAATTCTTTGAAATCATCGTCACCGTCCAGCCTCCTACTCCGGTGGTCGGAAGCGTCGGATCATCCCCCGCCGAATTTTTCGGTCCGTCCACCGCAATATAAATACTGTCAGGATCATTGGCATAAAGCGTTTTTTGTTGGGAAAGCATATCGCTGTACTGATACAGCATACAAAAATACCGTCCCTGACTGATTTTCTCCTCCATCTGGGTTCTGGTGTCCACAAAAATATCGTTCACCAGATACCCTTCCTCCCCCAGTTCGCGGAACATCTTAAGCCAACGGATATATTCCGGGTCGGTATACCTGTCGTAATACTCACCGTCCTTTTCCCATGGAATTGCAAGAAAATTCATCAGATATTTGTCAAACGACACATTTCCCTCATTGTCAAACACGTGCGCGCCGACAGGAATGAGCGCGCCTCCCTCCACCTCGGGGAACTGCTCTGCCGCCGCCTTCACCGCCGCCGCAAAGCCTTCCGGCGTCGTCATATCCGGGCTTCCGATCGCCTCATAGATATCCCCGCGCACGAGAAACGTCTCGTTGGAATTTAACAGTTTATTCTCCTTAACATCCTGCGGCGTCACGGACGAATTCGGATAGGCGTAGATATTGCCGTCCTCCTGCGTATACCAGTTGACCGCCACCGGATCTGAAACCTCCCAGAAATACGGGTCATAAGCATCCGCCAGCTCGTTTAACGGATACACCATGCCGTTCGTAATGACCTCGTTCACCTGCGGCTCCCACCAGCCGATCGTGATAATATCCGGGAGCGTGTCCGAAGCTATCAGCGCATTTAACTTCTCCGTCTCATTTCCGATCGGCGTAATGAAATTGATATTCACACCCGTCTCTTCCGTGATTGTCTTTGAGACCAGATTCTCTCCCCACGGCGTCGCAAACCAGGAATAATTCACATACCAGTTCAGCGTGATCTCCTCATCTGCATACTTCTCCCACGCAGGCGCAGGTCCACCCGCATCCTCTGTTGTCTGCTCTGCATTCTGCCATTTCCCGCCCGTTTCTGCGGTATCGCCGCATGATGTAAGACAGGGAAGCATGATCGCCGCGCACCCCAACGCCACTGCCCGTTTTCCTGCTATTATCCTCATAAAAGTACCTCTGTTTCTTCTGTTTCTTTTCTTTCTTATTTTTTAGTATACCATTTCATTACGCTTTACAGCAACACGATATTTCCTATTGAGCCAAAAGAGAGCTGCCGTAACCGACAGCTCCCTTGGGAGAAAAGTGTATTATGAAAAAAAGATTGTAGCTTACTCTTTAACGGCACCCGCAGAAATACTGCTGATGATATATTTTGAGAAAAATGCAAATACCAGAAGAATCGGTATTACGGAGATTGCAACCGCCAGGTAAATCGCACCCTGATTTGCAGTGATATCCGTCGATGCATTTAAGCTCGCCATCATAACCGGCAATGTAAATTTGTCATTCTTATTTAAGATGATCATCGGGAGCAGGTAGTTGTTCCAGCTTCCGATGAATCCCATGATACCCATGGTCGCAAGTCCCGGCGACATGATCGGGATTACGATTCTGTGGAAGGAGTAAAGCTCCCCCGCGCCGTCAATTCTCGCTGCCTCAATCAAGGATGGCGGCAGAACGGACTCCACATACTGCTTTAAGAAGAATACCGTACCAGGCGATGCGATCGCCGGAATAATGAGCGGTACATAGGAGTTGACCAGGTGTAACTTTGCGCATAAGTTGTAGAAACCAATGAGTCCAAGCTGTCCGGGAATCATCATAAAGATCAGAATCGTCATAAAGATGGCTTTATTTCCCTTGAACTTATACCTTGCAAGACCGTATGCCGTCAACGCTGAGAAATAGATTGACAGCAATGTTGCGGGAACTGCAACCTTCACACTGTTCCACATACCCTTGAACAGATTGAAATATCCGGTAATCGTCTTCCAGTTCTCTTTGATATGCGTACTCGGAATCAAAGTAAAAGAAGTAACAATTTCTGCACCGCTTCTGGTGGCATTCACCATCATCAGAAGGAACGGCAGCAAACAGGTCACGCCAAGAAGAATTAAGAGAATATACAGGATGCCTTTTTTCACTTTATAACCAATACCGTTCATACCCCTCAATCCTCCTTTCTGTTAAATAATTTTAGCTGAATCAACGATACGACAAGGATAATCAGGAAAATTGCGTATGCAATCGCAGATGCGTATGAAATCTGTGTCGTTCCCGTTCTAAATCCAAATTTATAGAGATACATTACCAACGTCTCTACCGATTTATAAGATGCACTCGACGGAGAAACCATCAGATACGGCAAATCGAATAACTGCAATCCGCCAATCAGGGATGTGATTGCTACATACATCAAAATCGGACGGATCAGCGGTAACGTAATTTTTCCAAATACAGTCCATCTTCCTGCCCCGTCAATCGCTGCCGCCTCAAAGTAATCCTTTGAGATACCCTGGACGCCCGCCATCAGCATGATAAAGGAGTTGCCGAACCACATCCAGGTCTGGATGACTGCGATGGTTCCTCCTGCATACTGTCCGGTTCCCAGCCAGTCGATCGGATTGTAGGTCTTTCCAAAAAGCTTGTAAATCTGGAAAATAATCTGATTAAACGTACCGTAACGCCAGTCTAACAGGGTCTTGTATAAGAATGCAACGGAGGTTGCGGCAATCAGATTCGGAAGATAGTAAATTACCCGGAAGATACCAAGCCCTTTCATTTTGTACTTTACATCTGAGAATACCATCATCAAAAGGAATGCAACGCCAAGCTGTAAGACAATGTTGACGCCCCAGATTTTTACGGTATTCCACAATGCTTTATAGAAATATTTATCTGTGAAAACACGTTTATAGTTGTCAAACCATACCCAGTGCGCTGTCTGCGCTCCCACAAGCTTTACGTCGGTGAAGCTTAAATACAGAGTTCTTAGTACCGGATATACACTAAAGATCAAAAATACGATAACAAACGGAAGTACGAACAGATATCCCATGTTATCATAGCTTTTCAGCCCCTTTTTCTTCTTTCCCATAATAAACCATGCCCTTTCTGCAGACTGGACATTGTTTACAATGTCCTCTAAAGAGCCGCGGGACCTGCATAAACAGGTCCGCTGCGGCAATAATTATCTTATCTGTTTACTGTGATGTCAGGGAATGTGCTCTCAACCTTGTCATAGAACTCATTGATCGCATCTTCCTTGCTTGCCTCACCGGTCTTGATTGCGGAAATTGCCTCGCCCCAGTAATCACCGATCTGCTTGTCATATCTGGTCACCTTGGAGTAATCAATACCCTCAGCCTGCTCTAACCAGAAGCTGTACAGATGCTGTCCGCCATAAACCTCATTAGCGTCATCCTTGTGTGCGTCAAGTACAGCCTTCAGAGAAACGGTATCACCCTCGGATTTCTCGATCCACCAGTTTGCGGTATCCTCGTTCAGGGTACAGAATTTTACGAACTCCCAGGCTTCGTCCGCTCTCTCGGAATTTGCAGAGATACCGATGAATGTACCGCCGCCAAATCCGTAGGAAGGACCGGCGCATACGCCCCATTTACCGGAGGTCTCACCCACATGATCTCTCAGGGTAAGTACGCCCCAGGAAGGAAGA
Organism: Roseburia hominis; assembly: GCA_021771815.1. Lineage (GTDB taxonomy): Bacteria > Bacillota > Clostridia > Lachnospirales > Lachnospiraceae > Roseburia > Roseburia hominis_A. The sequence goes on from JAETOE010000028.1 coordinate 23,156, forward strand.
CCGAACGCAAATACTTCTGTCGTACCTTCTGCGAATGCAGCAGCCTGCTCATTAAATGCATCAATACCTTCCTGGGTGTCGCCCTGCCAGATGTTCATATCATCATTGCCCCACTGGTCTTCAGCCGTTAAGATAGGTACCTCGCCAGCCATAGCCTGATACCAGGGTGTAGCCCACTGGGAAGCGTAAGCGGTCAGATCCTGCTGATATAACTCTACGCAAAGATCCATGTAATCCAGTCTGCCCTGGTCGACATTTAAAGTTCCGTCGATTACCCATGCGGAATCTCCGGAGAAGTAATTGATCTCTGCATCAGAAGCGAAGATTCTGTAGCCTGCATCCTTTAAGGTCTGAGCTGTCTGTAAAATCGTATCATAATCTGCAAAATACTTGCCAATCTCATCCGGATCATCTGTTCCGAATACTTTCTCGGCGATATCTCTTCTGTAGTAGATACCTGCCGGTGTAATCTGATAGGAAATTGCTCTCTGAATACCATCCGCATCCTGACCAACTTGCCATACATAGTCAACGATCTGGTCTGCGTAATCCTGTGCGCCCAACTCGTTTAAGTCTGCGAAAGCTCCGATATCATAGAAATCCTGAAGCATCTGCGGCTCGCCGACGAAAACATCCGGCTCTACCTCTCCGGCCATGATCGCTGTCTGTACCTTTGTCGGGTAGTTCTCCGGCTCAGTAACTACAACCTCAACCTGTTTGCCGGTCTCCTCCTTATACTTCTCTGCGAACTGCTTTAAGTCATCGGAAAGAGTCCATACAACGAGGTCTGCATTTGAAGTGTCTACACTTGCCGCATCACCGCCGGAAGCGTCTACACTTGCTGCATCACCGCCGGAAGCTTCTGTTCCTGCTGCCACACTATCTCCGCCCCCGCTGTTTCCCGTCTGTGAATCATCCCCACAAGCCGTCACTGAAAGCGCCATTGCACTGACAAGTAATACCGATACTGCCTTCTTCCAATTCATAAAAATATCCTCCTTATTCTCCTTCTTTTGGATTCAACACCTTTGTTTCCTGTTGATAATTGAATTATATATGGGATATTCATCCCAAGAAATGATTCGAATTTTAAAAAGGTGTCTTTTTTTTAGTCGTAATAACAGATGGTCTCTATGGTGTGCGGCGCAAGCTTACCGCATATGCCTTTTCCCGTTTCCCGCAGGGTATATTCCTGTTCTTTCTCCGACTGGTTGAGGAGTACCACTACGCGCTCGCCGTCCGGGTTTACAAAGCCTGTGACCCCGATCGCGTCGGTATAGCGGCTCGTGCCGATGCGCACCGCGCCCTCCCGGATGTAACGGCTGAAATGTCCGATATAATAGTAGGAAAGCCGCTTCTCATAGGTATCAGCCTTCTCGTCGCACATGATGGGCGCCGCACAGAAATTCCCAACATGATTCGGCCCGCCCTCACTGTCCAGGAGCAGATTCCAGTCCAGCGAAGCACTGATTCCGGCATTTAAATTGCCTAAGATGTCATGCGCATACATTTCCGCCTTCTGCACCTCACCGGAATCCGCAAAACGCGAGTACTCCACGCAGCCCTCGGAGAAGAAAATCTCCATTTCGGGATATTTCCTTCGCACCATCTCAAGCGTTTCAAAATGATCGCCGGTATACCAGTGCACCGCTTCGCCCGCCACATACTTTCTCGTCTCCTCATCGGCAACCACTTCCCGAAATCTCTGATAAGCCTCCTCCTTATTGTGATCCCACACAAAGATTCCGACGTCGGAAAGTCCTTCACGCTCTAAGGTCGGTCCCAGATAATCCCTTACGAACATTCCTTCCTCTGCGGACGTATAAACGCAGGAATCCCATGTCTGCACTGCCATCGGCTCATTCTGTACCGTCAGCCACCGGATATCCACGCCTTCGCTTCGGTAGGCGCGGATAAATTTCACAAAATAATCTGCCCATGTCTGATAATATTCGCGCTTTAATTTCCCGCCATGATTCATCTCTCCGTTGGTCTTCATAAAAGCCGGCGGCGACCACGGGGACATGAGGAATTTGATTCCTGCCTTATCTGTTTCCTGCATCCCGGACAGGCTGTGCGTCTTTTTGGCGTCTGCAATCATCGGAAGAATCTCCGCCTTATCATGGCTGATATCAAAAGTCTTAAGTTCTGCATCGCCCTCCTCAATATAGGTATAATTGCCAAGGGCAAAGTCGCAGCTATTCATATGGATGCGCCCCATGTTATAGCGCAGCCCGCTCTTGCCATAGTACGCTTCCATGATTTCCTGTTTCTTTGGTTCGCTCATCTGTCCGTAAATATGTGCCGCCGCCTCCGTAAAAGCGCCGCCAAAGCCGCGGAATGTCTGGTACTCCACGTCCGGGCAGACATTCACCACATGCATGCAGTCCGTCATCTCCCTCCGCTCGAGCTTCTGTTCTTCCCAAAAACGCCCCTGTTTTCCATCTGTTGTGATCACTGTGATCCGACTCATTTAGCTTCCTCCGTTTCTTTCTTCTTGTTCCGGCAGATTTCCGTACCGTCAGCCGATTTCTATTATAATCTCTGCCACCCTGCCCTTACGGATATCCTCTGCAAGCGTTCCCTGCGCATAGGAAAGCTTCGTATCCGCCACGGTTCCGTTATGGTAAAGGAACTTCATCCCCTTTATCTCATAGCCGCCCGGAATGTAATCCTTCACGTCCGCAAAATGATAGTTCACCTTTACACCGGAAAGCATCGTCGTCTCCAGAATGCCGTTTTCCGGTATCAGATAAGCAGGCACTGCAGGCTCCGGCGAAAACGCAAGTTCTCCATTCTTCACCGTAAAAATATGGGAACCGAACATCATCAGCTTCCACATGCTGATGAACTCGATCGTAGAACCGCTCAGACGCGCCACAAAACCCTTGCCGTGGTATGCCTGATTCGGATTCTTGCTGCTTGCGATAAACGATGAATTTTCATAGATGCTCCTGCCGTATACCTTCGGGTCTAAAAACGGCACTGCCGCATTGTGAAAATCCTCGAAAAACTCCGTATAAAGTCCGCTGCGCAAAAGTTCTAAGAGATATTTGTACTCCATGTGCAGCCAGATCGACTCGTTTTCCAGCCACCCCGGCGTGAATGCCCGCGCGCGCCCCAGCTCGAAGGAAGCGTCCTGCAAAGAAGCGTTGACCTTGTACATCGACAGCTTCGTATCATAGAGATCGCTGTTCTTCACATGCTCATACAGCGCGCGCTTTGTCTCCTTCTCCTCGTTAAGCTTTAAGTATCGCACCGGCCCCTCCAGAAAATACGGCACAGGTTTCACGGTAAATGCCAGCGGGCGGATGCCCTCTGCCGTCACTTCATATCTTGGCACCTCATAGGTAAAGTACGTCGGGCAAATGCCGCCGCCGAGCTTTACCGCCTTTGCAATTCCCAGCTTTACAATTGTAAGAAAGCTTCCAAGTACCTCCGCCAGATTCCCTGAGGAAAAACTCATCTTTTTGCCGGAAATTCCGCTGAAGGTCTTATCCCGGTACATTTCCTTTACATCGTTGATCCTGTTCCAGAAGGAGAGCACCATATCCTGTGTCTTTAACGTCTCTCCCTCAATGCGGCAGATCAGATGCAGCTCGTCGATCAGACATCCCAGTTCCTCGATCACGCGGATTTCGCCCGGATATTTTTGCAGCGCTCCGACGGTGTACTCTAACATCCGACAAAGCTCGTAAGTCTCCGCCATGGAGGAGCCGAACATCCCCGGCATGCCGTTTAGGGCGTCATACCAGCCCGGCTTTCCGCCCTCCATCTCGACACCCATTCCGTAAGCGTCAAGCGTCGCGAACTTCATCGCACAAAGGAGCACGAGTTTCTCAAATAAAGACATATGAAGAATTTCGCCCTTGCCGTACTCCGTGCGCACAAGCTTCTCCTGCGTATCGCGTCTGGTGGCCTCGTTTAGCGCATGGTACTGGCGCAGACCATTTTCCGTCTCCGCATAGCGCGCCATCCGGCGGTTAACATTCACCTGTGCAAGGAAACAGGTATAATCCTCCTCATAGAGCATCTCCCTTTCCTGCTCCGGGAAAATCTCCAGATAATCCAGAATCAGATCCAGATTATAGGTCCAGTGATCGCTCCAGTAGCCTTCTCCGAAGTTCCCGTTCACAAGACTCTCCGAAAAATCAATGATCTGGAAGAACAACGATTCATTCCATGCGTCGCCGAACACCGCCTCCATCTTGCGGCAGAGCGCCCCCGGCGTAAATGCCTTTGTGGTAAACGCGGTCAGTTCCTCCTTCTTCGCCTTATCCAGCCCCTCAAACAACTGTCCTGCCGTCTCCGGCTTCAACTGGTAGGTCAACTTCTCCACACCGAGCGGGTTGTAGCCGTCCAACTGGATCAGGCTATAAAATTCCTTGATATTCTCTCTTCCTACAAACGGCGCGAAAAAGGTATCGCATCTGCGGTTCTGATTCACATCCCGGAAATTGCCGTTGCCCTGGGAATAGAACTCCGGCAGCATGGAAAAATAATTGTAATCCCGCTCTAAATCTCCGTGCTTTCTGGAATAAACATAAAATATTTTATTGCTGCCAAGCCGCATCGGATAGCCGCCTCTTAGAACGTTATCCATATAGGTATATTTACAGTAAGCGTCAAAATCCGCGGACGCCGTGTGTGTGTCGATTCCGGCGCAAAGCTCTTTTACCAGCTCATCCGCCTCTCTTTTCTTCGTCTCGAAGTAATCGCAGTCCTTTTTCTCTGCAAAAAAGCTCTCCAGAAGCTCTTTTCTCTCCACCTGACCGATCATCTCATAGAGCGTTATGCTCTCCCCTGCCGCAAGTTCCCGCTCCACGCCGTAGAAGCTGCACGGAAGCTGGTTTGTCGTAATCTGCTCCATCAGCGAAAGCTCTGCGAGAGGCTTCTCCTCAAAGCCCACCGCCCTGCGCATGGAGGTATCATAGGAGAACACCAGCATCGGATCGACGATCGGCACAAGCAGCTTACCGTCGGAAAGCGTACCCGCGGTAAAATTGCCTCCCTCGATTTTCGTGACCGCAGCGGTATCATCCATGCTGGCGCGCACTCTGAAATACGGCAGTCCCGTCCCGCTGTCCTCGACCTGCATCCACGCCTTTGCCGTCTGTCCCATATTCTTCATGCTGTCAATTCCCACCCCGTAAGGAATGACGGCAGGCATACCGTCGAGGAGTTCAAGCCGCATCGTCTCCTGAGAGATATTCTGTACGCAGACCTTGCGCACCAACGCTCCAAGGTTCTCCCCCGGCAGTGTAAAATAGGTCACATGCGTAAGTATCCCCGTCGCCTCATTCCGCTCCTCGATCTCAAGTCCGTTTGCGGCAATCTGCATACAGTGGGGAACCGTCTCGTCCGAAAACGCCTCCGTCACGACCCCGTTTTTCTTAAGGAATGTGCGAAAACCTGTCGTCTTGACATTCTGATACGCCTGGTGCGCCGGATAGAATTCCATGATCGCATGATCCTTGTTGTCAACGCCAAAGCTTACCACGCACTGCCCGCGATTCACATAATAGCACCAGATCGGAATGCCGCGGATCCCGGAGATTCCCGGAAGAAAGCTTGCAAAGGTGGACTCCCTTCCATAATTTTTCATCATAAAATTGTCTGACTGTCTTATCATCTTCTCTGTCCTCTCATTCTTCTATTTTCTGGCTGATGCCGTCCCTCTCTTACCGTTTTTGTCCCTACAGGAGCGTAATCTCAAGCTGATGCGTCCCGTCTGCCGTAAGCCCTGCAATCAGCCTCTCCGGCAGTTCCACTGCCGCGCCGTCCCGTTTGACGCCGCACTGTGCGGCCTCTGACGCACCGTCTCGCATAACGCCGCGCTGTACTGTCTCCGTCGCGATATTCTCCATGGCAAGTTCCTCACCGTCCAACGTCACGCCTGCAATCCGGTACTCTCCGTACTCCTTCGCCCCGGCGTTGCGGTAACAGATGTTCCAATGCTTTCCGCCAAAGTCAAGCTGCAGACAAGCTTCTCCATTTGCATCGAACTGTTCCTTTAGAAGCTTCGGCTCTATCATAAGATTTCCAAGCTCTCCCCTGACGCCGTACATCTGCGTGATGACCGTCAGCATATACCAGCTTGCCGCTCCGGTCAGGTAATGATAAAGTCCTCTTCCCCTGCCGTTAAAGTACTCCGGGATTCCCGGATAGATACGGCTGCGCTCAAAGTCCATCGCCTGCTCATAGAGCGCTGCAAGCGCCTTGTAGCCTTCCTTTGCATATCCTCTGCCGTAGAGCGCGTTCGCGTACATCACCGCCATGTGGGAGAATACCGCCCCGTTTTCTTTCTCTCCGTATGCAAATCCGAACATTCTGCCCAGATCGAGCTTTACCTCGCCAAAATCCGTGTTCAGCCGGTAGCCGCCGAGTTCCTTCTTATAGAGATAACGGTCAGCGCTCTTTGCAATCTTCGCAATCTGATCATCCGAAGCCGTGCCTGCCATGACAGAAAAGACCTGCCCGGTCAGCATCATGCGCACGCCCGAATCAAATTCTCCCTCCACGCGCTCACCGTGATCGTCATAGTAGCCGTTGAACCATCCGTTGCCTTCCGCATCCTCTACCCACTCTGTCTTCCTGATATGCTCTCTGATCCACTCCGCCTTGTGCCTTAAGCCTGCTGCAAGCTCTGTCACAAAAATCTCTGCCTTCTCACCATCAATATCGTGGATGCAGGTATCCATGTACTGCGCAAGAAGCCGCTGCTTTTCTTCAATGGAATCATACAGCGCCGGATCGTCGGTAAGCAGCGTGATAAGTTCCTTTGAAATCGTAACCGTAGCCCAGATTTCCTTATCCTCCGCCGCCTTTTGACCGGTTCTGTTCTTCCGCTCATTTGCGAGCGCCTCCACCAATTCTGCAAGATCACTTAAGTTGCCCGCATACGCGTTGGTGAACGCCACACTCTCGCCGCGCTCCTTCGCCATGTCAAGCGCGTCGTTCCAGTCTGCCCCGCGCAATCTCATATGTCCGTGCTCCCCCACCTCGTAGAACGCGGTGAGGTTCTGAATCAGCAGATGTTCTAAGACGGTTCCCTTATAGACTACGCCCTGCTTCGTCTTCTGCATACATCCGTATTCTTCGTTCCAATCCGTATCGGTTTTCGTTCCTCTTGCCGCCTGCTTATCCTTAAAGTAGGCGATCTCCTCCTCTAAAATCCCAATGTCCCCGGTCTGATCGATATAAAGCTTCGTCGTCATAAGCGGCCATACGCCGTGATCCATCCATACGCGCGTGATGTTATTGCGGTCTGCGACAAATTCTCCCGGTCTGCTTCCGATGATCGTCGCATTGCTTCCGTCCATGCGGACGCCGCCAAAGTTGTCAAGCAGCATCCCACGGACCCCATCCGGGTTCATCAAAAGCAGCGCCAGACAATCCTGCCAGAGATCTCTCCAGCCTCTTCCGCCCTTGCCGTAATCATGGTGCGGCAAGAACGAACAGCCGAAAATTCTTCTTAAGATCGGCTGAAAGCTCACCCAATACATGAATGCGTCAAACCTCTGATCCCCGGTGTGACAGGAGACATTTACCTTCTTCTGCCAGTAGTCCTTTACCCGCAAAAGTTCTGCCTCCGTCTTTTCTTTTGTCCGATAACGCTCTGTGATTTCCGGTATCTTCTCCGGCTCTTCCGTGATTCCCATCACAATCGTAAAGCTTGTACTCTCACCCGCCAGAAGTGAAACCTCCGGGAAACGCAGCCCGCCCATCGCTTCCGTCCCTGCAAGGCTGCTTCCCGCCGGAATGCCCGCGCGGTCTTCGATTACGGCTCGCGGACAGTCAAAGCTTCCGCCCTCACCGATATAATCCTCCACCGACGGATAGAAATCGACCGGAGTCCTGCCGTCTTTCATATAACCGCAGACAAAATACGTCTTATTATTTCTCTGGTGTCCTCTCTCGTCAAAGGATAAGGTCGGCGTTACAAGTACGCCGTTCTCCGTCGTCGTTATACGGTGCAGCAGAGACGTCACATGTCTGTGATCTCTTAGGTTATCCGCGCTTCTGCCGTATATCGGGATTGCTGCGGTCGGCGTAAAATCCACACGCATATTCCCTGCGTTGCGAAGCTTCACATACATGATTTCCACATTTTCATCCACCGCCGCAAAGGAGGTGACTTCCGCCTCAAGCTGGTATTTATCCGATCTGCGCGTTACGGTCTGCCACATCAGCCCCGCGGTAAGCCAGCTCTTATCCTGACAATCCGTAAAACGCTTTGCCGTCTCCTCCGCCGACGCACCCGTCACCGACCAGCTCCCGCGCTGTTTCACATGACACCAGAAATTTCTCGTGCTACGATTGTTATGCAGATTCTCGATGCTTACAGGTTCAAGCAGAAAGCTGTTCTGATCAAGCTTGCAGTCTCCGCCCAGGTTCGGCGCTATGGCGCTTTTCATTCCCTGCTCACCCGCTAACGGGAAATAAAGCCCGCTGTAATTTTCCGGCTTCTCTAATGTAAACGTTCCTTTCTCATCAAGGATACGATATGATTCCATGTTATACTCCTCCTTTTCCCTTTCTACTGCCATTCTATAAAAAAGAGGGGAATCAAAAAAAGATACCTTTTTTTAGAGAGGTATCTTTTTTTCGATTCATCTTCTATTTTTGTATGCCGTTCTCATACTCGCAGATGACCTGCCGCTGTCCCGCCGCCGTCACCGCTTCTCCGCTGTCATTGATGACATGCTCCATACCGGGATAGCCCGTCAGCATGACCGTGCAGATATTATGTACCTTCACGCCCTCGCGGTCCGGTATCTCCATTGCCGAATGCAGATTGACCGCAGTGTCCCTGTTGTATAAATATATGCCAAGTCCCCATGCCTCGAACTGTTCCACCTCATCCGCCACGAAAAAGGATGCATACCCGTCCACAGCCCCGTCATGACTCTTCCATGCCGCCTGACCCGGCACATCATAAGGAATCTCGCTCTGGTACATATACACTCTGCCGTTCTGTCCGTTCCACACGGTCTGATATTTTTCAAAATGCTCCACCATCAGCCCGTATATCGTTACGTTATCTCCGTTTACCACAATTCCCGTATCGGCGGTATTTTTATCCCAGGCGACCATATCCCCGTGATCCGCCCGCCATACCCAGAAGTTGTCTCCGACAACATTGCTGCTGTGAATCGTAACACAGCACTTTGCCTTCGCCGGCTGCTTTGTCTCTGCTCCCCCTACCCGAAAAAACAGATCCGAAAGCGTGATAAACGTTCTGTCGTTCTTCTCCCCGGCTGCTGCGGTCTTCTCTTTAGCAATCGCAGTTTTCTCCTGCGTTTTCATCGGCTCTTTCGAAGCATAAGCCGGATCGCCCACTACGAGAAGCTGTCCGGACTCCGTCTCCCCCGCGTCGAACAGGATTCCCGCTATAATAAGCCCTGTGACATCCGCCGTTTCTATACATGCATTGCCGTTTACGGGCTTCAGTGTGGCAAGCCCCATCCCCAGTACGATCATATTCGGATTCGTTACAACAAGCGCCTCTTCTAACTCATAGATACCGGGCGTAAGCAGCAGATGCTTCCCCTTGGCAAGCGCGGCATTCATTGTCTCTGCCGTGTCGTCTCCCGCCTTGGCAACGTAAAATTCACGGATCGGAATTTTCTCTCCTTTGACCCCGTTCTGCCATGATACGCCTGCCGCATTCTCCCGCACCTTTGGAACATAGACCTGATAGCCCGCTTCCTCGTCATAGATCAAAAACGGTTTCTCCTGTATCACCGGCGTCTCTTCCACCTCCGTATAAGGGATTGCCGGCCATCTGCCCTCCGGCGTCTTGCCCTCCTCTGTGCCCACGAAGACCATATTCCAGTTCGATCCCATCCATGCCTTCCAGTTACAATTGCGTGACAGCCACTGCTGCTGTGAACCGGAATCGGTCATCAGCTCCGTGTTGGAATCCGCGAGAAATCCTCCACTGCACCACCCGTAATTATCATGGAGAAACAATGCGCCGTCTATCTGTGTCCGGCGCATAAAAGTAGCCTGTGACACCGCCCACATGGTGTTGCTTCCGATCTCGATATTTTCCACGCCTCTCCAGAAATTACAGCAGGCATTGTGATTATTCGGATCATCCCCAAGCCATGCAGCCGTACATTGCAGACCAGGAATCCTCGTATCGGCCGGCAGCTCGCCAAGTCCCGCCACCTGTGTGTAGAAGCCGACGTTCACCCCGATATCCTCCTCATACACGCCCGGCATAAAGTAAACGGCATACCGCTCCCCGCCGAACTGATTCTCCTCCTGCCGTTCATAGATGTCCTCCAATATCCGATTCACCTCACCCGGATCATCCTCCGGCGAGAACAAATATACATTTTCGCCAAACAGTTCATTGTGATAATCCCTAATCTCCATGTCCTTTTCTCTCTCTCCCGTCGTCATACCGGCTCCTGCGAGCGCCAGACACATGATCCCGACCACTCCCGCCTGTAAATATTTCTTCATGCTAAGAATCCCCCAATCTTATCCTCTTGTGATAAACCCATTTTATAAAAATCCCTTCACAACCACGTTTTTCGATTTTCTGATATTATTATGCCGTATCCGTATTCTGATTTTCAGGTACAAAATTTTAAATAAGGTATCTATTTTTCTTTATACCAAAAAAGGAGAACGGCTGTTTCACCGCTCTCCTTCATCTTCGCTTACCTATACGCTTTTTACACACTGCGCGAACTTCTGCTTCGCGCTCTGCACCTTGTTCGCCTCTGCATCCGGCGTCGGGTAATACCCTCTCTGGTGCATCATGTTGAATACATTCTCCTGAATGGCATGCTCCTGCTCGAGGCAGTGAAGAATGGCGTCTCTCACACCGTCATGCACACACTCATTTGCAAATGTATTGTAGTTGTTCGTCGCTGTCTTTTCTGCAGTCAGCGCGTCTCCCAGAATCTCTTTGTCTGTATAAATCTGCTCTGTCATCACATCCTCCTGTCCGGTTCTCAACCAAGCTGCGCATACAGCGCGTTAAAATGTCCCTGATGCTGATTGGAAATCTCTGTGAACTTAGCACTGATTTCCTGATCCTCCGTGTGCTCCGCAAGCATCTTGAACTTCTTGATCAATAGTTCCTCCTCGGTCAGCAGGTCATTTAACGCTGACAGTTCCTTTTCTGATATCTGACCCATGTCACACCTCCATATCTGATTGACTTACCAATCCTAGTGTTGACATCAGACAGCTATTTTATGCACGTTTTATTTCCCGCAGACGCCTGTCAGGAAATGATACATCGACGCGTGGTAGACCGGACGCTCCATCACATAATCCACTCCCGCAAGACACATGCGCTCCTCATCCTGCTCCTTATCGCTGGTCGAACAGGTGATGATCATCCGCTCGGACGGACAGATACTGCGGATCTCCCGGATCGTGTCCTCTCCACCCGTCATATACCAGTTCACAAAACAGATATCATAGCTCTTACCCCGCAGATACGCCTTCTTAATCAACTGTACCGCATCCGCGCTGTTCGTTACAATTTCGCAGGAAATACCGAGCCGCGCCAACATCGACGCATGATAATCTCTTGTCACCTCATTATCATCCAGAACGATCGTCTTTAGACGATCAAAGCTTTTCTTCTCGACAGATGCTTCCTTTCCCTCTCCGAACGGAAGTGTGATCTTACAGAGAATCTGCCCGCCATATTCACTTACTACTTCCATAGACCCCCGCATCAGCTCTACGAGACTCTTGATGATAGGGTATTCCTCCCGGCTGTCTATCATTCCGCGAACCGTAATCTCAAGTTCGATTCCTCCGTCCTCTCCGTTTCGCTCCGTATATGTCGTACAGATACTTCCTCCCGGCTCTGTGTTGACGTAAGCCTTCCGCAAAAGTCTGCTCCAGATCTGCTTTAAACGTTTTCCGTCCCCGATCAGGTTATCACAGAAAATCTCTCCGCCCTTTACCTGCAGACGGATCCCGCGTTCCTCACAAGCCGCCTTACACTCTCCCGTCGTCTCCGCAACCACCCCGCAGAGCTGGAAAGGATCCTGCTTGTCCGGATTGCCGGACACTCTCGCAAGCTGCTCCTCTAAAATGCCTGCCGTCATCATCCTTACATGCTCGGTCCGCTCAAGAATTTTCCCGAAAATCTCTTCTATCCCGGGATTTCCTTCTGCCGCCTTCCCGCCGCAAAGCGCTTCAATCGCGCACACATCATCCTTCGCTTCCTGTGCGATACGTGTAATCAGATGCTCCCTGACCGTACTTAAATGACGCTCTTCCTCCAACCGTCGTTCCAGCAGTTTCTTGCCTCCCACGTAGCGCGTCGCAATATTTTTCACACGATTGATGACAACCTCGGGTTCGCAGGGGGAAAAGATGAAGTCATCCGCTCCCTTCTTAAGCATCTCCACTTCCATATTCTCATCGGTCGTTGTCTTCACCACAACCGGTATATCCCGAAGATCCGGATCTGCCTTCATCCTGCCCAACACATCACTCCCGCTCATCACCGGCATATGAACATCCAAAATCACGATGTCTACCTTCTGTCTTCCCAATATCTCCAAGGCTTCCTTTCCATTCTCCGCTTCCAACACCTCGTACTCCTGATCAAACATCGCTTTAAAGGATGCCCGGTTTACTGCCACATCATCCGCCACCAACATGATTATTCTTTCTTTCATCCATTTAACCCCATTTCCGATTCTGCCAAGTCCTAACATATACCGTACTGTTTATAAATATATCATATTTCTTTGTATTTTCCCTACAATAATTGACGATTCTTTTACCTCTGCGACCTTTATCTTTGTTCTTCTACAGCATTCGACAAAAAGTTCCAGAGAATAACATCACTCCATATTGCACAAAAATAGAATCCGGCTCTGCCGGATTCTCCGCAATACAGTATTTCCTATCGAGTAAAAAGACGGGGTATGCCACCATATCCCGTCCGTACTGCGGTATCACCCATATATCATGCCATCCAGCACAAAATACATCTGCTTGATATCTACCGGCTTACTCAAATGCGCATCCATTCCTGCCTCGAAGGACTTTCTCACATCCTCCTCAAAAACATTCGCCGTCATAGCAATAATCGGTATTTTTTTGCCGTCTTCACGCTCTGCGTTCCTGATCTTCTTTGTCGCTGTCAGACCGTCCATGACCGGCATGCGAATGTCCATCAATATAACGTCATAATACCCTGGCTCATGCATAAGAAAGGCATTCACGCCCTCCTCACCGTTAACTGCGACCTCGACCTCAAGATTCTTATGCTTCAGAATATTTCTCGTAATCTCAATATTAACTTCGTTATCCTCCACAAGGAGCGCCCTCTTCCCGGAAAAGTCATAATCCAGATTCTCCAGCTTGCTCTGCTTGCGAAGACTCATCTCATAATCTGCGACTTTCTGCAGCGTCACCGTAACAACAAAAGTCGAACCCTTTCCCTTTTCGCTGTACACATCGATTTTGCCGCCCATAAATTCTATGATATTACGCGCAATGGAAAGCCCCAGACCCGTACCGCCGTTTAACGTCGTGCCATGCTCGTCCTCCTGCTCAAACGGATCATAGATATACGGAAGAAAGGACTCCTCAATACCGATCCCGTTATCGCGTATCTCAAAGCGGATTGTCGCCTCCCCCTCAGAATCATAGAGCCGTTCGACAATAAAATCCACCCGACCTTCCTGCCTGGTATACTTTATTGCATTCTCAAGCATGTTGAGCAGCGCCTTGCCAAGCTTCTCCCCATCAAAGCTGTATTCTCTGTCAAAGGCTCCCCGTCTCTCCATCGCAAACGTGATCTGCTTCGGTCTGGCCCATTTTTGCACCTTGCGCGCAATATCTGTGAGAAAATTCTCAAACTCCACATCCTGCTGTACCATTGCCACATTTCCGCTCTCGATCTGCGAGAGATTCAGTATATCATCAATAAAGGAAAGCAGAAAATGCGCCGATTTATTAATCTTGTCCAGGTTCTCAAGTACCTGTTTCTCATTGTCCGCGTATTCTTTCGTCAAATAAGAAAGCCCGATAATCGAATTCATCGGCGTGCGAATCTCATGGCTCATGCGCTCTAAGAACTCATTCTTCTCCTGATTGGCATGTCTGGCATCCATAAGCGCATAATACAGCCTCTCATTCTGGCGCTGCTCTTCCTCGTAACTGTCCGTCACATCACGCCGCACCATCACGATCGTCTTTCTGTCGCCGCCGTGATAATAGATACTAAGTTCCTTCCTCCGGTAAGAAGAACCGCATAACAGCCGGTATGGAACCACAATGTGATCCTTACCGGAAAGCTCCTCTACGATATTCGAAAGCAGAAGCGCCCTTGCGCACTCCTCCTGATCGTCCGGATGCACAAACTTTGGAATCGTCACCTCATTTACCTCTGCGTAATCCCCATAAGTCGGCGGCGTTACATCCGTTTCCTCGTTGGTGATAATCGTGTGATATATTCCGGTATCAGCATCCACATAAGTAATAAAATCCAGTTCGGACTTCAGTACGTTCTCGATTATTTTCTGTTCCTTAATTGCCTTTTTTTCTCCCATCCGTACGCTCCTGTCAAATATATACCCAATTACTTTTCATTATAGCAGGGTTTGTCTTACTTTCCAATCATTTTTTACACCTGCACATACCGGCTGTTTTAAATCGGAATCTCCTTGCTGCGCACGCTGCACACCTCCCGTCTGCTGCATACCGCACAAGGCTCTATACATCCGCCTTTCCTGTCCTGATTCTCTGACAACTCAATCTCATACACAACGCTCTTTTTGGGTTTCAGACAAAAACCGTCATTGCAGGAGACCCTTGTCTGTCCGGCACGTGCAAGTGCCCCGGGCATCTGCGCAAGCGGGTAGCGCACATCCTCGCCAAAGAAGTGCTGCGCCGTCACATAATATCGGGAATGCTCCTGCACCCATCCCGAAAGCACCTTATAGCCCTGCATCAAAAGCTCGCCGCCAATGCTCTCGACCATATAGCTCTCAAGCATGCGTCCCGTGCTCTGGTAACGCTCCTGCAGAAGATCAACACCGATTCCAAGCGTCATGATGACTGTCGCGGTCATGTGTTGTTCCTCCCCATCGTCTCTTTCATCGCCCCGCATGACGGAATCCCCCTGCGCGCCGCGCTCCTCATCATACACAAGGTACACACTCTCCTGCCGGCGCATACACCCCGCCATATCAGCAGCTACACTGCGAAGCAGAGGCATGTCCTTTTCCTCATAATGATACCTGCTTTTGACGTTCTCCAAAAACTCACTGGTCAGCAAGGTCCAAAGCCTGCTCTCTATGTATATGCGTTTTCCGCTGTCATCGCCCATGCCGCCACGCCTTTCCCAAATCTTATTTTCTACAGCTGCTTCCTCAGTCCCTTCGGATAATGGTTCTTCATCACACCGCCCGTAAGCTTACCCCAGCCCGCGCTGTAACCATCCACTGTTACAAGATACCAGCCCTTCTCCCCCTCTGCCGGAAATGTTTCTCCGTTTAGATAACCACGGATTTCCCTGCTGTCCGCCGGCAAATCCGCCGTATGTAATACCTCCCCCGTCTTCGCGGCAAGCGCAAGGGCGTGTGACGGTTCAAACCGTCCCTTCTTCACCGTACCGAGGTGAAGCCCCGGTCTTAGCACCTTAAGCCCTTTGACCGACGGCATTCCCTGCGGAACCAGATAAAGCTGATCGCCGAACTTTATATATTTTGCCCCTTCGTAAGCAAACCTTTTCATACCTGCTTTCGTAAACGATGTCTCTGCAAATTCCAGATACTCCACGCACCCTTTTCCCGGTGTCTTTATGTCGCGCGCCAAAATGCCGTTCTCCTCCCCGTTTGCCGCATAACCGGAATCGTTTCCAAGACTGCCGGATTTTCGCAGAACCGCCAGATAATGCCCTTCGCCGTGGAGACGGTGCGGCCACAGGCGGATCGTAGCCAAAAGCTCTGCCCGCCCATCGCCCCACGCAGGCACGCCCGGTGCCATTCCCTCCGCAGGCGCAACCTTCTCAATATAAAATTCCGGGTGTCTGTCAAGGAAACGGCTGACACTTCCCTCGTTCTCCGCAGGAGCAAACGTACACGTCGAATACACAAGCCGTCCGCCCTGCGAGAGCATAGTCGCCGCACAATCTAAGATTTCATCCTGCCTGTCCGCGCACAGCCTCACGTTATCAAGGCTCCATTGCCCGCATGCTTCCTCATTCTTGCGGAACATCCCCTCGCCGGAGCATGGCGCATCCACCAGAATCCTTGTGAAGTACTCTGTGAAATGCTCTGCTAAATGCTGCGGCGTCTCATTTGTGACCATCGCATTGCAAATTCCCATACGTTCCATATTCTCTGAGAGTATCTTCGCACGCGCCGGGTGAATCTCATTGCTGACTAAGATTCCGTTTCCCCGCATTGCCGCGGCAATCTGCGTACTCTTTCCGCCCGGCGCAGCACAGAGATCTAAAATGCGCTCCCCATCTCCCACTACGACAGACTTTCCGTTATCTGCACCGTCTCTACGCCCTGCGTCCGCGCCTGCCGCCGCAGCCGTCTGCTCCGCCGCAAGCGGCAGCGTCAGATATTCCACCGGGGCCATCGCGCTCGGCTCCTGAATATAATATACCCCCGCCTCATGATACGGATGTCTGCCGGGCGTATCCGAAGCTGCATAATAAAACCCGTCTGCCGCCCACGGAACCGGCGCAAGCGAAAACGGCGCTATCGCGTCGAATTTCCTGCTTTCCGCTTTCAGCGGATTGACGCGCAGCGCCTGATAACGTGGCTTCTCATAGCTCTCGTAAAATGCGGGATATTCTTCCCCAAGCATTTCCTTCATCCGGTTTACAAAGTCCTCTGGCAGCATGCTTTCTCTCCTTTTCCATAAAACCTCTGCCGTTCATTTTAACACGAACTTCCCGCGCAGGCAACGGAAACGTCGTCTGCGTTTAGACAAATTACATTCCTCGCAAAACGACCTGCGAAAGCTTAAGGAGCGTCGCTTCACTGTCCAACAGACGTTTCCCGCTATGCGTGACCTCCGAAATCGCGCGTTAGGATATCGCTCTTTTCCAGAAAGTCTTCCACCGTATAAAAACCGAGCTTTTCGATCAGCTCTATCACATAAGGATTCTCAAGCGGCGTCTGATAGAGCGCCTCATCACCGTAACGGTTCACAAGCTCTCTGCCCTCCTCATTCGCAAGCAGCGCCTTTGGTCCGCCGACACAGCCGCCCTGACATGCCATCCCCTCGAAGAAATTTGCTTCTATTTTCCCGGCACGGATGTCCTCGATCATCTGCCTGCACGCCTTCACGCCGTCCGCCTGCACCGGATGCACCATAATCTCACGGTCCGGATGAAGCTGCATGACCGTTTTCTGCACCGCTTCGCTGACGCCCCCGGTCCGCGCGTAGATTCTGCCCGCACGGGAAGAATGAACCTTCTCGTCCTCCTCCATTTCCCGAGGAGCTATAGACGCCGCGTCAAACAACTCCTTGATCTCCTGAAAAGTCAGCACATAATCGACCGCATCCGCAATATCGGGCTCCTTCGCCTCCTTCTTCTTAGCAAGGCAGGGACCTACAAATACCGTGACGGCTCCCGGGTAAATTTTCTTGACTGCGCGCCCGGCGGCAATCATCGGTGAGACGGCTCCCGGCATATGCGGTACAAGTTCCCCATAGATGCCGCGGATCATGGCAATCCACACCGGACAGCAACAGCTCGTCAACTGAAAATCACTTTTGCTGACGACATGCTTGTCAAACTCCAACGCCTCCTTCAGTGTCAGAATATCCGCAAAAACAGCCACCTCGACCATTCCCGCAAAGCCAGCCGCTTTTAATGCCGATCGGATCTGTCCCGGAGCGACCTTCTCCCCGAACTGTCCCATAAACGCCGGAGCAATCAACGCATAGACCTTCTTTTCCTCATCGGCAAGCTCTCCCGCCACTGCCGCCAAATCCTCGTTCTCCGCAAGCGCCTCCATATCGCAGACCGCCGTCATCCGCTCCTTCTTTTCGTACTTTTCGGGGTGCAGCAGACAATCCATCTGGTACGGAAACGGTTCTTCGAGAAAAACCCTGCCGCTTTTCTGTTCCCTTTCTATAATCTCCTGATGTAAATCACGCAGTGTCTTCATGCCACACTCCAATCCTTTTTGTTTTATTGTGTGCAGACACTGCGCGCTTCATACATATTCTTCCATATTCTATTTTCTTTTTATCAGAAGCACCGCCACATCATTTACATTCGTTCCGGTTGCTCCGGTGATAATCAATCCGCCGCTCTGCTTTAACGCATGATAAGCGTCATTTTCCCGCAGCACATCATAGATGGAAATATGCTTTTGCGACAGAACTTCGCGTGTTGTCCCGTCCACATAACCGCCCGCTGCATCCGTCGGCCCATCTGTTCCATCACTTCCGATGCTAAATACCGCCGTATCGCAAAGCCCTGCGATCTCCTCTGCCGCTGCAAGTGCAATCTCCTGATTGCGCCCGCCTTTTCCCTTTCCCGTCAGATGCACGACTGTCTCACCGCCTGCAAGAAAGGCAATACTCTCCTCGCTGTTCTGATAAGTCTTTGCGATCGCCGCAAGAAAGGCCCCTGCTTCTCTCGCCTCACAATTTAACTGGTCTGTCAATATGACCGGACGATACCCCAGCTTCCTGCAGCTTACCGCCGCTGCCGCACAGAGGTTTCGCACACTTCCTGTAATGTTCGTCTCCACATTATGAAGTTCCTTAGGCGTTTCCTCCTGCAACAACTTCCAGACCTTTTCCGAAAGCTTTAAATGATATTTCTCTGCAATGGCAACTGCCTGCCCGCAAGTCGAGGAATCCGGGTAAGCCGGTCCTGATGCGATCATATCGAGCGGATCGCCCAATATATCGCTAAGTACGATACTGTAAACCTTTGCCGGTTCGCAGAGCTTTGCAAACTTTCCTCCCTTTACAGCTGAAAGCCGTTTGCGGATCGTGTTCATCTCAACGATATCCGCTCCGCAGGCAAGTAACTGTCCGGTAATATCGGAAAGTTCCTCCCCCGATATAAGCGGTTCCTCAAACAATGCCGAACCGCCTCCCGAAACCAGAAACAGCACCGTGTCCCTGGCGCTTAGATTCTCTACCAGTTTGATAGCTGCCCGCGTTCCGCGAAATGAATTTTCATCCGGAACCGGGTGGCCTGCTTCAAAGCAGACCACCCGCGGTATTTCTCCCTTTACATGATCGTATTTGGTTACCACGACTCCGGCATCCAGTCTGTCACCAAGGTCTGCCGCGGCTGCATGCGCCATCTGCCATGCGGCTTTTCCTGCCGCTACCATGCGCACTTTTCCGCTGCCGAAGTCTTTGCCTTCCAATGCTTTCTTTACCGCCTCATCCGGCAATACCGCCTGAATCGAAGCTCTGATAATCTCGTCCGCGTCCCTTCGCAGTGACATAACACACTCCCTTTCCCGCCCGGCATTGTCAAAAGGGCTGCGCACTCGTGCGACAGCCCTTTTATTCCTCAGTCAAACAAACTCATCCGGTATTTGATGCTGCGGTACACCTTCCAACCGAAAATGACCGGCATAGCAGCCAGAAGATACAACGTGGACAACAATCCTGCTGTTCCGCCAACAATCATTAGAATCCATATAAAAATATTCATATCCTCTCATCCTCTCATAAAATATTGATTTATTTTATGGAGGATACCAGACCGTTCTTCTTTCCGTCCGCCCTGCATATGTAAGCTACGATCATTCTGCTTCGCGGTATAAGCTCCCACTGTCTCCTGCGTCGGGCTGTTCCAAACGAATACAGCCGCACCGCCGCAATGCAGGCGGCAGCCAGGCACCACATGAGCAGTCTGAACTGCTGCAGATTACGGTATTTATAATTTGTTCTGCTCTCAATCGACTCTGCGCTGCGCACGCCGCTTATTTCTCTTCCTGTGACCTGAACGTCCGCCCTGCGGTACATGGGCGCGGCTATGACGGACGTATTTTCCGCTTCGAACTGCACCGGATACTTCTCCCAAACCGTTCCCTGCGGCTGATTCTTCTGCCCATCCCACACGCTTTCACCCGGAAGCAGCACTGATAACAGAAGCATGATTGCAAGAAGCAGACAGCCGCACCGCTTAGAACAGGCTTCGAATCGGATTGATTTCCTTCGCCTTGGCAAATATCGCATCATTTTCCCGCTCCAGATAAGCTTCAAGGCCTCCTACCTCCTGTTCGGTAAATCCCTTGTTCTTCGTCACCTTACACTCCGGAAGCCTCGCTTCCGCAACGTCCTCTCCCCGCTCAAAACGCACTGAAACATAACGCCTGCCATCCTTGGCAAGGATCCCTGAATGTGTCAGCTTTACTTCTTCCTCTCTGTTCATACTGCAAGACTCCTTTCCTGCTCACTTCGCATCCCCTGCATCAAACAGCTGCCCTGACAGCTTCTCTGCAAGGAAACTTCTCCCCTGCTCACTTCTCATCCCCTGCATCAAACGGCTGCTCTGGCAGCTTCTCTGCAAGAAAACTTCTCCCCTGTTCCTTCCTGCTGTCATACTCCTGCAAAAGCTGCCTGCTGCGCTCCCCTACCTCCTGCTCCAGCTCACGCGCCGAGATCAATGCACAGCCCGCGCCGCGGATAATGATCTGCTCAAGACCGTCCGAGGTCGCCACCGTGACCCGGTACTTTGCGCCGTTCTCGTGAGCAAACTTCTCGATATACGCGTCCGCTGTCTCGGCTTCCTTCGTGTACACCACATGGATGTTGTGATAATCAAGGATCTCCGTCTGATGTCCCGCCACGCGGTATGCATCAAATACGACGATCAGTTCGCACCCGCGGATCCCCTGATAATTGCACATGATATCGAGCAGTCGTCCTCTCGCGCCGTCAATATTGTCCTTTGCAAGCTGTGACAGTTCTTCCCACGCAAAAATAATATTGTAGCCGTCCACCAGCAGATATTCCGGTGTGACGGGCTTTCTCTCATAGGTTCGCCGAACCGGGGCCGCTCCCTCCCCCGCCGCCGTCCCTGCAGATTTTCTGCTTTTCCATCCGTTCGCGGCAGACGCCGCTTTATCCCGCTTATTAGCATTGTATGTCTGCGCGAGAATTCTGTCAATCTCTTCCGTGCCGATCCACATTTCCTCTTCCGGCTTTTGTCCGTGAAAATTAGAAGCCTCCGGCACCCG
Source organism: Roseburia hominis (assembly GCA_021771815.1). GTDB lineage: Bacteria > Bacillota > Clostridia > Lachnospirales > Lachnospiraceae > Roseburia > Roseburia hominis_A. The sequence continues at coordinate 44,341 of JAETOE010000028.1, forward strand.
CTTGTCTGGCTGCCACATCTCCTTTTCTTCCTCATTCGAAATCCGGTACGGCAGATGCATGTAATTCTTCACCTGATCCCACGGAACAAGAAAGCCCGCGCCGTGCGCACAGAACACGGAATCCGACGGATGCTCCGTATCGCGCGCGGCGTCATATGCGATTTTCTCCGTGACCTCCTCTGTATTATGGCACGGAAAATAGCCCTTTAAGGACACGGTAAGCCGTCCCGCCCCTTTCGTATAGGCAACGACCTTGCGCTGATAATTCTGCATCGCGGCAGCCGGAGCGCTCCCGACCATCCGCCGTAGTCCTGCGTCTGCGCTCTGCCTGCCTGCAATTCCGCTATCCCCATAGGAATCCGCGTGATAATCCACTGTCCCGTTCATCCGCTCGATATCGTTGAGCGCGCGTCCTACCGAACCTTCCGGAAGTTCTAAAATAAAGTCATAGTACGGTTCTAAAAGCACCGTCTCCGCACACATCAGCCCCTGTCGCAGCGCACGGTAGGTCGCCTGCCTGAAATCGCCGCCCTCCGTGTGTTTTATATGCGCGCGTCCGTTTATCAGCGTAATCTTCATGTCCGTGATCGCCGAGCCCGTGAGCACACCGATATGCTCCGTTTCCTTTAAGTGGGTAAGTACCAGACGCTGCCAGTTCCGGTCGAGGACGTCCTCGCTGCAGTCCGCCGCAAAGACAAGCCCGCTGCCCGGCTCGCCCGGCTCCAACAAAAGATGTACCTCGGCATAGTGGCGCAGCGGTTCAAAATGGCCAACTCCCTCGACCGTATTTGCGATCGTTTCCTTGTATACAATATTTCCCGCGCCGAACTCCACATCCACGCCGAAGCGTTCCTTTATAAGGCTCTTTAAGATCTCGATCTGCACCTCGCCCATCAACTGAACCTGTATCTCTTTTAACGCCTCGTTCCAGACGATGTGAAGCTGCGGTTCTTCCTCCTCGAGATGACGCAGCTTCGGCAGCATGACTGACGGATTCATCCCGTCCGGCAAAAGAATCTGATAGGTCAGCACCGGAGCAAGCAGCGGCAGAACGGACGCTTCCTCCACGCCGAAGCCCTCCCCCGGATATGTCTCGGTTAAACCCGTGACTGCACAGACGCCGCCCGCAGGCACCTCGTCCGCCGTCTCATATTTCTCGCCGGAATAAATGCGGATCTGGTTCACCTTTTCCTCCCATGCTCCGCCGTCGCCGCTTACTGCTCTCTGCCGTATTCCCTGAAGACTCTGCTTCACCTTAAGGCTCCCGCCCGTGACCTTCAGATACGTCAGACGGTTTCCCTGCTCGTCCCTCGCGATTTTAAACACCTTCGCGCCAAACTCTGCGGCGTATTCCGGCAGCCTGGTATAATAGAGAAATCCGTCCAAAAATTCCTTCACGCCCGTAAGCTTTAGCGCGGAACCAAAAAAACACGGAAAAAGCTGTCTGTCAGAAATAAGCCGTCTGATCCTCTCTTTCGCGACCTCCCCGGTCTTAAGGAACTGCTCGAGCGCGCCCTCCTCGCACATAGCGACATTCTCAAAGAACTCCTCCGTGTCCGTCTCGGAGAAATCCACACAGTTCTCATGCAGCCCGCGCTTTAATCCGGCAAGCAGCGTCCCGCGCTCCGCCCCCGGCTGATCCATCTTGTTCACAAAAAGAAATACAGGTACATTGTAGTGCTCCAAAAGCCGCCAGAGCGTCTTCGTGTGGCTCTGCACGCCGTCCGCACCGCTGACAACAAGAATCGCATAATCCAATACTCCCAGCGTGCGTTCCATCTCCGCCGAGAAATCCACATGTCCCGGCGTATCAAGCAACGTGATCGCCCCGTCTTCGGTCTTTAACACCGCCTGCTTGGAGAAAATCGTAATGCCTCTCTCCCGCTCCAGGGCGTAAGTGTCCAGAAAAGCGTCGCCGTTGTCCACGCGCCCCGCTTTTCTGATACTGCCGCTCACATACAAAAGCGCCTCCGATAAAGTTGTCTTCCCGGCATCGACATGTGCCAGTACCGCCGTACATATATTGTTCATCGCGCTATCTTTCCTATCGTTTGAGTCTACTTTCTTCTCTCTGCAAGTACTTACAGCATAATCTTCCGGTAGCGGTTCACACAGGCAAAAATCTCCTGTCTTCTCGGCATGGCAAGCCCGCAGGGCAGATAACTGCTCTCGCAGACCACGGCAAGCCCCTTCTCATCCAGCACCTTCATGACAACGTCCACCGCCTCTTTCAATGTGCGCCGCCCGTCAAACACATGGCTCTCGGCGTATTTTAAGATATATGCGAGCGCGGCGAGCTGCTCCGTGTCGGAAAGCTGCTCCACATAGCGCACGTCGATCGTATCATGGTTAATGGAAATGCCGTCGCGTCCCATCGTCTTTAATTTCATGCGCGCGTCCTCACGGAACGCCCGGTCCGGACGGATGTAGCGCGCAAAAGACGGCGTGCTCTTTTCCGGCGCTGCCTGCTTTGGCATCGGGAAACGGCTCGCCTCCTCCTTCGCAAACGCCGTAATCTCAAACGGCTCATACTGGTTCATCTGCACGATACAGTCCGCTTTGTGAAAATAAGAACCGGAGCTTCCCGCCACGAGCACCGTAGATACGCCAAAGTCCGTATACAGCTCGCGGATGCGGTCGATAAACGGCGTGATCGGCTCGTCCTCGCGGTTCACAACGCGCTGCATGAGTTCATCCCGGATCATAAAGTTTGTCGCGCTGGTATCTTCGTCAATTAAGAATACATTTGTTCCCGCCTCCATCGCTTCCATCACATTCGCCGCCTGTGAGGTACTTCCACTCGCATCCTCCGTTGAAAAGCTGCGCGTATCCTTCCCGTTCGGCAGATGATTGATGAACATGGAGATGTCCACCTTTTTGATGCTTCTTCCGTCCTCGGCGCGGATCTTCATCGCGGTATCGTCGGTAATCACATACTCCCTGCCGTCCCCCGGAATATGGTTGTACACGCCGAGCTCCAACGCCTTAAGCAGCGTAGATTTTCCGTGATAACCGCCGCCGACGATAAGTGTAATTCCTTTCCCGATTCCCATGCCGGACACTGCGCCGTGATGCGGCAGATCAAAGCTTACCTTCATCGACTCCGGCGATTTGAATTTGACGGCGTCCTTCATCGGTCTGCCTGACACGCCGGACTCGCGCGGCAGGACGGAGCCGTCCGCCACGAACGCGACAAGCCCCTGTTCTTTTAAATGCTCCCTGATGTACTGCTGATCCTCTGCGAGGTCTGTCACGCGCTTTACCTGCTTTGCATCGAGCGCCGCAAAATAAAGGCTGTGCGCCACACATTCCGGCACGAACTGGAAGAAAATCTTCTCGAGTTCTCTGGAATTGACCGTACGCCCGTTTGCCGGGAAACCAACCTCAAAGCGCAGTATGATATCGCCCTTTGCCTCGTCCATCTGACACGCCGTGCGCTCTAAGACCTCCTGCCCCGGACGGCTGACGGACATCAGCCCGCTTTTCCCGGAGCCTTTCGCTTTAAAAGACACCTTCTCAAGCTCCCTTCCGAACTGCCGGAGCAAATAATCGCACAGTGCCGTGCGGCGGCATTTCATCTGATAAAGCTCCGCCGGAAACTTCGCCGTGTTCCCTTTCACATGGACGCTGACCTTCGACGGCGCAGCGAACGGATCGCCCTGCACATGGTCGATGGAGAGCACGTATTTCCCGAAATCATAGCTTCCCCTCGTGTCCTTATAAGCCGGATATCCCTTGTGATCGATTCTCTGTAACAAATATCTTAATTCTGCCTGTGACTGCATTTTTCTTCACTCCGTTTCTGTTCTGATTTTCTGTCACGATTTCCAAAGAAGCCGGACCTCCCCGCCGCAGTTTCCGGCGGTGCTGCTTTCCGCCAGCCTAACTTTCGCGCCGCAATTCCGACAACAGCGCGGCTTTTCTTGTCCCGACCAAAAGCTGCTCGTTGTATTTTAAATAGCGCTCGCAGGTGTGCTCCGCCAAAAACTGCGCCGCCTCGCCGTCAATCGTAAGCTCCGTGACAAATACGACCATTTCCTCGCCGCACTCAAACGCCTGCTCCATAAAATCAAATGCATGCTCAAGCGCCGCACCTGCCGCCTTTTTGACATCTTCCAGACGTGTGCACTGCGCGTCGAAGCCCGCCTTTGCCTGCGCAAAACAGGTTCTCGCATGCTCCTTTTTTGCCGTTGCCTGCGCTTCACCTGCATCTTTTGTCTGCTTTTCTCCTGCATCTTCTGCCGGCGCTTCTCCTGCATCTTCTTCCGACGCTTTCTGTCCTTCTGCCTGTACGACTGCTCCGTCCGGTGCATTTGCTTTCAGTTCTGCCGACAGTGCTTTATATGTTCGCAGTTCTTCCCTGCTATAACTTCCGTTTTCCGCTTCCGCCGCAAATTTCTGCTCCCACTCTGCGAGAAGTCCAAGATAACACTCCGCCGGGTCTTTGGCTTCCTCCACAAGATGACGGTACTCCTTCAAGAACGCATACCACGCGTCCGTTTTCCGTTTTTCCTCCGCCGCGCGCTTAAAATGTGCTCCAAGCCCGTCCAGCAGCAAATTCACAACGGAAAGCCGCTCGTCGAACGCCGCCGCGTATACGCGTGCATAAATCTCCGGCTTTACCTTTCCGTCCAAAATCTGTGGAATCCCATAATCATCCTGGTATTTCCGGTACAGATCAAAATACGCCGCCGCATCCTCCGCGACTTCGTCGTGATGCAGGAATTCCCGGATCACCGATTCATCCACCGGAATTTCCATCTGCTCATAGACTTCCATCAGGTTCGAGAGATCCTCCCAGCCGCGCGCCGTCACGAACTGCATACCGTCCACGTCCGCCTCCACGCGGTAGAAATTCCGCGGACGCAGCTTAAGATAACTCAAAATCGCGCCGTGGACATGCTGTGCTCTGGCGTATTCCTCCCACACCGGATAATCCGCCTCAATCGTCAGATAACGCACGCGGTCTAGCGTCACCATATCAAAATCCCGCACGGACTTGTTATACTCCGGCGGATTTCCCGCTGCAACGATGATCCAGCCTTTCGGAATCTTCTGATTGCCGAAGGTCTTGCACTGTAAGAACTGCAGCATCGTCGGCGCAAGCGTCTCCGACACGCAGTTGATCTCGTCGATAAAAAGAATTCCCTCCTTCTGTCCGCTGTCCCGGATTTTGCGGTACACGCTCGCGATAATCTCGCTCATCGTATATTCCGTGACGGAATACGTCTTACCCAGAAATTCTTCCTCGCGTATGAACGGAAGCCCGACCGCGCTCTGTCTCGTGTGATGCGTGATCGTGTACGCGACAAGCCCGACCTTCAACTCTCTTGCGATCTGCTCCATAATCTGTGTCTTGCCGATTCCCGGCGGCCCCATCAGAAGCATCGGACGCTGCCGGATTTCCGGTATCACATATTCCCCCGTCTCATCCTTGGCAAGATACGCCTGCAGCGTGTGCTTAATCTCTGTTTTTGCCTGTTTTATATTCATCGCATGCTTTTCCTTTTCTAACTCAATATACTTTAATAGTATGAAAAAATCTTTTTAATATCTTTATTGCGACATTGTACTTCCTGCAAAAGAACCAAGGTGCGCACATGAAACGAAAAAATGACTGTACGGGAACACCCGTGCAGCCACTCTCACCCGTCTGTCGGATACGTCACCTTCGGCAGACCCATTTGTAAAATCATGGAGATAGGGGGACTCGAACCCCTGACCTATGCGTTGCGAACGCATCGCTCTCCCAACTGAGCTATATCCCCGGAAATGAAACTGCCGGAATCTTCCGCGTTTCAATCCACAATAGATATTATAATCGGTTTTAAAAAAATTTCAACCTTAAATTTATATTTTTCTGTATACAAAGGGTGAAGTGTGATTTGCAAAACTAACTTCCACCCCTTCTTTTCCTAACCATGGAAGTTACCCTTACAAAGGACAGGGTGGATTTTAATCTTACATTTTTTAGTGTATCATCCTCTTGTGCTGC
>JAETOE010000029.1 GCA_021771815.1 Roseburia hominis
TAAGTTAGTAAAACGCAACGATAATTAACATTTTTAACTTTGTCTATACTTGCAAAATGGGTTTTATGAACCCTTATACAAGTGCGTCCAAAAATCCACTTTATTTTTCACTCTTAAACTCCATTTCTGTCGTAAATAGCGTGATACTTTCACGTATCTTTTTGTTTTCGCTTTTATTGTAGAGGAAGCGCAGATTCCTTTGTATGATATTTTCTTACGAAGTTCTAACAAAAATGTAAGAAGTGCAAGGCGTCAGCCCTGCACTTCTTGGATGAAGTCATTGATATGAAAAGAAAGCTGTAAGGTTGTTCCCGCCTTGGATGAACCGGCGGCAATGCCGATTCCCAGTTTATCACACAGCCGCTTACAAAGATACAACCCGATACCGGTCGCGTTTTGCGAAGCGGTGCGTCCGTTTTTCCCGGTAAATCCTTTTTCGAAAATGCGGGGCAGATCACTTTCGTCGATGCCGATGCCATTGTCTTTTACGCATAGGAGTATCTCGCCGCCGCACCGCTCGGCATAGAAAGACAATACCGGGTGCGCGGAGCGGTACTTAACGGCATTGACAATGAATTGGTTTAAGATAAAGCACAGCCATTTTTCATCGGAAAAGACGTTGTCTTCGGTTTCCTTTAAATCGAGGGAGACATCGTACTGCAACAGCAGGTATTTGTTTTCGGCAATCGCCTGATGAACTACGTCAAATAACCGGATTTCCCGCACACAATAGTCCTTTTGTGCCTGTTCGCTCCGGGCATAATAGAGTGCCTGTTCCGTAAAACGGTTTGTCTTTTCAAGCTCCGTCAAAATATTTTTGGTAAGGAGAGAACGATGGTTCTCGCACAGCAGCTTTATAGCGGTAATCGGGGTTTTTATCTCATGTACCCACTGTTCTATATATTCTTTGTATTCCATGCGCTCGCGTTCTATGGCGCCGATTTTTTCCAGCATGGATTTATTCGCCATTTTCAAAATCCGGTAGTACACGTAATCGTCAGCTCTGGCGGGCTTGTCCATGATCTCGGAAATCAGATAACGCTCCTGTAACTGTTCGGTCATATTCAATAATTTTTTTAGCCGTGCGTTCCGGGAAGCGTAAGCCAGAAAGAGATACGCCGCCAGAACCAGGCACCAGACGAGCAGAACAAAAAGAAGGGTATCGATATTGTTTCCGTTTGCAAGCAGGAATAAGCTAAGCAGCGCCATGCAGACAAAGTGCAGAATGAGAATCGGAAGCTGTTGTTTTAAATATAATTTTTTGCTCATAGTGTGTACCCCTGCCGATGTCTCGTTTTGATGAAATCCGTTAATCCGATCGAGGATAGCTTCTCGCGGATGCGGTTTACATTGACACTTAAGGCGTTATCATCCACATAAAGCTGATGATCCCAAAGATATTCGATCAGGTCGGCTCTGGTGCAGATGCTTCCGGCGTGCTTAAAGAGGTAAAAGAGGATTTTACATTCATTTTTCGTAAGCTCTACGGTATGTCCGTCGTATTCGATCTGACTGCTGCCCAAATGAAGCGTGGCGCCTTGATAGACCAATATCTCCTGTTCGGTCTTTGGGCAGGACTTTTTGAGCAGGGATGCAATTTTTGCCAGGAGGATTGCGGTATTGTAGGGCTTCGTAATGAACGCGTCTCCGCCTAACATGATGCTGCTCAACTCGTCCATATCTGTGCTGCAGCTTGTCACGAAGATAATCGGAACATCGGAAAAACTGCGGATGCCGGAGCAGAGGGAAAAACCGCTTTCCTGCGGCAGCTTTATGTCTAAAAGTATGAGCTGTGGATTTTCGGTCTTTACTTGCTGAATTGTTTTTGAGAAATCGGTAACGGAAAATACATGATAGCCGTTTCCGGTCAATAAGGTTTCTAATTCTGTCCGTATGGTGCAGTCGTCTTCGACAATAAAGATTTTTGGAATCATGGGGAGGGCTCCTTTTATCTGGTTTTGAATGATGTGTTATTTCCAATGCGCATCAATATATCCGAAAAAGTCTTTTTTGTTGACTTCCTCCATGTGATCCTGATACCAGAGAAGGGATTCGCGAAGCCCTTCTTTTATGTCTATCGTGTCTCTCAATAATTCTTTTTGCTTCGTGACATCCAATTTGTAATCGTAATTATAAAAGCTGAAATAATTGCGCTGCTCAATATCTTCATATACATTTACAATTTCAAGCGGTGTCCCTGTTATTTCATAGCAAAGTGTTACCCAGTCACGGACGGAAATCGTGTCCTCATTTCCAACATTGAAAATATGATTTTGCGGTTTTCGTTCCACGATCCGGTCAATCATCCGGCACAGATCTTTTACGTGGAAAAACTGAAGCCCCATTTGTCCGTCGCGCGGGATGTAGAATCTTCGCTTTTGGAGAGCGCAGTCGAAAACGAACGCCTCGCGGTATACATTATTCATCGGCCCGTATAAATAGGGAGGACGCAGAACATAGGCATGGGGAACTGCCTGAAATAAAGCATGTTCCGCAGCAATCTTGTTTGTCCCGTAGGCGCCCCAGAAACGATTCTCGCCAACAGCCTGCTCTTCGGTAAACGGCCTAGGATTGTTTTCCGGATATACCGCACTGGAACTGATCATAATATAGTCATTAAAGCTGTCGAGACCTTTTAACAAATCTACAATATCATCGGCGGTATATGCTGTGACATCAATGACAACATCAAAATGATGACCTTTGAGCGCATCGCCCAAATTGTGGCGGTCTGCCTCGATGAGAGTTACCCCGTCTGCCTGCGCGTGGTGGTTGCGGTTTAGAACAAAGACATTATCGCCTTTGTGCACATAGTATGCCGCCACATATTTGCTCACAAAAACGGTTCCGCCGGTAATAAGAATTTTTGCCATTTAGAAAATCTCCTTTGTCGCTGTTTTAAACTATAATCTCAATCTGATTTCCTTCGATCCCGAGAATGCAGCTCTCATAATATCCGTCGCCTGTAGTTCGCGGGCCGCTTACTACCTCATAGCCATCCGTCTTTAATTGTTCCGTGAGGGCGTCGACACGCTCCTTGCTGCCGACACTGAAGGCAATATGAATATAGCCGGTTCTGGCAAGCTCTTCTGTATCATCCGCAAGCTGCGGTTTATGCATGATTTCGAGTCTTGCGCCGTCGTCGAACGACAGAAAATAAGAGCGGAAATCCGTTTTAGGGTTGTGGTAGCCTTCGTTGGAACTTGCTCCAAAATATTTTACAAAGAAATCTTTTGCCCTTTCCAAATCTGTTACATACATTGCGATATGCTCAATTTTCATTGTATATGCTCCTTTTTCTTAGAATTGTTGATTGCTGTGTTCGCATACGATTATTATGTTATGTGCCAAGGCAGACACTAGCCGCGGAATATCCCGGAGCACAGATCCATGAATCCGTGTTTTTCCATGGTGACTCCTTTTATTTTCTATAATAAGTCTAGCATATGCCGGACGTAATTGCTACGAGAAACTACGGCAGAGGGGGAACGGAAGTGCTTGACATGATTTTCGGTTTCCTTTACACTATGAATGAACGAATATTCATTCATAAAATGAGGCGGAGGGTGTTATGCCGAGATCAAAAGAACAGTGTAAGGAAATGAGAGAGGAGATGCGCAGCAGGATACTGCACGGATCGATGCTTTATTTTGCGCGCAATGGATTTTCCGGAACGAAAATCAGCGATTTAGCAAAGCATATCGGAATCGGACAGGGAACGATCTACGTTTATTTTGAATCGAAGGAGGAATTGTTTTCAGAGATTCAGAAGATGGTAAATTATGATGCGGATATCAGGCAGATGAAGTTTCTTTCCGCTATGCCGATATCTGCCGAGAAGAAAATTCACAGGCTGACGAATGTCGTGCTTCGGCGGCTTAAAGAGGACGAGAGCTTTGCGGGGATGATAGCGCTCAACACGCAGATGCTGTTGGAGCAGAATGCAGATTGTGCGGCGGGCAGTACGACCTATCAGACCGAACTTTATAAATATACCGCCAGAATTATTGAGCAGGGGCAGAAAGAGGGAAGCGCGGTAGAGGGGGATGCCATGATGCTCGCCGATTATTATTGGGGCGTTGTTTATCTGTATTCTCTAAAGAAGCTGTTCACCACACAGTATGAAATGATCGGTGCGGCGGATCTGGAACGGACGGTATTAAAGAATTAGACAGGGAAAGCATTTTGAAGAGGAGGAAATGTTATGGCGAAGAAAATTGCAATTATCACAGGGGCGAGCGGAGGGATCGGCAGAGAATTTACAAGATTACTCGCAGCAGAGCAGCTCGATGAAATCTGGGCGGTTGCGCGGAATGAGGAAAAACTGGACGCGCTTCGGCAGGAGTACGGAGAATGCATTTGTCCGATGGCGGTTGATCTGGCAAAGCAGCAGGAGCGGCGTAAGATAGAGCAGAGGCTTGCGGGGGAAAAGCCTCTGGTGGTGTGGCTTATCAATAATGCAGGCATGGCGCGGATGAGAGCGTGCACGGAATTCAGCGTCGGGGAGATCGAGGCGACAATCAATATTAACTGCACTGCCGTTGCGGTATTGTGTACGATGTGTATTCCCTATATGCAGGCAGGAAGCCGGATCGTAAATGTTTCGTCCGCCTCGGCATTTCAGCCGCTTCCGTATCTTAATCTGTACTCGGCGACCAAGGTTTTTGTGCGGAATTATTCCCGCGCGCTGCACGAAGAATTAAAAGGGCATGGGATTACGGTCACGGCAGTCTGCCCGGGCTGGGTCGATACGGAGCTTCTGGTGCATGAGATCAATGGACATGCAGTGAAATTTCCGGGATTGATTTCTGCAGAGCGGGTAGTAGCGCAGGCAATGCGGGATGCAGAGCGCGGGCGGGATATGTCCGTCTGTACACTGTATACAAAGACGGAACACGTGCTTGCGAAGCTGTTTCCGCAGAGGGTCGCGATGCAGACATGGCTGCGACGCATCCGCAGATATGTCGAATCGTAATTGCACGCGGGGATGATGTGAAAAAGGAGAGTTGGATTGATAGGTATGCCGAATCGTAATTGTACATGAAGCGTAATGCGACAAAGGAGAGCCGTATTTGCGGGTATGTCATAGAGAAAATGACGGGCAGGAGGAAAAGCATGAGGAAGGAACTCTGGTCGGAGCGTGTGGATTTATTTGATCCGAATATTTATATTGCCTTTGCGGTGGAAATCGAGGGAAATCCGTCGAAGGAGTCGCTTGTCGCGGCAGCGGAAGCGGCTTTTGCGGCAAATGAGGCCACAATGTCGCGAATTGTGCTTGAAGCGGATGGAACTGCGTACTATGAGCGGATGGAAGCATCCGGCTGCAAAGCAGAGATCACTGAGCAGCAGGATTTTCACGCGCTGCTCTGCGGGAACGAGAAGAAGTCGTTTGACATCGGGCAGGGCGAGCTGGTACGCGTGTTTGCCGGAGACGGAAGGCTGTTTATTATGGCGCATCATCTCGCGGGCGACGGCAAATCCATTACGTATTTGTTGGAGGACATAATGAATGCACTTGCGGGGGTGACACTTGCAGGGAAGGGGCTTCCTCTTATAACCGCGGCTTCCTTCCCGAAAAATGCAAAGCTTCCCGTGTTTTTCAAATGGTATGCGGACAAGTTTAACCGAAAGTGGAAGAAAAGCGGGCGCGCGTTCGGGTGGGAGGATTACCGGCGCATCCATAAGTCTTATTGGGAAAAACACAGTTCGCGTGTGCTTTGCGAAAGCTTTTCTGCGGAGGAGGTGAAGGAACTTCGGACGCGGACGAAGGAGATGGGAATTTCAATGAACACATTTTTGACGACAGCGTTTCTGGCGGCGGACACTGCAAACGCGTGCATCGGAATGCCGGTGGATGCGCGCGCAGACGGCAATCGGGGGATGGCGAATCAGGCGACGGGTATCAGTATAGATTACGCGTATCAGTCAGGAAAGACATTTGCGGAAAACGCCAGAGTTGTTCACGGCAAGGTACAGGAGAAGCTTCGCCGCCCGAAGAACCGGTATTTTATCCTGCAGTTCATGCCGCTGTTTTTGCCGACATTGATAGATTCCGTGCTGATGCACACTTATGATTTGTATGAGAATGAGACGACACACAAGCTGGCGCAGATTTTGGGCTATAAGGGAGGAAAGACGAGGGAACTTGGCATTACGAATCTGACAAGACTCGATATCCCGGACGTCTATGGCGGATATCAGATCAGAAATGTATTGTTTGTGCCTCCGGTCGTCTCCTATGCGAGGCATATCATAGGCGTGTGTACGACCGGGGACGGAATGCGGGTGTCGTATCATTTTATGAGCGATGCGGATGAGGAGAAGGAGCACGCTTTTTTTGAACGGGCGGTGAAGACGATGCGTGAGTTGCTTTAGGGGAGGGATGAACAAAAGGAATCTGGAAAAAATACATTATAGAGGGTATAATAACAGTGTTGCAATCAGCAAATGGTTTGAGCATTTTGACAGAAAAGGAGATGGAAAATTCGAATGGCCGATCAGTCAAAAACAGTCTTATTTGAAGAAACGCCTGTACCGGAGGCTGTTATGAAGCTTGCGGTTCCTACCATGATCAGTTCGCTGGTTATGGTAATTTATAACCTTTCAGACACCTATTTTGTGGGAATACTCAATGATCCTATTCAAAATGCGGCGGTTACACTGGCGGCTCCCGTGCTATTAGCTTTTAACGCCGTTAATAATTTGTTCGGCATCGGCAGTTCCAGTATGATGAGCCGTGCGTTGGGAAGAAAAGACTATGATACCGTGTATCGCAGTTCTGTTTTCGGCTTCTATTGTGCTTTGTTCTGCGGCATTCTGTTTTCGGCGATTTACACAATTTTCAGCAGTTCTTTTCTGACTTTGCTTGGTACATCTTCTGATACAGTTGTAGCAACGGCGGGATATCTGAGATGGACAGTGACTTGCGGGGCGGTTCCGGCAATCTTAAATGTTGTGATGGCGTATCTGGTGCGTTCCGAAGGGGCTACGCTCCATGCAAGTATTGGCACTATGAGCGGCTGTCTGCTCAATATTCTGTTAGACCCGATTTTTATTCTTCCGTGGGGATTTGACATGGGGGCAACCGGGGCCGGTCTGGCTACATTTCTTTCGAATTGTGTGGCATGCATTTACTTTTTTATTCTGCTGTTCGTAAAACGAAAAAGTACATACGTCTGTATCCGCCCATCCATGTTTTCTTTTCGAAAAGACATTGTGGCCGGCGTATGCGGCGTGGGAATCCCGGCAGCGATCCAAAATATTCTGAACGTCACGGGGATGACGATCCTGAACAATTTTACGTCTTCCTATGGTTCGGAAGCAGTGGCGGCAATGGGGATTTCTCAAAAGATCGGTATGGTGCCTCTTTATATTGCGCAAGGCTTTTCACAGGGAATTATGCCTTTAATCAGTTACAACTATGCAAGCAAAAATATTAAGAGGATGAAACACGCGACCGGATTTTCCATTAAAATTTCTGTCTCCTTTATGACAGCCTCCCTATTGATTTTCCATTTTGGGGCAGATTTACTTGTGTCACTTTTTATGAAGAATGAAACCATTATCGCATATGGGTGTCAGTTCCTTGGAGGACTTTCTTTAGCCTTACCGTTTCTCTCACTGGATTTTCTTGCAGTCGGAATATTTACGGCCTGCGGTATGGGGCGAAAGACGCTCGTGTTCGCGCTTCTCCGTAAAATCATATTGGAAATACCGGCATTGTTCATCTTGGACAAGTTATTCCCGCTTTACGGTTTGGCATATGCTCAATTTACAGCTGAATTGATATTATCGGCAATCGGTATGATCGTGTTGATCCGGCTGTTTAGGAATCTGGAAAACAAGGCGGGCAGTATCAGCCAATAAACGGACAGGGGGAAATGCTTCAAGACGATTCTGTACAAGTTCGCCGACAATATGTTTTATGCGGCATTTTGCATTTGAAATTTTATGGATGAGGACAATCAGGCATTCCTCTTGACATAAGTCCGAAATCGGACTATACTAACTCGTGTAAGTCTGATTTCGGACTAAAAGGAGAAGTGATCTATGGAAGTGATATGGGGAGCAGAATTAAAAAAATATAACCGCCTATACCGGGAGATGGATGAGTTCTATCACAATATTGCTGTGAAGACAGGGCTTTCGGACAGCGTATTCTGGATTTTGTATGCGATCTGCGAGTATGGAGATGGGTGTCTGCAACGGGATATCTGCGCTGCGTTCTGCGTCAGTAAGCAGACCATTCACTCTGCGATTCACCGGATGGAGAAGGACGGATATCTGTATCTTACAGAGGGGCGTGGACGGGATAAGCATATCTATCTGACGGAGGAGGGGCAGCGTCTGATGGAGGAGAACATTGTTCCGGTTGTACGGCGGGAGAATGAGGCGCTTGCTAAGATGGGGAAAGAGGACAGCAAGGAGCTGCTTCGGCTCACGGAGCGGTATATGCAGTTTCTTTTAGGTCGATAGGAAATAATGCGTTGATCAAGAGGATTGCGATTAGGAGAAAAGAACGATGAACATTCAGATATCAGAACATTTTAGTTATAGGAAATTAATAAAATTTACGATACCGACGATAACGATGATGATTTTTACATCGCTTTATGGCGTTGTGGACGGAATCTTTGTGTCGAACTGCGTCGGAAGCGATTCGTTTGCCGCAGTCAATCTCATTATGCCGGTGCTCATGATGTTAGGATCGGTCGGCTTCATGATCGGAACGGGAGGAAGTGCGCTCGTGTCCATGACGCTCGGGCAGGGAAAGAAGGAGCGCGCCAATGAATATTTTTCGATGCTGATAGCGTTTGTGATTGTGACGGGACTGGTGCTTACGGGAGTGGGACTTGTTTTTATGCGCAAAATTGCAATGCTCTTAGGCGCGGAGGGCGCAATCTTAGAGGATTGTGTGCTGTATGGAAATGTGTTGCTGCTCGCCAATGTTGCGTTTATGCTGCAAAACTGTTTTCAGAGCTTTCTGGTGGTGGCGGAACGTCCGCAGATGGGACTTAAAATTTCCGTAGCGGCAGGCGTAACCAATATGGTACTCGATTTTCTGTTTATTTATGTGTTCCGGTGGGGCGTTGTCGGGGCGGCAGCGGCGACCGGAATCAGCCAGATCGTGGGAGGGGGAATTCCGCTGTTATATTTTGCACGAAAAAACAGTAGTCCGCTGCATCTGGTAAGGTTTCATTTTGATGGGCATGCGTTGCTGAAGAGTTGTTCGAATGGTTCATCGGAAATGCTGACGAATCTTTCGATGTCGCTCGTCAATATGCTCTACAATATCCAGCTTATGAAGTTCGCGGGAGCGGACGGCGTCGCGGCATATGGAATCATCATGTATGTTTCTTTTATATTTTCAGGAACATATCTGGGATATTCGATCGGCATTGCGCCAATCGTGGGTTACCATTATGGTGCGGATAATCGGAGGGAACTTTGCAGCCTGTTAAAGAAGAGCCTGATTTTAATCGGAACGGTGGCGGTCGTGCTCACCGTTGCAGCGGAGCTTTTATCCGGAATATTGGCAGGAATATTCGTTTCATATGATAAGGAACTGCTTGCGATGACCGTTACGGCGATACAGATTTATTCGCTGTCCTACTTTGTGAGCGGTTTTAATATATTTGGTTCGGCATTCTTCACAGCGCTCAACAACGGTGCGGTGTCCGCGTTGATTTCGTTTCTTCGGACGCTGTTGTTCCAGGTCGTGATGATATTTTTGCTGCCTGCAGTCTGGGGCCTAAATGGAATCTGGTTTGCTGTGGTGGCGGCAGAGCTGCTTGCTTTGATTGTCACGGTAATTTGCTTTGTGGCAAACCAGAAGAAATATCATTACTGGGGAAAGTAAAAGTATACAATTAAAATAGACGGCAGACTTTTGCCCCATCGTTTTTTTCGCAATTTTATAGTATAATTCTAGGTAAGCGACGAGTAGTGAGCCTGATTCTCAAAAAGCAGAATTAAGGGAAAGAGGAAACGTTAGCGGAAACAGGCGGCGAAGAAAACGCAGGATGCGGGCAGGAGGAATGAGAGGAAATGACGGAGACACAAAGGCAGCAGGAGGCGGAGGAACGGCAGTATAAGAAGATGACGGAAACGCCGGTGGCAAAGCTGGTGATTATGCTCGGGATTCCGACGACGATCAGTATGCTTGTCACAAATATTTATAATATGGCGGACACATATTTTGTCGGAAAGCTTGGAACGAGCGCATCCGGCGCGGTCGGTATTGTATTTGGGCTTATGGCGATCATTCAGGCGTTCGGCTTTATGTTCGGGCACGGCGCGGGGAGCATTATATCCAGACGTCTTGGCGCGAAAGACGTCGAAAGTGCAACACGTTTTGCATCGACGAGCTTTGTGAGCGCACTGTTTGCCGGAGGGATGATTACCCTGTTTGGATTTCTCTTCTTAGAGCCGTTCATGCGGCTGCTCGGCAGCACGGACACAATTCTGCCCTATGCGAAGACCTATGCGCGTTTTATTTTGCTTGCGGCGCCGTTCATGGCGGCGAGCTGCGTGCTTAACAATATTTTGCGCTATGAGGGACAAGCTGCGTTCGCAATGATCGGTCTTACGACGGGAAGCATTTTAAATATATTCGGCGACTGGTTTCTGATGATGAAGCTGGGGTTCGGCGTGGAAGGCGCAGGAATTTCTACGGCGGTGTCGCAGCTTATCAGCTTTTTTATCCTGCTCTTTATGTTCCTTGGCGGAAAAACGCAGAGCAGACTTTCGGTGCGGCGGGTGACAAAGGATATGAGCGAGGTGCTGCTCATTTGCAAGACGGGTCTTCCGAGCATGATGCGCCAGGGCTTATCAAGTATATCGACGATGATCTTAAACGGTCAGGCGGGGGTCTATGGCGACGCTGCTGTCGCTGCGATGTCGATTGTGAACCGGATCTGTTTCTTTATTTTCTCTGTCGGGCTTGGTATCGGGCAGGGCTTCCAGCCGGTATCCGCATTCAACTACGGGGCAAAGAAATACGACCGTGTCCGAAAGGGCTTTTACTTTACGCTTGGGGCGGGCGAGGTGCTGCTCGGGGCGGTCGCCGTCGTCGGTATGTTTTTTCCGGAGCAGCTTATTACATTTTTCCGGGATGATCCCGAGGTTATCGCGATCGGAAGCGTTGCGCTCAGTGCACAGCTTATATCGCTGTTTTTTCAGCCGCTCTCGGTGTGTTCGAATATGCTGTTTCAGAGCATCGGGAAAAACGGAAGGGCGACATTTCTGTCGATGCTTCGGAGCGGGCTGTGTTTTATCCCTGTGATATTGATCCTGTCGCGGACGATGGGATTATTGGGCGTAGAGATCGCGCAGACAGTAGCGGATGTCATGTCATTTTTCATCGCACTTCCATTTGTGATCAGTTTTATGAAAAAGTTAAAGAAGATGGGCGACCAATCTTAAAAAACTGCGTCATATCCTATTGAAACATGGAGAGAGGAGGACGGACAATGGAGAGAAGCAGAGAAGAAATGGCAAAGATTCACAAGGAGAAATGCAGGGAATTGAAGCTTGTGAGGGCGAAAATGGCGCAGGAGCTTGGTGTGGAGCTGCATCAGAGAGAATGCACATACGAGGGCTACTGCAGCGGAACATGCCCAAAATGCGCGGCGGAGGAACGTGTTTTGAACGAAGCAATTCTGCGCAGGCAGGAGGAACGGCAGGCAGCCTCTTTCGGTGGATGTGCCCGGCGGCAGGATGATGCGCTGTCAGGCAGCAGTGAGAACAACGTTTTTCGGAAGGGCGGCGGAATCACAAGAAGTACCGCGCAAAGCAGAGTGGCTGCTGCCGGGCTTGCCGCAATTGTTTCCCTTGGGCTGTCCGGATGCACAGGCACGGCGGCGCAGCAGGAGCTTGACGGAGACGTGCAGATTATTGACGAAGGTATGGAATATGGAACGGAGCAGGCGGACTGGGAAAATACGGAGTCTGAATTAGAAGGACTGATGCCGGAGACCGGACTCACGGAGCAGGAAGAAAAGCCGTCGGAATCAGAAGGAACGGAACCGGATGAATCCGTGGAGGAATCGGAAGCTATGATTATGGAAATCGAGGGAGACGTCGCACCGATTGACGAACCGGAGGAATAGTTATGGATAAATTTTCGGTACTGGCAGTCAACCGGCATCGGATGAAAAATGACGGGAGGGGCATTACGTCGCTTGTAGCGTTGGCGGGGTGCCCCTTGGCGTGTCCTTACTGCATTAACCGGGAGCTTCTCGCGGCGAATTGTATTTCGCATATGACGGGGGAGGAGCTTCTTGCAAAGCTTGCAATCGACCACTGCTATTTTCTCTATACGGGCGGCGGGGTGACGTTCGGCGGCGGTGAACCGCTCCTGCAGAGCGGACAGATGGCTGCATTTGCACAGCTTGTGCCGCATGAGTGGAATCTTACGATCGAGACATCACTTGCTGTGCCGGAGGATTTTCTCGCTCCGGTTCTATCGGGCCGCTTTTCTTTTATCGTGGATATTAAGGCGATGCAGTCGGAAATTTACCAGAACTATACCGGGAAGGAGAATGCACAGGCGGTGAGGAATCTGAAACGTCTGGTGGAAACGCTCTCTTACGACAGTTATGTCGTAAAGGTGCCGCTTATCCCGGGTTACACGGGTAAGAGCGAGGTCGCAGAGTCTGTAGAGATGCTAAAGGAGCTTGGAGTGCCGGAGAAAAATATAGTGACATTTTCTTATGTAAAATAGGTTGACGTGCAGCGATAAAAGCGTTATGATAGACCGTGGCTTAACACTGCGACGCGTTGCAGTACGAAAAGAAAGATTGGAATGTGAGGTTTGTTTATCATGGAGATGGAAATGGAATTTTTGCGGAAGCTGCCGACGCCGCAGGAGCTAAAGGAGCAGGATCCGGTCAGTGCGCAGATCGTGGCGACGAAAGCGAAGCGTGATGATGAGATTCGGGATATTTTTGAGGGAAAAGAGGATAAGCTCATCCTTGTGATCGGTCCGTGTTCTGCGGACAATGAAGATGCGGTGATCGATTATATCTTAAGGCTTCGCAGGGTGCAGGAGAAGGTGGAGGATAAGATACTTATTATTCCGCGCATCTACACGAATAAGCCTCGTACCATCGGTATCGGCTATAAGGGAATGCTTCACCAGCCGGACCCGGAGAAGGACTCCGATATGTTGAAGGGAATTATTGCGATCCGTCATATGCATATGCGGGCGGTCGAGGAGACGGGCTTTACCTGCGCGGATGAGATGCTTTACCCGGAGAACCACAGATATCTTTCGGATCTGCTTTCCTATGTGGCGGTCGGTGCGCGTTCCGTGGAGAACCAGCAGCACAGGCTGACGGCGAGTGGCGTGGGGATTCCGGTTGGTATGAAGAATCCGACTGGAGGAGACATTTCCGTTATGATGAATTCGATTATCGCGGCACAGCACGGGCATACATTTCTGTACCGGGGATGGGAGGTCAGGACGACCGGAAATCCATACACACACGCCATTTTAAGAGGGTATGTGGATAAGTTCGGACGCAACATTCCGAATTATCATTATGAAGATCTGCAGAATCTGCTTGAGCACTATGAGGAGGCGCGCGCCGCCGGTCATGAGCTTGCGCATCCGGCGGTTATTATAGATACGAACCACTCCAATTCGAGCAAGGATTTCATGGAGCAGATTCGCATCAGCAAGGATGTCATGCATAGCTGTAAGGTATCACAGGAGATTCGCGGACTGGTGAAAGGCTTGATGGTCGAGAGCTATATCGAGGACGGCGCGCAGAAGGTCGGCGACGGCTGCTACGGAAAGTCCATCACAGACCCGTGCCTTGGCTGGGATAAGACCGAAAAGCTGATTTACGAGCTGGCGGAGTTGTGGTAAACTGTTAGAAGAGTCATGCAGGGCCGCCGGAAGCGGCGGCAGCGAGTGTACGGTGTTGGGATAGAGGGAGCAGTATATGTATCGGATATTCATTGTGGAGGATGACGAGGTCATAGCAAGAAGTATGAAGAAGCATCTGGAGAGTTGGGATTATGAGGTGGCGTGCACCGCCGATTTCTCTGATGTTATGGCGGAGTTCACACAGTTTGCACCGCAGCTTGTGCTGATGGATATCAAGCTGCCGTTCTATAACGGCTACCATTGGTGCAGTGAGATACGCAAGGTGTCAAAGGTTCCGGTTATTTTCGTTTCGTCGGCGTCGGACAATATGAATATCGTCATGGCGGTGAACATGGGCGGTGACGACTTTATCGCAAAGCCGTTCGATCTGGATGTGCTGACGGTAAAGATTCAGGCGCTTTTGCGCCGGACGTATGACTTTACGGGACAGAGTACGGTCATGGAGCATCGCGGCGCTATTTTAAATCTGGGCGAGGCGACGCTTTCTTATGGCGAAGAGAAGTTGGAACTGACGAAGAACGAACTTAAGATTCTTCAGGTGTTGATGGGGAATAAGGATAAGATCGTCTCGCGTGATACGCTGATGACCAAGCTCTGGGAGAGCGACAGTTACGTGGATGAGAATACGTTGTCGGTCAATGTGGGAAGGCTCAGAAAGAAGTTGGACGGAATCGGGCTATCTGATTTTATTCTGACAAAGAAGGGGATTGGCTATCGGGTCGGCTGATTTTATCCTGACAAAGAGGGGAATTGGCTGCCGGGGTGTCTGATCTCGTGACGGGGAGAGGAGAATGAAGAGAGAGGAAGTTTTTGCATATGTCAAGTGCCGTGCAAAATGGTTTCTTGCGACAGTATTGTGCGGGATTCTCATGGCGGCGGTGTTGATTTTAAATCATGCGCCAAACCGGGAGATCGGTTATGGCGCATTGTTGTGTCTCTTTTTTGTGGCGGTAGTGGGCGTGTGGGATTTCCTGGATTACCGGAGGCATTTTAGATTATTGAAGGGGTTAGAAAGCTCCGTCATATATTCTCTGGATGGGCTGCCGTCCGGGAAAGAGCCGCTGGAGAGGGAATATCAGCTTTTGCTTGAGCTTTTGCTTGAGGAGAAAATGAAGCTGGAGAATGAGTCAGTCTACAGGCAAAGGGACCTGACGGAGTACTATACGATGTGGGTACACCAGATCAAAACGCCGATCGCCGCGTTAAAGCTTCTGCTCGAAGAGGATGGGCAGGAGAATGAAGCGGAGCTGTCGGAGGAACAGAGGCAGCTTTATGCGGAGAAGCAGAGAAATGAGAAGCTGCAGCAGTTATTTGAAATCGAGCAGTATACGGAAATGGCGTTACACTATATGCGCCTTGGCTCTGAGACGAACGATTTCGTGCTAAGGAAAGTATCGCTTGATGATGTGATTAAGGAAGCGGTGCACAAGTATGCAAGACAGTTTATCAGAAAGAAGATCGCGCTCTCTTATGAGGCGGTAGAGACTGTGGTGACGACGGACGAGAAGTGGCTTGAATTTGTGTTGGAGCAGCTATTGTCCAATGCGCTTAAGTATACGCCAAGCGGCAGCATTGCGATTTGTGTGGAGGATGGGCGGCTTGTGATTACGGATACCGGAATCGGCATCAAACAGGAGGATTTGCCGCGCGTCTGCGAGAAGGGGTATACCGGATATAATGGTCATGCCGATCGGCGGTCGACCGGGATCGGTCTGTATCTGTGCAGCAGTATTTTAAAGAAATTAGGGCACACTCTTTCCATCACTTCGGAGGAGGGACGGGGAACCAGAGTCGCGATCGGATTTCCGCAGGATTAGTTTTTTTAGAAGGGGGAATAAAAATGGAATTGGTACTACAGTCGACATTTGAAACCTGTGGTCAGGCGTGTATTGCGATGATTACCGGAAAAGCTATTGAAGAAGTAATAAAAGACATGAAGACAAGCGGTTCTACGAGTATAGGACAACTGATTGAAATCTTGGATCATTATGGAGTGAAGCATGCGCAAAAGAACGTGCGTATTTCAAAAAAGAACCCTGTGCCTCATGAATATTCCATATTAACGGTACATACGAATGAGGGCTACACACATTGGGTATTGTTGTATGATCATAAATATTATGACCCGGAATTTGGATTGATTGAAGGTGAGTATACCCATGGGAAAATAACATCATTTTTAGGAATATATGAATAAACGGAGGGCAGGTATGTACTATCGCAACATTTTAGACGCGTTCACTGCCGGAACAAGAGAGATCATCGGCGCGCAACTGACAGGAATCTATCTGCATGGTTCGTTGGCGATGGGATGCTTTAATCCAAAGAAAAGTGATATAGATCTGATCGTTGCCATTGAAGAAACTATTTCTGACGCGCAAAAGCGGAAACTGATGGAGCTGATTGTCAGCCTGAATGAGAAAGCACCGGCAAAAGGGCTGGAAATAAGTGTGGTCAGGCGGGAATACTGTAAGCCGTTCGTATATCCGACGCCGTTTGAATTGCATTTCTCACCGATGCATCGGCAATGGTTTCTTGATTCGCCGCAGGATTATGTTGAGAAGATGAAGGGGACGGACATGGATCTTGCGGCGCATTTTACCATGCTTCACAAGTACGGAATTGTGCTGTGTGGGGAAGAAATTGAAAAGGTGTTTGGCGAAGTGCCGCGGCAGAATTACATAGACAGCATTTGCAGCGACATACAGAGTGCGACAGAGGATATTATAGAAGATCCGGTCTATGTGACGCTGAATCTCTGCAGGGTGCTGGCGTTTTTGGAAGATGGTCTGTATCTTTCAAAGAGGGACGGCGGCGCATGGGGGTTAGAGCATCTACCGTCCGGGTATCATGCGGTGATTTCAGATGCCCTGAAATGCTATGCGGCAGATGAGGATATGAAAACGGATCGGGAAGAGGCTGTCCTGTTCGCGGAGAAGCTGTCGGAGATGATCGCTTGCCGGAGATAGGGAAACTGGTGAGAAAGTGATGATGAGGAAGCGAGGAATCCATTTTCATTTCGGAATTGACTTAGACAATGCAGAATGCTAGAATAATGATGTTATTTTGAGAAGAAGAAATCGGAAAGGAGAAGCAGTATGAACGGGTTCGGATATACGCCTGTCTGCAGCAGCAGTTCACAGCAGAAAACGTGCATTTTAGCGCATTTACGGGATTACTGCGCTCTTTTTTAGGAAAATATAAGCCCAAATCAGCAATCAAGCAGTAATTCCTGAAACAGTTTATTCACTTGAAAGTGGATAGGCTGTTTTTTCTTTACGGAGAGTGCCGCATGAAAAATGGCGCGGTGCGATCAATGTTCGATTTAAGAAAGAAGAGAGGAATTACGAATGGACAAGAAAATAAGACGAAATATAAACCTGGATTATATCAGCACATTTATTACGAACCTGAATATGCAAAGCTCCATATGGGTGCTTTACCTTGCATACTGCGGCATGAATCTGATGCAGATCGGGCTGTTGGAGGGAATCTATCATGCCACGAGCATTGTGTGTGAAATTCCTTCCGGCGCGCTCGCAGACCTTGTCGGAAGAAAGAAGAGTATGATGTTAGGGCGAATCTGCGTAACAATTTCATGCATCATTATGCTGTTTACCAGGAATTTCTGGTGGTTCGCGATAAGCTTTCTTTTGCAGGCGTTGGGAAATAATTTTAATTCCGGCTCGGAGGAAGCTCTGGTATATGACAGCATGATCTGCCTTGGGGAGGAAGAGGATTACATCAGAATAAACGGCAGAATCAATACGGTAATTGAGGTATCACAGGCGATTGCGACGGTTGCCGGCGGCGTGTTGGCGGAATATTCTTATTTTGTATGCTACGCGGCGTGTACTGTCATTTCTCTGCTGGCGTTTGTTCCGGTTGTGTTTATGAAGGAGCCGCCTGTTTTAAAGGACGGGGAGAAAGAAGAGCATTTGACAGCCGGACGGCTTGTGGCGCGACATTTTCAGACGAGCTTTGAGATATTGGCGTCGGATTTGCGGATTCTGAAAATTGTGACTTATTTTTCGGTAGTCTTCGCCGCGCACACGCTATTATTCTTTTACAGTCAGCAGTACTATTCTGACATGGGTTACAATAAGATTCAGATCAGCATTATTATGCTTTTTGCAGGGCTTGCTTCCTGCCTTGGCGCGATACTGAGTGAAAGGTTGTACCGGCGGTTTGAAAAGAAAATATCCGTGTTTTCCACGGCCATGATAGCACTGACGCTGGTTTTCTACAGCATAGGAAATCCAGTGCTTTCGATTGGCATGTTTATCGGAGCAAATTTTTTCAATTCGGTATTATATCCGATCGAATCGGAGTCTTTGAACCGCATCATACCATCCGAACAGAGAGCGACGCTGATTTCCGTGAACAGTATGTTTTTTTCAATCGTGATGATCGTCACCTTCCCGGTTGTAGGCGCGCTTGCGGATGTATGGAGCCTGGCGCCCATACTCGGTGTGTTTGGTGCGTTGCTTTTGCTTTTCGCTTTCGTGTGGGATGCGAAAATAAGCGGGAAAAATGAAACGTAGACCACAGACGCGGTCGGAGGGCAGGAAGGCAAAAATGGTCGAGATTTATGCGATACGATGTTGTAAAGTACAATCAGCGGAGGACATAGATGGAAGAACAGGTACTGGCAGTACAGCGCATGCAGGATTATATTGAGGAACATCTTTTCGAGGGGATTACAATAGGTTCACTCGCAGGTGCGGCGGGATATTCACCGTGGCATTCAAGGCGGCTCTTTGAGCAGTTTACAGGGTGTACGCCCGCAGAATACGTGCGTAAGCTGCGTCTTGGAAAAAGCGCTCTCAAGTTAAGGGACGAAAAGTGCAGAATTATAGACGCTGCAATGGAAATGGGCTTTGAGAGCGTAGACGGCTATCAAAGAGCGTTTTACAGGGAATTCGGCTGTAATCCGAAAGAGTATGCGAAAAATCCTGTTCCGGTCTGTCTGTTTACTCCCTATGGAGTCAAATCAATCTATATGAAAAGGAGTAAAGAAACGATGGAGAATACGAGAAATATTTTTATAACGGTAATCGAAAAGCCTGAACGGAAGGTGATTATAAAAAGGGGAAAATCGGCAACGGACTACTGGGCATATTGTGAGGAAGTCGGCTGCGATGTATGGGGGATGCTTAAAAGCATCCGGTCATTGGCAGGAGAACCTGTCTGCCTGTGGCTCCCGGAGAGATACAGGAAACCGGATACGAGCGAGTATGTGCAGGGGGTCGAGGTGACGGTGGATGACGCGACACCTACCCCGGAGGGCTTTGACGTTATTACGCTTCCGGCGGCAAAATATCTGATGTTTCAGGGAGAACCGTTTGCAGAAGAGAATTACGGGAGAGCGATTGAAGAAATCTGCGAGGCTGAGAAGAAATATGACCCGGCGGTAATTGGGTATGCGTGGGATGATAGCAATCCCAGAATCCAGTTGGAGCCGATCGGAACGAGGGGATATATCGAACTGCTCCCGGTGAAAGAATTGTAGGATATCCGCAGAGGAAAGCGGCAAAGATGATTCAGAAGTAAAGACAGCCTTCAAATGGATGTAAATGAAATTATTTATCCGTTTGGAGGTTGTTTTTTTCGGCTGTGAGCCGGTACTCGTCCATTAGCTCCTGCGCTAAATAGGCGTCACTTCGGCAATGCATATCGGAAATACCCTCGCTTATGTCCTGATAAGTCAGAGAACGATAAAAAAAGTCAAGGGCTTCTCTGGAGCTGATGTTTGCTTTTGCGGAAAAGCG
This sequence comes from Roseburia hominis, assembly GCA_021771815.1. Taxonomy (GTDB): domain Bacteria; phylum Bacillota; class Clostridia; order Lachnospirales; family Lachnospiraceae; genus Roseburia; species Roseburia hominis_A. The sequence goes on from JAETOE010000029.1 coordinate 19,666, forward strand.
CTCGATGACGCGGGCATATTTTTTTTGCAACAGAATTGGGTTCGCTTCCATCAGATTTCCTCACTTCCTATAAAACGAAGATACTTTTCAATCGCGTCCTGTTTGCGAATGCAGATTTGCAGATTGGGCTTCATGTAACGTAATCTTTTAATGGCTTCATCCTTTTCGATTAAGCCGTCAAAATAAAGTTCTATTGTGTTGAATACTTTATCGTTTGCAACGCCGCCAATCACAAGATCATAGCAGCTTTTGTCGGTAAGGCTCCGGCAGGCAGTGATAAAATCAAGCCATTCTCCGGTATATCCTTCAAATTCTAATACCTGTAGCGTATGCCTGCACGCGTCTATGTCAAGTTCATATGCGGATATAGTGCCATGTCCTTTTCGCAGCTTAAAACGGGCAGCCCATTTTCTTGCTTGTTCTTTGATTGGAGTGACATAGAAGCCTTTTCCGAAATCAACATTGTCTCTGGAGTGTCGGATATCCGGTGCTGCCACCTCTAAAGATGAACCGTGGTATACAATCATTTTATCACTCCCTTTTCTTTCATGTAGTCTATAATATCATGAATGATATACTCTTTGCCCTGTGTGTGCAATATCTCGTAATTGGCAATAACGTATGTGTCTAAAATATCGCTGTCTACGGCGAGCATCTGATATGCTTCGCTTCCGGGTATATGAAGTTCTGCGGCGACATTTTCAATACAGAAAACGGAAAATTCGATTTCTTTATCGCTTTGTGATGTTTGTGTGGATTGAGTGGAAAATTGATGCATATTATTTGGCGCGGTCACTTTATCATCTCCCCCTTGCACGATAAGTATAACATAGGATATGAAATATCGTCTATTACCAATCAGATATATCCGATGTGATTTCTTTGAATCTTTCGTGAGCCTTTTATAATGCAAATAAGACATGGAAGTGGTACAATCAAAAAGGCAGAACATTGTTTGATAAAATATGGGAGAGTGAATTCCGTGCCTAAGCAAAAGAGCATTTATAAATCACAAGAAGGAAAAGAGAAAATTTTGGCGCTGTATGACAGCCAGTTGGAGCAGCTTGGAACGCCTTATATTGACAAATGGGTCTCTACTTCATTTGGAAATACGCATCTTATTGAGACGGGAAATGCAGACGGTGTTCCGTTGCTGATTTTTCATGGGGGAATGCGACAACGGCATATAACTTGCTGACATGCGGTTTTCTTTTCAGGGATTTTCATATATATGCGGTCGATACGATCGGTCATCCGGGTAAAAGTGCGGAAGTGAGTTTGTCTGCCAGAAATTACGATTATGGGAAATGGGCGGGTGAGGTTATTTCCGGTCTGGGTTATCGTTCGATTCGCTGCTTTGGCGGTTCGTATGGTGCGGGGATCATAGTAAAGACTATGTGTGCGGTGCCAAAGATGGTGGAGCGTGCTGTATTGTATGTGCCGTCTGGTATCAAAAATGCACCGGCAATTAATAGCGTGAGTATGATGTTCCCGATGATTCTGTACTGGATCACGCATAAGGATAAATGGTTAAGGAAATGTATGCTTCCAATGGCGGTAACAGAGCAGAATATAACGGAAGATATATACGAGACAGCGAGGCTCAGTATCGCTTATACAAAAGTTAAGACAGGAATGCCAAGTGACGCGGCAGAGCAGCATATGAGAAAATGTAAAGCGCCTACTTTGGTGATGGCGGCAGAAAAGGACTGCTTATTTCCGGCAAAAGGTGTGATACCGAGGGCAGAACGAATCATAGAAAACGGTACAACATATTTGCTTCGTGACAGAGGGCATATGAACAGCCTGACGGAGGAAGAAAAAGAAATGATTGTAGATTTTTTGAGGGACGATTGTATCTTCTGACCAAGGAGGAACTCAAGGCAGAGATTGAGACACAGAAAACGATGTTTCTGTTGCAACAACAAGAGAGAGAAGAAAAATAATTTTCGCGGAGATGAAATGAAAACAACATTTTTCGGTGACAGAGGAGATACGAAATGCGAAAATCCTACATAGATAACCTCCGGAATATAGCAATCCTACTGCTGTTCCCGGTACATACCTTTATGATCTGGAATGATTTCGGGTCAAAATTCTATATCTGGTGCGGGGGAAACAGAATTTTAAGCACGCTCATTGTGTTGGTAAATCCGTGGTTCATGCCGCTGTTATTTGTGCTGGCGGGAATGAGCGCGCGGTATGCGCTGGAAAAGAGGACAGCGAAAGAATTTCTCATACAGAGGGTTCATAAGCTGCTCATTCCGTTTGTTGGCGGGATGCTGTTTTTCGTGCCGCTCCAATCGCTGTATGCAAGAAAATTTTTTTATAACTATGAGGGCGGGCTTTTTGCGCACTGGAAATATTTCTTTACGCATCTTACGGATTTCAGCGGTTATGATGGCGCGTTCACACCGGGGCATCTCTGGTTCATCTTATTTCTGTTTCTGATCTCACTGGTGACTCTGCCGTTATTTTGCCGTGTGCCTGCGGACAGGGGTGTGGCGAAGGTGGAAAAGCTGCCGGTGATTTGTGTGCTTCTGCTTTTTGTGCCAATCTGGATTTTCTATTATATCGGGAATTTTGGCGGATTCAGTCTTGGAAAGAATCTTGCGCTCTATCTGGCAGGGTATTATGTTTTGAGCAATGAGCGTGTTTTGGAAAAACTGCGGGAAAATACCGCGCGGCTTACGGGGCTGTGTGTGGTTGTGACGCTAGTGTCTGTATCGCTTTATTACCGATTTGCTTATTACGGCGATCTGTGGGTGAATTTTGTTGGATGGCTGACTATTTTAATGCTGCTTGTTCTGGGAGAAGAATTTTTGAATCGTCAGACCGGATTTACGGTTTATTTTAACCGGGCATCGTATCCGGTGTATATTTTGCATCAGTCAATTCTGGTAGCGCTTGCTTATTATGTTGTGGAAATGTGCGGTTGGATGCCTGCACAGCTTGTTGTGATCGGCGGCGGCAGCTTTGGGCTGACCGTGTTTTGGTACGAAGTGATGCGGCGTGTGCCATATGTGAGAAAGCTGATTGGGATTCGGTAGAAAGCATGTGGAAAAGTCTGAACAGTATTCCGGCAAGTCGACAGAAAGAATGAAGTATGTGGAGGAAACTGGCTGTCCGGCAGTCGTGAGTGTGCGGACAGATTTTAACAGAAAATGACGGGAGAAAAATATCCTTGAATGTTAAGATAAATTTGTTACAAGGGCAGGGAACAACCGGAGAGCCGGAAAAACCGTCGGAGAATCGCAGGAGGGGATCTATATGGAGTGGCTTGGGAGTATTCGCGGGGCAATCGAATATATGGAAGGACATTTGCTTACGGTAGAGGACGCCGACGAGGTTGCAGGGGCAGTGTATATGTCACCCTTCTATCTGCAGAAAGGGTTCAAGGTGATGACGGGGTATTCCATCGGGGAGTATATCCGCAGCCGCAGACTTTACCTGGCGGGACTGGATGTGATTTCGGGGACGGAGAAGATCATAGACATTGCATATAAATATGGCTACGACACACCGGAGAGCTTTACAAGGGCATTCACGCGGTTTCACGGAGTCACGCCGACCGGACTGCGGAACGCCGCCGGGAAAATCAGGGTATTCCTGCCATTAAAGATCACGATTCAGATTCAAGGAGGGAATGACATGGATTACACGGTAGAAAAAATGAAAGGCTTTCAAGTGATTGGGTACGAAAGAGAATTTTCCTTTGATACATCTTATCAGGAAATTCCGGGTTTCTGGGACCAAATCTGCAACAGCAAGCTTGCGGAACTTTTTTCGGGCAAAGCGCCGGAGAGCGAGGAAGAAAAGACAATCTGTAACTGTTGTATCGGTAAGTACGGAGTCTGCATTGACGATATAGGCGGCGGTAAGTTCCGTTATCTGATTGCGGGCGATTATGCCGGCGGAGAGATACCGGACGGCATGAAGGTGTTTGCGTTCCCGGATATGGAGTGGGCGAAATTCTCCTGCAGAGGACCGATGCCGGGGGCATTGCAGTCGGTGAACACCAAGATTTTTAATGAGTGGCTTCCGGGAAATACGGAGTATGAGATTGCGATGGGAGCGAATATCGAGTGGTACAGTCCCGAAGGGAATATGTCGGATGTGGATTATGAGACGCAGATTTGGATTCCGGTCAGGCGGAAAAGCTGCATTTGACAATCCAAAGGGTCGTGCGGTATTCTATTCACTGGAATATTGATCGAATTACGGAGAGGGTGGAAGCTTTATGGATATCAATCGTTTCTGGGAGGCTGTGCTTAAGCAGGACGCTGTGGCAATCAGAAGCTACTTTCGGGAAGATGCCTATGTGAACTGGCATTGTACAAATGAGCATTTTACAGTCGAGGAATATATCAGGGCGAATTGTGAATATCCCGGCGAGTGGGATGGAAAAGTGGAGCGGGTGCACCAGAGCGGGGACTTGATGATAACGGCGACACATGTGTACATCAAAGACGGCGGATTGTCATTCCATGTGACATCCTTTCTTTCCCTAAAGGATGATAAGATCGCGGCAATGGATGAATACTGGGGTGATGATGGGGAAGCGCCTAAGTGGCGGCAGGAGATGCATATTGGACGTGCGATTTTACAATGAGAGATAGCGGAGGAGAAAAGCAATGGAAATCAGACATGCAAGCGAAAAAGACATCGACGGAATCAACAACCTGCTGCGCCAGGTATTAAACGTTCACCATAACGGACGCCCGGATTTGTTCAAAGCGGATGCGAAGAAGTACACGGATGAGGAATTGCTGGCGCTGATAGCAGACGAGAAGCGACCAATTTTTGTGGCGGACGATGGCGCAGGCAACATTTTAGGCTATGTGTTCTGCGTGTTCCAACAGCATATTGGCGACAATATTCTGACGGATATCAAGACGCTCTATATCGATGATCTGTGTGTGGATGAAAGGTGCAGAGGAGAGCATATCGGACGGACGCTCTATGAATATGTGCTTGCTTTTGCAAAACGGGAAGGCTGCTATAACGTGACATTAAACGTCTGGGCGTGCAATGAGAACGCCAGAAAGTTCTATGAAAAATGCGGGTTGCTGCCGCAGAAAATCGGAATGGAGAAGATATTGTAGGAAAATAAAACAGCGGATGCCGTAGGGCGTCCGCTGTTTTGCTGAATACTGATACAGATTGGTCGAACAAAATCTGTACGATTCGTAAAGATAAACTATTGATTTTAAAAATATACATCTATGCTTTTCGATTTGTAAAATCAAATCACAACGGTATATTTTCTCTAATATGATATTACTCTAAATCGTGCATTTTCGCAATAGAAACAATGGATATCAGAAGGATACAAAACTTTGCTATACTGTTCACAGTGAGGTGAGAGCATGAATTATCGAATATTACTGGTGGAGGATGATCCCCAGATCAGAGAAATCATCAGAGATTATTTTTCGGCGCAGAAGGAGGATGAAATCGAACTGACCTGCGCCTGTGACGGCGAAGAGGGGGAAGAGCGCATTGCAGAGGCACAGTATGATCTGGCAATATTGGATGTTATGCTTCCGGGTGTGGATGGATTTGAATTGTGCAGAAGGATTCGGAAAACGAACATGGTTCCGGTGATTTTTCTGACGGCCAGGGGCAGGGAGGAGGATAAACTGCGCGGCTATCTTCTGGGCTGTGATGACTATGTGGTAAAGCCTTTTTCACTGGCGGTGCTCTATGCGAAGGTCCGGGCGCTTATAAAGAGGGATAAGGGGATGGTGCTCTCCTGTGTGCTGCATGTGGGGGATATCGAACTGGATGTGGCGCGCTGTACGGTCAAAGTAAAGGGAAAAGCAATCGAACTGCCTCCGAAGGAATATGCGCTACTGCGCTGTCTTATGGAAAAAAAGGGGCACGTGTTCTCGAGGGACGAGCTGCTTGACCGCGTATGGGGCTACGATTTCGAGGGAATAGACCGGGTGGTAGATAATCATGTGAAAAAGCTTCGCAGACATCTTGGCACGGCGGGAAGGCAGATTAAAACCGTGATGAAAAAGGGTTATAAGATGGAGGAAGGTACAGATGAGAGCAAAAGGGAAGTCAGGCGGAGAAAACAGGCAGATACGATGTGAAAGAAGCCGAAACAGGAGCATACAAAGAAGAAGGATAAGATCAGGGAAGGACAGCTTTTGGAAAATATGGCTGCATATCGCAATACCGCTTGTCGCTCTTACGCTTGTTGTATTGTTTCTGGTATTGGGTATGACACTGGCATTTCTACAGAATATGGCAATCGCAAGAGCCCGGGAGAATGGTTGGGAAATGGAGTATACCCTGGAGGGGCGTGCACCGGAAACGAAAAAGGAAATGGCAGAAATGTTAAAAGTGGCGAACGCTGATATGGTGTATGTGCTCTACGATGAAGACGGCAAAAAGTTTCTGTGTTCGGACGAGGCGGATTATCAGGACAATGTGCTGATTACACACGAGGTCTATGATAATTTACTGCGCAGTATCGATGCATATAGAAAGGCGGAAAATACGAATGATACTGTGCATGCAGATATGTATGGTTACGTCTACTATTACGGGCAAAAGCAGATTGATATCAGTGGGAAAAAATATCTTCTCGAATACATGGGCGTAAGCGCCCCGTGGCTGGAATGGAAAGATGAATTCCTTTGCATCGGGATAATGGTTTTTTTGGGAGTTCTGCTGCTTACGCTGCTGATCGCGGGCGATTACTACAGGATTTACCGCGCGCGTCTGAGAGTCGAAAAATATTATCGGGATACCTCGTGCGCGCTGGTGCACGACCTAAAGACTCCGCTGACAGCGATTTCGGGCTATGCCGAGAATTTAAAAGAAAATGTACACACCGAAAAGCGGGATTACTATGTGAATGTCATCTGCAAAAATGTGGATAACATGAGCCGGACGATAGAGAATGTGTTGGAACTTGCGCGGGTGGAACACTTTGAGAAAGAGCTTTCCAGAGAAGAAGTAAAGCTTGAGGAGGTGGCTAAGGAGGTAGTGGAGCAGTATGAGAGACAGGCGAGAGAGCAGCAGCTTACGGTGAGTATACAGGGAGCGCTTTGCATTCAGGCAGACCGGGAACTTATGAAACGTGTCATGGAAAATCTGATCGGCAATGCGGTCAAATATACCTCACCGCAGGAGCAAATCGTAATTGAAATGGGGGAGGGAAAATGCTCTGTCACCAATACAGGCATTGCAATTCCCAAAGAGCAGATCGAGGAACTCTGGAAGCCGTTTGTGAAGGGAAATGAGGCGCGGACTGCGGCGACGGGAACCGGGATCGGGCTTGCGATCGTCCGGAAGATTCTGATGCAGCATGGATTTGACGGTAAGATGGAGAGCAGGGATAATAGCGTCTGCGTGACAATTTACTTTTAAAGTGCAGGACGACCGGGATATTTTTCACAAGAATGTTGACAGAGGAGTCTACATGAAGTAGACTAGGAATATAAAGTTTACAACGAGTAGACCGCCGCTCTATATATGGATGTTCGGATGCAGGGAGGCAAGGCGGAGAGAACGCTGTCGAACAGACAAAATGTGATCGGTTGAGAGGAGAAGCCGAAAAAAGGAGGAGAAAGATATGCCGGAATACAGACTTGGAGAGATGGAGATGCGTTTCGCGGAAATTATATGGGAGAACGAGCCGCTGCCGTCGGGGGAATTGGTAAAGCTTTGTGAGAAGGAGCTTTCGTGGAAGAAGTCTACGACTTACACGATTCTGCACCGCCTTTGCGACAGGGGGTTGTTTCGGAACGAGGGCGGCGTTGTCACGTCGCTTGTCTCAAAGGACGATTTTTTTGCGGGGCAGAGCGAGCGGTATGTACAGGAAACCTTCGGTTCGCTTCCGAAATTTCTTGCAGCGTTCACGCGGACGAAGAAGCTTTCTGCTAAGGAAATCGAGGAAATCGAGCGGATTATTGACGCGAACAGAAGGGGAGGAGGGGAGGAACAATGACGTGGCTGTGTGAAGCGTTTTTGCAGATTCTTTCCATGAGTGTTCTGGCAGGAGCCGTGGTTGTGGTCGTACTTTTCGCAAGGATTTTGCTGCGGCGCGCGCCAAAGCTCTTTTGCTATATGCTGTGGGGCGTCGTACTTTTTCGGCTGCTCTTCCCCGTTTCATTTACATCGCCGCTTTCCATGTTCGGCGTGCCAGAACAGATACAGACGCGGGTGGCAGTATGGAGCGAGGGGCAGGCGGACTACGGTAAAATTGCCGCGGATGCGGCGGCTCTGACAGGCGGGAATGCGAAAATTGCCGGAGCCGGCGGAACTGCGCTTTGGGGCACGGCAGGGAAGACCGGCGGCGCGGCAGGGGCGGCAGGTATGGATGGCGGTGTTGCAACAGGTACATGGCAGGACGATGGCAGGAGGGGAGCGCAGGGGCAGGGAAACGCCCGTCTTTTGGCGAGCCCGATTATTCGCGCGGCATCTGTCCTCTGGGTGGTCGGAATGGCTGCGCTTCTCGTACATAACAGCGTGAGCTTCTTAAACTTGCGGAAGCGTCTTTCTTCGGCGGTGCGTATACGAAACAATCTGTATGAGACGGATCAGATCGGGGCGCCGTTCGTGCTCGGAATTGTGCGTCCGAAAATCTACTTGCCGACAACGCTCACGGAGCAGGAGACGGATTATATCGTGATGCATGAGCGAACGCACATCAGACGCCAAGATCATATCATAAAGCTGCTGCTCTTTCTGGCATTGGTGCTGCACTGGTTCAATCCGTTGGTATGGCTGGCGTTCGCCCTCGCGGAACGGGATATGGAGATGTCCTGTGACGAGACGGTCATGCGTCATATGGACGGGGATATCCGGGAAGAATATTCCAGATCGCTTCTGTCGTTCGCGGTGGGCGGCAGAAGAATTGCGGGCGCGCCGCTTGCATTCGGAGAGAGCGATACCAAGGCGCGCATCAGGAATATTATGCGCTACAAAAAGCCTGCGGGAGCGGGCGTTGTGGCTGCGCTGTTTTTGGTGATTATGCTTGCTGTCTCTCTGGGGAGCGATCCGAAAGAAACGAATGCGTCGGCGGCGGAAAACGGAGTAAATGAGGATGGAGCGGAGGACGGCGGTTTGTCATCTGCGTTTTCTGGTACGGAGGCAGAGTCACGGAAAGAGGAGGCGGCAAAGCCGGCGGAGGCGTTTACAGAGCAGTGGGCGAAGGCATTCTGTAACAGAAACGGAGCGGCGATCGCGTCTATGAGTTCCGAACAGTTGGCGGAAAGTTTCGCGGAGGAAGGCATTCTTTTTGGCACTTTTTCAGAGGAGAGCGACAGCTACGATTTTGGCTGGTCGAGCCCGTGGCCGTGGAGCGAAGATACGGATTTCTCTGTGGAGGAGGCGACGGACTCTGGAGCGGTGATTTTCTATTATGCGCAGGTGTCTGACCCGCATGTGACGGTCTGGCGGGAGGAATTGTCGTTTTCGAAGGAAGACGAAGCTTATCTTGTAAATGCAGAGTCGCTGGCATTTTATGACGCGGTCAGTATGGGCGCGGAATATGAGGATGCGTACCCGCACGGCATTACGGGAACGGGGATGGACTACATCGCAAACGGAATGGGAGAAGTGTTAAATGAGAACGCGAAGCGCACTGGCGGTGCATTTTATGAAGAACTGTTTGAGCCGGAGAGTGCGGCGCGTTACCTTTTGAATCTGTTGAAGAATGAGAGAAAAGTCGAACTGACGGCAGGCGGACCGGAAGAGAACGGGAGCGTTCCGGTGAAGATCCGTTTCCTCGAGGATGATAAAAGTTATATGGTTTCTATGATTCAGCCTTACGGAGAAGACGGAATCTGGATTCCGCAGACATACGGCGCGTGGGACGAAGCCGGAATGGCAGCAGGCGGCAGCAAAACGGCAGGCGGCAGTGCGTCAGCAGCCGGAGCGTATGGGCTTGCAGGCGGAAACGACGGGGCAGCAGACGATAATGCACAGCGTGAGCTTGCAGTCCGCAGCGTGTCGAGAAGCTTTTACGGAATTGACAGTTATGTGCCTGACGGAGAATTTGACGGAGAGCCGCTCGTTTTCGCGGACGACTGCCTGTTCCGGGTGAATATGGGAATGTCGCAGCCGAAGTATGAGGTCGTGGATTTCGATACATTTGCAGATTATATCAGTGAAGGTGAGGCGGTCATAAATAAACCCTGCAGCATTGTGTATGACGGAGAACAGATTACGGAAATTTCGCTTTTAAGCGGCTATTACCGATATGGGATTTTCCTCAACAACTGGGTTACAGATTATGATGAATATGAGATGCAGAAGGAAGCTGCGGCGCAAGCAGAAGGGAAAAATGTCTCAGAGGTTGATTTGCTGGGGGATTACTATACGCTGGATTACAGCTCCGCAATCGAGTCTTCCTGGATATCGGACGTGTCGGATGCGGAAGGAATAGAGCGAATCGACGTTTACACCGGAAATATCGGGGACGGTGACAGCGGTTATGTCATGGTGTACAGCGTGGACGGAGGGACGCTTCTTCACAATGAATTTGCGCACACAGCGCGGGCGGGATGGAAGAGCGTCTATCTGGGAAGTTCCGACGGACAAAGCTGGCTTATGACGCTGCACATCGAGGACAGGGACACTTATGGCTCCTATGACTATCAAGTGTTCCGGTTGGATGAGGACGGGAAAGTACAGGTGCTCGCAGGTTCGTCCTTTTGCTTTGGGGAAGATTATATCTATGATGATGAACTGTTCTGGCAGTGGGCGAAAGAACTGGAGGGATATCTGGATAACAGCACGCTGCTGCTCTCGACGCAGGACGGCGAAGTGCGCACGGAGCATGTGTCGGAGGGGGATAAGTATAATTATGAGACGCTGCGCAGATGATGCTCTGCTGCCAGATGGATGATTGCATTCGGTGGTTATATATTGAATGAAGGCGGCGTACCGGGAATACAGGCGTTGAAGTTTGCAACTTTCTTAGAAAACCCCTTTTAATCATTAGACTGATGTAGTATAATAAAACCAACTACAAGCTGGGAATCGCAGAAGAAAAAATATTATAAGGAGGTACATTGTTTATGGGAAAAACGATGCATTACATGCGAAAGACCCACATGAAATTGATGCCAAAGTTGCGGGGAAGTGAGTTGATAGGGGGACTATGGAATGAAAAATTCTAAAGAACTTGCATACTATACCGGGGGAAACTCGGGTGCGATGCAGGAATGGTACAACCGCGAATATAAGCACGCCCAAAACGTTTTGAATACGTGGTTGAAGGACTATCGCATTAGTAGTAAGAAGGACAACGAACTTGTACGCGATATCGCTGCATATGATCTTGAGGGAGATGTTATTTTTCAAAATTACATAAGAGCATTATTGAAATGCAGGGAGGAGTATACAATGGATACGGTTACAGGTGCGGTTGACATTGTACTTCAGGAGATGGCGGAAAAACTATCGGAGCATATGCGTAGACGGTATCCATGCCTGCAAACCCATTATGTCATCATGCGTGCCAACAAATCAAGAGAATGCGTGATGTATATTGGACCGTTCTACATGGATTCTGAAACGGCATGTCGCTTGTTCGGGGATGGAGGCGTGTTTATGACGCAGGGGTTGGCCGCATGCAATTCGCTTTTTGGTAACATTGGATTCTTCCAATAAACAGTATCTGGTAAATAAAAGACCATTGCCTTTATATGTGTTTCGCAAACGCTTATTAAGTCAATAATAATGAAAGGAGAGCTATGACCCAGGGAATTTATAATATATGCCTTATGGATGTCATAGGAACATTCTATGATGAAGTAGAAGCAAAGATTAAAATGGCAATTCGAAAAGCACATAATAGATGCATCACTGTAGAACTTACATCTTATGCAGATTATTGTGTGAGACTGTTGCAGAACAATGGATGGGATATAGAGGAGAATGCTGATGATATTCTTCAATTTATGTGGCATGCGTGTCCAATGCTGGTGCTCAACAATATAGGATATCACGATTTTAGTGGCAATTGGAATTATGACAATGGAACTTTTGAATTAATCATATATCTTGGGTAGAGGGTAAACGATAGATATATTTGGTTACTTTAAAGTCCGTTCGAATATACCCACTCCGTATTCCCTGTGTTATAATTAGCAGAAAAGCAGATGGCTTAATAGGGAGGATATAGATGGGGAAACATCTTAATAAAATAGGACTTGCAGCAGCAGTGATCGTCCTTGCAGTGCCGCATTTCATAGCATGCCAGAGCGGGCAGGGGCAGCAGGGGGCGGAAAATACAGAAGCACACACCGGAACGGATGCGTCGTCCATGCCCAAAACAGAGGCGGCGCAGGAAGAAGCGCAGACTGACAGTACGGAAAGCATTTCCGCCGAAGAGGGTTCCGCTGCGGCAACGGAGGTGGCAGCGTCTGCCGTTTCGCCGGAGATCTCCGAACAGATTGCGGCATACGTTGCAAACCGCGGCGTCTGGATACAGGACGACGAGTACAGTGAGTATTATTATGCCCTGCATGATCTCGACCGGGACGGAATGCTGGAACTGCTTACCTCCGTATGTCAGGGAACGGGTTTTTATTCTTACAGTAATTTCTATCGTCTGGAAGACGGAATGGCTGCGGTCGCAGAAATACCGCAGGAGGACTGGCTGGAACTGGATATCGGAATCAGCCCGCCGGCAATTTATCGGGATTATCGGAACAATGTAGATTATTTCTACGGGAGTGACTCGGTCAGAGATGGAGCGGCACGGGGAGCCGTTATGAACGGATATTTCCGCTATGACGGCGGAGAAATTACGGACATTACAGGTATAAGCGGATATGAGTACGTCTATGAGTCGGAGGATGTTGTCACAGAGACGTATTTTGACGGGGATGGCATTACCATTGATCTTGAATCGTGGAAGGAAGCGACCGCGGAATTTAAGGAAGATAAGCTTCTGACCGGAGACGTCTTTTTCTGGGACAGATGGTATGCCGGGACAGATTACGGATTTCGCATGAGCACGCTCTCGAATGAGGAAATGCAGGAATATTTCGAAAATCTGTACGCACAGTATCAGGCGTATGTCGCGGGCAGGGACTGTGATGCTATTTTGGAAAAGCTCGCAGAATATCCCGATAGCTATGAGACGCTTGGCGAAACGGATGCGTGTATTGTGGCACGGCAGGGAACGGAGCGTGGCGCATCCGATGCGGGAGAAGCATCCGGCGTCCGGGAGAAGTCCATGGAGCGGTGGCGGCAGTTCGCCGATGCGGTGGAGCAGGGGACTCCGGCGCAGATTGTCGTCGCAGATTTTACGGTGGAAGGAGATCCGGTTTTAACGTACCTGGATTACAACGGTCATGATATCTATGGAATCACGGACAGCAGCAGGGATGGCTTCGCGGGCGACGAACGTCCGTATGAGGGATTTTTCTTTTCCTATTTGAAAGCCTTTGAGGAGACGGACGAAGCGGGAAATACAAAGCAGCTGTGGATGCTCGTGAACAGGGAGGCTGTTACGATGGAGGAATTGAAGGAGGGAGATGCAAAGGAATCCATTTACGATACGCAGGATTACCGGAGCGTATTTACCGTTTGGAAATATAGTGACATGGAGGAATCTGCAAAAAACCGGTTATAGGAAAAAAACAACCGACTATCGAAAACGGGATGCAAACGTATCCCGTTTTCTTTATGATAAGAGCAGAGGCAAGGGAGGTGAGAAAATGCAGATTCGGATTGAAGTGGACGAGGCAATAAAGGAGACGGAGGTGATCGTGCGTGCGGCAAAGATGACGGATGAAGTGAACAATCTTGTGAAGCGGATTTCGGAGGACACGCCGCAGGTGCTTTCGGGTTTTTCGGAGGACACGCTTGAAATCATAGAGCAGGAGGACATCATTCGCATCTACGCGTCTGCCGGGAAGGTCTATGCGGTCACGAAAAACGGGGAATACACCTTAAGGCTCCGGCTGTATGAGCTGGAAGAACGGCTTGATAAAAACAGGTTCGTGCGTATTTCCAATTCAGAGATCATTAATTTAAAAATGGCAAAGCGGTTCGACTTAAGCTTTGCGGGAACGATCTGTGTCATGCTGTCGAACGGAACGTCGGCGTATGTTTCGAGGAGATATGTTTCGAAAATCAAACGTTTGCTGGGAATATAAAATTCGACGGATGAAAACGGGAAGCTGTGAAAGAACAGCAGCAGTCACAGGCAGAAATCAGGCGAAGGATCTGCTGTAAAGAAGTCAAAAAAGGAGGCATATGCTATGAAGAAAAAAACAATCAAAATGGGTTTACTGGGAATCCCGATTGGTATTGCAATCAGTTATATAATTACAATATTAATTTCACTCGGCTGGGGGAACGGCGAATACTATCCGTGTGTTCCGGAATTGGTCGGGAGCACAGGGAGTGAAATCAATGCAGTCATCATCCAGACGGCGTTAAGCGCACTGATCGGCGCGGTATACGGCGCAGCCTCGGTCATATGGGGAATCGAGGAATGGAGCCTTGCAAAACAGACGGTCGTCTGCTTTTTGATCTACTCTGTTTCCATGCTCCCGACCGCATACATTGCGAACTGGATGGAACACAGCATTTCGGGCGTGCTCTGTTATTTCGGAATTTTCTGCGCTATTTTCATATTTATATGGGCGTCGCAGTATCTCGGATGGAAATACAGGATAAAAAAAATAAATCAAAAGATATCTCTTGACAAATGATAGACAGAGTCCTATAATCGATTCAAATAAAACCCACTAAACAGGTATGAAAACTATGAATACAAAAAAGGAATGATAAAAGCGGGAATAAACATAGGAAAATTGTATGAAATAGGGATAACTGTTTGGAACAGGTGCAAAATGGAATGGATATAGGAGGAAACTATCATGGGTAAGATTGCAGAGAGTTCGTTGGAGTTGATTGGAAGCACGCCGTTATTGAAATTGAACCGTTACGCGAAGGCGGCGGGAGTGACGGATGCGACTATACTTGCAAAGCTGGAGTACTTAAATCCGGCAGGGTCGGTCAAGGACCGTATTGCGCTGGCGATGATTGAGGACGCGGAGAAGAAGGGCGTTTTAAAGCCGGGTGCGACGATTATCGAGCCGACTTCGGGCAATACCGGAATCGGTCTTGCGGCGGTTGCGGCAGCGAAAGGCTATCGCGCGATTCTGACCCTGCCGGATACGATGAGTGTGGAGCGCAGAAATCTTCTTGCCGCATACGGCGCCGAATTGGTGCTTACCGAGGGTGCGAAGGGTATGAAGGGCGCGATTGAAAAGGCGGAAGAATTAAAGGAAGCGACGCCGGGGGCTGTGATCCTGGGACAGTTTATCAATCCGGCGAATCCGGCGGTGCATCGTGCGACGACCGGACCGGAGATCTGGGAGCAGACCGATGGAAAGGTGGATATTTTTGTGGCGGGCGTCGGCACAGGCGGAACAATTACGGGAGTAGGAGAATATTTGAAAGAGCAGAATCCGAATGTGAAGATCGTGGCGGTAGAGCCTGCCGGAAGCCCGGTACTGTCGAAGGGAACACCGGGAGCGCACAAGATTCAGGGAATCGGCGCAGGGTTCGTGCCGGATGTGCTGAACACGAAAGTGTACGATGAGGTTATTGCGGTTGAGAATGAGGATGCGTTCGCGGAAGGCAGGGCGTTTGCAGGAAGCGAGGGCATTTTGGTCGGTATTTCATCCGGTGCGGCGCTTAAGGCGGCAGCTGTTCTTGCAGCAAGACCGGAGAATAAGGGCAAGACGATCGTTGTGCTGCTGCCGGATTCCGGCGACAGATACCTCTCCACGGCGCTATTTGCGAAGAACTAGGGTAAAATGCTGGACATTTCTCCAAAACGTGATATGATGATAAAGATACGTGCGCGTAGGAAATGCGCAAAGATATTACAGAACGGAGAACGAGATGGAAGCAGAGAGAGCGAAGAGGATCAAGGAACTTCAGAAGGAAAAGGACGTCGTCATTCTTGCACACTATTATGTGGACGGTGAAGTGCAGGAAATTGCAGATTATGTCGGCGATTCTTTCTATCTGAGCAAAGTTGCAACGAAGGTGCCGCAGCGGAACATCCTGTTTGCAGGCGTTACCTTTATGGGCGAGAGCGCGAAGATTTTAAATCCGGAGAAAACGGTCGTGATGGCGGATGAGAGCGCGGATTGTCCGATGGCGCATATGGTCACGCCGGAGCGGATCGCTGAAGTCCGCGCAGAGCACGATGATCTGGCGGTGGTTTGTTATGTAAACTCGACGGCGGAGATCAAGGCTGTGTCTGATGTCTGTGTGACCTCCTCGAATGCGGTGAGGGTCGTGAAGAATATTCCGCAGAAAAATATCTTTTTCGTTCCTGATAATAACCTTGGAAGATACGTGGCGGAAATGGTTCCGGAGAAGAATTTCATTTTCCATGACGGTTTCTGCCATGTGCATAAAAGTATTCTCGCTGCGGAGCTTCGCGCGGCAAAAGAGGCGCAGCCGGACGCGCTGGTGCTGACGCACCCGGAGTGCACGCAGGATGTGGTAGAGATGTCTGATTTCGTGGGAAGCACATCCGAGATCATTGATTTTGCGACGGAGAGCGATGCGAAGAAGTTCATTATCTGCACGGAGATGGGCGTATTCTTTGAACTGCAGCAGAAGAACCCGGAGAAGAAGTTTTACTCCGTGGGGCACAGACAGTTCTGCCCGAATATGAAGAAGGTCACGATTGACAAGGTAGAGGCAGTATTGAACCGGCTCACGGCAGACGGCAAGGGCGTGGATGACATTGTGCTCTCCGATGAGATCATTGAGCGGGCGGGAATCCCCCTGCAGCGGATGCTTGAGCTTGCGGAGTAGGAATATTGCACTGCAGTAAAGTGTAAAGGCTGTTTATCAGATAAATAGAACTAAAGTTCATATAGAACTAAAGTTCATATAGAACTAAAGTTCATAGAACTTTAGTTCATTAGGAGAATCTATGTTAAATCAATTTTCCAGAACAGAATTACTATTAGGAAAAGAAGCAATGGAGCGGCTCTCGCGTGCGAGGGTCGCTGTTTTTGGCGTGGGGGGCGTCGGCGGCTATGCGGTGGAAGCGCTTGTGCGCAGCGGCGTCGGTGCGATCGACCTGATCGATGACGATAAGGTGTGCCTAACGAATCTCAACCGGCAGATTATTGCGACAAGAAGCAGTGTTGGGAAATACAAGGTGGATGTGATGCGCGACCGCATTGCGGACATCAATCCGGCGTGTCAGGTGACGGTGCACAAGTGCTTTTATCTGCCCGAGACGCAGGAGCAGTTTGATTTTCATGCGTACGATTATGTTATCGACGCAGTCGATACGGTAACGGCGAAAATCGGGCTTGTGATGCAGGCAAAGGAAGCGGGAACCCCTGTCATCAGCAGCATGGGCGCGGGAAATAAGCTTGATCCGGCGGCATTTGAGGTCGCGGATATCTATAAGACCTCGGTCTGCCCACTTGCGCGTGTTATGCGGCGAGAGTTAAAAAAGCGCGGCGTGAAAAAACTGAAGGTCGTCTACTCGAAGGAAGAACCCATAAAGCCGCTTGAGGATGAGGAGAGCAGTTGTCGGACAAATTGTATCTGTCCGCCGGGGGCAGAGCGTAAATGTACCGAGCGGCGTGCAATTCCGGGTTCCACGGCGTTCGTGCCGTCCGTGGCGGGACTGCTGATCGCGTCCGAGGTCGTTAAGGATTTAACGGCGGGGACAACGCGGTAATGAAAGTGTCAGAAAGCAGAAGGAGCGATTATGTATCAGCGAACCATTGAGCAAATGGAACAGGATTTGCGACAGAAAATCATTATTGATATCCGAAAGGAAGCCGACTACAGAAAAGAGACTTATCCGGGGGCAAGAAATATTTACGGGGAAGAGTTCGGGAGATATTTGGAGAGATTGCCGAAGGATCAGCCGATTTATCTGATTTGCTATACCGGAGAGAACAGTTTAGCGCTGGCGCAGGAGATCGGCGCGCAGGGCTACGAGATCTACAGCGTGGAGGGCGGCTATCGTGAGTATTTAAAGCGGAGCCTGCTCGCATCCATGCGAAAGGGCGAGGAACCGGGCGGCAGGAAGGAACAGGAAGACCGCTGCAAGGAGATCGAACGCAGTATCGTTAAGAAGTTCCGCAAGGATATCTGGCGCAAATTCACCAAGGCAATCAATGAATACGAATTGATTTCCGATGGGGACAAGATTGCAGTCTGCATTTCAGGCGGCAAGGATTCGATGCTGATGGCGAAGCTCTTTCAGGAACTGGAGCGCCACGGGAAGAAAAATTTCGAGGTCGTGTACCTCGTGATGAACCCCGGTTACAATGAGCTGAACTTTCAGATGATCTGCAATAATGCGAAGATTTTAAACGTTCCGATTACGGTATTCGAGTCGGAAATCTTTGACATCGTGGCGGGGGAGGAGGATTCCCCGTGCTATCTCTGCGCGCGGATGCGCAGAGGCTATCTCTACAGCAAGGCGAAGGAGCTTGGCTGCAACAAGATCGCGCTTGGCCATCATTTCGACGATGTGATTGAGACGATCCTTATGGGAATGCTCTATGGTGCGCAGGTACAGACGATGATGCCGAAACTTCACAGCACCAATTTCCCGGGGATGGAACTGATCCGTCCGCTCTATCTCGTCCGGGAGGAGGCTATCATTCACTGGATGAATTACAACGATCTGCATTTTATTCAATGCGCCTGCCGTTTCACGGAGCAGTGCCAGGCCTGTGGAGGCGGTTCGGACGAAAACGGTGAGAAAGGCTCGAAGCGCGCAGAGGTCAAGGAACTGATCCGGGAGCTTCGGAAGAAAAATCCGTATATTGAGATGAACATTTTCCGAAGCGTCGAGAACGTCAACCTTAATACGGTAATCGGTTATAAAAAGGATGGGGAGCGCCATCATTTTCTGGACAATTACTAGAGTGCATTTTTATCCCCCATGGGGGCTTGTGGACATACCAGAACTCTGATAGACTTATCACAGATAAAACGTAAGGAGGAGTTTTGCTATGCATATGGCAGATGCATTGGTTGCACCAGTGGTAGCGGCGACAATGTATCTCGCGTCGGGAACGGCGGGAGGATATTCGATCCGGCGGGTGCGCATGGAAGAGGATGCAAAGAAAGTACCGCTGATGGGTGTTATGGGGGCGTTTGTTTTCGCGGCGCAGATGATTAACTTTACAATACCGGGAACCGGATCTTCGGGGCATCTGTGCGGAGGAATGCTGCTCTCGGCGCTGCTTGGACCGTGCGCCGGATTTCTTACAATGATCGGCGTGCTGTTGATTCAATGTTTGCTGTTCGCGGACGGAGGTCTGCTCGCGCTGGGCTGCAACGTATGGAACATGGCGTTTTACGGATGCTTTATCGGAGCGCTTCTGATCTGGCGTCCGATCATGAAAAAGGGCGCGACGAAAGGGAAAATCGTGTTCGCATCCGTGTTGGGCAGTGTGCTGACCTTGCAGCTCGGAGCGTTTTCCGTGACACTGGAGACCTTGGCGTCTGGGATCACGGAGCTTCCGTTCGGCGTGTTTGCGGCGACGATGCAGCCGATTCACCTGGCGATCGGTACGGTGGAAGGACTGATTACGGCGGCGGTGCTCGTGTTCGTGCATGAGGCAAGGCCGGAGCTTTTGTGGGGCGTCGGCGAGACGGACTTGGAGGGAAAGCTCACATTTCGCAGCACGTTGACGGTATTGGCGGTTGGAGCGGCGGTAATCGGCGGCGTGCTGTCCCTATTCGCATCCGCATTTCCGGACGGACTGGAGTGGTCGATGGAGAAGGTCGCGGGAACGGCGGAACTTAAGAGCGCCGGAGGCGTCTATGATCTGGCGGCAGCGGTGCAGGAGAGGACGGCGCTGCTGCCGGACTATGCGTTCAAGGGATCAGAAAGTGCGGCGGGAACTTCATTTTCCGGTATTGTGGGAGCGCTTGTGGTGATTGGCGTCTGCATTGTATGCTGTCGGCTGTTCCGTTTTTTTAAGAAGCAGCGATAGGACTATAAATTGGCAGATATAGAAAGGTGCTTGCGGGACAGTATGAAGCAATTTAGTCAGGCGGTTCATGAGATCCAGACGATGGATTCCATGGCGGGAAGAGACCAGTGGGTGAACAGACTTCATCCGCTGGTAAAATTATTTATAACCGTATTTTATATTGCGACGGTGGTATCCTTTCCACGTTACGAGCCGGTGGGGATACTTGGTATGTGCATTTATCCGATCCTGCTGTTCTCGGCGGCGGAACTGTCGTTCCGTGAGGCGCTCTATCGCCTGCGTATCGTTCTTCCGGTGGTCTGCGCGGTAGGCATCTGGAATCCGCTGTTCGACCGCACGGCGTATATACAGGCAGGAAATTTCACGGTGACAGGCGGGATGGTGTCTATGCTGACGCTGATTGCGAAGGGGATATTTACCGTGCTTGCGGCGTATCTTCTAATAGCGACGACGAGTATAGAGGAAATCTGTTACGTGCTTCGGCTGCTGCATGTTCCGAAGCTTCTGGTGACGCAGATTCTTTTGAGCTACCGTTATATCACAGTGCTTCTCGCCGAGGCGGAGCGCATGAGTCAGGCTTACGCGCTCCGCGCGCCCGGACAGAAGGGAATTCACTATAAGGCATGGGGAAGCTTTCTTGGCGGGCTTTTGCTGCGGAGCATGGACAGGGCGCAGGAACTGTATGAGAGTATGTGCGTGCGCGGCTACCGGGGTGAATTTTATTACGGGAACAGACAGAGGGTCAGGGCGGCGGATATCGCGTATCTTTTGGTTGCGGCGGCGGGAATGCTTTTGTTTCGCCTTGTTCCGGTATTTGAACTGGTCGGCAGCTTGTTTGTGTAGCAAATTACATAGATTTACCGCTGGTAAATGCGTTAAGAAGTAAAATGTGTGAAGGGAAAATGTCAATGAGTCACATAAATATAGATGTGGAAAATATATCGTTTGCCTATGAGAAGGAGCGCTCCGTCCTGCAGAATATTACATTTCACGCGGAAAGTGCGGAGGCAGTCGGGCTCATTGGTGCGAACGGCGTCGGCAAATCGACGCTTCTAAAGCTTTTGGTCGGGCTGGTGCCTGATTTTTCCGGCAGCGTCCGTATTGGGGAGATTCCGTTGGAGAAAAAGACGCTTCCGCTGATCCGGGAGAAGATCGGTTACGTATTTCAGGATTCGGACAGTCAGCTTTTTATGACAAATGTTTATGATGACGTGGCGTTTGCGCCGCGCAATTACGGTCTGCCTGAGGAAGAGGTGGCGGCGCGCACGGAGCAGGCGCTTGCGCAGACGCATACCGGGCATCTTAGGGACAGGCAGATCTACCGATTGTCCGGCGGGGAGAAGAAATTGGTGTCGATTGCGACGGTTCTTTCGATGATGCCCGATATTCTTCTGATGGATGAGCCGTCGGTTGCGCTTGATCCGAAGAACAGGCGTAACCTGATTCACATTTTAAACGAGTGCAAATACCTGAAAATTATTGCGTCACATGACCTTGATTTTATATGGGACACATGCAGCCGGGTACTCCTTATGGCGGAGGGCAGGATAATCCGTGACGGAAGACCGGATGAAATATTGACAGACGGGGCGCTGTTGGAACAGTATGGGCTGGAACTGCCGCTCTCTCTGTGCCGAAGGGACAAATAGGGAGAAGACGGCAAGCGGGCAGGCAGAAAGAAGCAAATGAATCGTTATAATGAAAAAGAATCCGGTAATTCACAGACCGGATTCTTTGCGTTATACATGAATATACGAGGTATAGTTGGTTAAAATACAATCTTAGACCGATTCTTTAATAATCTGGCGCCGCTTACGATCAGAAGAATTCCGGCGGCAATACCGCCTGCCAGAACGCAGATTCCAACGGCAAGACTTGCTGCGCCCGAAGAGCCCATTGTTTTATATACTTTTTCGTCCATAAAAACAACCTCCTTTTGATGATAGTATTCTAGCATTATCTGCAGGAATATACAAATACAGAATAAAAAATATTATGGCGTCCAGCCGTCGTCACCGGATAGAACCTTTTCTTCGGAGAAATGCGCTGCCTGCGCTTTATCCAGAAGGCGTACAAAGGCGGCACGGTCAGTAAAATGGTTCTGCTCCGCTGTATCTACAACATGGGAAGGATCCAGATAGAGCGCATTGCGCGCTGGGCAGGGGTAATTCTGCGAGTCGTATTCTGCGAAGAATACCGTTTCCTGTGCCTGCGTCTTGCCCCAGTCGTGAAAACCTGCGGGATGAATGTGTTTGTCGATATCGCACTCGACTAACACCACCCGGGCATAATCGCGCCAGGGGCGTCCGAGGTAGACGGATGCAGACGGACAGTCGCCCGACAGGAAACTGCATTCGCAGAAGACGTAGCCGTATTCCTGACCATCCGGTGTGGAGGCGGCAGTCACATATCCCTGGATATCGTCGGCAGCATCGGTGCGTCGGAGTGATTCCAGCGTACATTTCCGGAAAAATGCGGTCGCGCTTCCAAAGATAAAGTCCACGTCGCCGCAGATATAGCAGTTCCGATAGTATTGTCGGCAGTTCGTGCGCGGCGCAGACTCGGTAGGTCCGGTAAAGCCGCCCGGCTCATATTCCTGCGGGGGCAGAGGACCCGTAAAGAGCGTGTCCTGATGTCCGAGAATGCGGCAGGAGTCTACAAACAGACGATCGCACTCGGCATAGAGTGCAATCGCCTGACCATGTGTCTTAGAATCTCCGGATGCATTTTCAACGGTCAGATTACGCAGCGTTATATCGTGGCCGTGCACGAACAGCGTGTAGGAGCGGAACGTCCTCCGCCTGGTGCCGTCCGGCATCTGCGCGTTGGCATAGTCATCGTAGGTGATGACCGTGTCCGCCGGGGATTCGCCCATGCCAAGAAGCGTGACAAAAGGCTTGTCAAGCGTAAGCTTTTCGCGGTAAATACCCGGTGCCAAAACGATGGCGGTGGGGGTGCTGTTGTTATCGGGGATGCTCTCGATGGCATCCGCTACTGAATGAAATGCGCCAGAGACGGTAGCCTCTGGCGCTACAATAAGCATTTGCATAATAAAAGTCCTTTTTTGAGAAAATAATTTTAAAACGGTTTTTAGCGCGCCATAAGATCTATAATTTCTGCTATGTACATGGTGTGCATATCGCCGTCCTTGTACCATTTGTCTTTGATTTCAGGAATCAGGAAAGAATCTTCGGTAATTCGTGTCGCAGACATTTTTTCGCAGAGAAGTACGAAATTGCCCTCGTCAATGTATGGAATATTGTGCCGCGTGGCGAGGGTAAGTCCTGCCCCTGCAATTTTATCGCCGGACCTTCCTGAATGAGAGCCGCAGTAATTCAAGGCATCCCGGTATTGCTCACCGAAGAAGGTAATGGAAAAAAACTCGTTTGCATCGAGCAATTCCTTGGTGTATCTGGAATCCCTGATGAAAATAAAAGCAACATTTTTGCCCCATAGGACACCGACGCCGCCCCAGCTAATGGTCATGGCATTTGCCGCGGACTTTGTTCCTGCAGTTACAAGAGCCCATTCTTTTCCGATCTTGGTAAATGGATTCAACTCGACCAGATCAATCGGCATAGGCTGAAATGTATGCATAGAAAATCTCCTTTTCGATAATATTTTCGTATCAAGCAATTATCTCCTATTATAGCGTTTCAGGAGGGAAATGACAAGACATTAAAAAAATAGATTGCAGATTGCCCGGAAAATTGCGCAGAGAATGTGTGTTCTGATAGTTGAAAACAGGGCGTATAATGCGTATAATAGTAATGTAGTACTAAGAATAACGGACATCCGGGTTACAAAATAGAGCAACAGGAGGACAAGCTATGAATCTGATTGGCCACAAGCAGCAGCGGGGAGCATCTTTACAGCCCTTGGACGAGATAGAGGGATTTTGGGTGCGCCCCGGTTTTTATAATACTGCGGGAGCAGTCCGCACCGCGCGCGGAGTCAGTTTTACGATTTATTCTGCGGGGGCGACAAGTTGTACGCTCTTATTGTTCAGACCGCGGGAGAATGAGCCGTTTGCGAAGCTAAAGTACCCTGAGGCGTATCATATCGGAAATACATTTTCCATGCTTGTATTCGGTCTGCAGATCGATGAGTTCGAGTATGCCTTTCAGCTCGACGGCCCATATGACAGAGAGAAGGGCTTGCTGTTTAATAAGGATAATGTGCTTCTTGATCCGTTCGCCCGCGCGGTGACAGGGCAGAGGGAGTGGGGAGACAGACCTGAGGGCGGAAAGAACTTCGTCTACCATGCCCGTGTTGTGGAAAATAACTTTGATTGGGGCAATCTTAAGTCGCCGGAGATTCCGATGGAGGATCTGGTGATTTATGAGACGCACGTAAGAGGATTTACGAAAGATGTATCTTCGGGGAGCGCTGCGGGAGGCACTTTTGAAGGGTTAAGACAGAAGATACCGTATCTTAAGGATCTGGGTGTGAATGCGGTGGAATTGATGCCGATTTTTGAATTTGACGAGATGGAAAGCGCGCGCGTTCATGACGATGTACAGCTTTACAACTACTGGGGCTACAATACGGTATGCTTTTTTGCACCGAATACCAGTTATTCTTCCGTTGTTGAGCACAACCATGAGGGAGACGAGTTAAAGGAACTGATCTACGAACTGAAGCAGAACGGTATCGAGGTCATTCTGGACGTGGTATTCAATCATACCGCGGAGGGAAATGAAGACGGTCCGTGTTTTTCTTTCAAGGGAATTGACAATAATGTTTATTATATGTTGACGCCGGAAGGCTACTATTACAATTTCAGCGGCTGCGGCAACGCTATGAACTGTAATCACCCGACCGTGAGAAGATTTATTATCGACTGCCTGCGCTATTGGGTGACGGAGTATCGTGTGGATGGCTTCCGGTTCGACCTTGCATCCATTCTGACGAGGGACCAGAACGGAGCGCCGATGCCGGACCCGCCTATTTTGCAGGGAATCGCGTGCGATCCGATTTTAGGACATGTGAAGTTGATCGCTGAGGCGTGGGATGCGGCGGGGCTTTATCAGGTGGGAAGCTTCCCGGCATTTAGGCGCTGGTCGGAGTGGAACGGCAGATATAGGGACGATATGCGGCGTTTCTTAAAAGGAGACGGCGGCATGGCAGGAACTGCAATCAACCGCATTACAGGATCGAAGGACCTGTATGACCCGGTACACCGCGGGGCGGGCGCGTCGGTGAACTTCCTGACCTGCCATGACGGATTTACGCTGTACGACCTATATGCCTACAATATGAAGCATAATGAGAAAAACGGCTGGGATAATACAGACGGTGACAATAACGGAAATAGCTGGAACTGCGGCGTCGAAGGAGAGACGGACGATCCCGAGATCGAGGGATTGCGCCGGCGTATGATAAAGAATGCCTTTGCGACACTTATGTGCAGCCGTGGTCCGGCGATGTTTTTGGCCGGAGATGAGTTCTGCAACACGCAGTATGGGAATAATAATGCATATTGTCAGGATAATATTATTTCGTGGCTGGACTGGACGCGTTTGGAAAAGTATGAGGAGATTCATGACTTTGTGCGCTATATGATCGCGTTCCGTAAGAAATATGCAGTCTTGCGTAAGCCGACAAAGCCGGCGGTATGCAATCTGCAGGAAATCAGTATTCACAATGGCTATCCGTGGAACGGCGGAACGGATGTAAACAGCAGGCTTATCGGTATCATGTATGCGGGCAGAGATGAGGATGATACGAGGGATGATGTGGTATTTTACTGCATGAACGCTTATTGGGAGCCGCTAATCATGCAGCTTCCGGAATTGCCGAATGGGCTGCAGTGGAAGGTTTGCGTCAATACTGCGGTGGAGTATGAGGATGGCAAGAACATGGAGAATTATACCGAGTTTTTTTATAAGAAGTCGTTAAATGTGCCCCCCCGGACGGTGATTGTGCTCGTCGCAGAGTAGCAGGGCACATGAAAGTTCCTCCAGGACACGTTTTTGCCCGGGGTGCATGGAACGGTAATTGTTTATAAGGCGTGTTTCCTGATTGTTCAAGGGGAGCTGCGGATAGACTTTGATGCTGCTGTTTCCTAGCAGGTAATCCACATTGGTGCCTAGATATCTGGCAATCTCAGAAAGAGTGAGACAGTCGGGGAGCCGTCTGCCCCGGATATAACCATTCACAGTAGAGGGATTCAGGTGTAAATCGGCGGCAAGCTTGTATTGGGGGATTCCCTGTTCATCTAAAAGCTGCTGAATGCGTGCTCCAAGCTGCATGATGTTCCCTCCGCTGCCGATTAAATGAAACCGCCGTCAAGCGTGATGATCTGACCCGTGAGATATTCATTTCCGGTGGCGAGCTGCACGGCGAGCGCCGCGACTTCTTCGGGATTGCCAAATCGTCCGGCGGGAATATCATCTTCGAGCGCCCTGCGCTCCTCCTCGGAGAAACAGGCGTTCATCTCGGTGTCGATGACGCCGCAGGCAATCGCATTTACCTGAATGTTGCTTGGCGCGAGTTCTTTGGCAAGTGCTCGGGTGAATGCGTTTATTCCTCCTTTGCAGGCGGAATAGGCGACTTCGCAGGAAGCACCCACATTTCCCCAGATGGAAGAAATATTGATGATTTTGCCCGATTTTTGGTGGAGCATATGGGGGATTGCAAGCTTGCTTGTGGAAAATACAGAGGTCAGATTGACGCTTATAATGTGATTCCATTCTTCGATTGTCATATCGCCCAACAGTCCGATGTGAGAAATGCCGGCGTTATTGATGACGATATCGACACCGTCAAAACGCGCGGTAATCTGATCAAATAATTGTTCTATATATAAATAATCCGAGACGTCACCGACACTGGTGAGCACCTCGGAATGGTAAGCCGTTTGTAATTCTGTTGCAAGCGCAAACAGAGCATCCGGCGATTTTGAACAGTTTATGATAAGGCGGCAGCCTTCCTTTGCGAAAGCACGGGCAATAGCATTGCCGATTCCGCGGGATGCGCCCGTGATAAGGACAGTTTTATTCATAATAACTCCTTAAAAATAGATATTATAATTTATTAAGACGCAGAGCGTCCATGGCATTCGCCGAGGGCGACCGATGCGCACTACGGCGCGTATAATGTCTGACGACATTATACCATAGACGCAGAACGTCCATGGCATTCGCCGAGGGCGACCGATGCGCA
>JAETOE010000030.1 GCA_021771815.1 Roseburia hominis
GCAACACGTCCAGAACCTACTGTACGTCCACCCTCACGGATAGCGAATGTAAGACCCTGCTCCATAGCTACCGGATGAATTAACTCAATTGTCATCTCGATGTTATCACCAGGCATGCACATCTCTGTACCAGCCGGTAAGTTGCAGACACCAGTTACGTCAGTTGTTCTGAAGTAGAACTGCGGACGATAGTTGTTGAAGAACGGAGTATGACGACCACCCTCATCCTTTGTCAGAACGTATACCTGAGCTGTGAACTTGCTGTGACAGGTAACAGTACCCGGCTTAGCAAGAACCTGACCACGAACGATCTGGTCACGGTTGATACCACGAAGTAACGCACCGATGTTATCACCAGCCTGAGCCTCGTCTAACATCTTACGGAACATCTCGATACCGGTAACAACTGTCTTCTGAACCTCATCCTTAACACCAAGGATCTCAAGCTCGTCGCTTAAGTGCAGGCATCCACGCTCAACACGTCCGGTAGCAACTGTACCACGACCTGTAATGGTGAATACATCCTCAACTGGCATAAGGAAAGGCTTATCTGTGTCACGCTGCGGATCCGGAATGTACTCGTCTACAGTAGACATTAACTCCATGATCTTGTCGCCCCACTCGCCGTTCGGATCCTCAAGAGCCTTCAAAGCGGAACCCTTAATGATCGGGCATCCCTCGAAGCCGTACTCCTCAAGCTGCTCTGTTACTTCCATCTCTACTAACTCAAGTAACTCAGGATCGTCAACCATATCACACTTATTCATGAATACTACGATGTAAGGTACACCTACCTGACGGGATAACAGGATGTGCTCCTTGGTCTGAGCCATAACACCGTCAGTAGCAGCTACTACGAGGATAGCGCCGTCCATCTGAGCAGCACCGGTAATCATGTTCTTAACGTAGTCAGCATGTCCCGGGCAGTCAACGTGTGCGTAATGTCTCTTATCTGTCTCATACTCAACGTGTGCAGTAGAAATAGTGATACCACGCTCTCTCTCTTCCGGAGCCTTATCGATGTTCTCGAAATCTGTAGCTGTGTTACCAGCAACTCTTGCAGCAAGAACCTTTGTGATTGCTGCTGTTAAAGTAGTCTTACCATGGTCAACGTGTCCAATGGTACCGATATTACAATGCGGTTTTGTTCTTTCAAACTTAGCTTTTGCCATTTTGAATATCCTCCTTAAATTGATGCCCCTTTCCCGGGCTATAGTTATTATATTGGAATAACTCGGCTAACTCTGATTATATAAAATAATCGTTGGTTTTTCAAGCTATTTCTTTCCGGATTCCCATAAAATGGGGAAATGCGGAAAATTTAAATAAATACATACGGAAAACTTATTTCGTCTTATCTGCTAATACTTTTTCCGCAGGAAAATCCTACGTACTTTATTTTGACTTATCCGCCAATACTTTTTCCTGTACGCTCTTCGGTACCTGCTCATATTTCTCAAAGAACATAGAGTAATTACCGCGTCCCTGCGTCTTGGAACGAAGATCGGTAGAGTAACCGAACATCTCAGCAAGCGGAACATACGCTTTTACAAGCTTACCGCCGCCGATATCATCCATACCCTCGATACGTCCACGACGGGAATTGATATCACCGATTACATCGCCCATGTACTCCTCAGGCATTGTAACCTCTACCTTCATAATCGGCTCAAGCAGTACCGGGCTCGCCTTATGCATAGCCTCCTTAAACGCCATAGATCCGGCAATATGGAATGCCATCTCAGAAGAGTCGACCTCATGGTATGATCCGTCATATACGTTCGCATGAACGCCAAGTACCGGGAATCCTCCAAGGATACCTGCCTGTGAAGCCTCCTCGATACCTTCCCCGACTGCCGGAATATATTCCTTCGGAATTGCACCGCCGACAACGGAAGATTCGAATTTAAACGTCTCTTCGCCGTTCGGATCCATCGGCTCGAACTTCACTTTACAGTGTCCGTACTGTCCACGTCCACCAGACTGCTTTGCGTACTTGTACTCAACATCAACCGGTTTTGTGAAAGTCTCTTTGTAAGCAACCTGAGGTGCGCCTACATTTGCCTCGACTTTAAACTCACGAAGCAGACGATCGACGATGATCTCCAGATGAAGTTCACCCATACCTGCGATAATTGTCTGACCTGTCTCCTGATCTGTATGCGCACGGAATGTCGGGTCTTCTTCTGCAAGCTTTGCGAGAGCCTCGCCCATCTTGCCCTGTCCAGCCTTGGTCTTCGGCTCGATTGCAAGCTCGATAACCGGCTCCGGAAACTCCATGGACTCCAAAATTACAGGATGCTGCTCGTCACAGATGGTATCACCTGTTGTGGTGAACTTAAATCCAACTGCTGCCGCAATATCTCCGGAATAAACCTTATCAAGCTCCTGTCTCTTATTTGCATGCATCTGAAGGATACGTCCTACACGCTCCTTCTTATCCTTTGTTGCATTCAATACGTAAGAACCGGAGTTCATCGTACCTGAATACACACGGAAGAATGCCAGCTTACCTACGAACGGATCCGCCATAATTTTGAATGCCAGAGCGGAGAACGGTTCCTCGTCAGAAGAATGTCTCTCAACCTCATTGCCATCCAAATCAACGCCCTTAATAGCCGGAACGTCTAACGGCGACGGCATATACTCGATAATTGCATCCAGAAGCTTCTGGACACCCTTATTTCTGTATGCAGTACCGCAGCATACCGGAATTGCACGGCAATCACAGGTGGCTGTTCTCAATACCTTCTTCATATCCTCAACGGATGGTTCCTCACCCTCAAGGTACATCATCATAAGGTCATCATCCAACTCGCAGACCTTCTCAACCAACTCTGTACGATAAAGTTCTGCATCGTCCTTCATATCGCCCAGGTCGTCGGTAACAGTGATATCATCACCCTTTTCATCGTTATAGATATATGCCTTCATCTCGAACAAATCGATAATTCCCTTGAAATCATCCTCTTTGCCGATCGGCAACTGGATTACAATTGCATTTTTACCCAAACGATTGCGAATCTGATCTACGCATCCGTAAAAGTTTGCACCTAAGATATCCATCTTGTTGACAAATGCCATTCTAGGTACATTGTAGGTGTCAGCCTGACGCCATACGTTCTCTGACTGCGGCTCAACGCCACCCTTTGCACAGAAGACGCCGACAGCGCCGTCAAGTACACGGAGTGAACGCTCTACCTCAACCGTAAAGTCAACGTGTCCCGGAGTATCAATGATATTGATACGGTGCTCTAAGGCTCCTGCCTTCGGTTTTGCAAACTCTTCCAGAGTCCAATGGCAGGTCGTAGCGGCTGACGTAATTGTGATACCTCTCTCCTGCTCCTGCTCCATCCAGTCCATGGTAGCAGTACCCTCGTGAGTATCACCAATCTTATAATTTACACCGGTATAATAAAGAATACGCTCTGTCGTTGTGGTTTTACCCGCATCGATATGCGCCATAATACCAATGTTTCTGGTTCTCTCTAATGGATATTCTCTTCCAGCCAAGGTATTTCCTCCCTAAATTAGAAACGGTAGTGGGCAAAAGCTTTGTTTGCCTCTGCCATTTTGTGCATATCTTCCTTCTTCTTCACAGATGCTCCGGTATTGTTCGCAGCATCCAGAATCTCATTTGCAAGTCGCTCTTCCATGGTCTTCTCGCCGCGGTTACGGGAGTAAGCTGTCAGCCAGCGAAGCGCTAACGCCTGACGACGATCCGGTCTGACCTCGATCGGCACCTGATAGGTTGCACCACCGATACGTCTTGCCTTTACCTCGAGAACTGGCATAACATTGTTCATGGCCTCTTCAAATACCTCGAGAGCGGGCTTCTCTGCTTTCTCCTCTACTCTCTTGAAAGCTCCGTATACAATCTTCTGTGCGACACCCTTCTTACCGTCTAACATAATGTTGTTGATAAGCTTGGTAACCACTTTATTGTTGTACATCGGATCTGCTAATACATCTCTTTTCTGAGTATGTCCTTTACGTGGCACGGTTCTTCCCTCCTTAATCATAATAAATTAATTCAACGGTACTCACTTTCCCCAGTGTTCGTGCGGAAATCTATCTAACGTGATAATAATCCCAACACTAAACCGCAAGTTCTGTTATGTGATACTATTGGTTCGCTAAATTACGGTAACGCTCTGTTACTATTTAGCAGCCTTTGGTCTCTTAGCGCCGTATTTGGAACGAGCCTGCTTTCTGTTAGCGACTCCTGCGGTATCGAGTGTACCACGGATGATGTGATATCTTGTACCCGGCAAGTCCTTAACACGACCACCACGGATCAGAACAACGCTGTGCTCCTGCAAGTTGTGTCCCTCACCCGGGATATAGCTTGTTACTTCGATTCCGTTGGAAAGACGTACTCTGGCGATCTTTCTAAGAGCTGAGTTAGGTTTCTTAGGAGTTGCTGTCTTAACAGCAGTACAAACACCTCTCTTCTGCGGAGAAGAAGTATTGGTAGGTCTCTTCTGCAGAGAGTTGTAGCCCTTCTGAAGTGCCGGTGCTGTAGACTTCTTAACAGATGTCTGACGTCCTTTTCTTACTAACTGGTTAAATGTTGGCATTATTTTCACCTCCTGTTATGTTGATAAAAAAGCTTCTCAAAGGCGCAACGCGCCATTGGCGTGTGTATGCACGCTAGATTATTATATAAATCCCGTTTGCCTTTGTCAAGCAGATTTTCCAAAAAAGTCCCTAAAAAAGGGCATTTCTTCAATATAAGAAAAGGCGGAAGATATCAAAAAGAATATCTCCCACCTATTTTTCCACTTTTTTACAGGCTTATGCACTTATCGTGCCGTCTCATACTTTTCTTTCCTGCTGGTAAGAATCATGTAAATTCCGAGCAGCATGACACCGATGCACAGGATATATTTCGGATTCATCGCCTGTCCCGTCGTCGGCGTATCATCCTTCTCCCCGGCGATTCCTGTCTGCTCTTCCCCCGCCTCTTCCGTTTCACTATCCGCGTCATCCGTATCGGCAGAGGCTGCGTTTCCGCCCGTAGTGACTGCCGGCGTCCAGTCTGTCTGCAGCGTATTCTCCGACACTCTCTGGTCTACGACGATAACATAATCAGATGCATGTTCAAATGCAAACGCGACATTGCCGTTCGCATCGGCAGTCGTCTGTCCCATATATTCCAGTCTGTGCTCCGGCTCATTATAATAGAAGAGAGTCGTCAGCTTTCCGGCATTTGAAGCACCTACATTGATTGTGAGCTGTGCCGCCATACCGAATGCACTGTCATGCGCAAGCTGCATCTGCGTGGACCATCCAGTACCTGTAACTGTCTCCTGCAGATCCGGCGGTACATTCTGCGTTCCCAGAACAACGCCGAAATCGATATCCGTCAGGGCTTCGGTCACGATACTGCCTCCGTTAAGTCTCCACTCGATTCCGTTCCCCATGTCCAAGATCATCGCAAGCTGCTTTTCCGCTGCTAATGCAAGAATATCCTTCGGCACGACTGTCGTTCCGTTCATCGTGATCGGAACGGTATCACCCGGATTTACCGCCGCCATATAGGAATAAATAGCATCCCAGCCTTTCATCGATTCATTCCCGATGATATAAGCTGTTCCCTGCTCTGCAAACCGGTTTGCAACCGGCGTCTGATTCTTTACCGCGACCTGCTCTACGCCGTCTGTTTCCTCCGGCTGGCTCTGCGCCACTGGAGTCGTATTGGACGCGCTGCTTCCCGATGTATTGGTGCTGCTTTTACGCCTTGTCGAGCCGCTGCTTCCTGATGTAGTACTATTTCCGCCTGTTCCGCTTCCGCTGCTGCTTCCTCCTGTCCCTGTTCCGCTTCCGCTGCTACCACCCGATCCGCCGCTGTTCGTATTATTGCCTCCACTGTTTGTATTGCCGTTATTATTGTTATTGCCATTATTGCTGTTATTGCCGTTATTATTGTTATTGCCATTATTATTGTTATTGCCGCTATTATTGTTATTCCCCGGATTCTCCGAGCCTGGCGCTTCCGTATTCGGCTGCTCTGTCGGCTTCTCCGTAGGCTGCTCTGTCGGCTTCTCCGTAGGCTGCTCTGTCGGTTTCTCCGTTGGCTGCTCTGTCGGCTTCTCCGTTGGCTGCTCTGTCGGTTTCTCCGTAGGCTCTTCCGTAGGCTCTTCTGTGGGTTCTTCCGTTGGCTCTTCCGTATCAGGCGGCACATAATCTGTCACGACGATTGCCCCGTATGTCTCGACCAACTTCGGAGTTACCGGAGCATTTCCCGGCACTTCAATGGAATGAATATCAAATGAAGTGTCCTGCTCTCCAAAGGATTCCAATGTGCTCCCGAGAATCAACGTCTGTATCTCACTGCCCTCGAATGCGCCGTCACTGATCGTTGTAACACTCTCGGGAGCCTCTACCGTTCCAAGTTTACATCCGTAGAATGCATTGTCACCAATCATCTTCGTTCCGTCATATATTTCAATGGACTGTGCCCCCTGCGGGCAGCGGTACAATGTCACGCCGTTCACTGTGTAAAGTACGTTGTCATACGATGTGTAATAACTGTTGTTCTCCTCCACATCGATTGCCTTCATATTTACGCATCCGTCGAACGCGTCCGCCGCAATCGATTGTGTCGCTTCCGGCACAACAAAACTCTCAAGTGATTCGCAGTTCTTAAATGCCTCCTGCCCGATTGACGGAAGCTCATTTGAAATACTGAGATCCGTTAAGCCTGCGCACTCCGCGAATGCATTGTCCGGGATTCCCGCACTGCTTTCCCACGAAACCGTCTCTAAGCTGGTACATCCGTAAAAAACATTTTCCCCGACATCCGTCACGCTCTCCGGTATCGAAACCGTTGTCAGATATTCACATCCGGCAAACGCATTGTCCCCGATTTCCGTCACGCCCTCCGGTATCTCCACGGAAGTGATTGTCGTGTTCAAAAAAACATTCTCGTCAATCTTCGTGATTCCCTCCGGCATCGTGATTGCATTTTCAGCGCCGACATAGCCGATCAGTACATCATCCTGAATTACGAATCCGTCCTCCTGACTGGATGCTGCGCTAAGTTCCCCCGGATAGATCATCACGACTAACATCGCAATGACCAGTACATATCCTAATTTTCGTTTCACCTGGTATTTCATTTGCACTCTCTCCCATCATCCTTTATTTGCACGCGAAACTGCACGCGCTTATTCTGCATCCCTGCATTTCTTTGCCACCAGAAACAGCCGCCCATCCTCCGCAAAACTATTGCAGGTCGACAGGGTGAGTAATTCGTCCCCATACGCCGGCAGTTCCGTTCCGGTAAACACCGAGAGTTGTATAATATGATCGAGGTAGTCGTTAAACTCTTCCTCAGAATCCGCCTGAATAAAATCATAATACCGGAATTCCTTTGAATCCTGGTACTGCACCTCCGCCAGACATACGGCAAAAATCTCATAGGTGCCCTTCTCATAAATTGTGTCAAATACGATCTGCTTGTGTGCCTGCCAATAATCTTCGTCGAGATAACGCTTCAGATCACCGAACATCGCACCGCTCTTCATATTGTGTCCGTAAATAATAATATTGGTGCTGCGTTCCACAAGATTCGTTCTGGCATCCATGAACAGAGTTCCGTTGATATCCTGCTCTCCGTTCACATTGCGCCTCAGGTAAAAATCTTTATCCGCCGGAGTCAGCATCACGGGATAATCTACCTTCGTTCCCTCAATCGTGATCCACCCGGCAAAATCACCATGTTCCGCCAAAATCGCCTGATACTCTGCGAGGACAGGCGGCGCCGCCCCCTCATAATGCGGCGCGTCCCCATCTGCTGCAAGCTCCGGCGCGTCTTCTAAGAAAAATGTGTCATTAT
This sequence comes from Roseburia hominis, assembly GCA_021771815.1. GTDB lineage: Bacteria > Bacillota > Clostridia > Lachnospirales > Lachnospiraceae > Roseburia > Roseburia hominis_A. The sequence continues at coordinate 7,844 of JAETOE010000030.1, forward strand.
CGACCATCTCTACCGCTTGATCGGGATTTTCCTTGAGCATCTTTAAATAATCATTCGCTTTATCCCCGCGGTAATTTGTAAAATCAGACCAAAAATACCAGACAAAGCAGGCAATCGCCGCGATAAAACACACGCCGCCTAAAATCATGCGACCCCGGTCATTGGCTGTCTCTGCCCCACGTTCACCCTTCTTTGGCGCCGCTGCGCTTTTTTCGTTACTATTGTTAGTCTTCTTATTTTCGATCGAGCTTAATTTTCTCTCTCCTGCACTCTTTGCTACTCTGTCCGCAATATCCAAAAAGAATTTCTTTCCTATTTTGCTCTGAAATGTCAGCTTTCCGCTTCTCATGAGCCAATAGAGGCGAAGCGCGGTATCCGGATCATTGATATCTACCTTGTGCGTAATCTTGTCAATCTTGTTGACATCGGACATTCCTCTGGCATATTCCTCTTCTGTCTCAAATGTAAACCTGCCTATGTTATATGCCGCCATGATCCAGACCGCCCTCCCTCCTCTCTGTTTCTTTTCCGGCGCTCTTTTGTCTGTGCGCCTTTACCTGTATCTTCCGTCCCGTATAGCTGTTCTCTTTTATCTGCTGCCCTTACCTTGACGTTGTTCCTGTCACGGTCGTTGAGAATGCTCCATAATACGTCTCACCATCCGCTACGAGATAACTTCTCACCCTATAGGAATAGGTCGTATTTGCGGTAAGCCTCTGATCCGTATAGGAAGTTCCCCTCGTCCTCGTCACCTGTTGCCATCTTCCGTCTGCACCCGCGCGGTAGACCTCGTATCCGGTCACAACGCCCTCGTTGTTCCAACTCAGGCTGATGGTGCTGTTAGAGCGTCCCGTCACCGCTACCGAGCCAACGCTGCACGGTCTGATATCAAAGTTGAGATTCTTCGTCGCCGTATAGTTTCCTTTTCCTGCAACAGATGCCACACCGGTACCCGCCTTGCGGTTGTTGGCGTACATCAGTGTGTAGTCCGCCTGTTCCACCAGTGCAGTGCCTCCATCCGCTACCGTTACCACCGGTCTGATATCCGCTCCGGTATATACCTGCGTCGGAATCGCCCCAATGTCGCACAGATGAACGCTCTTTCTTAAGATATTAAAGGAAACTTCCTTCGTTCCGTAATAATGCAAGCCTGTACCCGTAATCATCATTTTCGCAACGCCGGCATCTACATTATTCTCATAGGAAACTGTATAATCCGCTTCCTCCAACTGCTTGCCGTCCGCCCACACGGTAAACTCCGGCTCAATTGCCTTGCCCGTATAGGTATAGGTCGATGAAATTCCCCGCACCTCAATGCCGTCAATTGCCGTCTGTTCAACGGTAAACGCTCTTACCACGGTCCCCGTATAATTTCCGATTCCCTTCGCTTCCATCTCGTAGGCTCCCGCCGTACCGGACGGTCTGCAGGTCACGGTGTAATCCAGATTCTTTACAAGCGGAATTGCTCCCCATGTAAATGTGACATCCTGCATGATGTTATCGGAATATGGAACACTGTCCTTAAATCCTGCCATCACGACGTCCGCCTCAGAAATATCCTTCGGAGTGATCGTGATCGGGATTTCTTTCCTGCCGCCGTAGCTGCCCTCACCGACCAGAAGAAGCGTCTGCTCTCCTGCACTCTTTCCGTCGCTGCCCGCTGCAAATGCAAAACCGTAAGACTCTGGCGAAAGAACTGTCTTTCCGATCCGCACCTCGATATTTCCGAGATCAGCCTCTGTATATACTGCCCCCGTATACGGATAACTGTCTTTGATTCCGCTGACTTCTGCCTGTGCAATGTCGCTCGCGATTGCAAAAGACGCCTGACGGTAATTCGTAAATCCGCCGGTTCCATTGATACGCATAAGCACAGTGCCGATCTGCGTGTTGTCCGTATCGAATGTCAGCGTAAAGTCCACGCCTTGCTGCAGTTTGTAGTCTCCACAGGTCACCGTCACCTCCGGGATGACCGGCTGACCTGTATATGCCTGATTCGGAATCGGTGCAACTGTCACATCTGCCGCCGCAATATCGTGGCTCTCAATCGTAAATGCCTTCGTCACACTTCCGGCATAGCTGCCCATTCCTGTCACAATTACATTTGCCGTGCCAACTGCGCGGTTGTTCTGATATTCTACTTTATAGTCCGTACCCGCTGTCAGCGTCATGCCGTCCAATGTTACCGTCACTGCCGGTTCGATTGCCGTGTTGCTTCCCATATATGGGTAAGTATCTCCGTTCGGCAGGCTTACGATCGCCCCTGAAAAATCCTTCTCGGTAATCATAAATTCTACCGTGCGCGAATTTGTGTAATTGCCCTGCCCGGTCACAGTCGCTTTCGCCGTTCCCGCATTGACGTTATCGCTGTAACCCACCGTAAAATCAACGCCCTCTGTGAGCTGGCGGGTTTCCGACTCTGTTCCGTACTGATATGTCACGATGACCGTCGGTCTCTTTTCCGTTCCGTCATATGCAAAGCTGTCCGGTACCACTTCAACGGAAATCGTATCTGCCGCCGAACCTGTCGGCTTTGCAAGGGACTTCGGTGTGATCCTAAATGTCACTTCCTTGCTTCCGATGATATTCGTGCCGTCGCCCGTCACTACAATCGTACCCGTTCCGACATTCACGTTGTCCGCGCCATCTTTCTTTGTAATCGTGTAACCCGACTCCGGCATTGCGAAATCCGAGGTTCCGATGGTCGCGTTCAGCGTAATCTCCGGAAGAATTTCTTTTCCTGTGTACTCCCTGCTCTTCATCGTCGTCTGGTTTCCGTCCATGACCTTAAGGTCTGCCATCCTCTGCGGTTCAATATCAAAGGATACCACCTCGTACATTCCCGTGTATGAATTCTTGCCCACTACGTAAACGCTTCCCGCGTCTGTTCCCGCATTCGTATTCGGTCCGTAAGTCACGCCATAATCCGACGCGGATAATACTCTGTTGCCCACCTTTACGGTAATCTGCGGTCTGATCGGCACGCCGCGATACTTATAGCTTGTCTCCACACCCGATACCGTCAGAGTCCCCGGTGCAGAAACAATGCTGAAGTTTGCAGTAAGCGTTCCCGAGAAACCGTTGTTCTCGTTTCCGATCAACTCCACGCTTGCCGTATCTTTTCCGATAGCAACGTTGTTCTCATATCCTACGACAATGAAATGCTTTCCTGCCGTAAGCGCTGTTCCGTAATAAGTAATGATCGGCACTGCCTCGACCGGATTTCCGGTATACTTCTGGTCGCCGACTGTTACCTCAATAGCGTCTTCATCAAAGCTTGCCTTAATCGGCACGATCTTCTCAACGCTTCCTGCCAGGCTTCCTTTGCCCTTAATGATAACGCTTGCGTTTCCTACCCAGGTATTATTTGCATAGGTAAGCGTATAATCCTTATTTTTCTCGAGTACTGTTCCGTCCAGGGCGACCTCAACCTGGTCATCAAACGTAATCTCCACCTCGTCAAATGATCCGTCCGGGTTAACACTCGGCGCATAATCCCTGAACCACACTTCATCCGGCACCGTGATATCCGCATCCGCGATATTACCGCAGATTTCAAATGTCTTCCTCACGCTTCCGGTATAATTCCCAATTCCAGTGAGAATTACGACCGCATTTGTTCCTGTTCTGTCATTATTCTCATAGGTGCAGACATAATCCCTGCCGTAAACAAGCGCCGCACCATTGTAATACAACTTCGGCTGCGGTGTTGCAGCGCCGTCCACCAACGGCTGCGCTTCAATGGCTCCTATGCGGAAACCATTCGCCGGAACATATCCGCCGTTTCCGATACTTGCTACACCGATCTCAAACGTGGTGCTTCTCGTTCCCGTGAAATCCGTACCGCCGTTCGCCGTTATACGCAGCGTTATGATTCCTCTGTTCGTATTGTTTGCGCCATAGGAAATCGTATAGTTCGACGCCTCGACCGGCTTTCCGTTAAAGGTAACTGTCACCTTAGGCTCCACCGGACTTCCGGTATATGCCGCCACATAACTTCCGTCTGTCACGCCCTCAACTGCAAGCACGATCGCGCTGTCCGAAAGATCCCTCGGTGCAATCGTAAAGCTCCGCTCCCATGTTCCGGTATAGATACCGATTCCTTCTACGGTAATCGTTCCCTTTCCCGCATGGATATTCTCACCGTAAGTTACCTCATAATCTTTGCCCTCTTCGAGCTTGCGCGTCGTACCTCCCTGAATGCGCGTCACCGTTACTTCCGGTGTAAATGCTTCTCCGGTGTAAGTAAATACGGTTCCATTTTCAAGATCAGGGCAGCTGATTTCAAATTCTCCCGCCTCAGTAATAGACTGACCGATGCGGAACTCCGCTTCTATACTTCCCGTAAAGTTGCCGCCTTGTTTCGCTGTCACAATCACCTTCGCCGTTCCCGGTCCCTGATTATTCCGGTACGCCACCGTGTAATCATTCTCCGGGCTTAAGGTATAGATTCCGTCTCCGAAGTCGTAGTTTACGACCGGAGCAGGCGTCACTGCGATTCCGTCATAATTCTGCGAAGCGATCGGCGCGATTGTTACACCAGTGTCTAAACTCTTCGGCAGGATCTCAAATGTCTCTGTATGAGTTCCGGTATAATTCCCTTTTCCGTCAATGGTGATTGACGCCTCTCCCGCATCGACATTCTTCTCATAAGAAATGTCATAATCGTCTGACGTAAGCTGCTTCCTCAAATCTACACACTGTACCGTTACGGTCGGTGTAATCTCCTGCGACGTATAAGTGTAACCCGCCGTACTTATGCCGGAAACCGTGCAGTTAGTATTATCGAGACTTCTCGGCAAAATTGCAAATTCGAGAACTCTGTCCGCAGTCTCGGCATATTCCCCCTTGCCGGAAACCGTAATGCTTGCCATGCCCGCATCAAGATTGTTGGCATAGGACGATTCGTCATAGGCGATAATATCGCTGATTTTAAGCGTTGTTGACTCCGTCAGCGTCTTGCCGTCCGCCATGGTAATCTCTGTAATCGCCGGATACAGACGTTCGCCGGTATAGGTGGTCTTTGTAGCATCCACTTTCCAGCTTACGATATCATCCAGTGTCTTGCCCATAATCGTAAATACGATGACCTTCGTGCCTGTATAATTTCCGTTACCCCGTACTACCACATACGCCAGAGAAGTCGGCTTATCATTATTCGTAAAGCTGTCCGGAACGATCTTGAAATCATCCGGCCACGTAAGACTCTGATTCCGGTATGTCATATGAATATCATTCTCCGTAAATTCGATCGGCTTGCCCTTATACTCGAACTTAAGCGGTTCACATGATACTTCCGTTGCAATATCCTTCGGAGAAATCGTAAAAGTCCCGCTTAATAACGTAGCTCCATCCTCATAGACATAACATCCATTTGCAGTCGGCTGCTCCTTGAGCGGAATCTCCTCGACCGTCGCCGTCGCCTCGCCCGCATTGACTGCATCTGTAAGTGTATTGTCTTTCGGGTCTTTATAAGATAATGTATAATCCACATCGCGCTCAAGCACTTCCTTCCACGGTCCGATGCCATTGTTCGTGACCGTGACTGCATCTGCCCCAAGCTCGATCGGCTCTCCGGTATAGACCAATTTTGCACTGTTGTCTATGGAAGCTGTATACTCCTGGTTCAACGGCGCCGCCAACAGATACTTAATCTCCACCGAGCCGTAATACTTTCCCTTGCCCTTGATTGTGACTGCCGCTGTAGCGCCCGCCTTGGAAACTGAATTTAAGTTCTTCCAGTCTGTCAGTTCATAGTCCGTACCCTGAATAAGCGTATATCCTTTTCCGTCTGTAATTTCGACCTCAAGCATATTATTGCTCTTGTTATTGTCATACCACAGCATCGCCCAGTATGGTCCGCCGTATCTCGTCACTTTTTGAGCGTTTGTAACCGTCAAATTACCGTTCACCAGAGTCTGAATGTCAACGGCTGTAACCTCGAAACTCATCGTCACGATGCCTTCATAATTTCCATTCGGATCCGCGGTAATCAGGACCTGATATGTTCCGATCTCCTTAATCGTGGGCGGCGTATATGTCACCGTGTAATCCGTCCCTTTTGTCAGTTTATAGGTAGCCCCCGATTTCGAACGGTATACAAGGCTCTCGTCCGGCGGTGCGATTACATCACCGGTATAGTCAACCACTTCCTTATTCAGTGTCGCTGTAATCTTAGAACTGTCCAATGTACATTTCTTTATATTGTAGGGCAGATCTTTCGTCGCCGTCGTAAAATTGCTGTTCTTAGGCTTAATCGTCACACTCTGCGGTCCGAACGCATTCTTCGCATCTACAGAATAGACCAGCTCGTAGTCCGACTCCGGCAGCGTCACATAGCCTGTGCCGCTCGGGAACTTCACGACAACCCCTGGCTTCACATCAGCCACATCCGGTGAAAACTCGATCTGATAGCCTGCGGTCGATATCTCTTTTCCGTTCTCGTCAATGAAATTGCAGACCGAATTGTTAATGTCCGCCTTCTCAATCGTAAATGTTCCGGGAATACTTCCGCCGTAAGCGCCGATACCCTGGAGCTTTACGGTTCCTGTTCCTGCATTGATGTTATCTGTGTATGTGACGGTATAATCGACGCCCTCTGCCAGTCCTGCCGTATTGCTTCCGCCTACCCAGTCAATCGTAAATGCCGGGGTCTTCGCCGTTCCGTCATAAGTCGCATTTTCGACCCTAATGCCAGTAATATAATTTGACAATGCGTCTCCGACGCTGTACTCTACCGTGCAGGTTCCCTTGTAATTCCCGATACCATGTAGGATGCGACGGTATGTACCTCCCTCTATCGGAGTCACATTTGAATCGATTGTATAGTCCGTGCCTTCCTTCAGCGTCATGCCATTATAAGTAACCGTAATAACCGGAACCGCTGTCGACGGATCATTCGGATCCGTGCCGCCCGCCGCTGCCGTTTGAACATTTACCTCCATTCCGATCTGTTCCTTGTCGGCGTTTCCGATATCCTTCGGAACGATTGTAAAGTATGCTTCCTTTGTTCCGTAGAAAGATCCGCCCTTTCCAGTAACTGTTACCTTTGCTTTATCCGTTACACCGATATTATCCGCGTAAACCACATCATAATCAGACTGTGATAATGTCACGCCGTCCACTGTTACCTGAGGCGCAGGCGTCCATTTTTTTCCTGTATACACATATCCACTCTTATCAAATGTGATCACAGCTTCCGTCAGGGAACGCGGCGCACCGCAGTAACGTTTTCCGGCATAATTGCCCATTCCGGTTAAGATGATACTCTTCCCGTCCTCTCCGACTGCAAGCGTGTAATCCGTGCCGGGCGTAAGGACCTTCTCACCGTCCACACCATCCACACGTCCGTTATCCTTCACATACTCAAAGCAATCAACCAATTCTGCCTCTGTAGGACTGCCCGCAAGCTTCGCATCCCAGTCAATGTTTTCCTTTAGCTTCACCTCAATCGACGCATCCGATACATCCTTCGGCTCGATCATATAGGTCTTCAGGCAGTCCGCGCTGCTGCTGTAGCCGTTCTGTCCGATTATCAGCACATAATATGTTCCCGCGTTCACGAACGCACTCGTATCTGTTGCCGGGAACAAATCCACAATGCCCCCCGCCGAATTCATGCGGTAGAAAATCTGATAATGTTCAATATAGGTAAGCGTGTATCCGCCCACTTCTACAGATACAGCCGGAACCTGCTGTCCTCCATTATAAACACTATTTTCCGGTGCCAAAGCAATGGAATCTTCTTCAATCTTTGGAGTCACTGTAATTGTACACGGGAATGTCTGTCCGTCGCACGTAGCATTGATGATTGTAGTTCCGAGTCCTGTTCCCCTGACGGTCGCAGTGCTTCCATTTCCGCTCACCTCTGCAATACTCGCATTCTCGGACGACCACGTCACTCTTCCGGTGGCGTTCAACAGGGTAAGATCCGTATCGACCCAGTCTACCGCCATCATCATGTCGCTCTTATTCAGATACATCGGATCGCTGCTCTGCGCGTTTGGCGCCGCTGCCGCATTCTGCGCCGACGTGTTCGCGCTCGGTGACTTTCTCGGTGCGGTTTCCGTCACATTATAGGTATACGCTGTAATCGCAGCACATTTTCCGCCGGATGTATACATATCCTGCCAGCCGTTATTTAAGACATAACTCTGCCCTGTCTCTGTTCCCCCATATGTATAGAAGGAAGCGCCCTGCAGCGTAATCATCACGGAAAAGGCCGATCCGTTCGTCATGACCTGGTTCGCCAGTCCCACACTGTAGGTATTCTTTCCTTCCGCCACGCTCATTACCTCTTGGAATACGACTGTGCCGGAATCCGGAGCTGCACTTGTCAGATCCTTGCTATACGCCACAGTAGCCGTCGCCTGACCGCCGCCCTCCACATGCGCATAGAAATCAATGCTGTCCAACAACTCCGCTCCGTCGGCATTCCGATTCGCCGTAAATACCGCCGCTACGGTCGTGGCAGCATACGGCTCTGAGTCGAGTGCTCCATTTCCGTTCTGGTAGGTGTTCACCGTGCCCTGTGCAGCGTAGACTGTCGTCGGCCACTCTACCATTGTCACGACGAGGCACAGCATCATCACGAATGCCCAAATCCGCTTCCATACATCCTTGTACATAAGTCCATCTCCTTTGACTGTTTCCCTTAGCATTTCTCTCATATTATTAAATCAGAAACTAAACCTTATCTATTTTATCGACATATTTTCACGGTTATTTAACGTTTTATTAAAACTTTGCCCGACTTTTTCCACAAAAAAAATGAGACAGCCGTACTTTTTGCACAACTGTCCCATTTCCTTCCAATGAAAATAATTATTTCAAGGTAATTATTCTTCTTCCTCTGACTCCTCCGGAACCATCTGCTCTAATGTGTAATCTTCATCCATTACACCATTGTCCTCGAAATCGTCAAAATCGTCAAACATGATCTCCTCGTTCTCATCAATGTCGGAATCCAGTTTGATATTGCGGTATCTCTTCATACCGGTACCTGCCGGAATCAGCTTACCGATGATAACGTTCTCCTTCATGCCGATGAGCGGGTCAACCTTTCCTTTGATTGCCGCCTCCGTCAGAACCTTCGTCGTCTCCTGGAAGGATGCTGCTGACAGGAAGGAATTGGTTGCAAGAGAAGCCTTAGTAATACCAAGCAGTACCTGCTTGCCCTCAGCCGGCTCTTTGCCCTCTTTCTCTAAAACTTCGTTCGTATCCTCAAAATCCAATGTGTCGACCAGAGTTCCCGGAAGCATATCGGAATCCCCGTTCGTCTCCACGCGAACCTTCTGCAGCATCTGACGCACAATGACCTCGATGTGCTTATCGTTGATTTCTACACCCTGCAGGCGGTATACACGCTGAACCTCCCGCAGCATATAGTCCTGAACGGCACGCACGCCCTTGATCTTTAAGATATCGTGCGGATTGACAGAACCTTCGGTCAGTTCGTCGCCCGCTTCAAGAACTGCGCCGTCCATCACCTTGATTCTGGAGCCGTAAGGAATCAGGTACGCCTTGCTCTCTCCAGTCTCATTATTTGTGACGACGATCTCGCGCTTCTTCTTGGTATCTTTGATATTTGCCACACCGCCAAATTCGGTGATGATTGCAAGTCCCTTCGGTTTTCTCGCCTCAAAAATTTCCTCGACACGCGGAAGACCCTGTGTGATATCGGTTCCGGCAACGCCTCCCGTATGGAAGGTACGCATGGTAAGCTGCGTACCCGGCTCACCGATGGACTGTGCCGCGATGATACCGATTGCCTCGCCTACCTGTACCGCCTGACCTGTCGCCATGTTCGCGCCGTAACACTTCGCACATACTCCCATATGGGAACGGCAGGATAACACGGTACGGATCTTCACTTTGGTAAGCGGCTCGCCCTTCTCATCCACACCTTTGCTCATGACAAGTGCCGCGCGCTTCGGCGTAATCATATGGTTCGCTTTCACGAGAACATTACCCTCTGCATCACAGATCGTATTGCAGGAGAAACGTCCTGTAATACGCTCCTGAAGACTCTCGATCTCCTCCTTACCATCCATAAATGCAGTCACCCACATTCCCGGAATCTCTCTTCCCGTTCCTTCACAGCAGTCGGACTCGCGAACGATCATGTGCTGCGATACGTCGACAAGACGTCTCGTCAAATAACCGGAGTCCGCCGTACGGAGCGCAGTATCGGACATACCTTTTCGTGCGCCATGCGCAGACATGAAGTACTCCAATACGTCCAGACCTTCACGGAAATTCGACTTGATCGGCAACTCGATCGTTCTACCGGTCGTGTCCGCCATAAGTCCACGCATACCTGCAAGCTGTTTGATCTGCTTATCGGAACCACGGGCTCCGGAATCAGCCATCATGAAGATATTGTTGTATTTGTCCAGACCGGAAAGCAGCGCGTGTGTGAGCTGCTCATCCGTCTCCTTCCACGTCTCAACGACTTCCTTGTAACGTTCTTCTTCTGTGATAAGACCACGCTTATACTGCTTGGTAATCCGGTCTACCGTATCCTGCGCGTCCTTAATCATCTGGGGCTTCTCAGGCGGCTCGGTCATATCGGAAATCGATACGGTCATCGCTGCCCTCGTAGAGTACTTGTAACCCATTGCCTTAACAGCGTCAAGCACCTCGGCGGTTCTCGTCGCGCCGTGAATATTGATGACCTTCTCAAGAATCTGCTTATTCTGCTTCTTTGCTACAAGAAAATCTATCTCGAGCTTTAATTCATTTCCCGGAATACTTCTGTCTACAAATCCAAGATCCTGAGGGATGATCTCATTGAAGATAAATCTTCCCAATGTGGACTCTACCATATCCGTAAGGACAGTTCCGTCCGGCATGGTCTTACTCATGCGGACCTTAATTCTGGAATGAAGCGTCAGCGCTCCGTTCTCGTATGCCAGAATCGCCTCGTTCACGCTCTTGAAGAACTTGCCTTCTCCCTTCGCGCCCGGTCTCTCCTGCGTCAAATAATAGATACCAAGTACCATATCCTGTGAAGGAACTGCAACGAGTCCTCCGTCGGACGGCTTTAACAGGTTGTTCGGAGAAAGCAGCATAAAGCGGCACTCCGCCTGTGCTTCCACGGAAAGCGGAAGATGCACAGCCATCTGATCGCCGTCGAAGTCTGCATTGAATGCAGTACATACGAGAGGATGCAGCTTTATCGCCTTACCCTCTACGAGGATCGGCTCGAACGCCTGAATACCAAGTCGATGCAGTGTAGGAGCGCGGTTCAGCATAACCGGATGCTCTTTGATGACGTCCTCAAGAACGTCCCACACTTCTGTCTGTAATCTCTCGACCATCTTCTTCGCACTCTTGATATTATGTGCGGTTCCGTTTGCCACAAGTTCTTTCATAACAAACGGCTTAAACAACTCAATTGCCATCTCCTTCGGCAGACCGCACTGATAAATCTTTAACTTCGGCTCTACACAGATAACAGAACGCCCCGAATAGTCAACGCGCTTACCAAGTAAGTTCTGGCGGAAACGTCCGGATTTACCCTTTAGCATATCGGACAGCGACTTAAGCGCTCTGTTTCCCGGTCCCGTCACAGGGCGTCCGCGGCGTCCGTTATCAATCAGCGCATCGACCGCCTCCTGGAGCATACGCTTCTCATTGCGGACGATGATATCCGGCGCGCCAAGCTCTAAGAGTCTTCTCAGTCGGTTGTTCCGGTTGATAATCCTTCTATATAAATCATTCAGATCCGAGGTTGCAAAACGCCCGCCGTCCAGCTGAACCATAGGACGCAGATCCGGCGGAATAACCGGAATCACTGTCAGGATCATCCATTCCGGCTTGTTTCCGGACTCACGAAATGCCTCAACGACCTCCAGTCTTTTGATAATGCGCGCACGCTTCTGTCCCGTCGCGTCGTTAAGTTCTGCCTGGAGTTCCGCAGAATCCTTATCAAGATCGATCGCTTGCAGAAGTTCCTGAACCGCCTCTGCTCCCATTCCTACACGGAAGCCATTGCCGTACTGCTCTCTTGCCTCCTGATATTCCGTCTCGGAAAGCACCTGCTTATACTGCAGTGCCGTATTGCCCGCATCCAACACGATGTAGGATGCAAAGTACAATACCTTCTCAAGAGTTCTCGGAGAGAGGTCTAAGATCAGACCCATACGGGACGGAATTCCCTTAAAGTACCAGATATGGGAAACCGGAGCCGCAAGCTCAATATGTCCCATACGCTCTCTACGAACGCTTGACTTTGTAATCTCAACGCCGCATCGGTCACACACAACACCTTTGTAGCGAATCTTCTTATATTTACCGCAGTGGCATTCCCAGTCTTTGCTCGGTCCGAAAATCTTCTCACAGAACAAGCCGTCCTTCTCAGGCTTTAACGTTCTATAGTTAATGGTCTCCGGCTTCTTTACTTCGCCTCTGGACCACTCATGAATCTTCTCCGGTGACGCCAAACCGATCTTGATGGCATCGAAAGAGATTGACTGGCCTGCCGCCTCTTTATTCATTGTCTCAGGCATTTATGACACTCCCTTCTAATGTTCCGCCCCTCGGCGGTACTATTTATTCTTCGTCAAGAACATCTTCTGCTGCGTCATCAAAAAAATCGGAATCATCCTCATCCTCTTCCTCTTCAAATTCCTCTTCTTCCACGTCAACCAGCTCCTCGTTCTCTGCATCAAACTTCTTCTGGGAGAATCCCATCTTTGCAAAGGACTCACTGTCTTCAAATGCAAAATCTTTGTCTCCGGAAATAATAGAGTTCAGATCTGTGTTGCCATACTCGCTGGTCTCCATCAGTTCTACCTCTTCCCGGTTCTCATCAAGCACCTTGACGTCCAGTGCAAGTGACTGAAGCTCCTTTAACAATACCTTGAAGGACTCCGGTATTCCCGGTTCAGGGATATTGTCGCCCTTGATAATCGCCTCGTAGGTCTTCACACGTCCGACAACATCATCGGACTTCACGGTAAGAATCTCCTGTAAGGTATAAGATGCGCCATATGCCTCGAGCGCCCATACCTCCATCTCTCCGAAACGCTGTCCGCCGAACTGCGCTTTACCGCCCAACGGCTGCTGCGTTACTAAGGAGTACGGTCCGGTAGAGCGGGCATGAATCTTATCGTCTACCAGATGATGCAGCTTCAGGTAGTGCATGTGTCCGATTGTAACCGGTGAATCGAACGGCTCTCCGGTACGTCCGTCGCGAAGCTGAACCTTTCCGTCACGGGAGATCGGCACGCCCTTCCATACTGCTCTGTGTGCGCGGTTATCATACAGATACTTCATAACGTCTTCATTCAGAGCGTCTTTGTATTTCGCCTCAAAGTCTTCCCACTCCATATTTACATAATCGTTGGCAAGCTCTAAGGTATCCTGAATATCAATTTCCTTCGCACCGTCGAATACCGGAGTCTCGATGTTAAAGCCAAGCGCTTTTGCCGCAAGGCTCAAGTGAATCTCCAGAACCTGACCGATGTTCATACGCGACGGCACGCCCAACGGATTGAGCACGATATCAAGCGGACGACCGTTCGGCAGGAACGGCATATCCTCTACCGGAAGCACGCGGGAAACAACACCCTTGTTACCGTGACGTCCAGCCATCTTATCACCGACAGAAATCTTTCTCTTCTGCGCGATGTAGATGCGTACAGCCTGGTTTACGCCCGGCGACAGTTCATCGCCGTTCTCTCTCGTAAATACCTTGGCATCTACGATAATACCGTATTCGCCGTGCGGTACTTTCAAGGAAGTATCACGTACCTCTCTTGCCTTCTCGCCGAAAATTGCACGGAGAAGTCTCTCCTCGGCAGTCAGTTCTGTCTCGCCCTTCGGCGTTACCTTGCCGACCAGAATATCTCCGGCACGAACCTCTGCACCGATGCGGATAATACCTCTCTCATCGAGATCTTTAAGCGCATCATCGCCGACGCCCGGCACATCCCTGGTAATCTCTTCCGGTCCCAGCTTCGTGTCACGCGCCTCTGCCTCGTATTCTTCTATATGAATGGACGTATATACATCGTCCTGCACCAATCTCTCGCTTAAGAGAACGGCATCCTCGTAATTGTAGCCTTCCCACGTCATGAAACCAATGAGCGGGTTCTTACCGAGTGCAAGTTCTCCGTTCGCTGTAGACGGTCCGTCTGCAATTACCTCGCCAACCTCTACGCGGTCGCCCTTAAATACGATCGGCTTCTGGTTGTAACAGTTGGACTGGTTGCTCCTCGAAAACTTCGTGAGCTTATAAACATCTCTCGTTCCTTCGTCACTCTTGATGACGATCTGATTCGACTCGGAGCTTTCTACAACGCCCGCCTTCTTTGCAACCACACACACGCCGGAGTCAACAGCTGCCTTCGTCTCCATACCGGTACCGATAACCGGAGCTTCCGTTGTCAAAAGCGGCACTGCCTGACGCTGCATGTTGGAACCCATCAGCGCACGGTTCGCATCATCGTTCTGCAGGAACGGGATGGATGCGGTAGCGACAGAGAACACCATCTTCGGAGATACGTCCATGTAATCAAACATAGTTTTCTCATACTCCTGTGTCTCGTCGAGATAACGACCGGATACAGAATTACGCACAAAATGTCCATCCTCATCCAGCGCCTCATTCGCCTGCGCTACATGATAATTATCCTCTTCGTCTGCGGTCATATAAACTACTTCGTCCGTGACACGTGGATTCTTAGGATCCGACTTATCAATCTTACGGTACGGCGCCTCAATAAAACCATACTCGTTAATTCTCGCATAGCTTGCCAGAGAGTTGATCAGACCGATGTTCGGTCCCTCAGGCGTCTCAATCGGGCACATTCTTCCGTAGTGGGAATAATGTACATCCCGAACCTCGAATCCTGCACGATCTCTGGACAGACCGCCCGGTCCCAACGCGGACAGACGTCTCTTATGGGTCAGTTCGGAAAGCGGATTGTTCTGATCCATGAACTGAGACAACTGGGAAGAACCGAAGAACTCCTTTACCGCCGCTGTTACCGGCTTGATATTGATCAGGCTCTGTGGAGAAATCCCCTCAAGATCTAATGTCGTCATTCGCTCACGGACAACTCTCTCCAATCTGGAAAGACCGATGCGGTACTGATTCTGCAACAGTTCACCGACCGCACGGATACGTCTGTTGCCCAGATGATCAATATCGTCGTCATGACCGATCGCATATTCCAGATGCATATTGTAGTTGATGGACGCAAAAATATCGTCCTTTGTAATATGTTTCGGAATCAAATCGTGGATATTCTTGCGGATCGCCTCCTTAAGATCTTCCACATTCGGATTCTCATCCATAAGCTGCTTTAAAATCGGATAATATACCAGTTCTGTAACGCCAAGTTCCTTCGGATTACAGTCAACATAATGTCTTAAATCGACCATCATAGAAGAAAGAACCTTGATATTTCTTGTCTCTCCCTGAATCCACACATACGGAACAGCCGCATTCTGAATGTCATCCGCGAGGGATCTCGTCACCTCTGTGCCCGCCTCAGCGATAATCTCACCGGTGGAAACATCGACAACATCCTCCGCAAGAACATGTCCGTTGATACGGTTGCGAAGCGCCAGCTTCTTATTGAACTTGTAGCGTCCAACCTTCGCAAGATCGTATCTTCTCGGGTCAAAAAACATCGCAGTAATAAGGCTCTCCGCGCTCTCAACGGTAAGCGGCTCGCCTGGTCTGATTTTCTTATATAATTCGAGAAGTCCTTCTTCATAATTCGTCGCAACATCCTTGCCGAAGCTCGCAAGAATCTTCGGCTCCTCGCCGAACATGTCAATGATTTCCTGATTGCTTCCGATACCGAGCGCACGGATCAACACCGTAATCGGCACCTTTCTTGTTCTGTCTACACGAACATAAAATACGTCATTGGAGTCTGTCTCATACTCTAACCACGCGCCACGGTTAGGAATGACAGTACAGGAATACAGCTTCTTACCCACCTTGTCATGGGCAATTCCGTAATAAATACCCGGAGAACGAACCAACTGGCTGACGATTACTCGCTCTGCACCGTTGATTACGAACGTACCAGTCTCTGTCATCAAAGGAAGGTCACCCATGAAAATCTCATGCTCGTTGATTTCATCTGTCTCTTTGTTGTGAAGTCTGACCTTAACCTTCAAAGGCGCCGCATAAGTCGCATCTCTTTCCTTACACTCCGGAATCGTGTACTTCACATCATCCTCACACAATGTGAAATCAACAAATTCCAGGCTCAGATGACCGCTGTAGTCAGCAATTGGAGAGATATCATCGAAAACTTCTTTTAAGCCTTCGCTTAAAAACCACTGGTAGGAGTCTTTCTGGACTTCTATCAGATTCGGCATTTCCAATACCTCTTTCTGTCTCGAGTAACTCATACGTATGCCTTTTCCAGCTTTCACCGGACGTATTCTGTTTTTCTCCATTGACGTTTCACCTCTCGTTTTTATTTACACTAAGCTGTCAAAAAAAACGGCAGCACTTGCTTCAATCCACCGCAACCACAAGATACGGTATAGGTACATTCACCCATGTACTACGCAAAAAGCGCGCAATAAGCCCAATGCACCACAATAGTGCAACCTATATGATAGCACAATAGCAAATACTACGTCAAGAAGTTTTTGAAATATTTATTATCTGCACTTTTTCGGTTTCTATAACGGAAAAGGATGGAATCAGAAACAGTCTTCCAATTCCATCCTTTGTATTATACCGCAACCGAGCGGTATATCATTCTGTTGTGTCGAAGCGCTCCACCCAACCGTTCCTATGCGAACAAGCTGCGCATCCGGTTCACTTCTTCGTCCTGACGCTTTCTCTGCATAAACAGCGCGTACTCCTGAAGCGTCTGCTTCTTCTTCTGCTCGGAAATCGCCTCCGGGAAATCAAGATCTTCCAGCCTGCTCTTCCCCGCCGTAACATTCAGCCTTGTGTTTGTGCTGTAATTATATGCATACTCCAACGCGTTGCTCTGTGCGCCCATGCCGCTGCGTCCGGCATTCACCTTCGCAAGCGCATCATCAATATCGGAGATATTAAAATCCTTCGTCACATCGAAGTCTGCAATTCCAAGCATCTGAAGTGTCGCATCCGTCGTCTGCACGCTCATACTGTTACCGTTCGCATCCGTCGCCAACTCGAACTTCTGATGTGTACCGTCCAAAAGCTCCTTCGTATTAAACGTGGTCTGCGAAGCAATATCCGAAATGCCCTCTTTGAGCCGGTCGACCTCGTACTGGATGCTCCTGCGGTCAGCATCGGTCATCGTCGCCGTGTTGGATGCCTGCACTGCAAGTTCCCGCATCCGCTGTAGATAATCCGCAATACCGGACATTGCCCCATCGGCAACCTTAAGCATATCCTGCGCCGAACCTATGTTGTTCTCTCCCGCCTTATAGCCTCTGACCTGCGCATCTTCCTTCTGAATAATCGAAAGCTCGGCTGCACCGTCTGCCGCGCTGTTAATCTTCTTACCGCTCGCAAACCTGCCATAATCTGTATAAGACCTTGAAGACTGAACCGACATCATACCACCCATTGGACTGCCTCCTTTCCAAAAATCACTCTATCCGAAACACAATACACCGTTTAACGATACTTATAGCTTAACTTTATCTTAACTCAAAATGATGGCTTTAGCAAGATACTAGTATAACACTTTTTAATTAACTACACTTTTTGAAAATGTTTCAGTAACCACAGTTTCAGATGCATCAATGTCACCCAAATTCCACGTCCAATGGTAAACCACTGGAGTTTCATTGATTTCATCAAAATATTTGTAGATACGTGTTACTAATTCGTCCTTTGTTTTAACCCGTATGTTTTTCAGCATCTGTTTTGCCATTTTACTGAAAAAACCTTCTACAAGGTTGAGCCATGATGCATGCTTTGGCGTGAACACAAACTCGAATCTGTCAGGTACGGTTGATATATATTCCTGTACATCTGCAGATGAATGCACCTTTAAATTATCGAGGATAAGGCGAATCTTATCTTCCTTGGGATATTTGACATTTAAATTCTCAAGAAAAGCGATATAATCTCTGCTGTTATGGGTATCACTTACCAGTGGAATCGCTTCACCTGTTTGGAGGTCTATTCCCGCAAGCAGCGATACTGTACCAAGCCGCTTATACTCATAATCACGCTTTATGGTGCCCTGTCCCTCATTAGGCAGGAGATCCTCTCCGGTTGTTGCAATGGCCTGAATCCCGGGTTTTTCATCATAGGAAAGGACATGTGTTGCCTGACCCTCAAATGGGATTAGATTACCTTCCTCATCAAACTGAAGCGAGACCTGCTTGTACACGAGAAGGACATTATGCATTTTGCTGTCGAAGTCCGGGTCACGCCGCTCGCAGTAATACTGAACACGGAATGGCTTGATATTACTTTTTGAAAGAATGTTAAACACACTGCTTTCCGAAATCGTTGTAAGACGTTGGTAACCTGCGGCCGCAGCATGTTGACGGATATGTCTGGTCAACGCGGAATTCGTCCATGTTTCAGCTGCATATCCAAGGTCTTTTGGTTTTTGGCAGGCAATACCTATCAACCAGGTTTTGGCCTCCCCGGAGATTTCCTCTTTAGGGCCTCTGCCCTCAGAAACACTTAAGATATCATCCAGTGTTTCGTTGGCAGAACGGTTGCGATACTTTTTGGTCCAAAGGAGAACTGTTCTCTTGTTTATACCAAGTTCATCTGCAATGGAATCGTTTGAACGACCATCTGCTTTAAAAAGCAATATCTTTGCGCGCTGTACAATGATTGCAGGAGTCATGCCGGATTTTACGAGTTTTTCGAGTTTTTCCTTGTGTTCGGTTGTAAGCAACAAGGGTTTTGGTGTATTCATGGTTATTCTCCTTCCAATAGTACTAATTGGGGCATAACACAAAACAGCTATAAAGTGTAGCTAAATAATAAACGATGTACTAGATATAGGATTTCTTCTCCGTCAATCCTCCAGCACTGCTTTTATATGAACACGCTTCTGTTTTTCAAGATCAACAAATCCGCCTTCCACCTGCACCAGCGGACTCGAAAGCCTATACTTATTGATCATAACGACCTTCCCCTCTCTCCCGTCATCCAGAAGCACGCTTCTTTGTATCATCGTCTCCGCAATACGATTCAAAAACGTAATCAGGAAATTGGAATCCAGCCTGTTATACCCCTGCTCTTCCATAATCTTAATCGCGTCAAACGTAGACATGCCTGCCGTACCTCCATCCGGCATCATTAAGGCCTCATAGGTATCGGCAATCGCAATGATCCGGGATATCTTATTAATGTTGTCACCCATTACATGCAGCGGGAAACCACTCCCGTTCGCGCGCTCATGGTGCGTCAGCACCGCCTGCTTGATGCGCTGATCGACATTCTGCTTCTTTAGGATATTGTATCCGCAGACCACATGCTTCTCGTATTTATCCGTCTCAAATTCTTTGCGGAACTCCGTCTCCTCCTGTCCGTTTTTCCACAGTTCGAGAAAGCCGATATCATGTAGAAGCCCCGCCGCAGACGCCATCTCAATTTCATCTTGTTCGCAGCCGCTCCATCTTGCAAGGAGTTGGGCGAACAGCGCAACATTAATTGAATGTGCATAAAGCCCCGTCTGCTGATTCTTCATGCAGAAAAGCATATCGGTCAGGTATGTCTCATCATTCGATTTTTCAAGCAGACCATTTAGAAGTCCCAAAAGTTCCGGCACATTCACATCATCGCTACGGTATACGATTTCCTTCAAATGCTCGGAAAGAGACTGCTCCGCAACAAGAAATTTCTTTTCAAATTCCGCGCGGCGCACTTCTCTGTCCGCCGTCTCTGTCGGCGTTCCCGATTCCCGCCGGGATTCCGGCGTATCTCTCTTCACCGGCCCATATTCCACCATCACATCATCAATAAAATGTCTGACAAGCAGCGTCATTACCTCTTTCGTTACGACGGTTCCTTCCGTCACAAGAACCGCGCCTGTCTTGGCAAATACATCCTCCTTGACAACCATTCCTTCACGCATCCGGTTTACCGATACTCTTAAACAGGGCATAGCACACTTTCTACCTTTCTTCTTATGTTCCCAGTCATATGTACACATTTTCCCATATGACCTTTTTCTTATATGCGATATTAATTCCATCATATACCATCGGGCGCAGTTTGCAAAGCAGAAAATAAATATATTAAAAAAGGAAACCGCGGCAAGGATTTCCCCGCCGCGATTCCCTTTATGTCATCGCTCTGCTCGCAACTTACAAAATTATTTTAATGTAACCTTTGCGCCCTCAGCCTCAAGCTTAGCCTTGATATCCTCAGCAGTAGCTTTATCAGCAGCCTCCTTTACTACCTTCGGAGCGCCGTCAACTACGTCCTTAGCTTCCTTTAAGCCTAAACCAGTTGCCTCACGAACAACCTTGATAACCTTAACCTTGTTCGGACCAACCTCTGTCAACTCTACGTCGAACTCAGTCTTCTCCTCTGCTGCTGCGCCATCGCCTGCGCCTGCTGCTGCAACTACAACGCCTGCTGCTGCAGATACGCCGAACTCTTCTTCACAAGCTTTAACTAAATCATTTAATTCTAATACGCTTAACTCTTTGATAGCATCAATAAATTCTGCTGTTGTCATCTTTGCCATGATTATTTTCCTCCATTTAATAATTGATAAATATGACCGATTCCCCGGCCTGTGTTCCCGGTATGTCTCCCATATATCATGAGATTACTCTGCCGGAGTCTCTGCTGCCTCTTCTGCCGGAGTTTCCTCTGCCGGAGCAGCTTCTACTGCTGCGTCAGCCGCTCCACCCTGCTCTGCAATCTGATTAAGAACACGAGCAAGATTGGTAATCGGAGACTGTAAGCTTCCAAGCAACTTGGAAAGAAGCTCTTCTCTTGAAGGTATAGAAGCGATTGTCTTCATGCCTGCCTCGTCATAGAAGTTACCTTCAACTACGCCCGCTTTAATCTCAAGAGCCGGGGCCGTCTTAGCGAACTTCGCCAGAACTCTCGCCGGAGCCGTTGCATCTGTTGTAGAGATTGCAAATGCGTTCGGTCCTTCAAGGACATCCTTTAAGCTCTCGAACTGAGTTCCCTCTACGGCACGGCTTACTAACGTGTTCTTATATACTTTATAAGTAACACCAGCTTCTCTTAACGCTTTACGTAACTGAGTGTCCTCTGCAACGGTAAGTCCGCGATAATCAACCACTACGACAGACTGTGCGTCTTTGATGTTTTCAGAAATTTCCTGTACGATAGGCTGTTTTAATTCTACCTTTGCCACGAATCGTGCACCTCCTTTTTAGATTTTCACGCATATAATCCGAAAGGATTTACAAAACCCCTCTCTGCCGAAACAGAGAGGGGTGCAAAATGTCTTCAATGATCACTCATCAAACTTTCCCTCGGCAGGTCTTTATCGGTTACGCCATACGGCACCTGCTGTCTTCGGCTATATATTGCGTTTGTTACAACGCTAAGCATTATAACATTGTATATTGCGGCTGTCAACACCTTTTGCCAACAACTTATGATCCGGAACCGTTCTTACTAGTTCACGATCTTTGTGACGTTCAACTTAACGCCAGGTCCCATCGTAGACGCAAGAGTTGCGCTCTTAATGTACTGACCTTTTAAGCTGGATGGCTTAGCCTTATTGACAGCACCCATAAGGGTCTGGAAGTTGTCGCTCAACTGCTCTTCTGTGAAAGAAGCTTTTCCTACTGGCACGTGGATAATGTTGGTTTTGTCCAATCTGTACTCAATCTTACCTGCTTTGATGTCGTTTACAGCCTTGGTAACATCCATGGTAACAGTTCCAGCCTTCGGGTTCGGCATTAAGCCCTTCGGTCCAAGTACACGACCGAGACGTCCGACAACGCCCATCATGTCAGGCGTAGCAACGACAACATCAAAGTCTAACCATCCCTCGTTCTGAATCTTCGGGATCAGTTCCTCGCCGCCAACATAGTCAGCGCCTGCCGCCTGTGCCTCATCTAACTTAACGCCCTTTGCGAATACTAAAACTTTTACAGTCTTACCAGTTCCGTGCGGCAGTACAACTGCGCCACGAATCTGCTGCTCTGCATGACGTCCATCACAACCGGTTCTGATATGAAGCTCGATTGTCTCATCAAATTTCGCTGTCGCATTCTTCTTAACTATGCCGATCGCCTCAGCTACGTCGTACTGAGCAGCTCTGTCAAAAGATTTTGCAGCGTCCTGATATTTCTTTCCTCTTTTCATTGAAATAAACCTCCTGGTGGTAATATCGGGAGAGGACCCTCCCACTAATTTCCTAATTTCGATACATGGGAAGAATGCTGCTTTTGCATTCTTCTAATGAACTGCACTTGTGCAGTTCTATTTATTCTTCCACAGCTACGCCCATACTTCTTGCAGTACCGGCGATCATGCTCATAGCAGCCTCTAAAGATGCTGCATTTAAATCCGGCATCTTAAGTTCGGCGATCTCCTGAAGCTTTGCTTTGGAGAGCGTTGCAACCTTGGTCTTGTTCGGTACCGCAGAACCGGACTTGATGTTGCATGCCTTCTTGATCAGTACCGGAGCCGGCGGTGTCTTCGTTACGAAGCTAAAGCTTCTGTCCGCATATACTGTGATCACAACAGGGATGATTAAATCGCCCTGATCAGCGGTTCTGGCGTTGAACTGCTTTGTGAACTCAACAATGTTCACGCCGTGCTGTCCAAGTGCAGGTCCGACTGGAGGAGCTGGTGTAGCCTTGCCGGCCGGAATCTGCAATTTGATATATCCTTCTACTTTCTTTGCCATTGGAATTGCCTCCTTAAATCATTTTGCTTAATCTTAAGCTGCTTATTTACTAAGCTTTACATCTGCGAAACTTATTTCTACCGGCGTTTCGCGGCCGAAAAGTTCGACATTGATGGTAACGCTCTGCTTTCCGTGATTCATCGTCTGAATAACTCCGACAGTATCCTTCCAGACGCCGCCTGTCACAACAACGGTGTCTCCCTCAGCAAAATCGACCTCAATGCTCTCTGTCTTGATTCCTAACGGTCTCATTTCCATATCGGTAAGTGGTACCGGCTTCGATCCCGGACCAACAAATCCGGTAACACCACGGGTATTTCTGACAACGTACCATGTGTCATCATTCATAACCATATTGATAAGCACGTATCCCGGAAACATCTTCTTTGATACGGATTTCTTCGCGCCATTTTTCATTTCGACAACTTCCTGCATCGGTACGCGGACCTCTAAAATCTGATCCTCTAAGTGCCGGTTCTCGATTGTCTTGTCAATGTTCGCTTTTACCTTATTCTCATATCCTGAGTAGGTATGAACTACATACCAGTGTGCCTCTGCCATAAATCACCTATGCCTCCATTAAAAACTTAAACCAATAAGGAAATCAACGCCATACTGGATTGCGAAGTCCAGAAGCGCGATCACAAGACCCATTACTACGGAAACCGCGATCACGGCTGTCGTCTGTCTTGCAAGTGATTTTTTATCCGGCCAAATGATTTTCTTAAATTCAGCCGAAAGGCCGGTAAAAAAGCTCTGCTTTGGAGCTTTGTTCTCGGTTTCTCCCATCTTCTCACTCCTTTGCTCTTACGACTACTTCGTCTCCTTGTGTAATGTATGAGTCTTGCAGAATCTACAATACTTCTTGGTTTCCATTCTGTCCGGATGAGCTTTCTTATCCTTCGTCGTGTTGTAGTTACGATTCTTACACTCAGTACATGCCAATGTTATTTTCGTGCGCACAACTTCCACCTCCATTAAAATTCTTTGTGCTTTTTCCATGCCCTTCGTTCCCTGCGACCGGGCTTAAGTCTTCCCAAAAGAAAAGTCTTAAAAAAAGGCATAAAAAAAAGACCTACTTCCATCGCTAGTCTAATATATCACAATCAATATGAAGCGTCAACCACTTTTTATAACTCGTATAACGGATTTATTTTAGCACTATATCTTGTATAGCGCAAGGATTTTCAAAGATAAATGACGCTTCTTTCATTTTTTCCTGCATTTCTTCACAATTATGTAAACATTTTCCGTATATAATGTAAACATTTTTCCGCTTAGTGCCGATATTATAGTATAAACAAGAAGTATATCTATACATCGTTAGATGACGATACTACATATTTATATAGGAAAATAATAAAAGGATTTATAATCCCTGCATATATCAGGCATCTTGTTCCATTCATTATCAGGCAAGACGCGAGGGTGTATGATTTCACGGAAGAAAGGAGGGGATTCCATGGCAGTCATCGACAGTGCCTATCAATATTATCTGAGCACTTATGCGGGTTCCGGCATGTCTCGCTACGACACGCACAAGAAAAGTCAACTGCGCTCGGTTTACAACAACATTGTAAAAGTGAATAAGGATGCTCCCCTCTATAAGATCAAATATTCTAAGGATGTCGGTCGTTTTGCAATCGATATCAAGGAGAATGCGCGTTCTATCCAGAACTTTATTGCTTCTCTATCTGAATCTGCACCGGATGGCAATGCAGAAAGCATCTTCGCAAAGAAGGTGGCGCAGTCATCGGACGAAGATGCTGTCAGTGTACAGTATATCGGCAAGAACCAGAACATTGACAGTTCGATGCACTTTGACGTGGAGGTCAGACAGCTTGCAACACCTCAGATCAACCGCGGTGCTTTTCTTGATGCCGAAAAGTCCAGTTTTACGCCCGGCAACTACAGCTTTGACCTGACAACGAACCTCAGTTCCTATGAATTCCAGTACAGCATCAGCGGAAGCGATTCCAACTATGATGTGCAAAAGAAGTTAGCCCGTCTCATTAATAATGCAAATGTCGGACTCCGTGCAAATGTGATTTCCAACGGAAAAGGGCAAAATGCACTCGAGATCATTTCACAGCAGACCGGTCTGAGCGACAACGAGCGGTTTCTTTTTGAAATCATGCCCTCTCCCGACAACGGCTCCATGAAGACCATGCACACGCTGGGCATCGACCAGATCACAGAAATGCCCTCGAATTCTTCCTTCCTGTTAAACGGGGCAGAGCACTCTTCTCTCTCTAACACCTTTACGGTCAACAATGCGTTCGAACTGACTTTAAAGGGAATCAGCGCAGAGGGCGACGCGGCGCAGATTGGTTTTAAGACAAACGCGGATTCCATTGCGGATAATGTTCAGTCAATGGTGAATGTCTACAACAACATCATACGGCTCGGCTACAATTATTCCAATACCCAACAGTCCGGCAAGCTGCTTCATGACATGACGGACGTAGCAAAGTCCCGTTACAACGAACTCGAAGCGATTGGGCTGCAGCTTGAGGACGACGGCTTTATCTCCATAGACCGAAGCCTGTTGACTGACGCTGTGACATCCCAGGATGCAAAGAACAGCTTTCTGGTACTCAACAGCTTCAAGAACGGCTTACAGCACAAGGCTGCGACAGCCTCCATTGATCCGTTAAGTTACGTCAACAAGATTCTGGTCGCTTACAAAAAGCCGGGCGCACACAATTTCGCTGCGCCTTATAACTCCTCGCTCTATTCGGGTCTGATGATGGATACCTATTGCTAAAACGACTGCATGAGAAGTTTTCCCATTGCAGTCGTTTTTTGCTGTCCGAAATAATATTGTTATTTTTCGTCCGTCTGCGTGACGATTTCCAAAATTGTGCGGATTCTTTCTATATAATTGTGCCCTTCCTTCACCTTTCGGTAGCCGTTTTCCGCAATCCGGTGCCGCTCCCCCTCGTGCGTCAGATAATACCCCACCTTTTCCCGCAAATCCT
This sequence comes from Roseburia hominis, assembly GCA_021771815.1. Classification (GTDB taxonomy): domain Bacteria; phylum Bacillota; class Clostridia; order Lachnospirales; family Lachnospiraceae; genus Roseburia; species Roseburia hominis_A. The sequence continues at coordinate 33,621 of JAETOE010000030.1, forward strand.
CTACGCCGTCAAAGCAGACTAAATCCTCGCCCTCCTTAAAGTAATACGGAAGTTCTGCCTGATAGTTTGTCAGCAGAAAACCGCCGCAGCCAAGCACATCCCATATTCGCAGCGGAATCCCGCTCTTGATATTCGGAATTGTGAAGTTCAGGTTGATCTTCGACATACGAAATACCTTCGGCATCTCGCTCCAGTAATCTACCGAACCGCAATACTGTATCCGCAGCAAGTCGCTTACATTACTGTTGCTGTATACATTGACTTTATAATACTTTGACAGCTCGATCAGCGCTCTTCTGCGCTCAATCTCAGCAATCTTAAATCCCAGAACCGTTGTCTGAAAAATAAGCCCCAGATCCGAGAACGAGCCGTCTGACTTTTCCAATGAAAAATATTCCTGAAGCTGCTCTAAGATGTTCGTCGTAAGCATTGGCTCTACGATATTCGCCCCGCTGATATTAAGCTGCGCCTCCATCACTGCATCAAAATATCCCTGTAGATAATCCGGCAGGCGATTCTTAATTCTATCATAGGAATTGCGCTCATACAGACTCCCGACAAACGCGACGTCCCCCTGGTATTTTGCGAGGTCATCCGCACGTTCCATCACCGCATCTAATCGGTCTGTGTCGACCGCCAGCGGAAGATACCAGATGTGCTTCACACCCATTCCCTTAAACTCAAGATAATTTGTTTTATCGAAGGTAAAAATATAATTACAGTCATGAAACACCGATTCATGGTACATGCTGATCAATGGATTATCGCAGGTCCACGACACATATTTCACCCCAAGCCGTTCGCACACATTCGAAATCAGCGGGAAATAGTTCACGGTGAAGATCATATCATAGTGGTTCGTCCGAACCCTCTGTTCGATGACCTGCTCAAATTCGGGGCTGACATCATAGCTTCCAAGCTCCTGCTCGATGTTGTCGACCGTGTGTCCAAGCACCCGGAAGGTCTGCTCAATATCTCTGTAATTGTACGCTTTCCAACGATACATTAATATATGCATTCTGTTCCCCCATCTCATCACACCGCTTTCTCACAGGAAGCATTCCGCAATGTATTCCGCCCTGCTTTTCCACGTGTGTCCCTCTTTTGCCGCCCGATATCCACAATCTGCGATCTGCTGCGCCCGATCGATATGTCCGAACAATTCAAACACCCGCTCCGGCAGCGTTCCAAGGTCTTCCAGGTCGAACATTACCAGTTCTTTGCCGTCGCTAAATTCCCGGCGCAGATACGTGGAATCGTCCGTAACGACAGCCGCACCCGCGAGCATACCGTTAAAAACACGATCATGCGCGCCCGCTTTGAACCATGTCATCGTATTCAAAACAATCTTAGAATCGTTCATAAGCGGCAGAATCTCCGGCGCTAAAACCTTCCCACGGTAATCCAGATACGGATTGTCACTCCAATCACATTGATCCCAGCCTGTGCCATACGCCGTCACCCGGACTCCATTCTCCACAAGCAGCCGTACCGCCTGCTCCCGGAAAAAAGAGGTTGCATAAGAGTCAATGAACCGCATCTGCACAATGATTTCGTGGATGCGCTCCTCTGAAATATCATTTCTCTGCGATTTTAGATATTCCTCTATGACCTGTTCCGTCGTCTTCTTCGGATGGCGTACAAGTTCGGCAAGCACTTCCTGCGCCATACGCTCACCGTCCACCTCCGCAATGGAGCTAAGATCCGGTATCATCTTCGCCACCGTGTAAATCGGCAGCGCTCCGGCATAGAGCACATCTATCCCACGCCCGGCGAGCGGCTTATGTCTGCTGCCAAGCTCCACACCGGCATGCGGAAGGAAATCCGTCCATCGGATGTTTTTAAAATATCTGCGTATGTATTTTACATGATTCCTGTCCGTACATAGCACGACCGAGGTAGAAGGCGCCGCCCGAAGCGGCTTCTCATAGTGAAACGGATGATCCATGAGAATATTGATGTAGGGAATGCCATAATATTCCCAGAGATTCCTGCCGCTTTCCCGTCTGGCGCGCGGCATTCCATTCCAAGAATCAGTCGCGTCATCCAGCGTTTCGCCATCGTTCTGTCGTTCCTGCAAATCGAGGTTATATCCAAGATTGTTGAAGGTCACGCAGGCAAACCCGCCTGCCGCAGCCGCCTGCGCAAGCAACGGAGCAGCGTCTGCAGAAGCCTGTTCCAATGTTGTCCTGTGCTCGTTGCCTGCTGCGTCAAATGCTACGTCTTCGTCCAAAAGTTCTAGCAGCGCATCCTTGCTCTGAGGGATTCTCGCGTCATACACAAAGGAGGCATACCCCATTCCCTCGAACGCCTGTTTTAGTTTTTCTGTAAATAAGTCGAGCGTATCATATACGCCGACGAAGTAGATAATTGTTTTACCGTCAGTCATATATTCCTTTTCCCATACAGCATTTCTTAAACTTCCTACCGCTCCCGCACGGACACGGATCGTTTCTCCCGATCTTCGCCCTGTCCCGGCGGAACGGAACCACTTCCCCCACAGGCTCCTCATCCTCCCACAAATTCTCCATTCTGTATCCTCCGAAAACCTCCTGTTTTACCTCGCTAAACATCTCCAGAGCATCTGCAATACTCTCATCTTTCGTTCCCCGGTACAGTCTGCGGAGCACCCGCTCCGCTTTGTCTATCTCATTATTTTTCAGATGCGTAATTGCCAGCATATATGTCAGATCCGGGAGTTCACACGGCGCCTTTTGAATCATCTCCTGGACAGCACGCACATCCGATGCGCTGTTATGCTCCTTTGAAGCAATACAGTATAATCCATACTGCTGCTGAGGCTCCATACCAAACAATCCGTCCTCTTTCTGGTACGGCTGCCGATCCGAATCCGGGAAATCATACAGCCCCAGTTCCCACGGCTGTCTGTCGGTCATCGCAGAATACTCCAGCCGTGAGTAACCCATAAGCGCAGGAATCGGGGTATTGAGGCATATCCCCGTAATAATTTCCCAGTACGTTGTCCTATCGACAATAGAAGAAAGTTCGAAACCGTCCTCCAAATCCTCCAGCACTTCTACAACCGAAACCCCATTCTGCACCAGACCATATTCCTTCACAGACCAGAATGCCAGCTCCTCATCATCCAATTCAAAGTCATCACACAGATACTGTTCAAACTCCTTCCAAGCCGGATATACATCCTGATAGCTGTGTGAATCCGATAAAAGTTCTTTCTTCCGAAACCGTCTGTATGGAACCGACACACCGTAATTCTCCCTCTGCCCAAGCACAAGACCTATATCGACCTGCGGCAACGCAAGATAATCCATACCATCTTCCTCATGATAAATCTGTATATCTGCCTGAAAACGCAGATGCCAATACACCAGCCGCCGAAAAGTCCGCTCGTCCATCTCCTGCCGAAAAACTCTCTCATACTGCGCCTTAAGCGCGCCTGCATCCAGCACAGAATAGGTCAGCAACAAGGATCCGATCTTATCGTCAAATGCCGAAATCTCTCCGTAGCGTTTTCTGATTTCCTCCTCCGGGATTCCACGCAGCAGTGTTCCGGCATCCGCTGCAAAACTCAGCTTTACGACATTTCCATCCAATTCCTTATTCGGATGCACATCCATGATCCCGAGTGTGATCCCCTTCAGAAGCAGGAGCATATCCGCCTCATAGCTTCGTCCGCGTGGAATCTCAAGAAGCTTTTGCAACGCGGCAAATTCCTGCTCAGTGAATGCATACAAAAAAATCTCCGGCTCCTCCCTGTAGGTCCTTAAGACAGCATCGATACACTGCTCTTTCGTGCACTCCTCACACTCCAGCGACAGGAAACTACAGTAGTCAGACAATTCCCTCCCCGACAATTCCACCAACATTTCCCGCACTGTTACTGCCGGTTCATGGATATTGACACAGAATCTCTCTGCATTCTTCTTTGAATCACGAACCCGGTTCCTTACGTATCCGGTAAGAGCGTCCGCCGCCTGCGCCCTGACGGAGCGGCTTCCGTCCGCCTCCGTACAAAAAAAATTATCCAGCCTGTCTTCAAAAAAGATCTGCATCATCTGCTCTTTAAGCAGATCCTCACAAAGAGTCCCCAGCATCTGTTCAAGCTCCCGCTTTCCGGATCTGCTGTTATCCTTAAGAGCCTCGCCAAGCTGCAACAGCCTTGATAAATCTTCTCCATGCCTGTCGCTCTTTTTCTCAGAAATCTTATGCGCCTCCAGTGCGGCATTCACTTTCTCCATGGAAAACGGATTTCTGTCGTCATCCCCGGCGCAATATACTCCGCCGGAATCCTCATTGAAATTATCCCCTTTTGCCTTCAACACCTTCGCATAACGTTCTTTGTAATCCGGGTCAGTCTTCTCCAGAACAATTTTGTGAGACCAGTCGTCACCGAAATCATAGGTATAACGAATCCATCTGCTGTGTGGAAGGAAGTCGTCTACCGCCACGCTATCCTCCAACGCGCCTTCACCGTATGGCTTCTCCTCAGCCTGTACGATCTCAACGCTTCCGGAAGGGAACGTGAAATCGTGCATATGCTCCTCCTCCCAACCGAACACCGTCTGCAGGATTCCATGCAGATCCCCAAAGCTGATCTTATCAGGAATAAGAATCCTCCTCCACACCGGCGGATGCGTATTCTCGATTGTTACCTTAATAATGTATGCCATGTGATTACTCCCTCTCTGGTTCTTTTAGGATTTTATTTCCCGCGCTATCCCCAATACTTTGCCATATACTCTTCTATAAGTTCATCTGGCAGACTAAATTTAGACTTTAACTTTGCCGCTGTATCTTCTTGCCTGACTCCAACTTCCCTGCATGTTTCTATCAATGCCCCTATTCCTTGCTCTATTCCTTGCTCTATTCCTTTTCTTCTTTCCTCTCTCAACTGATCCGACGGCAAATCTAATACTTTTCCACCCATAATCTCATCCATCCTTTCCCTCAAACTGCTCTCCTTGCGGAGTTGATAATCCAGAACGCGTCGTATCAAACGAACCAAATCCTGAAACAACCCTTCCCGATCCTTCTCTATCGCTGCAGCCAGTTGTACCAACATATCGCTGTATTCGGCTACAAACTTTTTTGTGTGTTCTTCATCCTGTGCAATTTTTTCGAAATACTTTTCATATCGCATAATATAATACGGGAGAAACATCAACAGCTTCTTTTCAAAAATCTTATCTATCGTGTACTCCCCAACCTTAACATTCGGGACACGATAAATAACCGTCTGTCCATCCGCCAATTCCAGTTCCAATTCATCCTCATTCGGAACATTGGCATCTCCACGCAAATACAAAACACACGATTTCGGCATTCTCAAGCGATAAGATCCGTTCTGTTTTTGAGCATCCGCTAATGCGATAAAAAAATCATATTCCACCATACGCAGCATCATTTTCCCATCTTTCGTACTCTGACACTCTATGTGATATATACGATTTCCTATCATACTGCAGCTATCTGCTACAACTTTAGAAACCAATTTCTGATATTCCTCTGGCAGACGCGTTACCTTGGTCGTTTCAGAATATGAAGTATGAAACACCTCATTTATCAACGGAATCAATAGTTCCGGATGCCGTTCCTGAAGCGTTCGCAACACATCATCATAGACCGAACTGTTGTCATTTTCCATCCATTTTCCTCCTATGCAGTTTTCCACAGGAGCTTCTTCTACAGAAAACTCCTGCCTTTTTAATCGAGATTTGAAAAGCATGAATTTTCTGAAATGTTTTCTTTGACAATCCGACACATATGCAACCTAAATCGCATAATGTGAAAGAATTCAGATACAAACGAGATACATCTGTCTTTGACATGATAAATGCGAAAATATGCTTTCTGGTATAAGTATAACATTTGTGGGGTGCTTTAGCAAAGAGTTTTATCGTATTAAACTTTAAAGCCTATTTTTGTAATCTTTTCCTTCTTTTAAGCCAAAAATATCCCACTAAACACCTCAAATAGCGGATTCTTAATCTTTCTCATCCAACCAACATTTGCGATAGACGATTCTAAATATATTGTCTCCGTCATCCTTATATATAATATCCTGCTGCCTTATTCACAAAATCGTTCATTAACTGATAATATTCTGACGTAATATTCAAGAAATATTTCAATGCCAATTCCCCATCATAATCACGCGCAAGATTATTTCTAACCCTTAACATCTCCATCCATGCATCGTCTTCAATCAGCCCGACGCTGCACGCCATGCGAAGTGTTTCCCTCGGCGAGCCGGTCGGATATTCCAATACCCCGTGATATTCCGTAATTATATCTTTCATAACTTTCCATGATAAATCAAAGGATAGATTAAACATTTGCGCCGTACCACTGAGGACAAATTTATCTCCCGGATCTCTTCCTTTTGCATCAGCCAGATTGCTCAGGCTTTTGCATAAGCTGTGGTAACGATTAATAGACTTTTTTTGCATATCTATCCATGTCCTCCTTCAAATACCGGTTCTGGCATAAATCATATTCAAACAAATCAATTTTCTTTAATGTCATGATTTCATCAATCTGCTCCTGCAGCTTTGCCATATCCACCTGACCATATACGATAAAGTCCAGATCACTATATCTTGTAGCCGTTCCCTTCGCATAAGAACCAAAGAGCGCCAAGTGCTCTACGTTATTACTTTTGCAGATAGCCGTAACCTCACTAATAATTTCATTAACTGTCATACACACCCGCCTGTTAATCGTCCTCTTCTTCATCCCAATCAGGATATTGCTTTCCTATGGTATTTTAATGTTATGAGTATAGCATTGATTGCTTTCTTTGACAATCGAGCGTTCAACAAGTCAACTTTATATAGAAGTCTTTTTCAAATCGAGCCTCGCCCTTGCCAATGCATAATCGCCGCATTTTTCATAATAGCGCTTCGCTTCCGGCATATTCCCAAGGCACTCATAAATCACACCGATGTTATAATATGCCCGGTATGAATTTACGCCCTGACTCCTGCATTCCGAACACTCCGCCGCCCGTTTGAACTGTGTGACCGCCGCGTCAAATCTGGCGTTATTCATATAGATAAGCCCCATCAAAAACCGGAAATCAGCGCTGTCTCCAAACTCGTCATAGATATTTTCAAAAAACAGCGCCGTTTCTGCCTGTCCGCTGTTTATGAGCGCATAGCCATACGTCTCCACCATGTCGATGACGTATTCCAGTTTGGGATTCAAATCATAGGAAAGTCCCCTTGAAAAGTAATCACAGGCAGCCGCATAATCCTCTGCCATATAATAGCTTTTGCCGAGCTGATAAAGGATGTACGGCAGCTTTCCCCCGTCTTGTCCGCTCTCCGTTATCTGTTCCTGTGAAGTTTCTCCCGTTTCCCCGGTCCCCGTCTTCCCAGCAACCTCTTCTTCCAGACGCGAAAGCTCCTGCAAAAGCAGATGAATATTCCGCTCTGCTTTCCGCTTCCGCTCCTCCTCGTTCAGATCATAACCGGTATGCCGAATGATAACCGGCATCTGATAGGTCGCATATCCCGCGCCATCGAGCGACACGATCTGCTCATGGATTCTTCCCTGATAGCAAAACCTGTCCTTTGCAAAAACTCGGTTGATCCATTCTCTGTTCTCCTGCCTCTCGCCTTTTCGCTCGAAGGTATTTCGTCTCTCTATACGCCCTACCTCCCCCGGATGCTGCGCAAGCAGACGCTCTACCTGCTGCGCATCGAAACGCTCCAAAAATTCATCGCTGTCGAGCACCAATACATGTGTGTGCGTTGCCTTGGAAACAGCGAAATTCTTTGCCGCCGCAAAGTCATCACCCCACGTAAAATCATAAACCTTATCCGTGTAACGCAGGGCGATCTCCTTCGTGCGGTCTGTAGAGCCTGTATCCGCCACAATGATTTCGAACCCGTATGGTTTTAGGCGTTCCAGACAGCGGGCAATATTCTGTTCCTCGTTCTTTGCAATAATGCAGACGGATAGCGGCATTTGCTTTGTCTCCTGTTCCATAGTGATACCGTATAGGTACAGTATAGCCTATCAGAAAAGCCTGCACAAGTTCCATGGATGATTTATATTGCACACATGGATGATTTATATTGTACAGGATAGCTCATTTTATGTTTATACCACACCCACGATATGCATGTGCTTCCGGGGATGCATGTTTTTCAATATTTCTGCCTGCTTCTGCGTTGCCACATGAATGTAGATTTGTGTCGTCTTAATGGAACTATGTCCCAAAATCTGCTGTAAGCAGCTAATGTCCACGCCCTCCTCAATCAGGTAAGTCGCAAAGGAATGGCGAAACATATGCGGTGTAATGTTCCGCTCAATCCCTGCAAGCTTTGTATACTTTTTCAGCATGTCGCGAATCGACTGCTCCGTAAACCGCTTTCCCTGACGATTCACGAAAAAATAGCCGCTTTGTCGTATTTCCTTCTCATTTACCCTGTAATACTCCTGCAAAAGCTTTAAAACCTCATCATCCGCAATCTGGACATAGCGCTCTTTTCCGCCTTTCCCCATAAACCGGATCAGACCTGAACTTAGGTCTATGCAATCTAACCTGATATTAGAAATCTCATAAACCCGCGCGCCGGTTGCAAAAAATATTTCGACTACCGCAACATCCCTGAGCCAATACTTTCGTCTTGAATCTGTTCCCTGTTTCTGGCATACATACATGTAATTCAACAACTGTTCTATCTCTGCCCTGGGTATGATACGTGGAAGTACAAGCGTTTCCTTAAAGTTCCCGCGAATCTTCCGAAATGGGCTTTCTGAAATCAGTTCCAATTCTTCCAAATAACTATAGAAAGCTTTCATACTGGCAATTTTTCGCTTTACCGTTTTCTGCTTATAATGCTTATGCAATTCGGTAATATATTCCTCGATTTTGTTTTTTTGCGGTGTTTCGCCGGCTACAAATGCGAAGTATTGCTGAAGATCGATACGATAGGCTTTTAAAGTCTTTGCATCAAGATCTTTACGGAATTTACAATAGTCAAGATAGGATGATAAGGTTTGTTGAATGTTCATATGAATTCCTCCGTTTTGTGTTGTTTTTGAGATTAGTGTAACACAGTGATTCATCAGCTCTTTCACATAAAATGAAAAACAGGGTATCATCACCCTGTCTTTCATCACTATCAACCATCGCCGCTGCTCCCGCACTACAAAAACGAAAGTTGCTCATATCATTTTTATTCCCCGCTCTGTTTCCAATACTTTGCCATATACTCTTCTATAAGCTCATCCGGCAGACTAAATTTAGACTTTAACTTTGCCGCCGTGTCCGCTTTCCGGACACCAACTTCCCTGCATGTTTCTATCAAAGCCTCTATTCCTTGTTCTATTCCTTTTCTTCTTTCCTCTCTCAACTGATCTGACGGCAAATCCAATACTTTTCCACCCATAATCTCATCCATCCTTTCCTTTAGATTATTCTCCTTGCGGAGTTGATAATCCAGAATACGTCGTATCAAACGCACCAAATCCTGGAACAATCCTTCTTGATCCGTCTCTGTTACCCCGCCAGTTGCGCTAAAATGTTGCTATATTCTTCTATAAACTTTTTTGTATTCCCTTCGTCCTGTGCAATTTTCCCAAAATGTTTTTCATATCGCATGATATAATACGGAAGAAACATCAACAGCTTCTTTTCAAAAATATTATCCATCGTGTAATCCTCGACCCTAACATTCGGAACACGATAAGCAACTGTCTGTCCATCCGCCAATTCCAGTTCCAATTGATCTTCATTCGAAACATTGGCATCTCCACGCAAATACAAAACACATGACTTTGGCATTTTCAAACGATAATGTCCGTTCTGTTTTTCAGCATCCGCTAATGCGATAAAAAAAACATATTCCACCATACGCAGCATCATTTTTCCATCCTTCGTACTCTGACGCTCTATGTGGTATATACGATTTCCTATCATACTGCAACTGTCTGCTACAACTTTAGAGACTAATTTCTGATATTCCTCTGGCAGACGCATTACCTTGGTCGTTTCAGGGTATGAAGTATGAAACACCTCATTTATCAGTGGAATTAATAGTTCCGGATGTCTCTCCTGAATAGTCCGCAACACATCATCGTAGACTGTACTGTTGTCATTTCCCATCCATTTTCCTCCTATGCAGTTATTCACAGGAGTTTCTTCTACAGAAAACTCCTGCCTTTTTGATTAAAATTTGAAAAGCATGAATTTTCTGAAATGTTTTCTTCGACAATTCTATCCATATGCAACCTAAGTCGCATAATGTGAAAGAATTCAGATATAAATGAGATACATCTGTCTTTGACGTGGCAAATGCGAAAAATATGCTTTCTGGTATAAGTATAACATTTGCCGAGCGCTTTAGCAACGAGGACTTTTCTTTCGTATTAAACCTTAAAGCTATTTGGGCCAACTATCGCTGTTATACTCGTACTACTATAAATGTTTTTAATTAGCTCGACTATAAGCCGGGTTTATGATATAATCTTCATATAACATATATGGAGGTCATATTCATGGGTAGAAAAACAGGCACAATAACATTAACAGATGAGCAGCGTTCATATCTTGAATTACAGACGCGCGCCAGAACAATACAAGCTCAGACCGTGTGCAGAGCAAGAATACTGCTATTACGTGCCGATGGTGTTTCTATCAATGATATTGCTGATAAAGTAGGCATCAACAGGTGTAGTGTTATGTTGTGCTTGAATAAATTCAAAGAGGGCGGTGTAGAAAATGCCCTCTTTGACGCTCCGGGTCGTGGCCGAAATGCTGAAATAACCGATGACGAAAAGGCATGGATTATTAATGTTGCCTGCCAGAAGCCGTTCAATCTTGGTTATTCAGCAGAAGTATGGACACGTGCTCTTCTTACAAAGCATATAAATAAGTTTGCAGAAGCGGCAGGTCATACAAGGCTGTCAACTATAAGTCAGTCAAAAGTTCGCACCATACTTGAAGAGGCAGATATTAAGCCTAATAAAATAACCTATTACTGTGAAAACCGTGATCCCGATTTTGACCGGAAAATGCACAATGTCCTTCTGGTATATAAGCAGTTGTCATTACAGTTTGACGAGAATGGTCAGCTTATACCATTTAGAGAAGATGATCAGGTAGTGCATGTTCTCTCCTATGATGAAAAGCCTGGAATTCAGGCAATTGCCAACACTTCAGAAGATCTTCAGCCGGATGAAAAACACAAAACTATCAGCCGGGATTATGAATACAAGCGTCTTGGAACCATTTCACTGCTTGCTGGAATAGATTTGCAAACAGGAGAAGCAATTCCAATCGTTAGTGACAAACACAGCAGCAAGGAATATATTGAATTCCTTAAAAAACTTGATGACAAGTATCCAAAAACTGATAAGATCCGTCTGGTTGTGGATAACCTTAAAGTTCATACTTCACAGGAAACCAGAAAATATCTGGCAGCTGTACCGGGAAGATTTGAATTTGTATTTACACCTAAGCATGGTTCATGGCTGAATCTTGTAGAAGGATTTTTCAGTAAACTTACCCGTCAGATGTTAAAAGGTATTCGAGTAAAAACGAAAGATGAACTTGTGCAGCGTATATATAAATATTTTGACGAAGTAAATGAGGAACCTGTTGTATATCACTGGAAGTATCGGCTCGACGAGATTGACCCAAGTGAAAAAGTTGTGGTTGATACATTACCTGTCAAAAAGTCGAGTTAATTACTGACAGATATACTACAAAAACGAAAGCTGCTCATAGGATTTTTCCTCCATAATTTTGCCTATATAATTCTCCACATCTGTTTGATTACTTATTATTTGAGCCTTCCCCGTGCTTTCCAAATACTTGTTTCCCGAAGAAAGCTCCGTCATTTTATAAGAATAGCACGCCAAACGCTTATATTGTCTTAACGCAAAGTCTACCGTATGCATTGTCCCACTGCCTTCCTCTGCCTCTACCACAAAAACGCCCTGACTGATGCCGCTCTGTAAACGATCTCTCTCTATATATCTATATTTTTCTATTTTTGTTCCAATTGGATATTCACTTAAGATACAACCACCCTTTTCCAAAATCTCCCCCGCCAAGTCTCTGTTCACCTTGGGAACAACCTGCTCCAGACCACACGGAAGTATAACCACACATCGCGCCCCTACATTAAGAGCCCCCCTAATTGCCTCCGTATCACATCCAAGTGCAAGTCCATTCACAATATTGATCCCAGCCTCTCCAATCTTTTGAGCCGTTTGATATGCCAAATGTCTGCCTGTCTCCGAGATCTTTCTCCCACCAATAACCGCAATGTTCTTAAATTGGTTTAAAATTTCAATATCCCCTTTGTAGTATAATACAGGCGGTCTGCCTTTCCCATTTAGCAATTCCCTAGGGTAGGTCATATCTTCTGCTGTACAAAAAGAGACTCCGTATTTCTTTAAAACCTCTCGCTGATGCTGAGTTTCCTCTATCTTCTCCAAATCATTTTCCGAATATTGATATTTCATAAATCAAATTGCCTTTCCCAATGCAAACATCTCTACATGCTTTGCGCCGTGGTTGATAAGTATTTCCCTGCAGGCATACAATGAATTGCCTGTAGTCGTAACATCATCCATCAACAAAACAATATCTCCTGTAATATCTATATCCTTCAACGTATCTATCGATTGCATATGAACAGAAATATCCCTGCATCCACCTGTCGCAAGTTTTTCAATGGACTTTTCCCTATTGAGATAATACACCTTATTATCTCGTCCATTTTCTGCTAGCATTTCCCCCAACATGCTCATCCCAGTAACCTTCTTATCAGCATTACTTGATGGAACAACACAAATTGTTACTCCCTTACAAATCTCCTCATTCAAGAGATTATAGAAATATCGTATAGCTGAGTCTTTTCCTTCTTTTAAGTCAAGAATTTTTCCACTAAACACATCGAATAGCGGATTCTTAATCTTTCTTTCTCTATCCAACCAATATTTGTGATAGTTACTATAAACAACAATATCCCCCGTTCCATTCCATGCCTCATTCACAAATACCATGCGAGTACCTCCTCCAATCAGAACAAATGTTTTGTTTAATAAAACATTATCAAAAATCACATTAGTTTTCAAGTGGGAATTTGCGTTTTAGATATAACAGTTAACTAACTGCATTTATACTTATCATTGAGTTCTCCTCTATGCATGTTCCTTTAGTAAGCAGAATACAGGTAATAAATTGGATAATATATAGTTATC
>JAETOE010000072.1 GCA_021771815.1 Roseburia hominis
GAAAAAATCGTCCTTGTGTGTTTCCCGCAGAGCAAGGGCAATCCCGTTTATGTCCCGTTGTATCACATAGCGGCAAAACTCGTCCTCATCAATATGGGCGGTGATAAGCTGTCTTAACTGCGTATCACTCATGCCAGGATTATGCTTTTTTATAACAGTTGCGCTCATCGTGTCCACTATGGCGTTTGCACCCTGCGCCTGTTTCAGTGCCGTTCCGTTCACATAGATTTCAAGGTCAGCCATCAGCCGGGGGAAATCCGGGTGCGCCGCCAGCTCACACAGCAGGGTATTGTCTATCCTCCCGCTTTTCAGCAGGTCAATCATTTCATCACTCAAACGCAGGTCTGCAAGATCGGCGTTTGGGTGATTTTTCATTTCAGACAGCCCCAGCAGATAATCAGCGGTCACACCGTAAAACTTCGCCAGCCGGATAAGGGCATAGTGGCTGATGTCCTTGAAGTCTTCCGTTTCGTAACTGCCCAGCGCAGACTTGGAAAGCCCGGTCTGCTCCGCAAGCTGCCCCAGCGTCAAGCCACGCTCCACACGTAGGTCTTTTAATCGCTCTTGTATGGATAAAGACATATTCACCCTCCTTGCTAGCTCAACGAAAGAGAAGCCGTTATGCTATGTACTATGCTCATAGCATAACGGCATAGGCATTTACAGTTTTATTTTACCATTTGCTACATCTTCACGAAATTTATCAACAAGCTTCGCTGTCAGCTTGGATTTACCGTAGTGTTCAAGTACAAAAGTACGATAACTTTTTCCATCTACAAGCACATCACTTTTTCTGGTCAACAACCAATTTCCGTTACCTCCTCCCTGTTCTCTAATATTCCAGTCTTTCCCATATCTTTTATAGATTTCATCTTTTTTACCTTGAACAGACATTGATTCGCTTGGAATATAAACAATTTGCATAATAGCTCCTCCTTTATTTTGTGCAAGAAGACCAGAAACCTGAATTTGTCTTTTATCTTTTTTTGATTATATCACAAATCCGAGAGCGTGGAAATAGGGAGTTTTTCAGGCTGATTTCCTACCTCTTGGATATACGGCACAGGCGGTCAAAAAGGTGTAGACTTGGGATAGTTCATCGATGGACAAGCACCTTGGAAACAGAACACGCCAAAGAAAACGGAGGGACGCATGAGCAAAAGACCCTATCAACACCTGCCGCCGCTGGAACACAGGCCGGACGGCTCCCCCTACCGCATAACCCCGCCCCAGAAGAGACGAGCCAGCGGCCTGATACGCCGGGAGTGCTGCAACTGCGAGGACGGAAACTGCCTTGCGCTGGACGATGGCGACACCTGCGCCTGTCCGCAGATGATTTCGTTCTCCGTCTGCTGCAAGTGGTTCCGCTGGGCGGTCTTGCCGCTGGACAGGACGCTGGAAGCGGAGATTTACCGGGACAGGGACTTGAAACGCTGTGCGGAGTGCGGCGGTGTGTTCGTCCCGAAGTCCAATCGGGGCAAATACTGCCCGGACTGCGCCGCCAGAGTTCACAGGCGGCAGAAAACAGAAAGTGAACGGAAAAGGAGGTCTGCTGTGGACAGTTAAGAGCGGGAAAAGCCTTGATTTGCAAGGCTCCGCAAGCCCTCAACCGGGGCGGCTGGTATCATTTATCATTCGCCCCGGAAAACGGGCCTCTAACCGTCCACAAAACACGCTATGACAAACACGATTTATATTCACCAGCCGGAAAAGGCGTTCAGTTTCACCCGGCTCCCCAATTTCCTTTTTGAAGCACCCACATTCCAGCCCTTGAGCAACGAAGCGAAGGTGCTGTATGCCTTTGTCCTGCGCCGGGCGGAGTTGTCCCGGAAGAACGGCTGGGCGGACGAGTACGGGCGGGTCTACCTGTACTACCCCATCTGCGAGGTGGTCGCTTTGCTCCGCTGCGGGCGGCAGAAAGCGGTCAACACCCTGCGGGAGTTGCAGTATGCGGGGCTGGTGGAAATCCAGAAACAGGGCTGTGGAAAACCCAACCGCATTTACCCGAAATCCTATGAAGCGGTTCCAAACACCGACTTCAAGAAATCCGGTTATGGTACGCCGGAGGGCTGAAAACCGTACTTGGCGAGTACGAAAATCAATCCTCTTGAAGTACGGAAATCTGACGGTATATAGAAATACAGAGATTAAAACCATCTATTTACATTCATTCCATTCCAATCCTATCAGAGATATTTTCGGCGGGAAAACCCGCCGGAAAGGAATGGAATGGGGAAAGGAGTTCAATGGCACAACACGCAATTTTGCGATTTGAGAAGCACAAGGGCCACCCGGCGGGGCCGCTGGAAGCCCACCATGAACGGAAAAAGGAGCAGTACGCCAGCAACCCGGACATTGACACCAGCCGGAGCAAGTACAATTTCCACATCGTCAAGCCGGATGGCCGCTACTACCATTTCATTCAGAGCCGCATCGAGCAGGCCAGATGCCGCACCCGCAAGGACAGCACTCGGTTTGTGGACACGCTGATTACCGCCAGCCCGGAGTTTTTCAAGGGCAAGTCCCCAAAGGAGATAGCGGCCTACTTCCAGAGGGCGGCGGACTTCCTCATTGACCGGGTGGGCCGGGAGAACATCGTTTCGGCTATGGTACACATGGATGAAAAAACGCCCCATCTGCACTTGGTCTTTGTGCCGCTGACAAAGGACAACCGCCTGTGCGCCAAAGAAATTATCGGCAACCGGGCCAATCTGACGAAGTGGCAGGACGATTTTCACGCCTGTATGGTGGAGCAGTACCCCGACCTGGAGCGTGGGGAAAGCGCCAGCAAGACGGGCCGGAAGCATATCCCCACCCGGCTGTTCAAACAGGCGGTCAACCTCTCCAAACAGGCGAGGGCCATTGAAGCGGTTCTCTCCGGCATTACCCCGCTGAACGCCGGAAAGAAGAAAGAGGAAGCCCTCTCCATGCTGAAAAAGTGGTTTCCGCAGATGGAGAACTTCTCCGGGCAACTGAAAAAATACAAGGTCACAATCAATGACTTGTTAGCGGAAAATGAAAAGCTGGAAGTCAGGGCAAAGGCCAGCGAAAAAGGCAAGATGAATGAGCATGGAAAGGAAAGGTGATCTTATAAGTAATATCAGATACAAAAAGGAAATCGAAATCGTGACTTTTCAGGGAAAGGAAATCACACTGGAAAATCTCTCCCCGGTGTTCACGCCGGAACAGGAAGCAGCCAAACGCCGGGAACTGGAACAGCAGCTTTATGAGGTGTTCCGCAAGTACGCCGACAAGCGGGAGAGTGAGGAAGCCGGGACATAAGGTTTTCCAAACCCATCATTGATTTGCGGGGCTGCTGGCGGTATAATAGAACTGTCAGCAGCTCCGTTTCTTTTTTAAGAAAAGGAGCGACAATATGAACAATCGGATAGACGCAATCTATGCAAGACAATCGGTAGACAAAAAGGACAGCATTTCCATTGAAAGCCAGATTGAATTTTGCAAATACGAGTTGAAAGGCGGTAACTGCAAGGAATACACAGA
>JAETOE010000073.1 GCA_021771815.1 Roseburia hominis
GTTTTATGGATAATTTTCAATTATCCTATCCAATTTGATTTTCAACAGATAACTTTTAATTATCGCTACCATATTAAAATAAAATGAAAATTTTTTTCCGCAGACCCTTTTACATAACAGCAAATTAGGTGAAGGGGGTCTTTTGTTCAAAAACATTTTCCCTTTCGCTGCAAAGATATTAGCACCTGCAGTAAGAACGACTTTGAACAAATAAAATAGTTCACTGATAGAATCCTTCCGGTTGATTTTTGCAGGAAAAATCGGTATACTTGCGATAACACAAGGCACATCAGAGAGGACGTTATATGAAGGAAATATTGATTGTGGAGGATGACAGTGATCTTGGCAGGGGGCTTGGGCTTGCGCTGCGAAGCGCGGACGTTTCCTGTGATATATGCAGCAGTATCGGGATGGCAAGGGAGCAGAGGGCGAAAAAAAATTATGCGCTGATTCTTCTGGATATCAATCTGCCGGACGGAAACGGTATGGATTTTCTGCGGGAAATCAAGACGGACAGCAATACGCCGGTCATCCTGCTCACCGCGAATGATACAGAGATGGATGTCGTGGCGGGCCTGGAAGGGGGAGCGGACGACTATATTACAAAGCCGTTTTCTCTGGCGGTGCTAAGAGCCCGGGTACAGACGCAGCTTAGGCGGAAAGAAGCGGCGGAGCGTCAAAATGATAAGAGCTTGCAGCGAACTGGCGGCAGGGAGACAAGCGGACGGAGTGCGGGAGCAGGAAAATCAGAATTCTGCTTTGGCACGTATCGCTTCTGTTTTGACACTATGGAATTTTTCTGCGGAGAGCGTGCGGTGGAACTTAGCAAGACGGAACAGAAGCTGCTTCGGATTCTCGTGGAAAATGCGGGAATTACGTTGAACAGGGGAGCTTTAATTGACCGGATCTGGACAGACGGTGCGGAGTATGTGGATGAGAATGCTCTGTCCGTGACGGTGAAGCGGCTTAGGGACAAGCTGGATGCTACCGCTTATATTAAGACAGTGTACGGAATCGGCTATACGTGGAAGTGGGAGGAAGCATGAGGGCAGAGATTGCATATGCCGTTGCTATCGCAGCTGTGGCGGCGGCAGCGACGGTGGTGCTCTGGTATCGCTTACGGACACGCCGTTTGCTAAAACAGCTTGACGATATGATAGAGGACGCCATGAACGGAAGTTTCTCGGAAAAGAAGTTCGATGAGAGCAGACTTTCGTCATTGGAAGCGAAATGGAGACGTTATCTGGGCGCGTCGGAGGTGTCGTCGCAAAGGCTTTCGGAGGAGAAGGATAAGATTAAGGAGCTGATTGCGGATATTTCGCATCAGACCAGGACACCGATTGCAAATCTGCTGTTGTATACAGAGCTTTTAGGCGAGCAGGAGCTTGCGCCAAAGCAGAGGGAGCTTGTTGCGGCGGTAAGCGGGCAGGCGGAAAAACTGCGGTTTCTGATTGAGGCGCTGGTGAAGCTTTCGCGCCTGGAAACAGGAATACTGACGCTGCATCCGATGCGGGGAGCAGTGGCGCCGCTGCTTAAAAAGGTGCAGGAGGAGTTTGCATCGGGGGCGGAGGGAAAAGGAATTGCGCTACGTCTTGCAGATACGGCAGGCGAAGCGGTATTTGATGAGAAATGGACGCTTGAGGCACTTGGCAATCTTGTGGATAACGCCATCAAATATACACCGGAGGGCGGGAAAGTTGTTCTTCGCGTGGTAAATTATGAGATGTTCTGCTGCATTGAGGTTGCGGACACCGGAATGGGAATCCCGGAGGCGGAAGTGCCGAAGATATTTGGACGTTTCTATCGGGGAACAGCAGTACATAAGGAGGAGGGCGTCGGAATCGGACTGTATCTGGCGAGGCAGATCGTATCCGGGGAGGGCGGCTATATCAAGGTGAAATCAACACCGGGGGAGGGGAGTACCTTTGGGTGCTATCTGCCCCGGAGCACATATGGGGAAAATCTTTCGGAACTGTAAGAATCTTTTTTTCAGTGGAAAGAGTGTCGAAAGATTGTTATGAGAAAATCTGTATCGTAGAGATGTGATACAGATTTTTTTCTGTGATAGAAAATATGGTATTCGTTTGTAACTATTCAGGACAGATTTATGCGGAACCGCATAAATCGTATGAAAACGTATAGAATGCAGAAGCAAGCCTCATCAGCGAAGCTGATTTTCATTGGCTTGCGGCTTGTATCTGTGAAGATGCTGAACAGATACATTCGTTTACAAAATGATTGGGAGGAACAGGAATGAACATATTGACGACAAGCGGATTAAAAAAGATTTACGGGAGCGGAGACACCGCAGTGCACGCGCTCACGGGCGTGGATCTTGCGGTAGAGAGCGGGGAGTTTGTCGCCATCGTGGGAACTTCGGGAAGCGGTAAGTCTACGCTTCTTCATATGCTGGGCGGACTGGACCGGCCTACGGAGGGAACCGTGACGGTGGACGGCAAAGATATTTTTTTGCTGAAGGATGAGGAACTGACGATTTTCAGACGGCGTAAGATCGGCTTCGTGTTCCAGAACTATAATCTGGTTCCGGTGCTGAATGTCTATGAAAATATCGTACTGCCGATTGAACTGGACGGAAATGTGCCAGATGAGGGATATGTGAACAGTATTATTGAGACGCTTGGGTTGTCCCGGAAGCTTTCTGCGCTGCCGAATAATCTTTCCGGGGGTCAGCAGCAGAGAGTCGCGATTGCGAGAGCGCTCGCGACGAAGCCGGCGATTATTTTAGCGGATGAGCCGACCGGAAATCTTGACAGTAAGACGAGCCAGGATGTGCTGGGACTGCTTGCGGTGACGAGTAAGAAATTTGCGCAGACGATTGTTATGATTACGCATAATGAAGAGATTGCGCAGATGGCGGACCGGGTAGTGCGGATTGAGGATGGCAGCGTGAGAAGTACTTCTAATGCTCATGCCAGTGGGCATATCGCAAAGAAGTACTAAATCTCACGCAGGAGAATGCCCGGAATGCGGGCATTCTCCGCACAGGACAGCTGCCAAGTGGAAGTGTGGAGAGAAAACGTGAGAAGTACTTCTAAT
>JAETOE010000002.1 GCA_021771815.1 Roseburia hominis
TAAGTTAGTAAAACGCAACGATAATTAACATTTTTAACTTTGTCTATACTTGCAAAATGGGTTTTATGAACCCTTATACAAGTGCGTCCAAAAATCCACTTTATTTTTCACTCTTATTGCTCCTTTTCATATTTTTTAGTTTAACGGCAACGCTCTCGGCAGTTTAATCGTGTATCCGTCATGAACCCTTACCACCGATGCATTCCGAATATCTGTCCAGCCGTACTTATTGTCTGTATAGCTGCCCGTGATTCCTACCAGATCGTAGAAGTCTGCCACACTGACAAGGCCATATGTAGCAATCAGTTCATCCATTCGAGACAGGACTTCTTCTGCTTCCCCGCGATTGTCTAGGATAACATCATCATAGTCGTACCCTGTCCGCGTTCTGGAAGAACCATAATCCCTGCGGTCATCCCTCTTGTCGTAATAGCTCCTGTAAGATACCTTGGAAGCCGTTCCGTTCTTTTTTGTTCGCCCAGTCTCTCCGTACAGGATCATGTCAATCCCGTTTGTCACAATATCCGATATGGCTTTCTTTACCGCCGGTACCAATACATCCATCAGAATATAAGACTTTACTTTCTGCGCATCCTCCTGGATAAACACATCCGCAAATTTCTGAATCTCACTTTTCTTTCTGGATTTTACAGACCCGCTGACCACTTTTTCCACTTTCTTTTCAGGGGGCGCCGTCTGCTGTTCTTCCTTAGATTTATGGGAGTTTGGCTTGTATTCTTCCATAAAATATAATTCTCCTTTCTTATGCAATCCTGAACGTCATTTCTTTGCTGTCATCACGACTGGAGATTGACTTAGCAATGGAATTGTAGATTTTGGAGACATTATTGAGATCACTATTGTACTTCTCTAAAATATCTTCCAAATCACTCTCAAACTTTTCGGCGGCTTTTTCTCCAGCCTTTTTAATTACATCCCGCTTTATTGAACTTATGTCAATATTACCGATTTGGTCCGAGATTTCTCTCTCAACTTTTCCACGCAAATCGGCATAAGCGCTATCCACAGCCGTCTTGACTTCTTTCTGTATGTCATGACGAACCTGGTTCACAGCTGTTACGGTGGCAGACTGTACAGCCTTATATGCCGCTCTATCAGCCGCCCGATCAACAGCTTCCTTAACGATTGCATCTGGCATAGATATGTCAATGGATTCTGATAATTCATCCACGGATAAGTCCAGTTTTGCGCAGAGTTTATTCATTTTACTGGTTACATGCATGGCGTATCCAAGTGCCGCCACCCCTAGAATAAACAGTACCGAACCCACCAAATTTTCTTCATTTCTCATAGTTTCTCCTTTCAGCTTATCTCCCGCAGTTTGCCGGGCAACGTAATCTTCACGCTGGCAATGCGGTTGTTCCTTTTCTTCCACTGGTAGGAAAGATTACTCCGGGCTTTTGTCTCAGATGCGGCCATTGTCTCTCCTTTCCAGTTACTCTGGACGCAACGGTCAAACTCCATGACCGGTCCATCATACAAATACCTATTCATTGCAATCCTCCTTCCAGGAAACGAAAAAAGGGAAAGCACCCTGTTACAGGTACTCTCCCCTCGTCTGATCCACCGAATATCATTCCTCGGATTCTTCTTCGGACTCCTCTTCGTCGTCAAAGTGGTCGTCATCAAAATCGTCCGCCGCCGTAGTGATCATGGGCTTTGCTTTCCGCGCTTTGATCTTGGCGATTACCGGCTTTGCCAGCTTACAGATAGCCATACCTGCAAGAATGCCCAAGCCGAAACCCGCTGCCATCTTAAACCCGCATCCAGAACTCGCTTTCACGATCTCCTCCGTAGCCGTCTCGATAACTTCCTCGTTTTCCATTACTTCATTAGGTTCCATAATTGTTCTCCTTTCGTTTATGAAATAGTGTGGATTCTTCCATTAAAGGCATTGTAATTTTTGCGCAGTTACATCAAGGTGCGAAAATCATACCTTGGCGCTACCCGGTATCCAATCACAAGACAAGGCGTTTCGTCCTCTGCAAGCTGTGAACTGAACTCCAGGTTGATAAAACCGTCTGCCAGATTCCATCCGAGGTCATCACCAATATCAGTAGAACGCAATCCGATCTCGTAATAGAACTCGTTCAGCGAAATATACATCTCGCTGATAAGCCTTTTATTCAGCTCGTTTTCCACCCTCCGGAGCTTTTCAATATCACACTTAAAATATCGGGATGTAATCGTATCGTAGCAGAGAGTCTCCCCGCGTCCTGTGATGATGACCTCTTTATTCACGACCGGATCACGCTGAATCTTGTCCTTTGCTACCGCATCCCGGATTTCCTGCTCTTTCTTCTCCCCGATGGTCTCAATTACCTTCTCCTGGTACTCTTTTAAAGCGGACTCCGACAGAGAATAGGCCGCGGCCAGCGCTGCATTACGCCGAATGTTCACGGAGCTGGCTCCAATCAGGCAGGCAATAGAAAGTGCGCCAGTGATAGTAGCTGGAATATAACAGGTCCAAGTAGTCCGAACAAGCTCTATCGGCTTTAGCTGGTCAACTTTCGGATGGCTGTCTAATCTTTTCCTTTCGGCATCTTCATACAGTTCTTTATTCTGCCGGCGCTTCTCCTCCTCGATAAGAATCAGCGCTTTGGGCGTTGCCCGCACTGCCAATACAGTGGTGGTAATCATCCCGGCGATGCCAACCCCGGTAAGGATTTCAGGGCTATGTTTATGCAACCCTACCTTTACACTTTTGGCAATCCGGGAGAAATCAGGTTTCTTCATTTCATCGCTTCTCCTTTCAAAATATAAACCGCCCACAAGGGGCGGAGATTAGCCTAACCGCAAGCGGAGAACCGGACGAACCCCAAGAGAGCCCGACGCGCAGGCGTAGTTCGTATAGCCACTGCTGTTCACAAAAGCGAAATACGTCCCAGAAGACTTCAGCTTGTTCTGCAGCCAGCCCCACTCATAAGCTTCTCCTTCTCGGATGGCGATTCGATTCTTGCGGTCTTCCATAAGCGGCCACTGTTTCTTTCCGCTCGGTTCATAAGAATCGACATCACCGAAGAATTCCTCCGCATACGGAATACGGAGCAAATCGCCATTCTTGAACGGAACCATCATTTCCCGGACAGAATCGAAGATTTCCAGAACACTGTTCTCCTGCAGCTCTTTACGCAGGTCGCTCGCCTCATAGCCGCCCTCGTTCGTATTCTCGCGATTCATCTTAAAGGCCTCATCCAGATACTGGTCCAAAAGGAAGAGTGCCCCTTTCCTGGTGACTTTCTGGCAGGTAGCGGTATACTTTCCGATCTGAATCTGATCTCCGACCTTGAACTCGCCTGTTGTCTGAATAGATACTTCCTGTTTTCTTAATACTTTCATCATTTTTCTCCTTTCGATATGTCATTTCATGGCAATCAGAACGTCCAAAATATTCTCTGCCATGTCATGTGCGACTGAAAATATAAAACTGGTCTTTTTGTTCCGGCATGAGAAGTCATCCATTTTACGGATGAAATCCTCAACAACCATGATGGGCGGCGTGAATCGGGATTCTTCAATGCTTTTCAATATTTCACCCACCGCCCACCGGCTATACGAAACCTGCTTGAACCATTCTTTTGACATACGCCATCCCGGTTCTTTCAGGTATTCATCCGCATATTCCCGAATCACGGACAAAATATAATCGTTGCTCATTGCGCTGCCTCCTCTGCGCATTGTGTGCAAGAAGAAAGAGCCCTTGTTCAGGACTCCTCTTCTTCGTGTTCTTTCCTGGCCAATGCCTCATTCACTTTTTCTTCGATCTTTTCATCCATCTTCTTTTCGTTGACCCAATCGGTGATGAGTGATGTCCCCATCCCAATTACAGTCGCCGCCAATCCGATTCCTTTAATTACCGCTCCAGTCATAAAGCATCTCCTCCTTTCATAATAGTGGTTGCAAATTTTGCGGAGTTGTCAGCATTCCCATTCTTCCAGGACTTCCGGTGGAAATACCATGTCAATGGAATAACAGGCAGTTCCCCCATCGTCATTATCAATCAGCCGATGTTCAAAATCTACCCACATGATTCCAGAAGACATGGACCACCCAACGGTTCCTCCGTATTCGGTCATAGGCAATCCCAGAAATTCGTAGAACTCGTTAAGGAATGCATAACCTCTCATTGTAAAATTGCGGTTGAAATGATACTCAGCATCTATCACTTCCCGCTCATACCGCATAATGGATTCCCCGGATATTTCATCGTAAAATATAACCTTACCATCCGGAACATCCGAATCAAGCGGATGGAAATTGCAATGTTCCCGTATCATGGCATTTCTGATTTCGGCATCTGCTTCTTCGCCATGCAGTTCGATCAACTTATCACGATATTCCTTATGATAGTTTCTAAGCAAAGCGTAAGCGCTCATCAATCTTGCCTGATGCTGTTTGTTAAGAGCGTTTGCTCCGAAAATACAGAAGATGGTGCCAGCTCCAATAGCAGCCGCCGGAATATACAAATGAGCAACAGTGAGGACAATCTCCGTCCTGCTTAAATCTGTTCCTTTTTCGTCCGTAGCGTCTTCCAACAACTTCATAGCTTTAGGAGTCACCTTGACGGCGGCTACAGCTGTCCCGACTACGCCAACGGCAGCCACACAGCACAAAATGGTGGGAGAGGAACGTTTTAAATATAACCTCGACTTACCACACATTCTATAGATTTTTTGCTTCAAATTCATTTTTTACCCTTTCCTTTCACTGTAAAAAACTCTTTCCATGAAAACGGCTTCTTCTTGCCCTCTGATTTCTTCATGATCGGCATTTGCGGCGGTTTATGTACTGTTGGAACAGACCGCACAATCTCCGGTGTTATGCTTTTAGAGGGCTCCTCGGATTTAGGAGATTCTCTTTCTTCTTTCACCGTCTCTTCCAGCTTTCGTACTTCTGCGTTCCAGGATTTTATCCTGCGTAAGGTCCACACATCGGTAAAATATAATGGCGTAAACCAGATGTTTTCAGGCTTCTTATAGTTTGGTTCTATTGTGGTGCCACATACAGGTTCCGAAAGGGAATTCCCTACAACTACATATCCAGGGCATCCCAAAAGGCTGATTTGGATGTAACACATCTTTGCAACGACTTCATCAATATCCTGCCCGACAAAAAGTACCGACCGCTGATAGTTGATATCTATATCATCTTTACGGACCTTTGCAAACGCCATAAGCATACATCCCGCTCCACAGCAGGAGTCACAAACCGAAATATAATCTTCGGACGCAATCTGGTCTTTTGCCTCATCTCCTAACTGTAGCTTTGCCATAAGCTCAGCAACATGCCACGGCGTAAAGAACTGGCCATGCCATCCGCTTCCAAAGTCGAGCTGCATGTAGAACTTTCCAAGAAAGTCCTGAGCCGGATTCTCGTCTAAAGCTAACGTGGTAATGCTGAGCAGCTCAGAGATAAGATTGAGTTCATCCTTGGAATAGCTTTTAATCGTCTCCATGTATGAATCCTCCCTCAGCTTCCAGACCGCCGGTCTCTTATCCACAGCATTAGCGATGGCACATGCAGACATATTCACAAAGTCCTGCCACACTTTCCACGAATGGTGCCTCCTGCACAACTGCTCGAACACGTCAATAAACTGCTTCTCAAATTCTGTACTGCCTCTGATTCCTTTCATTCTTTTTCTCCTTTCGATAAAAAACTAGGAGCCCCTGTCAAGACTCCAAAACTTAAGAGAAGCAGTGAGGGACTCGAACCCTCGACCTCCGCATTTCAGCGGCGCTCCACCACTGAGCTAACTGTTTCTCCATAATAGTCCTTGTAAATTTTGCGCAAGAAGAAAGAGCCCTTGTTCAGGACTCCTCTTCGTGGTTCTTAAACTTGCTCTTGATGTACTCCGTGATGTCGCTCCAGTAGAACCAAAGGTACGGAACAATCATCGAAATTACCAGCAACACCGAATATCCTTTCCAGTGCTTCTTCAGCCATTTCCATGACGGTCTCATAACCATTTCGTTGTATTCCTTTAATGCTTTCATCATAATTGTACCCTCCTGAAATTAGTTTATTTTTCCATAAAAGCCCTTGCGATTTTTGCGTATGTAAAAGCGAAGAGACCGTGTCTCCACGATCCCTCAACTCTTTACAAACCAATCGCTGCCAGAAGCTTTGTAAGTTCGTCTTTACCCAATTCCGCATCTACATTCAAGTGAACATGAGCCGTTCCGTCCGTAACCGTTGCCGTAAATTCATTCAGCTGAATATCCACTTCGCATCCTGCCTTTTTCTTTACCTCTCTTTTTACAAACTTAGCAATCAAGTTCCTCAAGAATTTTGAGTTGATTTTCATTTCGTCCATACTCCTTTTCTCCTTTCCAAATCGTTGGTTTTCATAAAGGCAGTTGTATTTCAAGCGTAAAGAGAAAGAGCCCTTGTTAGGACTCTCTCGCATACTGTAATTTCTGTAACGACATACGCATTTTTGTCAGTTCATTTCTGAGCGTTTCAATTTCGTACCCATTTTTACTCCGTAATAACATATCTTCAAATATGCGTATTTTGTTGCTTAAATGCCTCTCCGTTTTGCTCATTCTTTTCTCCTTTCGTAAATACGTAGCTTTCCATAAAAGGAGTTGTAATTTCCGCTAAATATCACGCCGGTCGAATACCGTTTCCCAACGTTCTCTTGGTATCGGCTTCATCTTCAAAGCCCACATGATTTGTCTTACTGTAACCGTTGGATAAAGTTCATCCACACAATCGCCTGCTCTGTTTTCAAAGTATTCCTTGAACTTCGGATGCAAATATAAGTCATCTGTAATCCACGAATCCACCTCGCTCCACCAGGTACTCTTAGTCTCGGCGTCAAAACGCTGCTGAATAACAGCCAGTCCTTTTTCGCCAATCTTGAACAAAGTGCAGCTATTATAGACCGGATGCTCACAAATATAACGTTCTCCATACATGGAGAGATAAATCGTCGGTTTTTCATAGTGGTATCGCATATCTCGCTCCCTACTGCAAGAAGAAAGAGCCCTTGTTAGGACTCCTCTTTAAATCGGTTTGTAATAATTCCATCAACATTAAAATCCAGCTCAATGTTCGGTTCTTCGCCCTTTGTAGTTATCCCAAAATCAATAAAGTTGTCTCCAATAGGGTTCTCCAAATCATAAACCCATCCTACAAATAACGTCTTTAATGTTATAGGGAAACCGAGATCCTCATAAATATCTCTGAGGAATACATAGCCCCGCATCTTTAATAAATCGTTAAAATAGGTCTGTTTTGATTGTAGAAGTAATAAATTAAACTTCTGATTTTTATCCCATAATGGACATTTAGAATCAAACACTTGCGAATACATGCTTTTCATAAATATCACGCTCCTTTCATAAGAGCAGTTGTTATCTATGCGAAGAAAAACGAAGAGTCCATGCGTTTCGCACGAACTCTCCGCTTATTTGTTTCCAAATTCACTTCTTTGTCGGTCTGAATCGATTGAACAATCCTCTGAATGTCGTTGAAGTATAAGTTCCCGTCTCCTCGAATTTGAATCCTCTCTTCATCCAGGTCGCATAGAAAATCAGCGGTAATACGATTCCTGCCACCTCTACTCCAAGTTTGAAATATCGGTCTTTAGTCTGTTCCGCCAACTGATCTTTCTTGAACTGTTCCTCGCGGGCCTGCCGATCCAGCTCATCCTGTTCGTGCTGTGCATCTACATCCCTACGATATAACTTTTCATCGTAATCAGTGTCGGCTTTTACATCCTCCAATCCCAATCTATAGAGTTTGGTGACATTTTCCACTGCCGTCTGCTGCTCTTTGCTTCCCGGTTCAAGATTACTCAAACCATTAAGTTGACTTAAAATCTCATTTGCCAACGCCTGTCTAATTTGTTCATCCATCGTTTTCTTCTCCTTTCAATGATGAATTTTTATGTTCCATAACAGAGAGTGTTATTTATGCGTTCTGCCTTTATTAACAACATTGAGTTTTACCATCGGTTGCGCCCTCAGTCTTTCGATGTCCAATCTTGAAATTTCAAGGAACATATAGGAACCGTCCTCCGGATCATCCGCAATCACCAAATTCCCGATGGTGTCCTTTCTCAAAACATGCAGAGTCGCAGCAACACCAAGCAAAAACCCCACAATTACTCCAACCACTATCAGCACTTCTTTCTCCTTTCCGAAAAGTTCTCCCGAATTTCTTACCCGGGGAATTTTCCAAATACCAAAATAGCATGTTTTTCCGTTACCTTCGTTCTGAAAATATAAAAGAAAAGAGCCATTGCTGGCTCAATCTTTCAGGTATCCGACTTTATAAAGAATCTTTCCGATAACCGCCCAAAACTTCTGTTTGACCGTCAATGTCCTCCAGATAACCGGGTCAATCGTTATTTTTCTTTTCATAAATATCACGCTCCTTTCATAAAGAGCCATGCAAATTTTGCGTAAAGAGAAAGAGCCTCTGTTAGGCTCCTCTCCTTTCGTTGTAATAATTTGAATAGCTGACACGACTGCTACGTTTCCTTGACTCTGTCTTTTCATCAGCCAATGCTGCCATAACACATACAAAGATTGCGATTAATCCGCTTTCAAATGCGAGTGCTACTGACAAAATATAAATGATTATAGACTTTATCTTTGACATATAACCATGCCTCCTTTCATAAAGGAGATTATAATTATTGCGTACCCTTTGATTTTTCGTATGTAATATTCTTTCTGAGACTGGACCAGGGAATATAACGATCCTCTCTGCAAACTGGGCAAAAGAACTTGTTGACCTTTCCGCCGATATCAACGAATTCCTGACTCTCACCCTCCAACCGGCTACCGCACACCGGACAGCTAAAGCGATAGGTCTGCTTAATGGCTTTCTCTACAATCTTCATACCTCAGTCCTCACTTTCTTATCCGATTCAGAATCCAGAAGAAGCGCCTGTATAATTCGTAGTAGACATCCTTACAGCAAGGCACGTTTACTCTCGCCCTCAGATGGTCATAAGAGATTCCCTGGGTAACGGCTTTCAAAATATAATCCCCCAATTCTGCATCCGTTTCCGCAGCAGCTTTTTCAATCAGCCCCATCCGTTCGGAATAGAACTCTCTCGCCTCCACACACTTGACGGTTGGATCGCCAATGCTTCCGGTAAGCTTAACCGCATCAATCGGGCGTTGGCTCAAACTGCTTAGTGCCGCCCTTGCTTTCTTCCAGATTGGATACTGAAGACAGAAGTGCTTCAACTCATAGTACCGATGCTTTTCAATCCAGTACGGATTTTTTTCCGACAACTCTGGCCGTATTGTTGTGCTCATTTTCGTTCTCCTTTCCACACATAGCCCGTTTCCTCGAACAGCAATTTGGGAGAGATATAGAAGTTGATGCGTCCGTACTTGCTATTCATCTCCTCAATGTCTGTAATCAGCTTTCCGTTCCTTGTGGCTTTTCCGATCGGCAGCCACCCGGATATGATGCCAGCTCGGACCCAGGAAGCATCTTTTCCATATACTTTAGCCGCCACGGAGACAGGAACAGAACCGCTCGCAAATTCTTCCATCTGCGTCTACCTCCTTTCTACGGCTATTCTAGGTTAAGGACGGCTGTTAGTAAAAACAACCTCGGTGGAAACGGAGCAAGAAGAAAGAGCCCTTGTTTAGGACTCCTCTTTAAAATTCTTTAAGTAATTATCCAGATAGTCAAATTCATCAACGCAAACTTTCAGAGTATTTAAAGCCAATTTGGTTCCTTCTTTACAAAAATGTTGATTTTTCTTCTTTGCCCATCCATGTATAAGCCGATATATGCCGCCTCTATTTTTTGTATATGCATATATCTTTTTACATCGCTCAGCTTGTCGAGTAAAATAATCAACTTTTCTGTGATTCCGACTTATTTCAGCTATAACTCTGTCGTGGTATGCTTTCGTTTTCCTTTCGTCTATCATAAATATCACACTCCTTTCATAAGAGCAGTTGCGATTTCTGCGCTTTCCAACGAATCATGGTCATCTCGCACGGGTAATCTTCGTATCCCATCGTTTCCGGAGTAATGAATCCCTCCAGGACTCCTCGAATAATTTCTGCTTCATACTGCTTGTATGGAAAAATATCCTCTGGCAATTCTCTATGTAGCCTACCGCACTTTGGACATCTCAATCTCCGGATTATCGTTCTATTTGTAACACGTCCTTTTGTCCGTACAATCCGTTTTACCTTATCGTAAAGTTTCAGTCGTCCGCCACACTTCGGGCAGACTGTTTCATTCACGCTAACCGTATATCATCACCTCGATTCTTAATCTAGGTTAAAATATAACCCGCAAGAAAGTTTAAATGTAGGAGTTGACAATTCCTACACTATGATATATGATTGCTATGGATGTTGCAACAGAAAGGAGAGATGAGATGTTAATTAAATGTCCTGAGTGCGAACTGCAGATAAGTGACAAGGCTTTGATTTGCCCGCATTGTGGCTATCCAATTCAGCCGGATGCAAAGCCACGAGTTCCGCGAAAATCAAACAAGCGCAGACGCCTGCCAAACGGATTCGGACAGATCAGTGAGATTAAGGGACGAAATCTTCGTAATCCGTTCCGAGCAATGGTGACAGTTGGAAAGACCAAAACAGGCAGACCCATTTGCAAACCTTTGAAACCGGAATCGTATTTTCCAACTTATAACGACGCTTATGCCGCCCTGGTGGAATATAACAAGAATCCTTATGATCTTGGTCCCGCCATCACAGCAAAGGAACTATACGAGAAATGGACAGAGAGCTATTTTAAAACCTTGAAGTCAGACGCGAGTGCAAGAGCAGTAGACGCCGCCTGGGCGTATTGTACTTCCGTATACGACATGAGAGTGATGGATATCCGTGCCAGGCATGTGAAAGGCTGTATGGAAGAGGGGACAGCGATTGTAAAAGGGAAAGAGCAACATCCCAGCGCTGCCATGAAGAACAAAATCAAATCCCTGTTCAATCAAATGCTGGACTATGCTTTGGAATATGAGCTTGTAGATCGGAATTACTCCAGAACTTTCAACCTGTCGGATGAAGTCATCAAGGAAGTTACAAGTGTCAAGAAAGGTCATATCGCTTTTACGGATGAAGAGATAGCATTGCTTTGGGAACATGTGGATGACAAACGGTATGTTGACGCAATCCTGATTCAATGCTATTCTGGATGGAGACCGCAGGAGCTTGGATTGCTGGAACTGGAAAACGTTGATCTTGAAAACTGGACTTTCAAAGGTGGTATGAAAACTGAAGCGGGTACCGACAGAGTTGTTCCTATCCATTCAAGAATCCGACCTTTGGTTCTTCGGAAGTATAAAGAGGCTAAAGCTCTTGGAAGTAAGTATCTGTTCAACTGCACTGACCCAGACAGTAACCGCAAAAACATAATGTTCACCTATAACCGGTACCAGAAAGGTTTTACCCGAATCCGGACAGAACTGAATCTTAATCCGGAACACCGTCCACATGACGGACGTACACACTTTGTCACCGCTGCCAAAAAAGCAGGTGTTGACGAATATGCAATCAAATATATGGTGGGTCATAAAATCTCGGACATCACCGAAAAGGTATACACGAAAAGAGAGTTTGAATGGCTCAAAGAAGAAATAGAAAAAATAAAATAGAATGTAATTGGTGTAGGAATATGGATGTAGGAGTGGTGCATGAATAATATACGAGTTACGTACATTTTACCGCTTTTTACCACTCCCAACCACTTCTAAAACCCTTGAAAATACAGGATTTTTGTTCATTAGCCGACATAGGCAGTTTCTATAATAGATTTCGTTTTAAAATCATCTTCACCTTATTTTTTTCAGCAATCGCAGCAGAACAGGTAATATCCCGCAAGCAGACACAGAATCAACAAAATAAATCCGATAAAGCGATTATGGATCACCAGCATGACCAGCATTCCCATCGCGAAACAAAACAGTGCAAAACCCAGCATCCGCTTCATAGAACCACCAAAAAAAGCATATATCATTATAATATATGCTTTTGGCTGTCCCGCTTATACTGTTTTGTCATGAAATGCTGACTTTCCCCTTCACAATAAAGTTCTCTCCTCCCCGCGTTGATCCTGCAGATACTGTCTTCCCGCCAGACACCGTTTGTATACTGTCCGGCAGAACGACATTCCGTCTTGCCTTACGCTCTGCTTCCTCTTCCTGCCGGAGCTTTTCGATCTTCTCCTTGCGCTCTTCCTCACTGATCTGGTTCTTCTCAACCGCCTCTGCAATCTTCTTGATCTTTTGTCCCATCGTCAACGAGACGTTGTTGATCCGTTCCTGCAATGCCCGCTTCTCTTCCTCGGTCTGCGCGGTCAGCATTCTTCCCTCAAGGTTTGTCTTGATCTTATGCATGTAGTTAATCTGGTCTTTGGTATTGGAAATCGAGATAATCACTCCCGCTTCAGCATCATCAAGCCCCATCCTGCCGTCGTCTGCGGAAGCGCTCTGATTCTGCGCCGTGTTCGTGCCGGAGGATGCCTGCTGTACCACGGCGTTTTCTGTTCCCGCCGCCATCCTTTGCTCCCTTGCCGCTGATACTTCGCCGTCGTCCGACTTCTCGGTGTCCTTGACGTTTTCCTTCTGTTGCTTCTGTACCTGGTAACGTTTTAACTGACTGTCAAGGTTCTGAATCTGCTCCTTAATTTTCTTTTTTTCGCTGACTTTCTCCCGCTCGGAAAGCTTGCTGTCCGAGGTGACACTGTTCATCCGCTCCTTGAGATTCGTAATTTCCTTCTCGATGTTCTTTTCATAACTATCTCTGCCGTAACTATCCTTGTCACGATACCTGTTCGCCGACATATCGTCGGAAACTTCTTTTACACGCATCATACTCATGCTCATCCCTCCCTGGCTGTTTGCACTTCTGACCTATCTGCGGCTTAAGAACTCCCCTTGCTGCTACTTTGGTGCCTGAATGATCTTCACGGACTGCGCCGTCCATGCAACGTCCATTTTGTACCGTTATGCTTCCTTATTTACGGAATCCTCCAGAATCTTCTCCATCTCTTTGCCGGCAGTCTCTCTCGCCTTCGCATCCTCCTCGCTCTCCGGCGAATGTGCCGCATTCGCTGACTGCGCTGTATTCGCCGCACCATTCCTTGAGGTAAACTTATTCACGAAATCCGGTACCATATCGAGAATCTTTGTCACGCCGTCCTGATTTTTAATATTAACAAGCTTCGTCGTACCGTTCTGAATCACGAGCACGGCACTCGGCGTAATCTTACCGCCCATACCGCCTCCCGCATTATTCTTCTTATCCTGCAAAAACGCGCCTGCCCCCACGCCAAAAGATACATCCACGAGCGGAAGGATGATCGTGTCTCCAATATGGATCGCGTCCCCCACTACGGTCTTGGTCGTGATAAAGCTGTCCATTCCCTTAAATAAAGATTCTACTGTTGAATTAAAATTGTTTTCTGCCATTGTTTTCTCCATCCTTTCTTATTGTGCATTTCTTATCTGTCTAACAACTGTTTCAGCCAATTTCTGAATTCCTTTTTGCGAATCAGCCGGATCACCGACCTTGCGAGATGTATTCCTCTCGCATAACCCTTGATTTCAAAATCACCCTTGACATAAGTCTTCTCCGACGCAAAATCAGGGGCTATCTGTATCTCATACCGATACAGAAACGGCAGCACACTCAAGGCTCCAAGTGCCTGTCCCGTCAGCGCGGGATCGCCAAGTGAAAATGCAAGATCCGTCTTTATCTTTCGAAATTTAAAATGTAAAAGCAGGTATTTTACTTCCTCCCAGATGAGCGGAAGTACGATTTTATGACTCTCATCCGAAAGAACCCCTTTGATGTCACTAAGCTTTTCTTTCATCCGGCGAATTGTTTGCTTTAATGCTTTAAACCTGGCGCGGATACCTTCAAAAAACCGTCCTATACGGGAAAATATACGGCTCATCCACGATTCCTGCGGTGGCTCTGCCGCTTTTGGCTTCCCTGCCGTCTGCACCGCTTCGGCGTTTTTTAGCTCCGTGCGCTGCGGCTCTTCTGTCTCCTGCGCCTTAGCGCTTTCCGACTCCGTGCGCTGCGGCGTTTCTTTCTCCTTCGCCTCGGTGCTCCCCGGCTCTGATTTCCCGTCCGAAACTACCTCCCCGTCCGGCTCGTCCCATCCTTCGTCCTCCGGGACCGGGGATGCCTTCCTGCCTTTCTTTCGGATTCCCAGGATTCGGAGAACGTTATTCGTCTCCCCCTCCTCGTACACACACTGAAAGCTCACCAGATGAAGCAGCCATGTGACGGCAATGCGGACCGTTATTTCCTCGTCCACCTTACCGCCGATCCGATAACGCACCGGAACGAACAGTACCAGTGCAAGTACAAGCAAAAGCAATCCCAGCAAAAGAAGCAGGATGATTCCAATTATTTTTAATATCAGCAATATGACTGCCATGCATCCTCCCTGCGCTTCTTCCTCTCTGCCAGATAGCCCCGAATATCAAAGGTCCCTGTCGCGCGGTATACCTCATCCACAATCGATGCGGCTACCTCCACCGCCTCGTCATAGCCTTTTGCAAGTCCGACAACATAAAGCTGCCGTTTGGGATAGCCGGAAAGCAGCAGTTCCTGCGCAGGAATGATATCCAAAAGATTGTTCTCATTCGACGCAAACGCAATCACGTAGATTCCGATTTGCCCTGCATTATGGCAGATTTTCCATTTTATTTTCTTTGTCTTATGTATGATACTTTCTCCTACATACAACTCGTCATACCATGTCATGTGACTTCTCCGTGCTATCCTGCTAAAAGTATTTGTGATTTCCCCACAAATTACTCTTCTTTAGCTCCAGATATTCATTATAAGCTTTCTCAAGGATCTGTCTCTCATTCGGAAACTTGAGCAGATGATACGCCTCGTGGTACTTATAATATCCGGAATCCACAAAATACTCTTCCCGCTGTGGTTTACTGTAATAACTGTCTGCCATCATAAGATACCAGTGAACTTCCTTTTCCACCTTATCCTCCGGAATCGTGAAGGAATACTCACTCTTACCGACATATTTGATAATCGCAGCTCTTACGCCTGTCTCTTCCATGACCTCCCGCGCTGCCGTATCAGGGTATTCCTCTCCCGCCTCGACTGTTCCCTTTGGCAGAACCCAGCCCTCATACTTATTCCTGTAATTCTTGTACAAAAGCAATATCTTACCGCGGAATATTACCACACCACCACAGCTCGTTGCCTCTATCATTGCAATACCTCCTGATGTGGTCGAATCGACGAAAACTCTCTTTTCCGTCTACTTAATCAATTTTAGTATAATACTTTTCGAGGCGGCGCGCAACCGCTGTGTGAGTTTTACTCTTCTTCTCTGTAATATTCGTCAAAAATTTCCCGCGCAATCGGTACCGCATAATCGCTTCCAATCCCGGAATCCTCCACGATGATTGCGACCGCAATGTCCGGTTTCCCCTCCTTGTGCGCATATCCGACGAACCAGGAATGCGTCGAATCCGAACTGGAGGAAAATTCTGCCGACCCGGTCTTCCCCGCCACCTCGTAGCTGTCATTTTTCAGCTTTGTCGCCGTACCTTCCTCCACAACGGCTCTCATATATTCCTGAAGGATTGCAGCGTCATTCTCTGACAGAAGCATACCGTATTCCTTAGGCTGGTACAGCCTTACAAGATTTCCTTCATTGTCGTTGACATGATCGATGACATACGGCGTCATCAGCACACCGTCATTGGCGATCGCCGATGTGACAAGCGCCATATGAAACGGCGTCACGAGCGTCTTTCCCTGTCCAATTGCCGTCTCCATTACCGCGGAATCACTGTCGCCGGGCGCAAGCACATAGCTGCTCTTCGAATATTCAAAAGAAGTCGGAAGCTCCGTATTAAAAAGCATATCGTCACAGAGCGCCAAAAAACGTTCCAGATCCAACGTCAATCCGAGCGAAGCATACGAGGAATTGCAGGACTCCGCAAAGGAATCCTTAAGATTCTCCGCACCGTGCTTCTTATTTCCATGACAGTGTATCGTCTTTTTGCCGACCGTATATTCTCCCACACATTGAAAACTATAGTCCTCATAGCCCGGATTCTCATGAATATATTCCAGCGTCGTAAAGATTTTAAAGGTAGATCCCGGCGGATACAACCCCTGTGTCGCACGATTGACAAGGACCGAACTATTGTTATCGTCAGATATGAGTTCATCCCAATCCTGCGCAATCGTATTCGGGTCAAAATCCGGCTTGGAAACCATCGCCAGAATCTTCCCCGTCTCCGGCTCTATCACAACGACCGCACCGTCATAACTGCCGAGCGCGTCAAACGCCCGAAGCTGCAGTTCATAATTTAACGTCGTCGTCACATTATCTCCCGGACTCTTCTCCCCCTGCAGGTCGCTCACAGCTTTCTCCATATAAAAGATATTTGACCGAAGCAGCGAGAAATTCGCAAGCGCCTCAATTCCCGTCCTCCCGTGTGTGGAATAACCTACCACGTGGGCGAAAATCCTTCCCGCCGGATATTTGCGCGTCTCATTTCCCGCCTCGTCCGTAAGCGTCTGGGCGAGCGTCACGCCGTCAGCCGAATAGATTTCTCCCCGGATAACATTCTGCTCGAAAAGCTCCTGCCGCTTATTGTAAGGATTGTTGATGAACTGCTCGCTTTTCACCTGTTCAAAATAAGCAAAATACCCCATCAGGCATAAAAACAATCCCAGAAAAGAATACGTGATGACCGCAAATTCCCGATTCTTTGATGTTTTCTTTTGTCCTGTCTGCCTTTTATGAAAAATCTTCAATTTCTTCATCAAACCCTGTTTTTCTCCGCTTTGCTGCTGCATGCTGCCGCCTTGTTCCTGCCTGCCGCTGTTTTGTTCCATCTCTTTTTTCATTCACATTCCCTTCATCCTGCCTTAATATGTATAATCCCTGCACGATGGCAAAGACGATCATCGTCGCAAGCAACGAACTGCCTCCATAGCTGACAAGCGGCAGCGTCACACCCGTAGATGGTATGAACTTGACCGCGCCGCCCACTGTCAAAAACACCTGAAATCCGTACACAGTTCCAAGTCCCAGCGCAATCAGCTTATAGAACTGTTCCTTCATCTGCATCGCCACGTTAAAGAACATCAGAAAACAGCTTACACAGACCATCAAAAGGCAGAGTGCAAAGATTCCGCCAAGTTCTTCCGCAATCGCCGAAAATATAAAATCCTGCTCAACGACCGGAATCTTTTCCGGCATTCCCTGATACAGTCCCATTCCGAACCAGCCGCCCGTACCGATGGCAAACAGGGACTGACTGATCTGATAACCCTGATCCTCAATTACGGAAAGCGGGTCCTTCCAGGCAAGCACACGCACCCTCACGTGCGCAAAGAGATTGTACGCCACGACTGCGGCAATACAGCCCGCAAGGATTCCCCCCGCGAAGTAGAACAGCTTTCTTGTCGCCACATAAAGCATAACAAGATACGCGATAAAGAAAATCAACGCGCCGCCCAAATCTCTTGAGCACACAAGAATCAATACATGTGCCGCCGCGAGTAAAGTCGTGATGCATACACGCTTAAAATCGGTCTTCTCGTAGAGCATACATGCTATAAAGAACACGAACAAAATCTTGATGAACTCACTCGGCTGGATGCCGATTCCAAACACCGCAATCGAAATCTTCGCCCCGCTGCTCGTTGCTCCGAGAACAAGCACCACCGCAAGCCCAAGAATGCCGATGACAGCGTAGAGCCATGGTACCCTGCGCAAAAACTTTACCTTCTGTATGAGAACCGGTATCACAAGCGTAAGCACCATCGAACCGACCGCGATTGCAAACTGCTTATACGCCTTGTCGACAGAGAGTCTCGTGAGCATAATGAACCCCAGCATAAGCAGCATGCACATATTATTGACTAAAAGACCTGACGACCTCGGATAAATCAGACGGTAACAGGAAATCGTAATCGCGGCGAACGCCACCTGAACGACATAGAACAGAATCATTTCGATATCATCCGTCACTGCGTAAATCGCAAGATAAGCGTCCAGATGAATCAGATACATCAGAAACATCTGCCGCTTGAAAATCCTCTGCCGCTTCTCATCACTCAGCTTTCCGCGGAACGACGAAAAGCACTCATACGCATAGAGTGCAAATAAAAATGTTATGAGATATTTCGATATTTCAACAATCAAGTCTGTCATACGATTACTCTACTCCTCGCTTGTAATGTCCGTTCGTATATTCCCGGGCAAATACCTCTTTTGCCTTTCTCCTGCCCAAAAGAAATGATTCCTCACAGGAAAAAAGCACCTCTTCCGCGGTCTTTTCATCCTCTATCGTAAATGCAACCCGCCATCCCGCCATCCCCATACGCCCAAAATCCGCACGACTGTCAAAGAGCATCAGCGGCGTTGTGTTATATATCGTATTATAACATGATGCGCAGTTATTTTTGACCGGAAAATATTTTCCATAACGGTCTTTTAAGTAAGTCACCGTCCGTTTTTTGTCACACGTCCCCGTGTTGGCGTGCACACACTGCGCTGAGGTCATAAGCGGCAGATATCCATAGATCACAATCTCGCTCCCGCGGTTGTCCCGTCCGAAAAGTTCCCCTCGATTCAGCTCTAGCGGCGCGGTATCACGCAGCGGCGCAAGCTCCCACAGAAGCTTCTTCGCCTCTTTATTCCATATGTAGAGACTGTGATCCAAAATCATCGGAACGTCCTGCCCGAGTTGCTCTCTTGTAAATGCCGCCGCATCAAAGCTTTTTGCGACAACACCGTCTATCCCCGCCGCAAGCAGTTCACTCCCGTGCTCCCGGTAAAAATCCGCCGTCTGTCCGCGGAATACCGCCGGAAGAATATAATACGCCTTCTTTCCCGCTTTGTGCGCCGCCGTAACATCCTCTGTCAGTTCCGCAAAAAACTGCTTTCCGTAACAGGAACTGTCATAATAGATATCGTCCACGAACGGCTTCCCAAGAATACAGTCCCGAAGCGCTCTGTTCTCCGTGGAGACTGCAAGATTGTTCCGTGGGCTGTCTTCTGCCGCTGTTCCCGCTTCCAAAACAACACGCTCTTTGGCACGAACCACAGTCTTCCCACACACATCCGCTCTTGTAACATCCTCCGACACTACCTGCGCCGTTCTCCGATACCCCGCCAGCAAGGCTACTTCCAGTGCGTCAAGCGCCTCCCTGCGCAGCGCGTTGAGCGACTGCACCGGAAGGAATATCCCTTCGTCCATCTCTATCTCAAGCCTTTCAAAGGCAAACGGTGTATTTCCCGTCTTTTTCATGCAGGCTTCCACCTTCTCCCTTGACAGGGGCTGCTTTTGTGCTTCCTGCACTGTATCGCCCGCTTTTACGATCTGCGCTCCTCCATGGGACAATTCTATTGTAGCAGAAGAATCTTTCCTTAATCTTAAGATTCCATTGATTTTTTCTTTGATTTCATCCTCGGGTCTGACGCGGACATACCGCTCTTTTACTGCATCCCACAACACGTCGTTTGATTTCGCAAGCCCGGGTTTTACAAATGTAATCATTTCTCTGCCGTTCCTGCGCAGATAATACCCGTCCGTAAAACCGCTGCGGTTTCCAAAATCAAGCAGCTTCGCCCGATCCTCCTTCGACACGCGGTAGTCCGCCGCGGCAATGGCTCTCGCCTCGCTCTCGCTGCATGTGGCGCTTCTCGCTCCGCTTAACTTCTTAAGATAGCGGTCAATATAGCTGCGGTAGACGGACACTACGCCCGCCGCGTACTCCGCCTGCTTCATCCTCCCCTCGATTTTGAAGGAATATACACCGTTCTCGGAGAGCTGTGGTATCATGTCGATCGTGCACAGATCCTTCGGGCTTAAGACAAACTCTCCCTGCACACCGCATTTCTTCCCTGCCGCGTCATATACTTCGTAGGGCAGCCTGCAAGGCTGTGCGCACCTTCCGCGGTTCCCGCTCCTGCCGCCTAACATACTGCTTAGGAGGCACTGCCCGGAATAGCAGTAACACAACGCGCCGTGCACAAAGCTTTCCAACTCTACGCCCGTCTCCTCATGAATCCGCCGGATCTCGGAAAGCGACAGTTCCCGCGCCGTCACCACTCTGGATGCGCCGAGTGATTTCATATAAGCCGCACCCTCCGCACCCGTCACCGTCATCTGGGTGCTCGTGTGGATCTCCATATCGGGAAATTCCCGACGGATCAATGACAGCGCTCCCATATCCTGAACGATGACCGCGTCCAGCCCATGCTCATAGTAGGGGCGCAGATAGTCGTACAGCCGTTTTTCCAGCTCTTCTTCCTTAAAGAGCGTATTCACGGTCAGATAGACCGATCTTCCATGGATATGCGCGTAATCGATTGCCGCGAGCAGTTCATTCTCCGTAAAATTGTCGGCATATGCCCGCGCGCCGAACTGGCTGCCGCCCAGATAGACCGCATCCGCTCCC
The DNA here is from genome assembly GCA_021771815.1 of Roseburia hominis. GTDB lineage: Bacteria > Bacillota > Clostridia > Lachnospirales > Lachnospiraceae > Roseburia > Roseburia hominis_A. The sequence goes on from JAETOE010000002.1 coordinate 20,448, forward strand.
GCACGCAGCACTGCGCAGAATGTCTCATAGGAACCGGCAGGCGCCAGCAATTCGATTTCCTTTCCCCGCTGTATCATATTATACTTAACCTCCACACACCCTTACGCTAAAATAAGGGACGAAAGCAAACCTCTCCGTCCCCCAAAACTTCTTACTCTTCCGTTTTCTTACTTTCCGTTTTCTTACCTTTCGTCACCTTTCCAAGCAACGCATCCTCAAGCGATGCCTCAAGCTTCGCTTTATTCAAAAGCAGCTCCTGATTCTTTGCTTCCAGCTCCTTAAGTTCCTTCTCGTCGCTCTCCGCTTTAATCTGGTTGGAAATCAGATCATGCTTTAAGTCGTAGATCTCCTTGTCCTTCTGCTCGATCTCCTGTTCCAGCTTCTCCACCTGCGTCCTTGCCTTGAAATAATCATCTGCAATATTAAGCTGTATCAAAGTCGCCTTCATATCGCCGGAAAGCCTGCGCAGTTCTTCCATATTGTTGAACTCGTTGATCTTGTTATTGATATAAGTGGCAACTCTCTGCAGATACTCTTCGCCCTCGTAACCGCTCAGTGTATATACCTTTCCACCGATAATCACTTCGGCGCTCGTCTTCTCTGCCATAGCTTCTTCCTCCTGCTCTGGTACATCCCGTTCACAATATATAGTATATTATAATGTCATATTTCCACAAAAGCAACTACTTCTTGAAATAGTTGCATCAGCGTGTCAGTCCGAAATGCCGATACGCCAGATCGGTCGCGACGCGTCCCTTCGGCGTACGGTTGATAAATCCGTTCTTCACCAGATACGGCTCGTAGACGTCCTCGATCGTTCCTGCATCCTCACCGATCGCCGCCGCTAAGGTATCAAGCCCCACCGGACCCCCGGCGAACTTGTCAATGATGAGCATGAGGATATTCCGGTCATTCTGATCGAGCCCCATCTTATCGACCTCGAGCAGATCGAGTGCAAAGGACGCCACTTCCTTTGAGATCTTTCCGTCATATTTTACCTCTGCAAAGTCTCTCACACGCTTTAACAGACGGTTCGCCAGACGCGGCGTGCCGCGTGAACGGCGTGCCAGCTCATAGGCGCCCTCCCCGTCAATCTCAACGTCCAGCGTTCTCGCAGAGTGAAGGATGATCGTCTTTAACTCATCTACCGTGTAGAATTCCAGATGATGCACGACGCCGAAACGGTCGCGCAACGGCGCGGACAAAAGTCCCGCCCGTGTTGTTGCACCTACAAGTGTGAACTTCGGCAGATCTAACCGGATGGAACGCGCCGTCGCGCCTTTACCGATCATAATGTCGATGGCATAATCCTCCATCGCCGGATAGAGCACTTCCTCCACCTGGCGGTTCAGACGGTGAATCTCATCCACAAAAAGGACGTCCCCCTCCTGCAGATTGCTCAGAATCGCCGCCATCTCCCCCGGCTTTCCGATCGCAGGCCCCGAGGTGATCTTCATATGCGTTCCCATCTCATTCGCAATGATACCCGAGAGCGTCGTCTTCCCAAGTCCCGGCGGTCCGTAAAAGAGCACGTGGTCGAGTGCTTCCCCGCGCGCCTTCGCTGCCTCGATGTAGACCTTTAAATTTTCTTTTGCTTTCTGCTGACCGATATAGTCATCCAACGTCTGCGGGCGGAGGCTTTTCTCGATCTTTAAGTCCTCCTCCTGCACCTGCGTGGATATCACACGTTTCTCCATCCTGTCAACCATGCCTTTCTATTGTCAAATAGAAAACAGTCTGCCGCGCCCTCCGGCAGTCTGCCGCCATCCGTAAGATTTTACAAAAATGCCATGTTCTTAAGCGCCGATTTTAGAATATCCTCCACATCGGTTTCTTCCGTGATCTCGATACCGTTTAACGCCTTTAACGCCTCTGACGAGGAATAGCCGAGCGCCACCAGCGCCTGCACCGCCTCGTTCTTCGTTCCACTGACTGTATTCTTCGTCTGTTCTTCTGCGTGCGCAAGCTTCTGCTCAAACGCATCCTCTAAGGAAAGCTTATCTTTGAGTTCCAAAATCAGGCGCTGCGCTGTCTTTGCGCCGATTCCAGGCGCCCTCGTGATCGCCTTTGCGTCGTCTCCGAGCACCGCAAAGCGCAAATCGTCCGTCGTCATCACCGACAGGATTCCAAGCGCTCCTTTCGGGCCAATGCCGCTCACTCCGATTAACAGCTTGAACACACGCAAGTCATCCTTTGTCAGAAATCCATAGAGCACCATGGCGTCCTCGCGCACACTCAAATATGTATAAAGCTTTACCTCCCCGCCGACGGACGGAAGGTAATCAAATGTCTGTCCTGCCGTATAGATATTATAACCGACTCCTCCTGCTTCCACGACGACGCAGTCCGCCTCCATGTCCGTCAGGATTCCCCTGATATATGCATACACGTCCGTTTCCTCCTATTTCAGCCGGTCGCCGATCCGAAGAATCATCTCCTGCGCCGCGATCCCGATCAAAAATCCCGTGATGATTCCGGCGATAAGCAACACCGGCATATAGTAAAAAATATTATAATTCTCGACCACCGCCGCCGCAACAATAAGCTGTCCCACATTGTGAAACACACCGCCGCTGACGCTTATAGGGAGCACACCGAACTTCCTTGTACTCTTTAGCAGGTACATCACCAGAAAGCTCAAAATCCCTCCCGCGAGACTGTAGAGAATACTGAACATATTTCCAAACAGAAAACCTGAGAGCACGATGCGCAGCATCGAGATCAGAAAGGCTTCCTTTGTCCCGACGCAGTACAGCATCAGGACAACTACAATATTTGTCAATCCGAGCTTTACCCCCGGAATTCCAAAGTAAAATGGAATCAACGATTCCACATAACTGCAGATCAACGCCAGCGCCAGAAAGACGCCCAAATAAGCTACTTTATTTCGCAATGGAATCAAACCCGCTTTCTTCACTTCCCATCACCTGCACGACGACTCTGTTCGGCAGGCAGACGATCGTTTCATTATTTTTCGATATGGCTCTCTGGTGCACGCAGAGCTTGTCCGGACAGTCCGCCTCCGTCATGTCCGCAAAGCCGTCCCTGATGACAAGTACGTTGGTCGTGACACCGTCCTGCGTAATCGGTATCTCCTGCTCCGTCTTTAAGCTGTAAGTGCCGTACGTTTCCCCGTCGATCGTAACAAGCACATATGCCCCGCTCTCCTTTCCCGTTGCAGAGAAAAACACGAATACAGCCGCGGCGATTACAACCAGAACCGCCATAAATATCATATCATTTCTGCTTACCCGCCTCATATGCTAGCCCTCTAATTCTCCGAGGTAGTAGAAGCCGGAGGCTTCGTCCCTCCTTCTATTTCTCTAATTCTCCAAGATAATAGAAGCCTCTGCATTCCTTCAACCTGACATCAACGATCTTCCCGATCAGCTCCGCTGTTCCCGGCAGATGCACAACGGAATTATTGCTAAGGCGTCCTGTCACAAGCCCATCATCCTGCGCATTGATTTCCTCGATCAGCACCGGCTGTACCTGTCCTGTCAGCTTTCCCGCCTTCTCTGCGGCGATCTGCTGTACCTCGGCAAGCAGACGGTCGAACCGCTCCTTTATGATTTCCTCAGGCACCTGATCCTCGCGGCTTGCCGCCGGCGTTCCGGTACGCTTGGAATAGATAAAGGTGAACGCACTGTCGTAGCGGACTTTCCGCACGACGTCAAGCGTCTCCTCAAAGTCCTCCTCCGTCTCCCCCGGAAAACCAACGATAATATCCGTCGTCAGTGCGATATCCGGCACTGACGCGCGAAGCTTCTCTACCAGGGCGAGATAATGCTCCTTATCGTATCTGCGGTTCATCGCCGCAAGGATACGGCTGCTTCCCGACTGGAGCGGCAAATGCAGATGTCTGCAGATCTTCCTGGAATGCTTCATCACTTCAATCAATTCATCCGAGAGATCCTTCGGATGGGAAGTCATAAAACGGATGCGCTCTAAGCCCTCGATTTTCTCAATCTCCGCAAGAAGTTCTGCAAATGTCATCGGCTCCTCTAAATTCTTTCCGTAGGAATTGACATTCTGTCCGAGCAGCATCACTTCCACCACGCCGTCCGCAACCAGATTCTCAATCTCCCGGATAATTTCCTTCGGCTCTCTGCTGCGCTCGCGCCCGCGCACATACGGAACAATGCAGTAACTACAGAAATTGTTACAGCCGAACATAATATTGACTCCGGACTTAAACGCATATTTCCGCTCCACCGGAAGATCCTCCACGATCTGCTCCGTGTCTTTCCAGATATCGATCGTCATAGAATCACTTTCCAACGCCGTCACGATCAGTTCCGCGAATTTATAGATATTATGCGTACCGAAAATCAAATCGACGAAGCGGTAGCTCTCCTTTAGCTTCTCCACCACCGCAGGCTCCTGCATCATACAGCCGCAGAGCCCGATCAGCATATACTGATTTTTCTTCTTGTAATTGCAGAGCGCCCCCAGCCGTCCATAGACCTTGTTGTTGGCATTCTCCCGCACCGTACAGGTATTGTAGATGACAAAATCCGCCTCCTCCGTCTCCGTCTCCACGTACCCGATGCGTTCTAAGATACCGACAAGCTTCTCGGAATCGCGCGCATTCATCTGACAGCCAAACGTCGTTACATGGAAGGTAAGCGCGCTCCCCTTCTGCGCCGCAAGCTGGCTCACGTATTCCTTTGCGATATCCATAAAATAGTACTGACGCTCCGACTCGCTCTGTGGTATCTGTTTTTTATCAATGATGTTAAGATTCATTTTCTTTTTCATAATCTCGTCTGTCTCTTCTTTTCAATAAAATAGCTTATGGGCGCACCTGTCCGTTTCCGTAGATAATGTACTTGGTGCTTGTGAGCGCCTCTAGCCCCATCGGTCCTCTCGCGTGAAGCTTCTGCGTGCTGATGCCGATTTCCGCGCCGAAACCGAACTCGAAGCCGTCCGAAAAACGCGTAGACGCATTGACGTAGACACATGCCGCATCGACCTCATCCAGAAAGCGCTGCGCATTGGTATAGTTCTCCGTAATGATCGCCTCTGAATGTCCGGTGTTGTAGCGATTGATGTGTGCGATTGCCTCATCGACCGAGGACACCGTCTTGACGGAAATCATGTAGTCGAGATATTCTGTTCCCCAGTCCTCCTCTGTGGCAGGAAGAAGCAGTTCCCTGTTTGCTATGCCCTCTGTCTTAAGCACCGCCTGATTGCCTTCTCCCACCGTCTCTTTAAGCACCGCCTGATTGCCTTCTCCTGCCGTCTTTCCGAGCGCCGCCCTAAGGCTCTTCTCATCGGCGTGCATCTCTACATTCTTCTGCGCAAGCGCCGCAGCAAGCTTCGGCATAAATGCGTCCGCAATCTTCTCATGGATTACAAGCGACTCACAGGCATTGCACACACCGATGCGCTGTGTCTTTGCATTTAAAATAATCTGCACCGCCATATCGAAATCTGCCGTCTCGTCCACAAAAATATGGCAGTTTCCGGTTCCCGTCTCAATGACCGGAATCGTCGCCTGATTCACGACCGCTTTGATTAACCCCGCGCCGCCTCTTGGAATCAGTACGTCCACATAATCATTCATCCTCATGAAGGCTGCCGCCGTCTCTCTTTCCGTATTCTCGATCAGAAGCACGGCGTCCTTTGGGATTCCCTGCTCCGTCAGCGCCTCCTGTATCACGCCGACAATCGCCGCGTTCGAGGAGATCGCATCGCTTCCGCCCTTTAGGATAACGGCATTTCCCGTCTTAAAGCACAGCCCGAATGCATCCACTGTAACGTTCGGGCGCGCCTCGTAAATCATACCGACTACACCGATCGGAACACGCTTTTGACCGATGATCAGCCCGTTCGGACGCTTTTTCATGGAAAGCACCTCCCCGATCGGGTCGTCTAAGTCCGCCACCTTGCGAAGCCCTTCCGCGATCTGCTCCATCCGCGCCTGTGTCAGAAGAAGGCGGTCAATCAGACCTTCCGGCATATGATTCTCTTTTCCACGCGCGATATCCTTCTCATTTTCGGAAATAATCACATCCGCGTGTGCAACCAATGCGTCTGCAACAGCACACAGCGCACGGTTCTTCGTGTCCGTATCAAGCTTCGCGACCTGTGCGCTCACTTCCTTTGCCCTCCTGCAGATTTCCAATAATTCCATATGCCCATCCATCCTTTCTTCGCCATACGGCTCCGCCCTGACGTCTCCGTTTCCATAATATTATGTCTAGAACTTCACGATTAAGCTTTCATTCTCAATATATTGTCTTCTCCGTATAGATGTGTTCCATTCTTACATCCGTCTCAAGCACAGCGAGCCGCGCTTCCATCTGGTTCTCGTAGGCGGGCGCCATGCGCCGTAACCCCGGAAATCGGGCAAAATAACGATCATAATATCCCCCACCGTAACCATAGCGGTTTCCTGTGCCGTCAAATACTACGCCCGGAACAATCACAACGGCATCCTCCGTCTGTATCAACGGACACGCCGCCTCGGGCTCCATTACATGAAAGCTCCCTTCTGCGACCTGCGAAAAAGAAGTGATCTGCCGAAACTCCATCCGGCGATCCGCTTTATCCGTGACCGGAAGCGCGACCGTCTTGCCGTCATGGAGCGCCTGCGCCAGAAACGGCAGGCAGTCCGCTTCCTTCCCGAGCGGATAATAACCGTAGATGATCTGACTGTTACGATACCAGTCAGATGAAAGCAGTCGTTCACAAATGATACGGCTCTTTTCCTGCACTTCCTCTGCCGTCATGGCATTCCGAAGCACCTTATGGCGTTCTCTGACCGCTTCCCGCTTCCTGCGTTCCGCCGCAGCTTCCTGTTCAGGAAAGCCCCGACTTGTTTCCATATTTCTCTCCCAGATTCTCCACGGTACCGTCAGCGTTTACCATATCAATATTATTAAGCTGCGCCGTAAGGTTCTTCTTCACATCCGCTACGAACTGCTTCCGCAGCAGATCCTGTTCCTTCTTCTCCTTCTCGGTCAGCCCTTCCGCCTTTGATTTGCGGTATAATTCATTAATTCGGTCAATCTGTTCCTGTTTCATAGCCTCTATTATCCAATCGTTTCCAAAATAAAATCTTCAATGCGGAAGGATTCCTTCTTCTCCGCCGAAAAAATCGTTCCCGTAAAGGAATCGTCAAAAATGTGGTGCAGAATGCAGACGTCCTTGCCGTTCGCAATAACCATGTCCGCACCGGAGCGCGTCGCGATCTTCGCAGCCGTCAGCTTTGTCGCCATACCTCCGGTCCCCACATCGCTTCCGGTCGAACTTTTCGCCATACCGTAGATCTCGGAATCCATCTTCTCCACGACCTCAATCAGCTTCGCGTCCGGGTTCTTGTGCGGATCGTCGGTAAACAGACCGTCGATATCGGAAAGCAGGATCAGAAGATCCGCTCCTACAAGTGACGCTACGATCGCAGAGAGCGTATCGTTGTCACCGAACTGCATCTCATATGTAGATACCGTGTCATTCTCATTGACAATCGGGATCACGCCGAGCCGGAACAGCTCATCGAACGTATTCTTCGCATTCTCTCGCGAAACCGGATTCACCATCGTGTTCTTTGTCATAAGAACCTGCCCGGCGACCTGATTATACTCCGCGAACATGCGCTGATAGATCATCATCAGCCTCGCCTGTCCGACTGCCGCGCACGCCTGCTTCGTCGAAATGTCCCGCGGTCGAGCGTCCATGCCGAGCGTCTGTCTGCCGACAGCTATCGCACCGGAACTTACCAGACAGACATCCATTCCACGATTGCGCAGATTGCAAAGTTCCCGCACCAGATGTTCCAGCTTCGTAAAATTCAGATTCCCAGTCTCACTGTAATTTAATGAAGAAGAGCCGATCTTAACAACGACCCGCTTTTTCTCATTAAAATGAAAATTCTTCTGTTCCATTTCCGCTTTGTCCCCTTTTTGATACCTGATACTGTATTACTCTACCATATATCTATGAAAATGGCAAAATGATTTGTATATAAATTTCATTGTATGAAGCCCCATTTTATGGTACATTTTTATAGGATTTTGCGATTTGCATGTATTATGACACAGACATTGTATTGATTTATTGAGGTATTCTATGAGAAAAAGACTTTTTTCATTATTTACAGCGATCTTGGTCGGAATAACTTCCCTTTTTTCCGGATGCGGCAACACAAGCACGGAAACTCTGACCAAATCCGGCTTTTACTTTAATACAATTATCTCCGTGACCATCTACGCCGGCGGCAGCGAGCAGCTTTTAGACGAATGCTTCGCACTCGCTGAAAAATACGAAAGCTATTTTTCCAACACGATTGCGGACAGCGACATTTCCAGAATCAACGACGCGGCGGGCGCGCCCGTTTCGGTTCACGACGAGACGGTGGAGCTGCTGCAGAAGGGCATTTCCTACGGGGAACTAAGCGGCGGGAAGTTCGACATCACCATCGGAAAGCTTTCCGACCTGTGGGATATCTCCACCAAAGCGCTTCTCGACAAGACCGACGCTTCCATGATTCCATCCGATGACGACATAAAAGCTGCGCTCTCCACCGTAGATTACCGCAATATAGAAATTGACGGCAACGAAGTGACGCTTTTAAACCACGACGCAAAAATCGATCTCGGCGGCATTGCCAAAGGCTATATTGCAGACGAAATGAGAGCATTCCTGAACGATAACGGCGTTACCTCCGGCTTTATCAACCTCGGCGGAAACGTGCTTGCCCTCGGACCAAAGGAGGACGGCAGTTCCTATACCATCGGCATCCAGCGGCCTTTCGGTCTGGAAAATGAAGCAATCGCCTCCGTCTCTGTGACGGATGAGACTGTCGTATCCTCCGGCGTATACGAGCGCTATTTTACCGTGGATGACAAGCGCTATCACCATATCCTTGACACTGCGACCGGATATCCCTACGACAACCACCTGCTCGGCGTCACCGTCATCACAAAATACTCCGTGGATGGAGACGGGCTCTCGACGACCTGCTTCTCCCTCGGATTAGAGGATGGAATGACACTGATTGAAAGCCTCGACGATACGGAAGCTATTTTTATCACAGACGATTATGAGATACATGTAAGCTCCGGGATGGGAAGTTCGGTTCCGTACACCATCCTTGAATAACGATCCATCCTGCAAGCAGCTTTTGTTCCGCGCCATGTATGGCGCTGCACGACAGCTGCGCATCTGTGCACGCAGTGCCTTTATGCAATAGGACGCAATTTCCTATTGCATAACAAAAAAAGCGGCGTCCTGCCACATGACAGGAACACCGCCTTTTTTTATAAGATGATTTTCTTTGGACACTTCTGCGCACAGATTCCGCATCCCGTACACTTCGTCTGATCAATGTACGCGATATTGTCCTCGACATGAATTGCGTCCGACGGACAATTCTTCTCGCACAGATGACAGGCAATACATCCAACCGAGCAGGCCTTCATAACGTCCTTGCCCTTATCCTTGGAACTGCACTGTACCAGATGCTTCGCATCGTAAGGCACAAGTTCAATTAAGTGCTTCGGGCATGCAGCCACACATTTGCCGCACGCCTTACATGCTTCCTTATCGACAAGCGCGATACCGTCTACGATATGAATCGCATCAAACGGGCAGGCCTTCACACAGGAGCCATAGCCAAGACATCCGTAATTGCAGGACTTCGGTCCGCCGTTCGGAACGAACGCCATAGCGCTGCAGTCTTCATTTCCCGTGTACTCGTAGTCTCTGTTTGCCTTCTCACAGGTTCCGGCACATTTCACGAAAGCGACCTTGCGCGCGCCCTCTTCCGCCGCAACGCCCATGATCTCGCCGACCTTCGCCGCTACCGGAGCGCCGCCGACCGGACACTGTCCTACCGGAGCCTCGCCCTTTACGATGGCAGCCGCAAGACCGGAACATCCCGCATAACCACAGCCTCCGCAGTTATTTCCCGGAAGCACCTCTAAAATTGCTTCCTCTCTCTCGTCTACTTCTACCTTGAATTTCTCTCCGGAAATACCGAGGAAAAATCCAATTAAGATACCTACACCGCCGACGACAACGGCTGCAACTAAAATTGCTGTAATGTTCATCTTCTTTTTCCTCCTAAATCATTCCTGAGAATCCCATAAATGCAATGGACATCAGACACGCGGTAATGAGCACGATCGCCGTACCCTGGAACGGCTTCGGAATATCATTGTACTCGATCTTCTCGCGGATGCCCGCCATAATGACAATCGCGATCAAAAATCCGACCGCAGTTGCGAATCCATTGACAACACTCTCTAAAATGCCGTACTCCTTGGTCACGTTGGTAAGCGCTACACCAAGAACCGCACAGTTGGTCGTAATCAGCGGAAGATATACGCCAAGACTCTCATACAGAGGCGGCATATTCTTCTTTAAGAACATTTCAACGAACTGAACCAGGGCTGCAATGACAAGGATGAATACGATCGTCTGCAGATACGTCAGGTCAATGCCCTTTTTCATCAACGCTTCATTTGCAAGAATGAACTTATAGATCAGCGCCGTCACAAAGGATGAAATCGTGATAACGAACACAACTGCCCCACCCATGCCGGCAGCGGTCTCTGTCTTCTTGGAAACTCCTAAGAACGGACAGATACCGAGGAACTGACTCAATACAACGTTGTTTACAATCGCGGAACCGATTGCAATTAAAAGTAATTCTTTCATCTGTACCTATCCTCCTATTCTGTCTTTGGCGCGTCGGCTGCGTTCTTCGCCGCTGTTGCCGCACCCTCTTTGGAAAGGCTGCGTCCGGTACACATCGCAGACTGACCGCAGCTTGCGCAGTCACCGCTTAAGCATCCGGAAGGAGCCGCGAGCGGCTTGCCCTTCGCTTCCATCTTCGCACGCACAATATTCATGATAGCGACCAGACATGCCAGAACCAGGAATGCACCCGGAGCCATAACGAAAATGGTAATCGGCGTAAACCACTCCAGAGAAAGGAGCTGGAAACCGAAAATCTGTCCTGCGCCTAAGAGTTCACGGATCAGACCGATACAGGTCAGACCGAAAGTGAATCCAAGTCCCATACCGATACCGTCGAAGATAGACGGAACGACCGGATTCTTGGAAGCGTAGCTCTCGGCACGTCCTAAGATGATACAGTTTACAACGATAAGCGGAATGTACACGCCCAGAGACTCAGAGAGACTCGGGGTATACGCATTCATGATGAACTGCACCATCGTAACCAGCGACGCAACGATAACGATAAACGCCGGCATACGCACGCCGTTCGGAATCACTTTACGGAATGCGGAAATCAGCAGATTGGAACATACAAGTACCACAGTAGTAGAAAGTCCCATACCCAGTCCGTTGATGGCGGAAGATGTAACCGCAAGCGTCGGACACATACCGAGCATCAACACGAAGGTCGGGTTCTCTTTGATCAAACCGTTATACAAACGCTCTACATTTTTATTCATTATTCTGCACCTCCTGCCAATACATTCTGGAAGTAAACGATGCAGGCATTCACACCGTTTGCCATTGCCCTGGATGTGATGGTGGAACCGGAGATCGACTCAATCTCGTTGTCCGCCGTCGGAGCAGCCTTCACAACAGTAAAGGAATCCACATTCTTGCCCTCGAACTGGCTGTAGAATGCTTCCTCCTGCGCCTTCATACCAAGTCCCGGCGTCTCAGCTATCGAGGTGATGGAATATCCGTTCACCGTACCGTCACTGCGGATTCCCACAGAAAACGTAATCGTGGACTGGCTGGCGTCCTTCGCCGTCACGGTAATCACATAGCCGAGCACATTGCCGCCGGCATCCTTTGCCACCTGTGCATCCTCAATCTCATCCGCATAACCCTGCTCTGTGACGAGCGCATTGGCCGCGTCCGCATCAAAGCCCTCATAAGCCTCGAATGAAGCCGCATCTTCAAACACCTGCTTATAAGCAGCCTGTGTCTTCTCATAATTTACTTTCTCGATCGGCTCCTTGGTAATACCATATACCACACCGAGCAAAAGTCCTAATACCACGGTAAAAGCAAATAAAATCAAAGCGTCATGTACGATTCTCTTATTCATCCTATTTGCCCCCTTCCTTTGCCTTTGCTTCCTTCACCTGACCGAACGCTCTCGGAATCGTGAACTTCTCGATCATCGGTACAAGCAGGTTGCTTAAGATAATTGCGAAGGAAACACCCTCTGCATTCGCGCCGAAAGTACGGAACAATCCCGTAAGGATACCGCAGCAGATACCGAATACGATCTGCCCTCTCGGAGTAATCGGCGAAGTCACATAATCGGTCGCCATGAAAAATGCACCGAGCATCAATCCACCGCCGCAGAGCTGTGCGGTAATGTAATTTGCATCCAGTCCATGTCCGCTAAAAAGCACCATGAACAGAGCGAAGGTGATGATGTAGGACGCCGGAATCCGAAGATCGATCACACCCATCAGAATCAGAAAAATCGCACCGATCAAAATTGCGATCGCAGATGTCTCACCGATAGTTCCTGCCGTGCGTCCGATCAGCATATCCATCGTATTGACTACCTCTCCGTTGCGCATCGCTGCAAGCGGAGTTACACTTGAATACACCTCGACACCGCCCTTTGTCACGCCGAATTTCGTCATATCCGCGGCGAATGCAATCAGAAGGAAACATCTTGCACCGAGCGCCGGGTTCATAAAATTCTGTCCCAGACCGCCGAAAAGACATTTCACAACGATAATTGCGAACACGCCGCCGATGACCGCCTCCCACCACGGAAGGTTCACCGGAAGATTCAACGCCAAAAGAAGACCTGTGACAACAGCGCTTAAGTCTGTGACGGTATCCTTTTTATGTACGATCTTATTGAAGATCCACTCGGAAGCCACACAGCTTGCGATGGTCACCAAAATCAAAATCAATGCTTTGATTCCAAAGTTGTAAATACCGAACAAGCTCGTCGGCAGCAATGCGATAATCACATACAGCATGATGCGGCTTGTGGTGTCCTTGGAACGAACGTGTGGTGATGATGAAACATGATATAAATCACTCACGATAATCCACCTCTCTCTTTTTGTTTTTTGAATTATTTCTTACGCTTTGCAGCAAGTACCTGTTTCTTCATAGTCTTGATAGACTGTGCCAGCTGCCGTCTCGCAGGACAGACAAAGCTGCAGCTTCCGCACTCTACACACTCAAGACCGTTCCACTTCTCAAATTCCGCGGTAAGACCGTTGTTGCCGAACTTCGCTAGTCTTGACGGAATGAGCTGCTCCGGGCATGCCTCAACGCAGCGTCCGCAGTTGATGCATGCAGACGGCTCCATCTGCGATACCTCATCCTTTGTCAGACATAACAGGGAGGAGGAGGTCTTCGTCGTAGGAATATCCAGTCCAAACATTGCAAAACCCATCATCGGTCCGCCGGAAATAATCTTCTCCGGCTGCGTCTTAAAACCGCCCGCCGCGTCGACCAGTTCCGCGTAATTCGTACCGATACTATATAAAAAGTTCCCTGGGTTAGCAATCGCATCACCCGTGATGGTAGATATACGGTTCGTCACAGGTCTGCCAAGCTTTACCGCGTTGTATACCGCAATGATCGTCTCTACATTGTCCACGATGCAGCCAGCATCCGCCGGAAGCATCTTGGAGTTGATCGCCCGTCCTGTCACCGCATAAATAAGCTGGCGCTCACCGCCCTGCGGATACTTCGTCTGCAGCGCGCAGACCTCGATGCGCGGCTCATCCTTGACAAGCTCTGTAAGCTTTTCGATGCAGTCCGGCTTATTGTCCTCGATTCCAAGAACTCCCTTCGCATGATCGAAAAGCTGAAGGATGATCTTCATACCGCCGATCAGTTCCTCTGGATTTTCCAGCATTCTGCGGTAATCCGCCGTAAGATACGGCTCACACTCCGCGCAATTTGCAATGACATACTCAATCTTTTCCGGTTCCTTAGGAGACAGCTTCACATGCGTCGGGAAGCCTGCGCCGCCCATACCTACAACGCCCGCTTCTTTGACTTTGTTTACAATCTCCTCTTTGGAAAGTGCAGTTACATCATCACATGGCGTATACTCCACTTCCTCGAACGCCCCGTCATTCTCGATGACGATGGAATTCACCATATCACCCACTGCTCCCCGGCGCGGCTCGATTGCCTTTACCGTACCGGAAGCTGATGCGTAAATCGGTGATGATACAAAACCGCCCGCTTCAGCGATCTTCTGCCCCTTCAACACCTTATCGCCTACCGCTACAACCGGACTGGCTGGCGCACCGATATGCTGTGACAGCGGATATACCAGATCACCCTTGGGTAAAACTTCAACGATTGGCTGATCTTTCGCTAATTCCTTCCCTTCATAAGGATGGACGCCGCCTTTAAATGTTTTTGAACCCATTTTTCGTGCCCCACTTTCTCTTATTTGTATTATATTCCATGTCGAAAGTCATAGAATACCTATCTTGTAAATTATATCACAACAATAGACAAATTGTTCGAATTTTTTGTATTTTTTTGCATACTTCCCCATAAAAATTCCCCCACTCTCAATTTCGTTTATATGGTATAATGTCGTCAGACATTATACGCGCCGCTGTGCGCATCGGTCGCCCACGGCGAATGCCATGGACGCTGTGCGTCTATGGTATAATGTACGCGCAGGCAATGAGCAGTGCCAGTCCATGAAGGAACAAATTTTCGTGCTTGCACGGAAAAATTTGTTCCTTTATGGACTGATAGGGCGAAGCCCGTGAACGAGGGAGCTCAGCTCCCGAGTTCGCACTGCATACCAAATAAACACACCACAAGGAGACAGCACAATGATCACATGGCATGAGGAAATCATCTTCGACTTTTCCGACCCGGTCGCGAACCGCGTATTTGATGAAAATTCCATTTTTTTCGACATCGAGACGACCGGCTTTTCTCCGGCACGCACTCAGCTCTATCTGATTGGCTGCGCCACCAGAAAAGGCGATATGCTCTTTCTGGATCAGTTTTTTGCCGAAGACGCTGCCGACGAGCCTGCACTCCTTACCGCCTTCTCCAAGCTGCTTTCAGACTTTGCCATCATTCTCTCCTTCAACGGGATCGGGTTCGATATCCCGTATCTTAAAGCCAAATATGCCGCACATCAGATAGATGATCCGTTCGGTTCACACGATTTTCTCGATCTGTACAAGGAGACGGCACGCTTTAAATTTCTCTTCGGGCTTCCCAGTCTGAAGCAGAAATCCGTCGAGCTTTTTCTTGGAATCGACCGCGTGGACGCCTATTCGGGCGGCGAGCTGATCGAAGTCTACAAGGAATACAGGAAATCTCCCTCCAAGGATACTTTAGCGCTTTTGCGCGGTCACAATTATGAGGACGTGCTCTATATGCCAAAACTGCTTTCGATACTCTCCTACCGTGAATTGTGGGAGGGCGCATTTACGCTTTGTTCCATTGAAGCCAGCGAATACACCTCCATGGACGGTGTTTCGGGCAACAAGGAGCTGTTCTTTGCCCTCACGCTCTCCTATCCGGTGCCAAAACCCGTCTCCGTCTCCTACGACGACTGCTATCTGTCCATGAACGGCAGCACGGCGCGCCTTCGAATACGACTCTTCGAGGGAGAACTGCGTTTCTTCTATGAGAATCCCAAAAATTATTACTATCTTCCCGGAGAAGATCTTGCCATCCACAAGGATATCGCTTCCGGCGTTGACAAGGCGAACCGCATACAGGCGACCGCAGCCAACTGCTACAACCGGAAATATGCCATTTTCCTTCCCCAATACGAGGAATTGTTCACGCCCGCCTTCCGTGAACAGACACGCTCCAAAAAGTGTTATTTTGAATTGTCCGAAACATTCATCGGTTCTGCGGACATGCAGCGGCAATATGTCCGCCATATTCTGGCAGCGCTGCAATCAAATCGAAAATAAGCAATCGGACGCAATTTCCTATTGCATAAAAAGTGCCGCATCAAGAAATACATTTTATGTATTCTTAATGCGGCAGCCCTTTCATTTTCATACAGACACCAACTGTTTATGTATCTGCTTTACTTTGCCTTCTCAAAGAAAAACGACTTGCTTCGTTCAAATCCGATCTCACGATAATTCATAATCTGCTCCGTGCTTCCGATAAAAAGCTGTCCACCCGGCACCAAAGACTGATAGAACTTCTTGTAGATCTCATCCTTCGCTTCCTCGGTAAAATAGATCACGACATTCCTGCACACGATCAGATGACAACCCGTCGGATAGCTGTCTTTCAACAAATCATGCTCCTTGAACTCCACACGCTTTTTTATCTCGTCCGAAATCTGGTAGGAACTCCCGACCTTACTGAAATACTTACTCTTCAAGTCATCCGGCACACCCGCGATACTCTTCTCGTTGTAAAGTCCCATGCGCGCCGTATCAATGACCTGCTTATCGATATCCGTTGCAATAATCTTGATATTGGTGAGCGGTAAGTGTCTCGACAATGCCATGACAAGTGAATATGGTTCGTCACCTGTCGAGCACGCCGCGCTCCAGATCTTAAGATTCTTGCCGAACTTCTGAATCAGATTCGGGAACACCTGGCTCTCCAACAGCTTCCATTGTTCGGGATTCCGATAGAACTCCGACACATTGATTGTAAGAAAATTGATGAACTGATCGAACTTCTCCCTGTCCTTGCGAATCAACTCTACATATTCATTATAGGTCTTAATATTGTTCTTGGTGATCAGCGTATTGATCCTGCGCCGCATCTGCTTTTCTTTGTAGGAATTAAGGTCAATCTTCGCAAGCGCTAAAATATCTTTTTTGAATTTCTCATAATTATCATTCTCAAGCATATCTCTTCTCCCGGTTCTCTTCCTTTCCTATTTCTCCATAAAAAAGTAAATCTCAGTGCTCTCAAACAATGTCTCTTATAGTGTAGAAATAGGCTTCCACATATGTGCAAGCCTATTTATCTTCTTTACAACTTCCTTTGGAACGATTATTCCTCGTTTGCAACTGCCTCGATGTCGACATCAGCAACGTCTGCATCCGTCTCTTCCGGATCAAGCAGCGCTTTCATGGACAAGCTGATTTTCTTCTCGTCCTCGTTAAAATCAACGATCTTCGCCGTAATCTCCTGACCTACCTTCAATACGTCAGACGGCTTCTCAACATGCTCCTTGGAAATCTGCGATACATGCAGCAACGCATCCACACCCGGCGCCAACTCAACAAACGCGCCGAAATCTGTCATTCTTGCCACCTTGCCGTCCACAACGTTGCCTACTGCGAACTTCTCAGCCGCACCGTTCCACGGATTCTCTGCCGGGAACTTCATACTGAGTGCGATCTTATTCTCATTGATGTCCTTGATGAACACTCTTACACTGTCGCCTACGGAAAATACCTTCTTCGGGCTCTCTACTCTGCCCCAGGACATTTCGGAAATATGAAGCAGACCGTCAGCGCCGCCAAGATCGATAAATGCGCCGAAATCTGTTACATTCTTAACGGTTCCTTCCAAAACATCGCCGATCTTGATTCTGGCGAACAGTTCTTTCTGCTGCTCCATCTTCTTAGCAACCAGAAGCTGCTTTCTGTCGCCGATGATCCTTCTGCGCTTCGGATTGAACTCGCTGATTACGAACTCAATCTCCTGATCCTTGTACTTAGAAAGATCCTTCTCATAGGAATCAGATACAAGGCTTGCCGGAATGAACACTCTCGTCTCATCCACATTGACGCATAATCCACCGTCTAATACCTGTGCGACCTTTGCAGTCAGCACTTCCCTGTTCTCAAATGCTTCCTCTAATCTCTTGCTTCCCTTCTCGGCTGCAAGACGCTTGTACGTCAGGAGTACCTGACCTTCGCCGTCGTTTACCTTTAAAACCTTTGCTTCCATGGTGTCGCCGACAGATACCATAGTGGTCAGATCTACGTTCGCTTCGTTCGTGTATTCGCTGCGTGTAATGATTCCGTCGGACTTGTAGCCGATATTCAAAACGATCTCATCAGGTTTCACATCGATAACGGTACCCTCAACTACCTCTCCATTTCTTATTGTTTTAAATGATTCTTCCAGCATTTGTTCAAAGCTCATTTCTGACATTCTTTTGAACCTCCTCAATAATATTGTTTGGGGTAGAAGCCCCTGCGGTAATACCTACGTTATCGACGGACCCCAGCTTTGCGAGATCCAAATCCTTTACAGTTTGTATATAGTAAGTATTGTTGCATTCGTTTTTACATATTTCAAATAACTTCTGCGTGTTGGAACTATTCCTGTCACCGATGACGATCATGGCGTCCACCTGCTTCGCAACCGCCAAGGCTTCCGTCTGTCGCTCCTCCGTAGCATTGCAGATTGTATTTAAAACAATTATATCATAACCTTTTTCTTTTATAATTTCAACTAATTCTTGAAATTTCTTGTAATTAAAAGTCGTTTGTGATACAATACATACCTTTTTCCCGCGGTCAGCGGTAAATGCGAGCGCGTCCTCCCTGCTTGCGATCACCTGCGTGCGCGCCGCATCCGACCAGCTCCTGATGCCCTTTACCTCGGGATGATCCTCGTTTCCGACGATGACGATCTGACATCCCTCCCCGCTGTAGCGCTCCACCAACCGATGTATTTTCAGCACAAAGGGACAGGTTGCGTCAATAATGGAAAAACCGCGCCGCTTAATTTCCTCGCACACACCCTTCTCCACACCGTGGGCGCGTATGACGACCGTTCCGGGCGGCTTTTGTTCCAGTTCTTCGATGTCGTTTATCACCGTAACTCCCCGCTCCTTAAGATCACGCACGACCTCCTCGTTGTGAATGATAGGACCAAACGTATAAATCGGCTGATCGGCGCCCAACTGCTCATACACCGTGTCCACCGCCCGTTTTACTCCAAAGCAGAACCCTGCGTTCTTTGCTAAAATCACATTCATAGCTTCACATCTTCCCCTTATTTCTGCTTTCTGCAAACATCCGATTCCGTCTTACTCCGATATACTTCCGTAATCGCCGCGACGACCTCGTCGATATCCATATCCGAGCTGTCCACCAACACCGCGTCATCCGCCTGCTTTAACGGAGACATCTCACGGTGCATATCGCGGTAATCCCTGTCAATGATATCCCGCTCGATCTCTGCCAGATCGCAGGACACTCCCTTTGCCGAAAGCTCGTCGAATCTGCGCTTTGCTCTTGTGGCAGAGCTTGCGGTCAGATAAATCTTAACCTGCGCATCCGGCAGCACGCAGGTTCCGATATCCCTGCCGTCCATAATCACATCCGAACGGGCGGCAAGTTGTCTTTGCAGTTCCACCAGTTTCTCCCGCACGACGGGGTAAACGCTTGTGGCGGACGCCATGTTGCCGACTTCCTCCGTGCGGATTGCGCCGTTGACATTTCTGCCGTTTAAGATCACCTGCTGTTCGCCGTCCTCGTAAGCGATCGTCACATCCACATTGGGACACGCCGCCGCGATCGCCGCCTCATCCTCCGCCGCGATGCCGTTCTGTAAAAAATAATACGCCATCGCGCGGTACATCGCCCCGGTGTCCACGTAGATAAACCCGAGATTCTTTGCAAGACGCTTCGCGATCGTGCTTTTTCCCGCGCCAGCAGGCCCGTCTACCGCTATATTCATACTCATATTATTACTCTCCTTTTTTTTCATTTCATGTATTTTTTCCTTAACTCATCTCACACTGCTTCCCGCCAGATGTCCGGTCGACCATGCGATCTGTAGGTTAAATCCTCCCGTCATCGCATCGAGATCGAGCAGTTCCCCGCAGAAATAAAGCCCCTGGACATACTTTGATTCCATCGTCGACGGATTCACCTCCTTAACACTCACGCCGCCGCGGGTGATGATTGCCTCTTTAAAATCGCGCAGACCGCAGAGCGTCAGCGGAAACGCTTTCATCCGACGGACGAATGCAAGCCGTTCCTCCCTTGTGATCTCATTGACCTTTTTCTCGGGATCAATTCCGCCAAGCTGCAGCATGACCGGAATCATTTTCGCCGGGAACAGATGCCCGATGGAATTCTTAAACTGCTTATTCTTCGCCGTCTCGAACTCGCGCAGAAGGCGTGCGTCAAGCTGTTCCTCCGTCAGCGCAGGCTTTAAGTCGATTTCCATCGCAAGTTCCTTTTCCACACGCCCCGGCTTAATCGCCGCGCTCGCACTCAACATCAGAGGTCCGCTGACCCCGAAATGTGTAAAAAGCATCTCCCCGAACTCTTCATAGAGCAGCTTCTTTCCGTCACGTATGCGCACGCTGACATTTTTAAGCGCAAGCCCCTGCATCTGCGTCACATAGTCTTCCTTTGCATAGAACGGCACGAGCGACGGATGAATCTCCGTCACATGATGTCCCGTTTCCCTCGCAAAGCGGTATCCGTCTCCGGTCGATCCTGTCGTCTGGTAAGAAAATCCTCCGGTCGCAAGAATCACCGCATCCGCCGACAGAAGCGTACCGTCGGCAAGCCGCACGCCCGTCACGCGACTTTGCGCGTGCCCTTCCTGTCCGCCGTCTGCATTCTCCGCCCTGCACGCGCCACTGTTTTTTGCTCCGGCTCTGCTTTTCTCCTGTCCCGCGCCTGCTTTCTCTACATTTGTCTTTGCCAGCAGTTCCTTCACCTCCGTATAGAGCCTGACGGCAACACGGCGCTCCTTTAGGACGCGCTGCAGCGTCGCGATTACATCCGACGAATGGTCTGATACCGGAAATACCCTTCCGCCGCGCTCCACCTTGACTGCAAGATTGTTTTGTTCAAAAAAATCTATCACGCGCTGATTGTCATAATCATAAAATGCGCTGTACAAAAACTTGGGATTCGTCATAACGTTGGAAAACAGCGTGTCCATATCTCCCGCATTTGTGATATTGCAGCGTCCTTTTCCCGTTATGTACAGCTTCTTGCCAAGCTTCTCATTCTTTTCAAGCAGCGTGACCTCATGCCCGCTCTCCGCCGCCGCAATCGCCGCGAACATTCCTGCCGGTCCTCCGCCCACCACAATTACTTTACTCATGGAAATCGGTATCTCCTACTTTGCCGTAACGCATTTTTATGGAATCATCAATATAATTGATCTCATCATTTTCATACACCTGATACTCATCCCAGATATCTTCCAGCATCTCCAAAGTCTGCGCCACCTCTCCCTGCTTTTTCATGCAGAGCGCAACGATCAGCGCATTGATGACCGAAAGCGGCGCCACAAGCGAGTCCACGATTGACGCCATATCGCTGTCCGCGATCAAGTTACACGAAGAATATAGATTCATCGGTGAATGCACACTGTCCGTGAGCGTGATTACCTTGGCGCTGCGGTTATTTGCAAACTCCATCGCCTTTAAGGTACGCATGGAATAGCGCGGAAAACTGATTCCTATGATGACGTCATCCTTGCTGATGCGCACCATCTGTTCAAAGATTTCACTCGAATTGCTTGTCTGAATCAAATGGACATTCTGGAACATCAGCGTAAAATAAAACGCCATAAAACTCGCGAGCGGCGCGCAGCTTCGGATACCGATGATATAGATGTGCCTTGCGTGCAGTATCGTGTCCACCGCCAGTTCAAATGCATTTTGGTCGATTTTCTCCAACGTGGAATGAATCTTGTCCGCATCCGACTTCAAAACGGACTCCAGAATCTTAGACTGGCTGATTCTGCCGTATGTGACTTCCATCCGCTGAATGGAGTTGAGCTTATTGCGCACAAGCTCCTCCAGGGCATTCTGAAATTCCGGATAACCTTTATAACCAAGATGCGTTGCAAAGCGCACGACCGTGGACTCGCTGACGCCGACTACCTCCCCCAGCTTTGCCGCCGTAAGAAACACCGCCTTGTCATAATTGTCCGTAATATAAGTCGCCAACCGCTTCTGCCCTTTGCTCAATTTGCTGTAAGCATCATTAATGCGGTTACTCAGGTCATTCGTGTTGCTCATACTTCTCCTCGCTTCTGCGGAATGATTTCCGCCTCAATATTTTTATTATATCAAATACGGTCTTTTTTGCAAGAAAATCCAGTGAGCCATTTCCCGCTTATCTGCATATTATATAGAAAGAAATTTTTCAAACGAAAAATATGTCTACCGCTTATTTTTCACAATGGAGACTTCTATGAGAGAGATTACCCCAGGACTTACATTTATCAGGACTATGTTAAACAATCCGCCCGACGCCACCGCGTGGGTAACCGGAAACCGCAATTATCCCGGTCTTTCAGGTCTTGTAAAGTTCTATTTTACCGACTATGAAGGAACGCTGATCGAAGCGGAATTCTTCGGGCTTCCCAATGTAACGACGCCCGGCTCCACCGATTTCTATGCCATGCATATCCACGAATTCGGCGACTGCACGCCGCCCTTCGACAAAACGGGCGGGCACTATAACCGGGAAGACCGCGTTCCCAACCTGCACCCGGAACACTCCGGCGATCTGATCCCGCTGTTCGGAAACCAGGGGTATGCCTGGACCGCTTTTTACGACAAACGTATTGTTGTTCCCGAAATTACCGGAAAATCCGTTGTCGTACACCGGATGCGCGATGATTTTACCTCGCAGCCTGCCGGAGATTCCGGCGAGAAGATTGCCTGCGGCGTGATTCGGATTGTATAAACCTATCGGCAGAACAAAATCTGCGCATCTGTGCACACAGTGCTTTTATGCAATAAGACGCAATTTGCTATTGCACAAAAACAGGGCGTCCATATAGGAACGCCCTGTCTAACACTATCATTTATACCGGATAAGCCCCGTTCTTCGTATCGGCAACGGATGCGTCAACCTTCTTCTGCTGTGCCTCACGGTACTTGAAGAACTCGGTTGCAACCTGTGGGAACAGTGCGTAGGACAATACATCCTCGTCCTGCTGTTTCCACTGCTTCATCTCAGCCTCGATCTTATCAAGCTCCGGCTCAAGAAGGTCTGCATATCTGCAGGTAATCGCATTCTTCTTGTCCTCGCCGAGTACCTTGTCAACGATTTCCGGATTGAACGGCTTAACTGTCTGTCCGTACTTGCCGAGCAGCACATCCTTCGTCTCCTTGGTAGCGACCTTGTAGCGCTCACCCATCAGAACGTTGAACACTGCCTGTGTACCGACGATCTGGGAGGACGGGGTAACAAGAGGCGGCTCACCGAGATCCTTACGGACACGCGGAATCTCCTCGAGAACTTCCATATACTTGTCCTCTGCATTCTGCTCCTTCAACTGGGATACCATGTTGGAGAGCATACCGCCCGGAACCTGGTACAGAAGTGTCTGGATATCCACACCTAAAACCTTCGGGTTCATCAGACCGCTCTTTAACGCTTCCTCGCGAAGCGGACGGAAATAGTCTGCGATCTCCTTTAACAGCATCTGATCGAAGCCCGGATCATACTCTGTTCCGCGGAATGCCTCAGCCATAACCTCTGTTGCCGGCTGGCTTGTTCCAAGTGCGAACGGGGACATTGCGGTATCGATGATGTCTACGCCCGCCTCGATCGCCTTCATATAAGTCATGGAAGCAACGCCGGAGGTGTAGTGCGTATGGAGCTCGATCGGAAGACTCGTAGAAGACTTCAGCGCTTTCACAAGCTCCTCTGCCTTGTACGGAGTCAAAAGACCCGCCATATCCTTGATACACAGGGAATTTGCGCCCATATCTTCCACTCGCTTCGCCATATCCATCCAGTAGTCAAGGGTATAGGCATCGCCGAGCGTATAGGATAATGCAACCTGCGCATGTCCCTTCTCCTTGTTACAAGCGGTAACTGCCGTCTGCAAGTTGCGGATATCATTCAGACAGTCAAAGATACGGATAATATCAATACCGTTTGCGATAGACTTCTGTACAAAGTATTCTACCACATCATCGGCATACGGACGATATCCCAGGATGTTCTGTCCACGGAATAACATCTGTAATTTTGTATTCTTAAAGCCGTCTCTCAACTTGCGCAGACGATCCCACGGGTCTTCCTTTAAGAAACGAAGAGACGCATCGAATGTAGCGCCGCCCCAGCACTCTACCGCATTGTAGCCGACCTTGTCCATCTTATCAATGATCGGAAGCATCTGCTCGGTCGTCATTCTGGTTGCAATCAGGGACTGATGCGCATCACGCAGTACAGTCTCTGTTATTTTAATTGGTTTTGTTCCAACTTCTGACATGTATCTATCCTCCTAAAATCAGCGGGGATTCTCCCCTGCCTATTCTTAAATTCCGAAAATCGCCATAAATACTCCGGCTGCTACTGCAGTACCGATAACGCCGGCAACGTTCGGTCCCATTGCATGCATAAGTAAAAAATTCGTCGGGTCTTCCTCTGCTCCAACCTTCTGTGATACACGGGCAGCCATCGGAACGGCAGACACGCCTGCGGAACCGATCAGAGGATTGATCTTGCCTTTTGTGATAAAACATAACAGCTTACCGAACAGCACACCTGCAGCCGTACCAAAAATAAATGCAACCAGTCCCAAGATGACGATCTTAATTGTTGTCCAATTTAAGAATGCCTCAGCACTCGTAGAAGCACCTACGGAAGTTCCAAGCAGGATAACTACGATATACATAAGCGCGTTGGACGCAGTATCTGTAAGCTGGCGAACCACGCCTGACTCACGGAACAGGTTACCAAGCATCAGCATGCCGACAAGCGGAGCTGTGGTCGGAAGAATCGTACATACCACAATCGTAACGACAATCGGGAACAGGATGCGCTCCAGCTTGGAAACCGGACGCAGGTTCTGCATCTTTATTGCACGCTCCTTCTTCGTCGTAAACAGTTTCATGATTGGCGGCTGGATGATCGGCACAAGCGCCATATACGAGTACGCCGCCACAGCAATCGGTCCCATCAATCCCGACTGTCCAAGCTTTCCTGCAAGAAAAATCGAGGTAGGTCCGTCTGCTCCACCGATGATGGAAACAGCAGCCGCTGCCTTGTCATTAAAGCCAAGCAGAATTGCAAGGAAATATGCTCCGAAAATACCGAACTGCGCCGCAGCTCCCAAAAGGAAACTGATCGGGTTTGCGATCAAAGGACCAAAGTCGGTCATCGCTCCTACTCCAAGGAAAATCAGAGAAGGTAAGATCGACCATTCATCCAGAATGTAAAAATAGTGGAATAATCCGCCCACACCATTGCTCATCTGTTCCGGGCTTGCAAAAATATCGGGATAAATATTTACAAGCAGCATACCAAATGCGATCGGGACAAGCAGCAGCGGCTCAAAACCGAACTTAATCGCCAGAAGCAGGAAGACGCACGCAACAACGATCATTACGACATTTCCCACGCTCAGGTTAAAAAACGCGGTCTGATGCAGGAGGTTATCCATTGTCTCCATAAAATAGCTCATTGTCTTCCTCCTAAATTAGTTTAATGTTGCAAGTAATGCGCCCGCTTCTACCATATCTCCAACACTTACATTGATACTTGCCACAGTACCGTCCTGGGTAGCGACAACCGGAGTCTCCATCTTCATGATCTCTAAAATCAGGATCGTATCGCCCTTCTTTACGGAAGCGCCGACGGAAGCCTCGATCTTGAATACCTTTCCGGCTGCTCCTGCCTCAATCTTAACACTTCCTGCTCCAGCCGCCGGTGCTGCAGGCTTTGCTGCAGGCGCTGCCGCCGGTGCTGCCGCCGCACGTCTAGGCGCTGCCGCCGGTGCGCTGACCGCGCCGTTCTCTTCTACCGTTACATCATAAACAGTTCCATTCACTGTGATTGTATAGCTTTTCATTAAATTTTCCTCCTAAATATTTTCTTATTAGAACTTTCGATCGTATGAACCAATGGTTCATACGAAGAACGCCGTTTTTGCGTTCTTCAGCGTGAAATTTAGAACTTCTTTGCGAAATGTCCTCCGACATGCGCTTTGACAACGCGAAAGTTCGCTCTGCGAACTTTCAATCGTATGAACCCACTGGTTCATACGATTTAGCGTCTGCGAATCGATCTCACAACAAAGCCGTCTGCGGATGTTCCGCTCGCCGCCGCAACTGCCGCGGAAATGACCGCAACGAGTTCAAGGTCGTCCATAGGCGCCGTCTGCCGCCCCTCTGCCGCAAGTTCCGCCGCAACTGCCGCTGCCGACGCTTCCTCTGCCTTCGCCTCAGCCTTACTGCCCTTGCCGGAAAGCTTGTCCTGCAGTACGGAAATGAAACGGAAACAATAAATAATCAGGCTGATCAGGATCAGAACCGTAAATACCGTTCCCATTCCCATCAATGTATTTAAGCCCGCTTTCTGCATCTTCTCGCCAAATGTATACACCAGATCGACCGATGCGTCGGTAAGTTCTGCCTGCTCGGTTTCGTAATTATATGTATACACATGGGAAACAATCGCTTCCCTGCCAGGGAATTCGATTATCTGTTCTACCGTCATGGTATCCTGTGTCTTTGTAATGGAAAACTCACCAAGTCCCTGATAAGCGCCCAAATCACTTGTTGTCTCATCCCATGTCTCAACCAGTTTGATCGCCGTCTCGGAACCGTAGGACTGAATATAGGCTCTGTTGTCGTCTGTAAATGACACCAGCGTAGCCACTTCCTGCTCCATAACACCCTGTATTTCATCGTAGGTCAGTCCAAAGTAATCAACGGACTTTGGGTCCTCTCCACATGCTGCCAGTCCCAGAACCATAAAACAAAGACAAAGAATAAGAGATAATTTTTTCTTCATAAACTTCACCTTTCTATTTTGTTCCGTGCTTCTTGTCCGGTGTGCCTGCACACTTTGTATATAACAACTCAAATGCATTTACGAGATACTTTCTTGTGTCTGCTGGATCGATGACAAGGTCTACATAGCCTCTTCTCGCCGCTGTCATAACGCTGCCCTGCAGTTTTTCGTACTCTTTTGCTTTCTCATCGAGTACGTCCGCAGATGCATCCGCATACATGATCTTCGCTGCAAGCCCTGCATCCATCATACCTACCCTGGCATCTTTCCATGCATATACGAAGTCCGCACCGATCGACTTGGAGTTCATTGTTACATATGCGCTTCCGTACGCCTCCCCGGTAATGAGGTTCACCTTCGGACATGTAGCGCCTGCAAATGCGCTCGTCAGATGCGCCAGTTCTCTTGCAAGACGCTTCTCGGAGCACATGCTCGCCTTAAAGCCCTTCACATTGGTAAGGGTCAGAACAGGAATCTCGAACGCATCACAGAAGGTAACGAAATCAGCCGCCTTACTGCAGCCCTTTGCAGACAATACATTGTCAAATTCCTCCGCCTTCTTTCCCTCTTCATCATACACCTCGGTGCAATTCGCAACCGCACCGACGGTCATACCGTTCATTTTGATGAATCCGGTTACCATATCCTTCGCGTAGCCTGCTTTTGTCTCAAAGAAGACATGTCCGTCTGAAAGCTCTGTCAAAAGATATCTCGGATCGCCCTTCATGGTATCCATGCTCTCGCACGCACGGTTCAGATCGTCTCCGCACTCCTCCGTGTACACATCCCCCTCGTTGTTGAGCGGCAAAATGCTTACAAGTTCACGGATCTGCGCAAGGATCTCATCCTCTGTTCCAACTGCATCGATGCAGCCGTTCTCCTCGCCCTGGAACTTCGCTGCGGACGTATCGCATTTGTCGATACGGTTGCCGTCAATAGCGTTTGGAGAATTGACGAACATCCTGCCCTTGCTCTCCTCGATAAACGCAAAATCACAAAGCGCAGGAACGACCGTCAGTCCGCCGCCGCAGCTTCCAAATACGGCGGAAATCTGCGGAACCACGCCGGATGCAGCAACCTGCTTCGCATAAATCTGTCCAAATCCGTCCAGCGCGTCAACAGACTCCTGAAGACGCATACCGGCACAGTCGATAAAACCGATGACCGGCGCTCCCATCTTCATCGCCATGTCATAGATTCCCGCAATCTTTTTCGCGTGCATCTCCCCAATCGTTCCGTTCAATACGGATGCATCCTGGCTGTAGATAAACACCAGATTGCCATCGATCAGTCCATGTCCGGTGATGACGCCGTCGGATGGGGTGTCCGTTGCTGCAAGATTAAAATCTGTGCTTCTTGCGGTTACGAGAGAACCGATTTCCATGAAACTGTTCTCATCGACTAACCTGGTGATGCGCTGCATAGCCAGGCTACCATTACTACTATTCATTCTTTTGCCCTCCATCTATAAATTGTTGACCGCATCAAATTAAGCTGCGGCTTCATAGTGAATGATGTAAATCTCTGCGCTTTGTATAAAAATTCAACAAATTGCGCTATGATAAATTATAGTTGCTTTCTTACAGGATTTCAAGTAAATTGTTATTTTTTTGACACTTTTTGGATACTTTCTTACGACAGCCACAAAAGCGCAAGCACACGCTCCATACACCATCCAAAATCAATCTTTTCCACATCGTCTCCCGCCACGACGCAGCACTCCCCGATTACCTCGTCGCCCAGCATATACGAAACCTTTCCAATGAAATCACCTTTTTTCACAGGTGCGTACAGGCGGTCGGAAATCTCATACTTTATGTCAATCTCTTCCCCTTCCTTTAACAGCAGACCGGTACACCCGCAGTATTTCTCAATGACCGGAGAGACGCTCGCAGTTTTACCGATCGCCCCGCTCTGTCCGCCCTCTACCTCAATCGGCACAAAGATTGACGCATCCGGCGCTTTCTGTGTAGGGTCTTCCTTTCTGTAATTTTCAAGGCCATACGTCATCAGCTTTTTCGTGTCCGACCACTTGTAGGTCTTATTGTTCGGCCAGCCGCAGGCGAGCAGCGCGACAATATACGTTCTTCCGTCTCTCTCCAGCGCGCCGATATAGCAGTAGCCCGCTGTTCCGGTAAATCCGGTCTTGCCCGTCAGCGCCCCATCCATCATCTGTAAAAAAGCGTTATGGTTGTAGCAGCTATAGGAAGCTGTCCCCTCCACATCGGAAAAGCCGTACTGCCCCGTCCGCGTAATTTCCAGAAATTCGGCAGTCTTAGCGGAATCTTTGATACAGTAGCGCATGATCTTAGCAAGGTCGGCTGCTGTCGTATGATGGAAACTCACATCGTCTTTCTTATCCAGTCCGTTCGGCGTAATAAAGTAACTGTCCCCGCAGCCGATCTCCTTCGCCTTCTCATTCATCATATCGGCAAAGTTCTCTGTGCTCCCGGCAATATGCTCGGCGATCGCCACGGCACAGTCGTTGTAGGACTCCAACATCAGCCCGTAAAGCAGATCTTTTAGGTAAAACGTCTGCCCTTCATGCATCCCAAGATGCACCTTCGGCT
Organism: Roseburia hominis; assembly: GCA_021771815.1. Taxonomy (GTDB): domain Bacteria; phylum Bacillota; class Clostridia; order Lachnospirales; family Lachnospiraceae; genus Roseburia; species Roseburia hominis_A. Next base: position 49,660 of record JAETOE010000002.1, read on the forward strand.
GGGACGCCGCATTCTGCGAGACAGTTACCTTGCTGTCAGGGTCACAGTTTTCCAATGCAAGAATACAGGTCAGAATCTTGGTCGTGCTCGCATTCGCCATCGCTTCATGACCGTTCTTCTCATAGAGGATCCTGCCGGAATCCGCATCCATAAGCACCGCCGACTTCGCATAGAGCTCCGTCTCCTTCGGCGGCTCTTCGGCTGATACTTTGATAGTTGTAGAAATAAGGGTGATAACACACAGAAACAAAGATAAGATTCGACGATACATATTGCTCCAGAAAAGTTGTTTCAAAGATTTATATGCGGCGATGCCGGATTTGTATGACAGAACAGAGCATGATTCCAGAACAAAAGAAAAGCCGGACATTAAATGTCCAGCTTCATATGCATCTCGGCTTCCGCCTCCTGTTTGAATTCCTCGACCTGTACCGGATTTAAGACCGGAAGCTCGTCAATCGACTGTACGCCAAAGCTCCGCAGAAATTCCTCGGTCGTTCCGAAAAGCAGCGGTCTGCCCGGCGCATCCAGCCTTCCAAGCTCACAGACCAGATTGTACTCGACAAGCTTATTGACCGCGTGATCGCAGGAGACGCCGCGGATCTTCTCGATTTCGGCTCTCGTGATCGGCTGCTTGTACGCGATAATAGAAAGCGTCTCGAGCAGGACATCCGTTAAGACATGGCGCTTCGGCTGTTTTGCGATCTTGATCAGATACTCGTACATCTCGCTCTTGGTGCACATCTGATATGCACCGTCCAGTTCGATGATCCGCACACCGATGGAATCATCCTCATAATGTTCCATCATGCGGTCAATGATCTGCTTTGTCTCTTTCTTGTCCAACTCCAAAACGCCCGCAATCTTCTCAAGCTCCACGGACTCTCCCATGGTAAAAAGAATTGCCTCTATAATCGCCTCATACTTCTTATCATCCATCTGCTAAAACTCCAACTCTATGCGACAATCTTTGACTCGATTTTAATGTCGTCAAAGGTATGCTCCTGTGAAATAAATATCTTTCCCGTCTTCATCAATTCGAGAATGGCAAGAAACGTAACGATGATCTCCATCTTGCTCGCCTGCGCCTCAAGCAGACTGCGGAAAGAAAACCTGCTGTGCGTCAGGCAGAAATTCTCCAAATACGCCATCTTATCCGAAAGCGATACCTCTTCCTTCTCGATCTTACCGAATTTGGATCGGATCGGGTCGATCTTGTCCACCTGTTTTTTCATGATCGACTTGAAAATTTCATTAAGCTTCGCCAACGTCACGTCGGACACCAGTTCCCTGACATCGACCGGCTCCTCGTACTCTGCCACCTCCGGCGGAATCGTCGGCTCTTTAAAGAGTACGCGCTCCGCATCGATCTGACGGTCACGCAGTTCGTATGCCATGCACTTGTACATCTTGTACTCAAGAAGCTGCTGTACCAGCTCCGCTCTCGGGTCCTCTTCCTCCTCTTCGTCCTTCTCCGGCGCCGGAAGAAGCATCCGCGACTTGATGTCGATTAAGGTCGCAGCCATCACAAGGAACTCGCTTACAACGTTCAAGTCCTGCCGCTTCATCTCCGCGATATACTCCATGTACTGATTCGTGATCTCTACGATCGGTATATCATAAATATTGACTTTATTCTTTTCCAATAAATGCAGCAAAAGATCGAGCGGTCCCTCGAACACCTGCAGCTTGATCGTCATATCCATTTGATCTTCCTCTCAGACAACAACTTTCCCGACCAGACAATTTTACATTGCTTTGTACAAAAATTCAAGAGGGAATTACCATATTTAGTATTTCCATCAAAATTTCTCACTATAATTTGTATTCTTATGTTAATCATTCGACGCGATATCCGGCTGCTGTTCCCCATCCCTGCGCCGCTTCCGCCACTCTTTTGTTCTTTTTTGCATAATGTACAGGCACCGCAGCTACAATATATACAAAAGTACTATCGTTCGATCGGTATTTACGTTCCAACAGGAGGTTTTTCTTGAAACTCTTTGTCTCTTTGCTCTTATCTATGAACCTTGCCCTGTCGGCCCCCGCCGCAGGCTATTTTACACCCATACCGGCGCCTGGCGATGCGTCCGTCACAGAAACGACCGCCCAGCCGGACGCTTCCTCTGACACGTCCGTCACGGAGACTACCGCCCAGCCGGACGCTTCCTCTGACGTCGATCTTGCGGTATCCGCGCCGAGCGTCATCCTTATGGAAGCGTCCACCGGAACCGTCATCTACGAAAAAAATTCCCATGACATCCTGCACCCGGCGAGTATCACTAAGATCATGACTCTGATTCTCATCTTCGACGCCTTAGAACGCGGTCAGATTTCCCTTGACGACACCGTGACCGTATCGGACTACGCGGCAAGCATGGGCGGCTCCCAGGTCTTTTTAGAGCCGGGCGAGACGCAGACTGTCGATACCATGATCAAATGCATCAGCGTTGCGAGCGCGAACGATGCCTGCGTCGCCATGGCAGAATTTCTCTGCGGCTCGGAATCCGAATTCGTCCGGCAGATGAATGAGCGCGCCATGGGACTTGGCATGAAGGACACTTCGTTCGTAAACTGCTGCGGTCTTGACACGGACGGTCATATGACAAGCGCCTATGACGTCGCCCTAATGTCCAGAGAGCTGATTATAAAGCATCCCGAAATCCACAATTACTGTACCATCTGGATGGAAAATATCACGCACAACACGGCGAAAGGAAGCAGCGAATTCGGTCTGACCAATACGAATAAGCTCATCCGGCAGTATGAATACGCGACCGGGTTAAAGACCGGATCGACAGGTCTGGCAAAATACTGCGTTTCTGCCACTGCAAAAAAAGATGACATGGAACTGATCGCCGTCGTCATGGCTGCGCCCGATTACAAAGTGCGCTTTGCCGACGCGACAACACTGCTCAATTACGGCTTCGGAAAATGCCACATCTATTCCGACACCAACGAAGATAAGCTTCCGGCGCTTGAAATCAAGAAAGGTACAAAAGAATATGTAAATTTGAAATATGAAAGCCCGTTCTCCTATATCTCCACGGACGGAAGTGATCTCTCCGGCGTAAAGAAATCGCTCAAGCTGCCGAAAAGCGCCGCGGCGCCGATGAAAAAAGGCGATGTCGCCGGAAAAGCCGTCTACACCTTAAACGGAAAAGAAATCGGCAGTGTGAATATCCTCTGCACAGCGGACGTAGACGCCGCGACCTACCGCGACTACTTTTTGAAAACGCTTCAGTATTTTCTGAACTGATACTTCACTCTCTACAACAGCGGCGCAAACAGCCGCAGCAGGCTCTGTAAAAGCCGCACCGGGAGCGGGCGGTTTTTACAGAATTCCCTCGTCACTTCCGTGGAGCAGGCAAACGTCTCCATGCAGTCCTCCTTCACCTCAAGCACCGCCCTGGAGCGGTACATCCAGACGCCGCATTCAAAATGCAGGTAGAGGCTGCGGAAATCCAGGTTAATGGTTCCTACCGTCGCGATCTCATCGTCACAGACAAAACATTTCGCATGGATGAACCCGGGCGTATATTGATAGATCTTCACGCCGCAGCGAATGAGCGGCTCATAATAAGACTGCGTCAGCAGATATACCATCTTCTTATCGGGAATTCCCGGCGTTACGATACGCACATCGATCCCGCTCTTTGCCGCGTTGCAGAGCGCAACCATCATCTCGTGATCCACAATGAGATACGGTGTAAAAATATATACGTATTCCGTGGCTCTTGCAATAATATTTAAGTAGATATCCTCTCCCACGTTCTCGTGGTCCAGCGGACTGTCCCCATACGGCTGTACATATCCGTCATTTTCAAACGGCGTCTTCTGGTACACTGACGGCATATAAGCACGGCAATCCTCATGCGAACCTACAATATAGTTCCACATGCTAAGGAACATCGTTGTAAGACTCCACACGCCCTCACCCTCAATGCGGATTCCCGTATCCTTCCAATACCCGAAACGCTCCACCTTATTGATATATTCGTCCGCCAGATTGATGCCTCCGGTAAAGCCTACCGTTCCGTCTGCCACAAGGATCTTCCTGTGGTCGCGGTTGTTCATAACGACCGATATAATCGGACGGAACGGATTAAATGCAGCGCATTTGATTCCTTTCTTCTGAAGCTTCTTATAATATCCCGCCGGAAGCGTACCGACGCACCCGACGTCATCGTAAATCAGGCGCACCTCCACGCCCTCTTTCACCTTCCGTTCCAAAATATCTACCACCGTATTGAACATATAGCCCTCTTCGATGATAAAATACTCAAGAAAGATAAAGTGCTCTGCACCCTCTAACGCCGCAAGCATATCGGGGAACATTTCTTCCCCACATTTATAGTAATGGGTGGCCGTCCTCTGACAGAGCGGAAAATGCCCCCACTCCCTGATATACTCCGATTGCCGAAACGCCCCTATACTCTCCGCCCGCAGAGCCTTCTCCGCCGCTTCATCCCGCTTTAGGTGCACCGCCACCTCCGACTCCGCGTCGTCCATTTTCTTTCTGGTATGCCTCGTCAGACCGGAACGCCCGAACAGAAAATAGAGAAGCAGGCCAAGAATCGGCGAAAGCAGAATTAAAAATGTCCATGACAGCTTATTTGCAGGATTCACCCATTTATTCACAATGACGAGCACCACGACAACCGCGATCACACGAAACGCCAGATTTGCATATGTGAACTGATAGTTGAACCGCCACAGAACCATAAACATCCAGATCACCTGCAATAGAATGGAAAGACCCACAATAAATAATCTTCCAAAAAGCAAATGCGCGATTTTCTTCATAAGCAGTTCTCCCTTCACTCACATCAATGCAGCCATACCGGTATCATATACTAAAACCGGTAATCTTCATTGTATGATTTTTCCTGCAAAAAGTCAATCACGCTGCTGTCTAATCCTCCTAAAAACCGCCATTGCCGCGCACCAGGTTATCCACATGTATTACGCCCCAGCATTTCTTTCCGAGCTGCTCTCCTCTGGGATATGCCCGCTCATAAAGCCTCAGTTTCATCTCGGCGGGTTTCATATGCGGATATTTCTGAAACGCGAGCGCAAGCGCCCCTGTAACGACGGGAGCCGCCATCGATGTACCGCTCTTTACTGCATAACCCCTGCCGTCTTTCGCACAGCTTGTAATCTTCGTTCCGGGCGCAAGGATTTCAGGCTTCACAATACAGCACTCCGTCGGTCCGTTGCTGCTGTAGCCGCTTTTTAACCCCCTGCCGCCTCCTTCCTTTCTGTCGTCGCTGCTTCCGACCGTGAGGATTTTGCGCGAGATCCCGGGAATCGTGACCGAATTTTCCTGCGGTCCGTTATTGCCTGCCGCCGCCACGACCATAACGCCCCGGTCCCACAGATCGTCCACCGCCGCCAGCAGTTCCTGCTGTTCCTTCTGCCCTGCGCCAGGCAGCATTCCCACCGAAATATTTAAGATTCTGATCTGATATTTCTCCCGGTTCTGTGCGATCCAATCGATTCCCTTCAAGACCTTCGCCGTATTTCCGTTGCCTTTTTCGTCTAACACTTTTAACATAATGAGATTCGCGCGGGGTGCGACGCCGCTGTAAAGACGAACCCCTTGCTTATTTTTTGACATCTCGCCGCTTCCCGCTATGATTCCCGACACATGCGTACCGTGTCCGTTGTCGTCGTACAAACCGCTCCTGCCGTTGCAGAAATCCCGAAATTCAATAATTCTTTTATCAAAATCAACATGCCCTGCGATCCCGGTATCCATAACTACAACAGTCACATTCTTCCCGCTCAGTCCCATTCTATATGCATAATCCGTATGGATCATTTTTTTTACATGATTCATAAAAATACCTTTTTTTTTAACGTATGCAAAAAATAACGCTGTGCTATCTCCCCACCTGATGCTTCTGAAATGTCCGGTAGGTGAGGGCGATAAGGATCGCGCACACCGCCAGATACACGGGATAGGCGAACTGCCATTCCGCCAGAAAAGAATCTTCTATCTGCAGCACCAGCAATCCGTCGAAAGCGTATTGAATCCTCGGAAGCAATGACGGGAGCAGATGATAAACGGCGGCAGGAATCCGGTACTGCCCCGGAATATTAAAAAACAGCGGTATCAATAAAAACAGGAATCCAATAATCAAAACGCTGCTGCTGCTCTTCGCCCGCGATGACAGCGCCATCGTGACCGCAGCCGTAAGCACGGCAGCCAGCACTCCGCAGCCAGTCATGATAATGCAGAGCTGTCCCATCGTCAGATCCCACGCTATGAACGGATGCATCATCTGCGCCGCAAGGTCTGTACCGCCAAATCCATAGACCATTCCGTTCGCAACATAACTGATCAGACTTGTGACCACGGAAACTGCCAGTGCAAAGCTCATTCCGACCAAAAGCTTTGCCGCAAGCAGCTTATTTTTCCCATAGCGGGTCGAGAGTACCACCGCCTCCATCCGCGACGATACCTCCCCGGCGAACATGCCCGACAGACAGACTACAAGGGCAAAGCAGGTATAAAGTGACATCCCGTTACGGGTTTCGGCATAAATGTTACAGCCTTCCTGCCAGCCGTACACAAACGGCTGGTTTTTCCTGCTCATGGCGATCAGTTTCGAAACCGCCTCATCTGACAGGCTGCTCCCGTAATAATCTCTGATGTATGCGTCATACTGCGCATAATATTCCGTGAAATCCATCTCATACCGCCTGATTCCAAGTCCGCTGATCGATTCCAGCAATATATTGTAAGGCATCTCCATTTCCATGTAACCGGACACATAGCGCTCCGTCGCCCCCTCCGTTCCCCGGATTTCTTCTGCCTCATCCCAGAATGCGCGCACCGACTGCTCTGCTTTCTTTAAAAATACTTCGTCGATTGCCATGCCTTCCATCGCATCTACAGCTTCTCTTTCCCACATGCGCCACTGCGCAGAGCTGCCAATCGGCGTTCCGTCATAGTACCTCGTTCCAAACAGGCTCATTGTCGGCTGGGCGATCACCAGGAGCAGAATACCCAAAATCGCAAGCCATGTCAGTTTCCGCTTCATAAGCTTTCCATATTCCAACCGGATCAAAAACGCAAGTTCCTTCATCACATTCCCTCCGTTTCCTCACTGAAATAATACAGATACAAATCTTCAAGTGTCGGTTCTTTTGCCTGCGCCGTCTCGTGCGGCTTTTCCTCCGCGATAAGCCGCAGACAGCATTTCCCATGCTCCTCATGCACATTTGCCACATTGTACTTCTCCGTCAGACGTGCCGCTTCTTCCTGATTTAGTTCACATTCCCATACCTTCCCCGAGACTGCTTCTATTATTTCCTCCCTGCGCCCGGAATGAATCATTTTCCCGTCCTTCATGACAAGAATTGTATCTGCTATATATTCCACATCGGACACAATATGTGTCGAGAGCAGCACAATTGCCTCGCTGCCAAGTTTTGCGATCATATTGCGGAACCGCACACGCTCCTTCGGGTCAAGCCCCGCCGTCGGTTCATCTAAAATAATCACCGACGGCTCATTTAACAGCACCTGAGCGATTCCAAGCCGCTGTCTCATTCCCCCTGAAAAGGTACGGACCTTTTTCTTCTCCTGTCCTTCCAGTCCGACATAGGAAAGCAGCTTTCGCGCTTTTCTCTTTGCCTGGGCTTTCGGAATTCCCTTTAGTGCCGCAATATATACCAGAAAATCAAGCGCCGTAAATTCCGGATAACAGCCGAATTCCTGCGGCAGATAGCCAAGCTTATCCCGGTATTCCTCCTCTTTTACGCTGATTCCGTCGAGCGTGATTTCTCCTGCATCCGGGTCTAAGATACCGCACAGCATACGCATCAGCGTCGTTTTCCCTGCGCCGTTTGCGCCGAGCAGCCCGTACACCCCCGGCGATAACTCCATCGAAATCCGGTCCACCGCAATTTTGTTCTTATACTGTTTGCTCACCCTGTCCATTTTTAATTGCATATGATTTCCTCCCATGTTTTTTTCTCACCCGAAAACTGTTTTGCGGCAAGGTAGCAGAGTGCCGCAAAGACGAGCAGCCACACATCCTCATATCCGGCATCATAAATCTTCGCATTCGCCCCCCATAGCAGAACATATGCCGCTGCAACCGTACAGGCGGATACCATAACGCCAGGCATCGCATAACTGCCCTCCAGTCTCCCCGCCACCCACAGGGAAAGGCTGATCGTGAGCAGATACGGCACAAGTAAATAGATGAATGTCATAAATACCGATTCCTGCCCCGCATTTCTTAAAAGAATGACAGCGATCAAAAATTCTATGGCATTTCCGCATCCTAAAAAAAACATGCGCGCCAGATAGATTTCCGGCAAATGATAGCGCGTGCTCATCTCAAGCTCCCGCATGCCACAGCTCGCCGATCTGCCTGCTTCCGCTACAGAAAGAAGCACCAGAAACGGCGTCACCGCCGAGATGCACCACAAAAGCACCTGATCCATATCTCCCGCCGCACTCTTTTGAAACGTGTACGCCGCCGCGACTGCCGCCCCGAACAACAGCGCAGAGGCTGTCCAAATCCGCTTTCTGATGTAGGAAAGCTGTATCAGAAAGAACTGCGTGCGGCCGATTACGCATCGCTCTCTTTTGTCAAGCTTTTTCATAAATGCCTGCCTGCCCTCCGGCTCCGGCACAGCGAACGCCTGCCTGACGCTCCTTTTTAATTCCCGGTCAATAGCTGCTTTTTTCATGTCTTCATCCTCCCTCCTTTAGCTTTTCCCGAAGTTCCTTTAAGATCATTTTTTCTCTGCGGTAGACTGCAAATCTGGATATACCGAGGATTTCCGCGACAACCGACACAGATTCCTCCAATACAAATCGGAGATACACGAATTCCCTCGCTTCCCTAGGCATGGACAGCACCGCTTCCCTTATGAGAAGCATTTCCGGAATGTTGTCCTGCTCTCCCGGGATTCCCTGCTCCTTCCACTTTGTTTCCTCCAGATAGGGGGCTTCCCTTTCCCGCTTTCTGTAGTAATCTGTGCAGAGATTTCCGGCAACGGTATAAAGATACGGCAGTTCTCCTTCCATTCCGCGCGGCAGCGCGCGCAGGAAGGTTTCCTGCGTGAGATCCTCCGCCAAAATACGGTCGTGCACATGGAAAAAGCAGTACTTGTAAATTTTATTGTAATTTTCCTCAACGTCCGTCCGCACCCGAAACCTCCCTTTCCTCTCATATTGCTTTCATTTTGTATAACGAATCCGCACCCGGTTTGTGCGGGAGTTTGAAAAATTTTCTGAATCCAATTACATTTCTGCGTCTTATTGCGCAAAAAAGCCGCTCTTATCGGAACATTCCAAAATGCTCCGATGAAAGCGGCTTATTCCTATACAGTTTTATATCTGTTCAGTACCTTCACAGATACAAGCCGCAAGCCAAAGAAAATCAGCTTCGCTGATGAGGCTTGCTCCTGCATTCTGTACATTTTCATACGATTTATGCGGTTCCGCATAAATCTGTCCTAAACAGTTATACAGTTTCATATCATACAGCCCATACGCTGTATCCTGCGTTCCTTACATTACGCGTTCTGCGGTACATCCTTGATAGAGAAACTGATTCTTCCCATCTTGTCTTTTCCAAGACAAACGACTTTGACTTTATCGCCAAGTGTAAGAACATCCTCCACACGGTTAATGCGCTCTTTCGCAATCTTTGAGATGTGAACCATGCCCTCTTTGCCCGGAGCAAACTCTAAGAACGCGCCGAACTCTTTGATGCTGACTACGGTTCCGGTGAGCATCTGACCCTCGGTAAAATCCGTCGTGATGATGCGAATCATCTCGATTGCCTTGTCCATCATGGCAGCATCCGTACCGCATACCGATACGGCGCCGTCGTCCGTGATATCAATTTTCACGCCCGTGCGTGCAATAATCTCGTTGATCGTCTTGCCTCTCTGTCCGACTACATCGCCGATCTTCTCCGGATCGATCTGAATCTGAATAATCTTCGGCGCGTACTGGCTCACCTGCTTGCGCGGCTCTGCGATCGCTTTAGACATCACTTCGTCCATGATATAGATTCTCGCCTCTCTGGTGCGCGCAATTGCTTCCTCAACGATCGGTCTTGTCAGACCGTGGATCTTGATATCCATCTGAATTGCCGTGATACCCTTGTGCGTACCCGTTACCTTGAAATCCATATCGCCAAAGAAATCCTCTAAGCCCTGGATATCAGTCAGAACAATGTACTCATCGTCCGTCTCACCCGTCACAAGACCACAGGAAATACCTGCAACCATGGACTTGATTGGAACGCCCGCCGCCATTAAGGACATGCAGGATGCACAGGTAGACGCCATGGAGGTAGAGCCGTTGGACTCGAATGTCTCGGATACGGCACGGATTGCATACGGGAACTCTTCCTCTGACGGAAGCACTGCCGTAAGCGCTTTCTCCGCGAGCGCGCCATGACCGATCTCACGGCGTCCCGGTCCGCGGGATACCTTCGTCTCGCCTACCGAGTAGGACGGGAAATTGTACTGATGCATATATCTCTTGGTCGTGATGTTCTCATCCAGACCGTCAATCTTCTGTACCTCAGAAAGCGGCGCTAAGGTAACAACATCGCAGATCTGTGTCTGTCCGCGTGTAAACATTGCAGAACCGTGCACTCTCGGAATCAGATCGACCTCTGCAGCCAGCGGGCGGATCTGGTTGATCGCACGTCCGTCCGGGCGCTTGTGATCCTTTAAGATCATCTTGCGGACAGTCTTCTTCTGGTACTGATATACCGCTTCGCCAAGGACTGCAAGCCATTCCTCGTTGTCTGCGAACGCCTCCTCGAGCTTCTCCGTGATCTGACGGATATTCTCCTCGCGCTTCTGCTTCTCGTCGGTAAATACCGCCTCTTCCATCTGCTCCGGCGGAACAATCTCCTTGATTGCAGCAAACATCTCATCCGGGATAGCGCAGCTTGTGTAAGTGTGCTTCGGCTTTCCTACCTCTGCAACGATCTGATTGACGAACGCGATGATTGTCTGGTTGATTTCATGACACTTGTAAATCGCCTCGATCATCTTATTCTCAGGAATCTCATTCGCTCCCGCCTCGATCATGATGACCTTCTCCGCGGTGGATGCAACCGTGAGCTGCAGGTCGCCGGTATCCCATACCTTCTGGGACGGGTTCACGATAAACTCACCGTTTACCATACCCATCTGTGTCGTCGCACACGGACCTGCAAACGGGATATCGGAAATCGTCGTTACCAACGCAGAACCGATCATTGCCACGATCTCAGGACGGCACTCTGTGTCTACGGACATCACCATATTGTTGATCGTCACGTCGTTGCGGTAATCCTTCGGGAATAACGGACGCATCGGACGGTCGATAACGCGGGAAGTAAGAATCGCGTTCTCTGACGCCTTTCCCTCTCTCTTATTGAAGCCTCCCGGAATCTTTCCGACTGAGTACATCTTCTCCTCGTACTCTACCGAGAGCGGGAAGAAGTCAATGCCGTCTCTCGGCTTGTCCGACGCAGTAACGGTGGATAAGACCGTCGTCTCACCATATTTTAATAAAGCTGCTCCATTTGCCTGCGCGCAGACCCTTCCGATATCTACCGTAAGAGTTCTTCCGGCAAGCTCCATTGTAAAACTTTTGTACATGCCAATTCTCCTTTTCTACTTTCAAAATGTAACAGTTTGGTCTTTGGCTTCCTGTTACAAACATCAAGCCATGCAAGAACCTCTTCGCGGTTGGCTTGATGCATCTCAACCACTATGTTTCCTCACGGACTTCGCAGTAAATGCTAAGACCTGATCGAACTGTTACTTCAAAATCTTACAATCCGCATCATGCGGATCGCTGCGTGACAATGCCTCCTGGCCTGTCCCTATGCAGAAGCACCGAAACTACTGAAATACACACACACACGCCGTCTGACATGAACAGTATGTATATTTCAGTGGTCTCGGAAATACGCTTCTGCCGTAAATTCACAGAAAATCCATTGTTTCATATGTGAATGCAACAAATTCTTTCCTATGAAATGAAGTAAAAATAGAGCGGGGGAACTCTCCGCTCTATTTGTAAGCGGGCAGGTATGCCCGCTCTGACATCCTTATTTTCTAAGACCTAAACGCTCGATTAAGGAACGATATCTCTCGATGTCAATCTTCTTCAAGTAAGCAAGTAAACCACGTCTCTGACCTACCATCTTAAGAAGTCCTCTTCTGGAATGATGGTCGTTCGGGTTCTCCTTTAAATGAGCTGTCAGCTCTTCGATACGCGCTGTTAAAATCGCGATCTGTACCTCAGGTGAACCTGTGTCATTCGGGGTTCTTCCATACTCTGCAATAATGCTCTGCTTCTTGTCCTTTGCGATCATGTTCTGATCCTCCTTCTTGATTTCTTTTGGATGACACAGGGAATGTGCCTCCGGGTCTGCGTTATGCGCCCAACGCCCAAAAACTTCGGATACTCAGTAAAAGGTCGGAGTGTCCATCTACCGAATATGGGCTAAACTCATACTCTCGCATTATATCACAGCAATGTATGCTTGTAAATGCCTTTTTAATTATTGATAATTCTTACTACCTTTGCCGGTGTTCTGTAGTACGCATTGGAAATCTTGATGCCCGACTTCGGTGAACTTGCATGTACAACCTGTCCGTTGCCGATATAGATTGCCACATGGTTGATGCCGCCGCCGTTGCTGTAGAAGAACAGATCACCCGGCTGTGCTTCCGAAGCGGAAATCGATGCACCGCAGTTCGCCTGTGCACGGGAGGAATGCGGCAGGGAAATACCGTAGTTCGCAAATACGCTCAAAACAAATCCCGAGCAGTCCGCTCCTCTTGTCAGACTCGTACCTCCCCATACATATGGATTTCCGACAAACTGCGTCGCGTACTGTACCAGGGATACGCGTACATCCGAAACGCCCTGTCCGTAACGAATCTCCGTCATGGTCATCGCCTTCAACAGCTCTGTGGAAATCTCCACATAATCGGTAGATACATAACCCTCGTCGCTGTCGACATTGATCTTCGCCCATCCGTCCAACACTTCAAGAACTTCCAGTTCCTCGCCTTCCGGCATCATCGTGATGATCGTGCAGTCGGTGTTCGGCTGCTCTCTCACGTAAAGCGTCGTCGTCGTTACTTTCGCAATCGTCTGCTTTACTTCCTCTGCACGCGCGAGCGCCACGTCGCCGCTTAAGAGATATTCTGACTTTACATAGCCCTCGACCTTGCCGGAGGAAATCTTCGTCCACTCTCCCTCAACGCCTAAAATCTCGCAGCCTGCATTGTTCGGCATCTTGCCGACAACCGACGCCTCTGTACTCGGCGCCTCTCTGACATTTAAGTTGCCGTCTACATTTGCCACGCCAAGATTCGTATATCCAAACGCCTGCGCCGCACTCGCCGCCGCTGCGTCTGCTTCTGCCTGACCCGCTGTCACACTTTCGTCCGCCGCTGCAGTTCCATCCGCTGTCACGCTTCCGTCTGCCGCCGTACCATCTGTCACTGCCGTACCGTCCGCCGCTACAGTTCCATCTGTCACTGCCGTACCGTCCGCCGCTACAGTTCCGTCCGTCACGCTTCCGTCAACCGCTGCGCCGTCTGTCACGCTTCCGTCAACTGCTACGCCGTCTGTCATTGTCCCGTCCGTCACGCTTCCGTCCGCTGCCAAAGTTCCGTCCAAAGCGATATCCTGCCCTGTCGCCGTCTTCACTGCATCCAATCCGGTGACTCCGGCAACGCCCGTCGTCGCATTGCTCAGATAACCGGAAACCTCGCCCGTTACACCGGACGCCACTTTCGTGTTACCGTAGGAACCAAATTCTCCGTCAAACTCGGTGGAAACGCCTGCGCGCACATCCGCATTCGAAAGCGTCGCTTCCTTCTCCTTTGCCTGACCTGTATATGCCACTGTAAATACCAATGTACCGGTAAGTAATAATCCTGCTACTTTCATCAATCTTGTCTTCATAAGACCTCCTGATCTTTTCATCCTGAAATTACTGCCAAGTATCTGTTCCATACTTCGCAGATACAACGTACTGTGCGGATTTCATTTCCGCGATTCCAGATTCCAGTATAGCAAGCATATTTTACGCTGTCAACACAATTCTGTAATATTTATGTAATAATTATTCCGCATTTTTCTCAAAATATGCTCTCCGGTAGGCAATATCATTCTGCATCTGTTCTTTCAGTGCCTCAATGGACGCAAAATGCCTCTCCTCACGCACCCGGCTTATGAACTCCACCGTCACGACCTTATCATATACATCCCCCGCGAAATCCAGCAGATGCGTCTCCACTCCGACCGGATTCTTCCCCTCGATCGTAGGCTTGTGCCCCACATTTGTAATTCCTCTGTATTTATGTCCGCCGATATAGACCTCCGTGACATACACGCCGTTCGGCGGCAGAAGCTTTTCCCCGGGCGGAAGCTGGTTGATCGTCGGAATGCCGATCGTCCTGCCGATCTGATTTCCGTGTGCGACCCTGCCCGTCACAAAGTAACGGTAGCCAAGCAGCCGGTTCGCCCGCTCAATGTTTCCCGCAGCAATTTCCTCACGCACGAAGGTGCTGCTGATGTCGCGCTCCTCCTCCTTGATCTTCTTCACGACAATGACCTCATATCCATATTGTTTTGCGCATTTCTCCAGCAGACGGTAATCCCCCGCACGGTTGTGCCCAAAATGAAAATCCTCGCCGACGGCAATACATTTCACATGAAGCTGGCGCACGATCTTATCGATAAAGTCCTCCGCTTCCATGCACATGATCTCCGGCGTAAACGGGCACTCCACAAGATAATCGACTCCGAGCTGTTCAAAAATATGCATCTTCTCCTCGTTTGTCGTAAGCACCTTCGTCTCGACGTGCTGCACATTTTTGCGCGGCGGAATGTCAAAGGTAAAGATCACGCCGCAAAGCCCATCGGCTTTCTTTTCGGCAAAATATTCAAGGAGCTTCTCATGTCCTCTGTGAATGCCGTCAAACTTTCCGATCGAAATGACCGAATTTTCCTCTATATAAAAGTCCGTTGTATTCCTGATATATTTCATGATCTACATAAACACCTTTAATGGTTTATAGTCTTTCCTGTCGTCCTGATACGCATAAACGCCGATAAACTGTCCGCATGCATCATAGACGCGGATCGGCTGCGTCTCCCACTCTTTCCGGTAATCCGAAAACATCTCCTGACGCATCCGGTTGCCGTTGTACAAAAGCTTTTCATATTCTTTCTTTACGACCGCCTTCTCGTACTGCATAAATACCGAATCCACCGCATGAAGAAACGGAAATTCCAACGTGTCCCACATCTCCGTCGGAATATTCTCCGTCAGCCCACGCACCGTATTCTCGATCTCACCAAGCGTCAGTGCATCCGAAAGCACAAAGTTTCCGACTCTCGTGCGAAGCAGGTCTTCCATGCAGGCGCCGCAGCCAAGCTTCTCGCCGATATCCTGACAGAGCGTGCGGATATAAGTTCCCTTCGAACACGATACGCGCATCCGCACCCGCGGCAGCTCCACCGCCAGAATCTCAATTCCGTAAATTGTGACCGGGCGCGCCGGGCGCGCCACCGTCACACCTGCTCTCGCCAGATCACAGAGTTTTTTTCCGCCGACCTTTAAAGCGGAATACATCGGCGGAACCTGCATATAGTCGCCGACAAAGCTTTCCACTGCGCTTCTTACCTCTTCTTCGTCACAGAGTACTTCCCTGCTCGAAAGTTTGATTCCGGTCGCATCCTGCGTGTCCGTCGTCACACCAAGCAGCATGACCGCCTCGTACTCTTTGGTCTTGTCCGTCAGCAGTTCGCAGACTTTTGTTGCTTTGCCAAGACACACAGGCAACACTCCCTCCGCATCCGGATCGAGTGTCCCTGTGTGCCCGATTTTCTTTGTTTTCAGAATACCCCGCAGCTTTGCCACCACATCGAACGAGGTATATCCCTTTTCTTTATATACATTGATAATTCCGTTCATCATGTCCGTTTTCCTGTCTCACAACTGTTCCGCAATATCCGCGACAACCATCCGGGCGATCGCGTCCGCTTCACCGCTCATCGAAAATCCCGCCGCGCGGACATGACCGCCGCCGCCGTATTTCACCGCGATCTTCGCCACATCGACCGTCTCCTTCGAGCGCGTGCTCACCTTAAAGACGCCGTCGCCTGTCTCATACAAAAAGACTGCGGCCTCCACATCCTTTGTCACGCGAAGCTGGCTCACGATTCCGTCCAGATGCCTCGGCAGCACATCGTACTCGCGCATCTCCTCCGCCGTAATGACACTGGAAATACACTTGCCGTCCAGATGCAGTTTGCTCTTAAGCAGCGCAAGCCCCATAATCCGGTTCTGGTTGTATGTCTTGGTGTAAAAAGTCTCGTCCACAATCTTCGGATAATTAATGCCGAGCTCCATCAGCGCTCCCGCCGTCTCCATCGTCTTTCTGGAAGTGCAGGAATACTGGAACACGCCTGTATCATGCACCATTCCGGTGTAAATGCACTCCGCGATTTCCTTCGTGATGCGCTCCTTTGGAAGAAGCTCGTAAATCAATTCACAGGTCGAACTGGCATTCGGGAAAATATAATTTTCATCGGCAAAGCTCTGATTACTGATATGGTGATCGACGCAGATCGTCTTTTTCGCAGTTTCGAAAAAATGCGCCGCCTCTCCGAGCCGTCCGGCATCGCCGCAGTCCTGCGCGATAAACAGATCGTATGTCTTCTCCCCGGTGAAATCCGAAACAATCTCATCGGCATGCGCCATAAATTTAAAAATATTCGGAATCGGCTCAAGGAACACCGTCACTTTCATCTGCGGATACCATATCTTAATATAATTGTAAGTCGCAAGACAGGAACCCACACAGTCGCCATCGGGACGGACATGCCCGCCGATTGCGACTGTGCGCGCCTCCTTTAAATATTCATCAAAATTTGTCATGTTAATAACCATGCCTCTCCGATACCTGCGAACTTTGGGCCGCAGGCACAAATTTGCGTGTGAAAAATCTTCCATATATGGATTTTTCACACTATCCTCCGTGCCGCATCCGCCGCGGCATCACAGACCATACCGGAAGCTTTGTCTCATTCCTGATCTTCCTCTGCTTTATCCTCCGGCTCTTCTGCCCTGTCAGGAATATTCTTTGTCACATCGTCGATCATCTTCGACATGCGCACGCCGTACTCGATCGACTGATCCAGGATAAAGGTAATTTCCGGGGTATTCCGGAGATTAATGTTCCGTGCCAGTTCCCTGCGGATATAGCCCTCCGCACTCCGAAGCCCTGCCAGCGTGCTCTTCTGGGCTTCCTCGTCCCCGAGCACACTGATATATGCCTTGCAGGTCTTAAGATCCGGTGCGACCTCCACAGTCACTACGCTTGTCATCGGTGCAATCCGCGGGTCTTTGATTCCTCCGCGGATAATGTTCGACAACTCGCGCAGCACTTCCCCGTTGATACGGGTATTCTTAATGCTGTTTTTTCTCATTCCATTCTCCTTAACGTGGTACCTCTACCATCGTGTAAGCCTCCACGATATCAAGTTCCGCGATATCATTAAAGCCTTCAAATACAAGACCGCACTCGTAGCCTGCCTTTACTTCCTTCACGTCGTCCTTGAAACGCTTTAAGGATGCGAGATCGCCCTCGAAGATCTGCTCGCCCTCGCGGGAGATACGAACCTTGCAGCCTCGCTGGAACACCCCGTCAAGCACATAAGAACCCGCGATGTTTCCGACGCCGGAAGCCTTGAAAATCTGACGTACTTCTGCGTGACCGAGCGCCTTCTCCTCGAAGATCGGGTCTAACATTCCCTTCATGGCCGCTTCCACGTCCTCGATCGCATTGTAGATGACCTTGTAAAGTCTGACGTCTACATTCTCCTTCTCGGCCGTCACCTTTGCGGTCGGGTCCGGACGCACATTGAATCCGATGATGATCGCGTTGGAGGCGGAAGCCAGACTGACGTCGGATTCGTTGATCGCACCTACGCCGCCGTGGATCACCTTTACAACGACCTCCTCGTTCGACAGCTTCACAAGACTCTGCTTTACTGCCTCGACGGAGCCCTGTACGTCCGCCTTTACGATGATATCAAGCTCCTTTACATTTCCGGACTGAATCTGTGAGAACAGATCGTCCAACGACATCTTCGCTTTTGTATCCTCGATCAGACGATTCTTGCCCTCGGAAATATAAGTCTCTGCAAACGCTCTCGCTTCTTTTTCCGTATCCATGGCAACGAAAGTCTCGCCCGCTTCCGGAACAGAAGAGAGTCCCAAAATCTCTACCGGAGTGGACGGTCCCGCCTCCTTGACTCTTCTTCCCTGATCGTCGATCATCGCACGTACCTTACCGTAGCAGCTTCCGCATGCCACCGGCTGACCTACCTTTAACGTACCCTTCTGCACCAGCACAGTCGCGACCGCACCGCGTCCCTTATCAAGCTGCGCCTCGATGACAAGTCCTCTCGCGTTACGCTTCGGGTTCGCCTTCAGCTCAAGCACATCTGCCGTCAGAAGAATCATCTCAAGCAAATTCTCGATACCTTCCTTGGTGTGTGCAGATACCGGACAGAATACGGTACTTCCGCCCCAGTCCTCCGGGATCAGTTCATATTCGGAAAGCTCCTGCTTTACACGCTCAATGTTCGCGCTCGGCTTGTCGATCTTGTTGATTGCAACAATAATCTCTACGCCCGCCGCCTTTGCATGGTTGATTGCCTCGATGGTCTGCGGCATTACGCCGTCATCCGCTGCGACTACAAGAATCGCGATATCCGTAGAGTTCGCACCGCGCATACGCATCGCCGTAAACGCCTCATGTCCCGGCGTATCAAGGAACGTAATATTCTGACCGTTGATCGATACCACAGACGCACCGATGTGCTGTGTGATACCGCCTGCCTCCTTGTCTGTCACACGCGTCGAACGGATTGCGTCCAGAAGGGACGTCTTACCGTGGTCAACGTGACCCATAACGCAGACAACCGGCGGACGGGACACCAAGGTTTCCTCCGCATCCTCTTCCTCCTTCAAAAGCTCTGCTATTACGTCAATCTTCTCCTCCGGCTCGCAGATACAGTTGAACTCAAGCGCGATCTCCTCTGCCGTATCATACTCCACTTCCTGATTTACCGTAACCATCGTTCCCTTTAAGAACAGCTTCTTCACGATCACAGACGGCTGCACCTTCATCTTATCCGCAAGCTCTTTGATCGTAAGCTTCTCGGGAAGGACTAAAGTCTTGATTACATCCTCTTCCTGCTTCGGCTGCGGCTGCTGGTTCGGCTTTTTCTTGCCGCCGTTCTTCTCAAGGTTGACAAAACGCTCCTGTTTCTTGCCGCCGAGTGCATCGAACTCACCGCGCTGTCTGCCGTTCTTGCTGCGGTCTTTCTCACGCTCTCTGGACTCTTTGCCGCGAAGTTCTTCCGAAGACGCCGCAGCTTCTTTGTTGAAACGGTCGATCTCGCGGTCGAGTCTGCCGCCAGGTTGGTTGCCGCGATACGAATTGCCTCGGCTGCCGTTTCTGTCACCCTGCGCGCCATTCTGATTCGGTCTGCCGTTCTGATAAGGTCTTTGATTTCCATTGGCTCTTCCTCCTCTGCCTCCGGCAAATCCACCGCTCTGTCCCGGTCTTCTGTCTCCGTTTGCCGGACGACGATTATCCCCTGACGGTCTTCTGTCTCCGTTTGCCGGACGACGGTTATCCCCTGCCGGTCTTCTGTCTCCGTTCGCCGGACGGCGGTTATCCCCGGTGGAACGATTATCTCCCGTGGAGCGGTTATCCGTGCTCTGCGCATAAACATTCTCGTAGACGTTCTCATAAACGTTCTCCACGCGGCGCTGCGGCTTCTTCTCTGCCTCCTGCGGCTTCTTCTCCGCCGCTTTTGCCTTGGCCTCCTTTGCTCTCTCGGCTGCCGCGCGCTCCGCTTCCTCCGCCGCTTTTGCAGCCTCCGGATTGATCGCGCGCTCAAATGCTTTTCTCACATCGTAATCACTGGTTGGTCTGCTGCCAGCCGGACGACGGTTCTCTCCCATCGGTCTTCTCTCCCCGTTTGCCGGACGGCGGTTCTCTCCCGGTCTGCCGTTTCCAGCCGGTCTTCTCGCGCCGCCGTGTGCGCCTCCCTGTTTACTATACTGTGCATTAAATACCGCTGTTATACTGGATTTCTTCTTCGGCCGCTCTGCCCGGTTCTCTGCACCTTCCGATTTCTGCGGCTTTGCCTGCGCAGCGTCCGTCTTCGTCTGAACGCCGCCGTTCTTCGCCTGTGCAGCGTCTGTTTTCGCCTGCACACCGTCGTTCTTCACCTGTGCAGCGTCCGTCTTCGCCTGCGCGCCGCCGTTCTTCGCCTGGATAGTATCCGTCTTCGTCTGAACGCCGTCATCTTTCACCTGCGTCTTTTCTTCACTCTGCTTTGGGGCATCCGATCCCGCCTGCCTGGGCTTTGCCTGCGCTTTATTCTTGCCAAATTTACCGCGGATCATCTCCTGCACGTTGTCCTCCACGCTGCTGCTGTGGGATTTAACCGCATATTCCGTTGTACTTAAAAATTCGATTATCTGCTTATTTTCTATTCCTAACTCTTTTGCAAGTTCGTGAACTCTCATTTTTGCCATATATTTTGTTTCCTCCATTATTCAGTTGTTAACATCTGTTTCAATTTATCTTCGATCGAATGGGCCAGCCCTTCGTTTGTCACTGCAAGTGATGCCCGGAACTCTTTTCCTATGAAGTGTCCAAGTGTCTCCTTATCTCCGTACAAATACATTGGAACCTCATAAAAATCCGTCATGTTCCGAAAGCTCTTTTTCGTGTTCTCCGACGCATCAGCCGCCACGATGACCAAATACGCCCTGCCGTCTTTGACCGCTTTCTCCGTGGAAAACTCTCCGCTTGCAACACCACCCGCCTTGGCTGCAATGCCAAGCATCGACAATACTTTATCTGGTTTCAAACTCCTCCATCTCCTTTGTCAGCATTTCATATACATCCCCAGGAATTGGCATTTTCAATGATCGTTCCAGACCCTTGCTCTTAATCGCCTTGCCAAGGCATTCGCTGTTCGGACACAGATAAGCGCCTCTGCCGTTCTTTCTTCCGGTCGTATCCAAAAGAATTTCACTGTCTGCGCCTTCCTCCGGCGCCGTCTTAATGACCCGTATCATATCCTTCTTGGCCTTCATCTCCCGACAGCCCACGCACTGACGCATTGGAATCTTCCTGTTTGCCATTCTCTACTCAACTCCTAACGCTCTTACTCATCATCTTCCGATGCCGTTTCTTCCTCATCATAACCGCCGTTCTCTGCAGCATCGTCATACTCGCCGGACTCATCATAGCCGTCGTCTTCCGCGTACTCGCCGGATTCATCATAACCGTCCTCCGCGTACTCGCCGTCATACTCCTCGTCGTAATACTCATCATCCTCGTACTCGTCGTAATCAAAGAAATCTCCGGACTCTCTCGCCTGCGTCTCGCTCTTAATGTCGATCTTAAATCCGGTCAGGCGCGCCGCAAGACGTGCGTTCTGTCCCTCTTTGCCGATGGCAAGGGAAAGCTGGTAATCCGGTACAACAACTTTTGCTGATTTCTCCTCCGCGTCCGCGATAACCGAGATGACCTTCGCCGGGCTTAATGCGTTCTCGATCATCATTGCCGGGTTCTCATTCCATGTGATGATATCGATCTTCTCGCCGCGCAGCTCACCGACAATGGCATTCACTCTTGCGCCGTTCATACCGACACATGCGCCCACCGGATCGACGTCCGGGTCGTTGGACCACACTGCGATTTTCGTACGGCTTCCCGCCTCACGCGCGATCGCCTTGATCTCAACGATGCCTTCCTTGACTTCTGTGACCTCCGATTCAAACAAACGCTTCACTAACTCCGGATGCGTTCTTGATACCAGAACCTTCGGTCCCTTGGAAGTGGACTTGACCTCAAGGATATACACCTTGATACGCTCGGTCGGCTGGAACACCTCGCCGCGCACCTGCTCGTTCTCTGTCAGAATAGCGTCTACCTTGCCGAGATTGATGCTGACATTTCTGCCGATATAGCGCTGTACAACGCCCGTCACAACATCCTTCTCCATGCTGTAGTACTGATCGAACAGCACCTTGCGCTCCTCCTCACGGATTTTCTGCAGGATCACGTTCTTTGCATTCTGTGTTGCGATACGTCCGAACTCTTTGGACTGTACCTCAATATTTACGATATCACCCTCCTCGTACTTGGAATCGATCATCTTCGCATTGACAAGGCTGATCTCCTCCACAGGATCCTCCACCTTCTCAACAACTGTTTTCTCCTGAAATACATGATACTCACAAGTCTCCGGATCAATGCTTACCTTTACGTTCTCGGACTTGCCAAAATGGTTCTTGCACGCCGTCACAAGGGAATTCTCAATCGCCTCAAGCAATGTCTCCTTACTGATGTTCTTCTCCTTTTCCAATATGTTCAATGCTTCTAATAATTCATTATTTGCCATGGTATATCTCCTCCTTATATATTCGTCATCTATTAAAAATCAAACGCCAGACGGATCAACGCAATATCCGTTTTCGCAAACTTAAGCGTGCCGCCGTCGTCAGTCTCTATCGTTACGGTTTCCTCATCGTATGCCGATAAAATACCGTAAAATTCTTTTTCATGGTCGATCGCACGGTAAGTCCGTATCTCCACTTCCTTCCCCATGCTCCGTATATAGTCTTTTTCTTTCTTGAGCGGCCTTCCGAGTCCCGGGGAGCTGACTTCAAATACATAAGAATCCTCCACGAAATCCTCCCGGTCCAATATCTCATTCATCTCTCTGGCGACCGCCTCGCAGTCATTGACGGTAATGCCTCCCTCTTTGTCGATATATGCCCTGAGATACCATGTGCCGCCTTCCTTTACATACTCCACATCCACAAGTTCAAATTCCATGCGCTCTATAATGGGAGTAATCAGTTCTTCGGTGCGCGTTTCATATAATTCACGCTTTGACATCTGTACACCTTCCTCCATATTCAATTTTCGTGATAACTGCCGTTAAACATGAATTGAGAGAGGACAAAGCCCTCTCTCAATCCAGTCATCGTGTTATCATAAGATAGAATAGCACTTTATTATAGGAAATGCAAGCCTTTTTCCAAACTTTACCGCCGTTTTACAGTCCCCCGGCGATTTTACAGACGTTGGTCCATGCAAGCGGCTTAGCGAACTGCTCCAATTCCGGAATCGTCAGTTCGATCGCACTGTTGCCGCTGCCGCAGGCAGGGAACACCGTTTCGAACCGCTTCAACGATTCATCCAGATAGACCTCTACACCGTCTTCGATCCCAAACGGGCAAACGCCGCCGACGGCATGTCCGATCCGACGCTCCACCTCATCCGGCGCCAGCATCTTCGCTTTCGTGTGAAAAAACGCTTTGTACTTCGTATTATCAATCTTAGTATCTCCCGCGCACACAATTAACACCGCGCGATCCTCCACCGCGAAGGACAGCGTCTTTGCAATCCGGCAGCCCTGCGTATGCAGCGCCTGCGCCGCCAGTTCGACCGTCGCAGACGACGTGTCAAATTCCTGTATGCGGTCTGAAACGCCGCACGTTTCCAAATATGCTCTTGCTCTCTCTATTGACATTTTCTTCACTCTCCTATCAAGGCATATCATACTATATTTCGCATGAATTGTACACGTTTTTCAGATTTTTAAAAAAATTCTAAAAAAGGGCTTGCTTTTTTCCGTAAGCCTGTTATAATGTTTATTGTTCGGTTCCTTGGTCAAGCGGTTAAGACGCCGCCCTCTCACGGCGGAAACAGGGGTTCGATTCCCCTAGGAACTGCTCAATTACATATTATTTGTTTCAACCGTATGGTTCCTTGGTCAAGCGGTTAAGACGCCGCCCTCTCACGGCGGAAACAGGGGTTCGATTCCCCTAGGAACTGTTTCTGTTAGTAATAACAGCCCAACCCGAAGATGCTGGAAAGTTTGGTTTTCCGGCATTTTTTATTGTCTCCTTTTTGCAGAAAAAGCCCGGGTCTGCTCACCCGGGCTTTTCGCTTGTGTTACTCTTGAATACACATTGCTTTTTCTTCCCTGTTTTTATTCATACATCAGATCACACACCACATCATGCACCGTAGAAATCTCCCTGATCTTGCCGACATTGCTTCCACAGAAAATAAGCCCGTTCTCCACGTCGCCCCGCACTGCGGCGATCAGCGCTTTCGTGATACAGTAAGGAATCTCCGCCGGATTACAGTGCTTGATGCAGTGATAACACCGCCCGATCTGCTCCCTGCCGCTCTTCGTGCCCTTGATAAACGCGTTGGAAAGCGCACGCCCCGGCATTCCGACCGGGCTCTTGATGATCGTCGTGTCAGACTCTGCGGCATTGACATACGCCATCTTATACGCCTCCGACGCGTCGCATTCGCGCGTCGCCACAAAACGGGTCGCCGCCTGCACGCCGTCCGCCCCGAGTTCTCTCACGCGCAGAGCGTCTTTTGCGTCCCAGATGCCGCCCGCTGCAAAGACCGGAATCGGCTTCTTATATTTCTCCTCATATCCCTGCTTCTCCTCAATCACCGCGGCAAGCTCTTTGTCAAAATGCATCCCCGGGATATCGGAAAGTTCTTCCTCATGAAAACCCAGATGTCCGCCGGCCTTCGGTCCTTCCACCACGATAAAATCCGGTACGCGCCCGTATTTCTTATCCCACGCTTTTAAAATGAGCGCCGCCGCCTTCCGTGAGGAGACAATCGGCGCAATCTTCACCATACTGCCGCGCACCAACTCCGGCAGATCGACCGGAAGTCCGGCGCCGCAGATAATAACGTCCGCACCCGCTTTCACCGCCTCGATCACATGCTCCCTGTATTGCTGCAGCGCGACCATGACGTTGACACCGACCATACCGCAGCCTCCGGCGATCTCCTTCGCACGCGCGATCTGTTTTCTGATCCCCCGCAGATTACATTCCGCCTCATGCCCGACAAATTCCGGTTCGTCAAAGCCGATCTGCGCAGTAGAGATAATGCCGATTCCTCCCTCCTTTGCGACCGCTCCCGCAAGCCCTCCAAGGCTTACGCCTACCCCCATTCCGCCCTGAATCAGCGGCAGGGAAATATTCCATCCGTCAAATGCCTTTCCGTCAAATATCTTTTTCATTATACACCTCTATTACACATAGTTTTTATTACCATGTATGATAGTAACATATATACCAGTGTATGGCAATGATTTTCCAAATTAAAAGCTGGAACATTTTTATACTCAACTTTCACAATCACACAGCTCACGAAAGCTGATTCATCCATATTTTTCTGCGAAACAGCACCAGCGAAATCGCCAGCCGCACACATTCCTCCAGGGAAAGCATCAGATAGACGCCTGCAATCGGAAGCCTCAAGACAAATGCGGCAAGCAGTCCGAGCGGCACGCCGAACAGCCATGTCCCGATAATATCAATATACATCACATACTGCGTCTTTCCGCCGCTCCGCAGGATGCCGCTTCCCAGAATCATGTTTAAGACCTTCACCGGAGCGATCAGCGCATACACATACAAAATCTCGCAGGTCATAAGACGCACCTCGTCCTCGACGCGGTAAATCCGCACATAATACGGACATAACACGACCACCAGAAGCGAGAGGATTCCCGCCCCAATTAGTCCGGTGAGAATCAGACGCTTTCCGTCCCGATAAGCCCTGTCGTTCTCTCCGCTGCCGAGCGCTTTGCCGGTGATGACGGACGCCGCCTGCGAGAGACCTGTCAGAGCGCCGATCAAAAGCCCCTGTATCGGTGAGGTCAGCGTCATCGCCGCACACGCCTGCGTTCCGACATGCCCGTAGATGGTCGCATATATATTTTCCCCGAGCACCCACAGGAATTCGCAGGCAAGCATCGGCAGCAAAATTTTCACATACTGGATGCGCCCTTCCCTCTCAAATCTCCACACAAACGGAAGCTTCCATTGCTCCCGCCCCGCTATTCTCACATACAGAACGAACAACAGGCACATATTTGCAAACTGCGAGACGACCGTAGCGATTGCGGCCCCCTTTGCCCCAAGCGCCGGAAACCCGAATTTTCCGAAAATCAGAACATAATTTCCAAGTGTGTTGACGATTGCGGCGGCAATGCTCGCGGCAAGCGGAAGCTTTGCCGCCTCCCTGCACCGCAGCAGCGCCGCAAGCATCGATACGACTGCCAGCGGGACCGCCGAAATGCCTAAGATACGAAGATACGCCGCCGCTTCTTGCACCGTAGCCGCATCGGTACTGTAAAGCGACATGATCTGTTCCGGCAATAAGAGACAGCCCAGTAAAAATAAGACGGCTGTCGCAAGCGCAAGCAATAAATTCACATAAAAGCTCTGCCCCGTGCCACGCTCCTCCCCTTTTCCGAGATACTGCGCCATCATGATCCCGGCAACGGACGCGACCGCCGCGATTATGACCGAGAGCACCGAGAAAAATTTCCCGGCAAGTCCGATCCCCGCGACGCAGGTACTTCCAAGCTGCCCCGTCATCACCTGATCCGCCATGCTAAACGACGAACACAGAAGGCTTTGCAGCGTGACCGGAACCGCAATCCTGCGCAGCGCCTCGATGTAATTTCTTCTTTCTTCCGTATTCATAAAATCCTCCTTGTTTTGCGAAGCAAAATGCGACTGCCTTTGCAGGAGCAAAGGATTTCCCTCCTTGTTTTGCGAAGCAAAATGCGACTGCCTTTGCAGGAGCAGAGGATTTTCCTCCCTATTTTGCGAAGCAAAATGCCTGCCATGCCTGCATGGCGTGCGCCCTTGCAGGAGCAACGCCCGGCAAGCCGTGCATGATTTTCCTCCTTGTCCTTCTAAGCAGATATTAATCCCAGATCTGTGATTCGTCCATAGGTTAAACGCGTAACCTATTACAAAAATAAGCATGAAATTTTGTACACTCTGCCAAAATTTCATGCTTATTTTTGTATGCCAAATGCTGCCGGCGCACTCTCAGGCACCGCTCTTACACTCTGGTACCGCTCCTACGCTCCCCCGTTCCACCAATGCAACAGGCAGAACACAGGTCTGTCCTTCTTCCTTCTGCTCCTTCAATTCACCGAGGAGACGCATCGCAAGCCCGGCGCGTGCGGCGGCGTCCTGCCGCACCGTCGTAAGCCCTTTTCCGAACCACGCCGCTGCCGGACTGTCGTCAAAGCCTGCCACGGAAATATCCTCCGGCACACGGATTCCATGCTCCTGCAAAAAGAAGATCAGTTCGATCGCATGCGCGTCCGACACCGCGAAGACCGCCGTATAGGAACATATTTCGGCGAGCTTTTCCTCATAAAAGCGGCGGCGTTCCCCCCGCACCATCGGCACGATCATGAGCCTTGGCTCCTCTCCCGGGAACGCCGCGCACAAACCCTGATAGCGTTCCAGATCGACACAGATGTCATTGTCCGAAATGCAGAGAACACGCCTGTGCCCCATGCGCTTTAAGTAATTTCCCATCTGAAAGCCGCCGTTCCGGTTGTCGACCGTGATATTGGAAATCCGCTTTGCACCGCACAGATAACCGTCATACACAACGAACGGAATGTGCATATTCTCCCGGAGCTTCCGGTAATCCGAATCGCAGAAGCCGATGAGCACCAGCCCGTTCATATTCCACATCGACGCGAACCGCGTGATCTCCTCCCAACGGTCTGTCACCTTTACCATCATAAAATAGCCGGACCTTTGGATTTCCGTCTCCAACGCACTTAAGGAGGACGAGATGAACCCGTCCTCCAATGCGTGACCTTCATATTTCTCATGGTTATTGACGACAACGCCGATGATCCGGGAGTCGTTCTGCGCCAGAAGAATCCCCGCCATACTCGGGATGTACTGCCGTTCTTCCAGCAGCTCCTGCACGCGCCGCACCGTCTCGTTCGAAATCTTCTTTGTCTTGCCGTGTATCACATTGGAGACGGTCGCAGTGCTAAGTCCAAGCTCCTCCGCGATATCGGCGATCCTCACCCGTTCTGCCATTAACCTTCATATCCGTTCGGATTGTTCTTCTGCCATCTCCAGGAGTCCTCGCACATCTCGCGGATGCCGTACTGTGCCTCCCAGCCAAGCTCACGCTTCGCCTTGGACGGGTCGCAGTAGCAGGTCGCGATATCGCCCGCTCTTCTGTCCTTGATGACATACGGAATCTTCACACCGTTCGCCTCCTCGAAATTCTTCACGATATCGAGCACGCTGTAGCCATGGCCTGTTCCGAGATTGTAGATGCAAAGCCCCGCCTTCTCCTCAATCTTCTTAAGCGCCTTGACATGACCGACCGCCAGGTCAACAACATGGATGTAATCTCTCACACCTGTTCCGTCCGGCGTATCGTAATCGTTGCCGAATACGCCAAGTTCCTTTAATTTGCCGACCGCGACCTGCGTCACATACGGCATCAGGTTATTCGGAATGCCGTTCGGATTCTCGCCCATCGTGCCGCTCTTATGCGCGCCGATCGGATTGAAGTAGCGAAGCAGGATCACATTCCACTCCGGGTCTGCTTTCTGGATATCCGTCAATACCTGCTCCAACATTGACTTTGTCCACCCGTAAGGGTTCGTGCACTGTCCCTTCGGGCAGTTCTCCGTGATCGGAATCTCCGCGGGATCGCCGTATACCGTAGCGGAGGAAGAGAAAATAATGTTCTTACATCCGTTCTGGCGCATCACGTCCACCAGCGTCAGCGTACCAGCGATATTGTTGTTGTAATATTCCCAGGGCTTCGCAACGGACTCGCCGACCGCTTTGAGTCCCGCAAAATGAATACAACTGTCGATTTTCTCCTCCGCAAAAACCTTGTTCAAAATGTCTCTGTCTAAAATATCGCCTTTATAAAACTTTACAGGCTTTCCGGTAATTGCTGTCACGCGCTCTAAGGACTTCTCGGAAGCGTTGCTTAAATTGTCAAGCACCACCACCTCATAGCCTGCATTCTGTAATTCCACACATGTATGGCTGCCGATATATCCGGCGCCGCCTGTTACTAAAATCGCCATAATTCATTCTCCTTTCCTGTGTACCCTTCGGTACATGTGTCTGTCCACCATTTTCACAGACATCTTTTCTACGAGATTTATATTAACCTATCCCATCCAAAAAGTATAGCCATAAATGTATAAAATATATGTAAGAATGTTGCATCTTGTCAGTTTCATCCTTATAATGGACACAGACGGTTTTTCATTCCCGGACAGCTTTTTGCCGGGATTCATCCATAAAAAGGAGCTTCATATGGCTAAGAATTATAAAAATTCCTACAAAGTCACCGAAAAAGAGCTTGTCTCCCTCTCGGTCTACAACGTCGGTTTCCAGAAATGCGACGCGCTCTACCAGTGGGGGCCTGGAATCCGCGACCACTATCTGATTCACTACATCATTTCCGGGAGCGGATGCTATAAGGTACACGGGCAGACATTTCTCCTGCACGCCGGAGACACCTTTCTCGTCTATCCCAACACCGAGGTGCTCTACTTTGCCGATGAATCGGACCCCTGGGAATACGCCTGGGTCGGATTTACCGGAAGCGATGCCTCCATGATCTTAAAAGCGACGGATTTCACACCGGAAGCCCCTTTTATCCGAAACACGCCGCTCGGCAGCGACATTCACAGGCAGCTTCTGCACATTTATGACGCGCGCGGCAACGAGTTCGAACACGCCGTAGAGATGACCGGACGCCTGTATACGATGCTCGCGCTCTTTCTGCACGGCGCGAGCCGCCCGGACAGCCGCAATTCGACGAACAGCTATGTGCAGAAGGGAATCGAGTTCATTTCCTCGAATTATTCCTATGCGATCACCGTGGAGGATATCGCGGATTACGTCGGTGTCAGCAGGAGCCACCTGTTCCGCTCTTTCGAGACGGTCTTAGGACAGTCCCCGAAGAAATATCTGACGGATTTCCGCATGAAGCAGGCGTGCTATCTCTTAGAGCACTCCGACCTGTCGATCACCGCGATCGCGAACTCCCTCGGCTTTGACAACAGCCTTTACTTTTCCAAGACCTTCCACAAGCAGAAGGGAATGTCGCCGAAGGAATACCGAAACGCTTTCCTCCAAAAGCTTTGAAACCTCCGAAATCGTTCTCTCCTTATCCGCAAACAACATCTTTCCTCCGGTTTCATTCGCATGTGTCACCAGAAGTGTGCACCGCACAGGACATGCGATCCCCTTTAGCTGCCGCAGATCCTCTTCCATATATCGGACAAATTCCGCCCCTGCGGGATGTCTGGCATAGCGCAGACAATCCTGCCACGGATTGGGGACATTCGTGAGATCTGTCATGCCGGGGTTAATCTCTTCCTTCCCGCATTCGAAATCCAGTCTCCCCGCTCCATGTCTTGTCACATAGGTTCGGGTCACATAAAAGATTTCCAGATCGGGCTGCCCCGTTTCCGCTTTCTGCTCCTTCTGCGCGCCCTCCTGCGCTCTGTCTCCACGAAGCAGCTCTGCCACATTGAAAAGCCCGGTATGGGAAGGCGTCAGATGTGGAAAATATTCCCGGTTGTCCTCGTCCAGCATCAGCCCCTGTGCATTTTCAAAGACGACCGTCTCATACCTTTCCGAAATCTCCTGCCAGTCCGCCAGCGAAACATATCGGTTGAAATTTGCGCACATTTCCGCCGCCGCATTCCGACACAGGTTTTCATCCCAGAGCAGCGCAAGCCACTCCTGAATCTCTTCCCGCAAAAATTCGTCCGGGTATTCTACCGAAAGCTTTTCGACCCTCGGGCGGACGTAACCCTCCCGGATTGCCCGCAGGCGCTCTGCAATCTGCGTCTCCCCGGCACAAAGAAAATCCCGCAGCCGTAAAGAAAATCGTTCTTCTCCGGTACGCAGAACCGTTTCATAAATTCCCATTCCGCAGGAACCATGCTTCTTTTTTCCTCTAAGCTGCTCCGTCAGGCTGTTTAACAGCACATCGTAAACCGTGACACAGGCGCAGCCGCCGTGCGCATAGATGCTTCCCGTGAAGCGGGTTCCCGTTTTCTCCCACAGTTCCCGCCGGAGTGCCTCCACCTCCTCGCCGAGCTTTAACAGATCCGGCAAAAAAGTCTCGCTCCAGTAGGTCGGGCAGTTCCATCGGCTGCCGCTCCCCAACTGGTGAAATACAAAACGGAATGCTCCGTCCTCCACGGTATGTCCCGCCTGCGCCCCGCCGTTATGACGCACCACAACGGCGTCTTTCCCCCGGCAGAGACACGACACGGTCTGTCCCTTTCCCTCGTCTCCAAAGTTTTTTCCGATTACAACTTTTCCTTCTCTCATTTAAAAAATTAAAAACCTCTTTTTCTTTCCAAGCTGTGTGGTCTTTAAGATACCCGCCACGACATCTCTTGCCTTTCCCTGCCATTGTGCCACGATTTCTTCTCTCTTCATTCCCTTTACCGCCTGCATCAGACTGACGAAAATCTCCGGGAGCACATCCAGATCATCCGGCGACAGTTCGATTGCCCTGTCTCCGATCAGCCTATTCCAGTCCTCTCCGCTCTTCTGGTAAACATAAGCCCCCGCCTTCATGACGATGTGGAAAATCTCATATTTCTTAGAAGCCTCGTTGTACAATTCCATTGCGCTGTAGTTTTGCCCGGCATCCTCGCCGAACACGCGGCTGATTTCTACACGTGTCAGTTCCTTATGCGTGCATTCGTCCCCTATCGTAAAGAGAAATCCCTTTTCCTTCCGTTTTTCATAGCAGTCAATTTTCGTGTGCCTTGCCGCGAAATACCAGGAAAGCAGATAGGACTCCCCGCCGTTTCCGCCGCCTCTGCCTTCAAAATACACGTCCAATAGCTGCTCCGCAATACGAATATCCGCCTCGAACTGCGTGGTCTGCAAAGGCGCCTCGTCGCTCTTCGAATCCCCGATTGCCTGAAACATAATATGCGGGTTGGTGACCGGGTTCTTCTCGTAGATTTCAAGCATCGTGCGGTTCAGCGCGCCCTTGGCGATCTCCTCCGACAGATACCCCATAGATCCTGTCACATCCAGACCGAAAATAATCGCCGTCGACGCCGGATTATCCTGCGAATCGCAGGATTCCCGGTACGCGACTCCATAGGGATTGAGCGATTCCTTCATCCTTCTGGACTGATACAGCTCATTCACCGTTGACGACGCGTTGATGCCGCGCGCACTCTTTAATTTCTCCCAATCCCTGCTCTGATAACTTCCATGTCCCATCTTCTTTTCCTCCTCTTTCTCCTCTTTTTCTTCCTGATTTCTATCCTTTTACGGAGAAGCGCAGTCTCCCATTTACTCCGTTCCCCGTTAAAAGCTGCCCGTATATCACGTTTCTTAGTCCTTTCTGGAAAATATCTCCGCCTCGGTCATAGACAGCGGAATGAATTTCCGCTCGCCATAGGAGCGTTCCAGCACGCGGTCCCATTTGGAAAAATCCGCCCCTGCCGTAGTCTCCGGTCTATCTGATAAAAATTCAAAAAACGGCTTGGGCAGCAATGCATACTCCTTTAAGCTTTCAATGTCCGGGCAGCCCAAAAGCCTTGCCGCCGCCAGACGCAGGCTCATAAGATCGGTGCTTCCGTGGTTTCTGCATTCTCCCCACCTGTTCTGCTTTAAATACGGCTTTACCTCGGCGGAGCAGCCATGATTTTCTGCGCCCTCATAGCCCGAGAACCACCATCCGCCATAGAGATATAGCTGATGATTTACAGGATCGACAAACAAATTATCCACGGTCAGGGCATTTGACACCATATCGTTATATTCCAACAGACAGCAGAGGTTTTCCATCCGGCTTACCACCCACGCCACATGACGATCCAACAGGATTCCGAGCATTCCCAACGGATATACCCCTTCCTGCTTGGCAATCGCAAGGAAAATCCTTCCGTCCATCAGGCGGCATTCCGTGACGATCTTGGGGATATAGTTTTCCAGCTCCCGCTTCATAGCGGGATTGGGGTATTTGAGTTCCCGCACCATTTGCTGATACTGTGCGGCGTATGCTTCATGCTCTTTTTCAAAAATGTATATGACGTGCTTTTTTGCCACATACATCGTGCATATATCCGCTTTCCGCTTCGCAAGATAAGTAATCTCGATCTGTTCGCCGTCCTCCCGCAGCAATTCCTCCGTGCTCGCCTCCACCCAGAAGCCTTCCTCCGGCGCCGTCCCGCTCTGCTGGTTTAGCAGCGTGCGAAACATGCCCTGGAATTGTTCAAACAGCTTTTTGTCCTGCTCGAACACGGTGGAGGTGCTTCCGCAGTACGGGCAGACCGCCAGATTCTTTGCGCTGTCATATTCCATAGTGCCGCCGCACATCTTACACTTTAATATCGCCATAATCTCTCCTTTGTCTTCTATCCCAGTAATTTATAATAGCTGCTTGGTTTTTTGGAATATGCGGAGCACTTTTCCTCCAGCTTTACCGCTCTTTTCGTGTCAATAAACTTCTTTTTAAAGGAACGCCTGAAATTTGCGGCGTCCAGCTTTTCCCCTGCAAGAGCTTCATAGATTCTCTGCAGTTCATAGATGGAGAATTTCTCTTTATCCGCCAGCAGTTCCAACGCGATATCCGAATATTTTACTTTTCCCTTTAACCGTTCCAAAGCGGTTCTTATGATTTCACCGTGGTCGAATGCCAGATCGTCCTCCGTAAGGATACAGTTCTTTTCCTTCGAGGAAAGCGTAAATCCCTGTTCCTTTTGTTCCAGCGTAAACAGGCAGGCATCGGCAGCATCATCCCCCGACCGGATCGCAAGCCTGTTTGCGGGTACTAACGCCAGATAAGCAACAGAGATTACCCGCATCCGAACATCCCGCTCCACTGCTCCAAAAGTGTAGAGCTGTTCCAGATAGATTCCGGTAAGCCCCGTCTCCTCAAGGAGCTCTCTTGCAGCTCCTTCCTCCAAGGATTCCTTCATACATACAAAGCCTCCGGGAATCGCCCACTTCCCGAGATAGGGATGCTTCCCTCTCTGTATCAGCAGTAATTGCAGTTGCTGCTCCCGGTTCACGGTAAAGACCAGAATGTCCACCGTAACGGAAGGCTTCTCGTATCGCTCCGGTCTGTATTGCTTTAGGAACTCCTCTTCTGTCATATTTTCTGTCGTTCTGTTTTCTGTGCGCTGCATCTCTCT
This sequence comes from Roseburia hominis, assembly GCA_021771815.1. Lineage (GTDB taxonomy): Bacteria > Bacillota > Clostridia > Lachnospirales > Lachnospiraceae > Roseburia > Roseburia hominis_A. The sequence goes on from JAETOE010000002.1 coordinate 83,810, forward strand.
GCTCCTGTCCTTCTTTCCAAATATTCTTTCATAATCCGGTACGTGATTCTTGCTTTTTAATAGTCATTTTGACTGTTTTTATTATAATAGTCCATCTGACTGTTATTGTCAAGCGTTTTTATAATTTTTATTTACCGGGCATCAAAATGAATATCCGCTGCGGCTCTCTTATGTTATACTTTTTTCATTATGAAAAACATGGAGGATTAATTACATATGAAGGATCTGCTTCTTACAAACGGAAAATGGAACCCTGCTATTTTGAAAAAGGAACGTTGGCTTTACTATCTTTGCATCACGGAGCATAATGCAGCGAACGTGGAGCGGATCGATTCCATCCAAAGCATTACCGGAAGGGAAACCTTAGACTACGTGTTTCGAACCCTTGACATTTTAGAACAGAATCGAAATCATCTGTCCCCTGCCAATTATGAGCGGTTAAAAAAGGTTTTGCAGTGGTCGGAAGTTGCCAAGGGAGGCTCTACGCTCCAGCGGGAGCGCTGGGTGAAACAGGGACTTCCCATTGCGATTCACAATCTCGCCTCCGCCGAAATATATTTGGAGGAATCCACGGATTTAGAATCCGAAAAAAGTATCATCTATCCTCTGATTAAGACCCACGGCATTCTCGGACAAAATCTCCGGGGAGAAGTTTCCGTTGCCAAAAACGAACCGCTTCTCGCTCTCAAAGACAGGCTTTCCCCCACGGATTTTTACGAGCTGCTCTATTATCTGAATCAATGCGTTATCGGAGCTGTCGACATGTCCTTATGGAATTCCGTCTCAGAACAGGTTACAAAGCTGATCCAGCAGATACTTGACGGAAATCTGACCGAGCTTGCAGACGCCCTGCGCGCCCATTCCCTGTGTAGAAGTTTTGCGGATATTTCCACGGAGGATATTCAGTTTCTCGCAGATGAAATATTTCCCCGTTACGAACTGTGGTATTTCGATGCGGCACTCTCCGATTTCTCTGCGGAGCAGATAAAGATCATTCTGCGAAAGCTTCTGCAGTGTGCGGACGCCGGGGAGGCAACCCACATCACGTTTAAGCCGTTAGCGGATTCTCTGTACTATGATTATGAAGGGAAAAAGCATATTAATATCTATAAGAAAAGGGTAATTGAAAAGTACCTGCGGGATGATTCCATCGAGAATGTCCGCCTGCATACGGAGTTCCACAATCAAACCCTGTCCGTGGATTTTTATTTTTCTCCTGCCTGCGAAAAGCTCATTGACTTCTGTGTCGAGGCGGAACGCTCAGGACTTTTAACCTATGAAAAAAGTATTACGATCCTTTTTGATATGTTTGGCTTTCGCAAGGATGAATTTGACCGTCTCAACAACGAAGATAAGTATCTTAAGACCATGAACGATTCCGCAGACAGCACGAAATCCTCCATTGCGGATTATGTCACGGGCCACACCCTTGTGGACGTCGGTTCCGGCGGCGGTATTATGCTCGATCTCCTTGAGGAAAAATATAAAGACCGCCACATCATCGGCACAGATATATCTACAAACGTCATAGAGACATTGGAAAAGAAAAAGCGGGAGGAACACCACCGTTGGGATGTCAGAAAACATAATTTTGTGGACGGACCCTTTACGGAGCAAAACGCCGATACCGTCATTTTCTCTTCCATCTTACATGAGATTTATTCCTACACGGATACGGACCTTGGCAAATTCAATCTTGCATCCGTAAAAACCGCGCTGAAAAATGCCTATGCTTCCATCCCCTCCGGCGGCAGGATCGTCATCCGGGACGGCGTAAAGACTCCCGGGGACGATCTGCTTTCGGTTCATTTTCTGTCGGAGGAAGGCTTCGCCTTTTTCTTAAACTATCAAAAAGATTTTAAAGGACTGCCGGATATCACAGAAAACCGCCCGCACTCCATTGACCGAAAAAACCTCACCGTCACCGGTGACGTCAATTTCATGCGGGAATTTCTCTACACCTATACCTGGGGAAATGAATCCTACAGCCATGAGGTACAGGAACAATTCGGTTATTTTACACTGGAAGAATTTGTTGCCTTTTTCCGCTCCCTTGGGGCGCGTATCGTCGAGGCACGGCAGTTCTTAGAGCCGGGCTATGAAGAACATCTTGGGAAACTCGTGCGGTTGTCCAACGCCAGCGGCGCACCTGCGGCTTTTCCATATTCCAACTGCATTGTGGTGGCAGAAAAAAATTGACCAAAAGCCCCTTCTTTGTTACACTATAAGAAGTTACCACCCGTATATATAGGTGGAAAAATGCTTGAAAGAGGTGTGTTAGTCTTGCAGATTGCCTTGTGTGATGATGAAAAAACATGCCACGAATCAATAAAAGAACTTATCCGGCAATATAAGCAGGCAAATCCTGACCGCTCCTTTTCCCTGTCCTCTTTTTCCTCCGGAACAGAGCTTTTAAATCATATCGACGAATGTGGAGGATTTGACCTCTATATTCTGGATTGTATCATGCCGGAGATAAACGGCATAGAGCTCGGGAATGCCCTGCGCGAACGTAACGACGCAGGCATCCTGCTCTACCTTACCACATCCCCTGACTTTGCACTGGACTCTTACCGGGTAGATGCTTTTGATTATCTGTTAAAGCCTGTGGACAAAAACCTGTTTTTCCAATGCCTTGATAAGGCTTACCGCTCTTTTTTACAGACCATGCAGGAAGTGATTTCCGTGAAGACCGCAGACAGCATCCGCATAATTCCTGTTGCCGACATACGGTACGCGGAACGCATTGAGAAACAGATTTATTACTACCTGACAGATAATACCGTCATATCCAGCGTCACATTCAACGGTTCCTTTCAAAACACTGTGGCTGATCTGTTGACACATAAAGGAATGCTTCTTGTAGGTTCATCCTATGTGGTAAATTTATACCATGTCACGGAAGTCACAAAGTCGGACCTAATCCTGACCGGGAATCTACATGTCATGGTTCCCCGCCGCATGTATCAATCTGTCAAAAAAGAATGGGCCAATTTCTGGCTGAACGGAGGCAGATACCATGCTTTTTGAGGATAATATTATCTTTTTGATCGTAAAAGTCCTGATTACCTTCGCAGGTACGATAGGCATGATGATTTCCACGACGGATTTCAGATTTGCCAAAAGAAAGTTCTTAAGTGTTGCGATTCTGGGAGTTTATACTCTTTATGTCATACTTTCCAGTTACGCCATTATTTATTTTCTGGATTATGAATATTTTTTGCGGGTATTTATCATCACCATATCCTGTCCCGCAGTTTTTCTGCTTCATAATATTTCTGATGAACCGCTTCCGCGGCTTGTATTCACCCGTGCAACGCATATACTGGTTTCCCTGTATATCGCCGCTACCATCACGCTGCTGAATACCGCCCTGCATGGAACGGAGCTTTCGGATATTTTAATGCGCCTGCTTGTCTATCTGCTGATCATCCTGCTGGATTTCCACTTTGTACGGCGCATCTATCTCGATTTTATCAGCACAATCCAAAAGGGCTGGGGCATTCTCTCCCTGATTCCCTGCTCGCTTATCCTTCTCGCCGTAACGATCGCTTTTTATCCTGAGCATTATACCAAAAGACCGTCAAGCATTATGCTGATCTATCTGCTGGGCGCTGTCATTATCATTCTTTACTGCGCGATCGGCGGCTATCTGTCCATGCAATATCACAGGCTTTCAGCGGAAGAGAACAGAGAAATTCTGGAATTGCAGATTCAGAACATACGAAGAGAAGCCGCCGATATGGAAGCCATGGCTGAACAGACAAAGATCATCCGGCACGACACCCGCCACATACTTTCGACCATTGCCTCCCTTGCAGAAAACGGAGATATGCAGGAAATACTTGACTTTATAAAAACCACCGAGAAATTCTCTGATATCCCGGAACCTCTCCATTACTGCGATGACCCCGTTCTTGATGCCACACTTTCCAGCTATCTCAAGTCTGCCAAGGAAGCCGGTATTTCGCTTGAAGCTTCGCTTTCCATTCCGGATGTACTTCCGGTTGACTCTGCCGAGCTTGCTATCTGTTTCGCTAACGCTCTCGACAATGCTATAAAAACCTGCGAAAAGCTACCGGAGAGTAAAAGAAAAATGATTGTGAAATGTATCTGCCAGCCAAAGCTGATGTTTGAGATCGCCCATCCTTATCAAGGTAAAATTATATTTGACAAAAATAATCTTCCAAAATCGACAGAAAGCAGTCTGAAAATCAGTGTTCGTTCCGTTACAGCGTTCTGTGAAAAGCATAATGCCATTTATGCATTCACGGCAGAAAACGGCTGGTTTCAGATTACGGTTGCATTATAGAAAAGAAGGAAAAGCTATGATTTTTGATAATAATACGGCATACCAGACTTATAGAATACTTGTCGCCATATTCGGCACCCTGGGTATGCTTACCTCCACTACCCTGATAAAAAAATCTTATAAAAGAAATCTGCTTCTTTTCGGCGGATATGCTGTTTACGCCATTGTCTTCTCTTTTATTTTCATACGTTTTGAAGGATTCTTATTTTTTTTACGGGGCGCCGTATTTACCATTTCCCTCCCCGGTGTAATTGTGAGTTACCTGATTGCAGATACCTCCTTAGCAAGGCATGTCTTTTGCGCGCTCTCTCAGCTTTTGCTCTCTCTCTATCTGATTATAAGCGTGACAATCCTCAATATATTTTGGGGCGGTACCGTGTCGTCAGGCGCTATATTACTCCTGCCTACTTACCTTATTGTGATTTTTCTGGAATTTTTCTTCTTAAGAAAACCTTTCTTAAAGATTGCAGACACAATTACCAAAGGCTGGGGGATCCTCTCTTCCATCCCCAGTTCCTTTTTCATTCTTTCCATGGCGGTCATACTTTATCCGGCGCATTATACGCAAAACCCGTCATCCCTCTTGTTATTTTATCTGCTATGCGTCGTCATCCTCATTATTTACTACGCAATCTTTCAATACCTATGGACACAGTATAAATACCGGATAGAAGAACAGAACCGGGAAATTCTGGATTTACAGATACAGAATATAAGAAATCATGCGAAAGAGACAAAAAGAAAAGCGGAGGAGGTCAGAAAGATCTCACAAGACATGCATCATATGCTGTCCGCTATCGCCATATTTGCAAGAGAAGGAAATGCCGAGGCTATTCTCGCTTATGTCGCCGAAGCCTCTGCCAAAAACGATATAGCCTGCCCCGCCCGTTACTGCAGCGATCCCATTTTAAATGCTACGCTTACCACTTATCTGAACCGGGCGAAAAATTCCGATATAACAACAGAACTCTATCTTGCTATCCCGGAATCGCTCCCCGTCGATTCCGCCGAACTTAGCATCTGCTTTGCAAATGCTTTGGAAAATGCCATAAAAGCCAATGAAAAACTTCCGAAAAATGAAAGAAAAATGATTGTCAAATGCATCCATAAACCGACATTCATGTTTGAAATTGAAAATCCTTATACGGGGCGGATTTCCTTTGATAAAAACGGGCTTCCGCAAGCTTTAAAAACCGGTCACGGAATCGGCACACGCTCCATTATGGCTTTCTGCGAAAGACATAATGCCTTTTTCACTTTTACCGCCGACGGTAGCTGGTTTAAGCTTGTGGTTACCCTATGAGTTTTTATGCACCATCTTACCCCGCCACAGGAAAATTCGCTATATCCGGAACGATGCCACGGTTTGGTTCAAAAGCTCACTGAGCCGGAACAGTTCTTCCATCTGGCTTCTGACTGTACCGGAATTTTCACTCGAATTTTCCGCAGACTCATTCACATTCTGCATCGTTTCCGCTATTTCTCCCACAAGCTCTGTAATCGACGCAATCGACGCATTGATTTCCGTCATGCCTGCGCTCATTTCCTGCGAGGAGGCACCCAGATCAGCGGAAATATTACTATAAAATACTGCATCTTCCTGATACATTCCGGCAAGCTCTGTCATTTTCCTGTAGTCCTCCATAACTTTACCAGTCATAAACTCCAGCAATCTTCTCGAACTTTCGGACAAGAACGCAACATTTTCTACTATGCCCTCTGTCACCTGACGTATCTTATCCACTGCCTGCCTTGAGTTGTCCGCCAGACTTCTTATTTCCTCTGCTACAACAGCAAATCCTCTGCCTGCCTCTCCGGCTCTTGCCGCCTCTATCGAGGCATTCAATGCCAGAAGGTTGGTCTGCGAACTGATGGAGAGTATTTCTTCTGTCAAGGCATTGATTTCACCTACCCGTTCGCTGTCCTTAATCGCCTGCTCCATCTCCCCTTCTGTTTTCTTATATATAAGGAGAACCTCATCCGCAGACTGTTTGAAGGCATCATACTGCTCTCCTGCCCGCACCATGATACCGCTTGACTGCTCTGCCGCTTCTCCTGCTTTCGATGCCACACTCTCAATGGCATTTCCAAGCTCCTGACCGTTGTTTTTAATATTTTCCGACAGCTCTCTTGCCCTCACCGTCTGTTCCATCACCAGACTGGCAGAATCCGTAACGCCAAAAATATCCTTATCTAATATTTCCATCCTTGCAGAGGCGCCTTTGGCGATGGCGCCAATATGCTCCGCCTCATTCTTTGTATTTAAAATAATTTCACGAATCTGCTGCCTTACCTCCACGGTCGCCTTGCTGATCTGTTCCGTCTCATTCTTATATTCCACTGGAATTGACTTTTCAACGAATGTGTTTTCGGAAAAATCACCCGATGCAAACTGCTTGAGCATCTGTATCGGTGCAAGCATTTTTCCGATCAGACCCGTCATAAAGACTGCCACAAACACAATTACAATAAGCGCAATCACGACCGTAATCATAATCATTGTCACAAGAGAATGCGTAACATTTGCTGCAGGCACCACAACACCCAGAGTCCAGTTACAGCCCTCTATTTTTGCGAGCGCAAAATAGCATGTGCTGCCGTCATAGTCGGCAAACTTTATCACCTCACTCTGCGCTCTCCCAATCAGTTCACCCAGCTTTGGCAAAACGTCCGCCGCGCCGACAGTTGTCTCCTCCTTCGGTTCATATTCCTTGTTCTGATGTACTACATACTGACCGCCGCTGTCCACAAGAAAGCCATATACGCCATCCTCGTAATTAATGCTGTCTGTCAACTCTGTCACCGTTTCAAGCGTAACATCCAGACCGATCACCCCTACCAGTTCATTCTCTATGTATACAGGTGCGGCAATCGTTGTACACATCTGCCCCGTCAACGCATCACAGTAAGGATCCGTCACGATAATGCTTCCTTCATTCGCCGCCTGCTGATACCAGCCCCGCTGCACCGGATCATAGCCCTCCGGCATCTCTATCTCCCTGTTCGACCAGATAAATCTGCTGTCACTCGTTCCGCAGTATAAATTCAAAAGTTCATCACGTCCTGCCGCATGGGTGTCTACCACTGACTGAATAAAATCCGTATCCGTATTTCCTCCGGCCGAAATACTTTCCGCCACCCCGTTCGAAAGCATTTTTTCACTTTCAATCCATGTGTTGATTTCCTCCGCATACTTGTCCGCATTCAACTGCAGCACCTGCGTCTGATCCTTGATCGTATTCTTTCCCGCTACTACAATAATTCCCACTGTGGTCAAAAGGACGCTTGTCACAACAATAAGAATCATACTGACCGTGAGTCTGCCTTTAATTGTCTTTAACATCTTTTTGTTTCTCCTTCCCGCATATTATAATCCACCGCATTATAGGGATCTCACACCCGGAAATTTCACGCTGGTCTTATTTTCATAATATTTACATTTTATCAATTACTTTTATTACTTGTATATTTTTTGCGGATTTGACATTATTTTTTGCGGATTTGGCAAAAATCGGGCGCGAAAAAGTTCAAAAAAAGAGGACAGACCGCTTCGAACTATGATACGGTCTGTCCTCAGAAATGAAAGTCTTTTTATTCTTTTATTGAAGTGCAGTTTCTTAGAACTTGCCAGCCTTATGAGCTTCCTCGATGGAAACAGTAAACAGCGGTTTTTCAGGCTCCGCAGCCGCCTTTGTATATTGCGCGTGTTGTACTCGCGCGTTTTTACACGTTTTCATAGAACTTTTCTTTGTCCATTATATCATAATGTGTGGATCACTTCAACCAGATCAGAACGCTTCGTCAGATACCAGCCGGACTTTAATTTGTAGAAGTCGCCGCTTTCCCCGACGATTGTGAAGATCTCCCCGTATTTTGCCACGCCTGCTGCCGCTGCATTGTAGTCGGGAACTGATCTATAATTCACGCCGTCGCTTCCCTTGTATATGATCTTCGCATATCCAGAAAGTGCCTTTTCTTCGCTTGTATTCTGGTTCCCTTCGCCTGCTCCCTGCTCTCCGATAATCGCTGCAAGGTTTTTCAGAATAGCTGCACCATAATTTGCGCCAGCCGCCCAGCCTTTGCCGTTCGGATTTTCTTTTTGTCCCAGCCATTCAACATATTCTGCACAACCTCTTTGAACATACTTGAAGCGCGGATCTACGCAGGCATTTTTCAGTGCTTCTGTGGATCCATAGGCTTTCAAGTGCTGGATCTGTGCGCGGATTCCTTCGCGCATAGTTGCGAAGCTGTTGCCCTTCATGCCGTTCGACGTCACGCCCATTCCGCAGAAATTGTTCTGATTCAACGTCACTGCACTTCCTTCGAATTTCAAGTGTCCCGTTTCAACGGAAGTCTGGGCTGCTGCCACGTCACCGCGAACGCCCTCTGCGTCGCCTTCTTCAATGAACAGTCGTGCCATATCCAGTGCAAAAGAAGCAGTGTCTGGATTGTTCTTGATGTAATATTCTGCAATCTGTTCGGCAGACGCTACGGAACGCCCCATGATTCTTGTGAAGCCTTCTGTTGTGCCTTTCTGTGCGATTGCTGCCTTGAATTCCTGCCATGTTTCTTCCGTTACATTGTAGACATACGGATTCGGGCAAATTTTCCCCGTGACGTCATAATGGCGAATGACATGATCTGCGGGAATATTGTACTTCTTCATAAGCTGCCGCGTCAACTCTGCTGCTGCCGCGACTGTTTCTTTTGTGAAATACCAGTCTTTGTCAGTAGCGGAAAGCGTTGCCGTGTTTCTCTTTTTGACTGCCATTTCGATTCCGATTGAATTCGAATTGCGGCACTCTTTATGCGTGTATGAATTTGCGCCACAGTGCCAAGCCACGTCGTCGTCGTCAACGATCTGGAAGACTTCGCCTGCATGTCCTACCGCGTAATGTGCCGACGCGCCTGCGTACTCTCTCGCCCAGTATTGCGCCAGATTCTGTGCGGTTGCAAGTCCACCGAAATAATGGATCACTATGTATTTGATTCTTGCTGTGCTGTTTTTATCCGTGAAGTTGATCTTCGTCAAATAATTTCTGTTGATATTCATTCGACGTCACCTTCTTCCCCGCTGAATCCCATGTCGTCGGGATCGAAGCTGTTTCTGAATTTCGCCAGTTCTTCTTCCGTCATGCTTTCAACGCTTTTCCGCAGTTCTTTGATTTCTGCGTCGCTCATATTCTTTGTATGTTCGCTTTTCATTCTGCTTTCCCCTTTCTTTGGGATTGCCCCGCCAGCTGCGGGGCTTTCTTTTTATTCTTCGGCGTCAGCTGTGTCTTCTTCGTCTTCTGTGCCGATTCTCTTGTTCAAAAGCTTCTGTGCCACTGCCAGCCCCTTGATCAAAAATTCTGGTACGTTGTAGCCGCATTCCACAAGGTTTTCAAGAATGCTGCGTGCTTCATTTACAAGCAGCATTGCCAGTGTGAACCAGCCAATCATTGAAAGGAAGGAAAGATCCACGCCCAGAAGATCTGTTCCTAAGTGCGTGAAAACATAGCTGATCATAAATGCCACAAGAATGATCGCCCAGTACCCAAGCTTTTTCGCTGCTCCCTTGATTCCCACTTTGCTTGATTCTTCGCCGCGTCTTCTGGACTTGTACCAGCCCGTCAACCAGTCCGCAATGTTCAAAACAAGATAAGCCGCGAAAATGTACCAATAGATCCCGAAAATTGCTGTCAGTCCCGCCACAATCGCGCCAGCGATTGCGTTGTATTTGTCAACCAGTGCTTCTGAAAAATTATGTGTTGTCATTTCTTCTACCTCCGAACATGTTTGCAGTTTTTGCAAGGTTTCTGATCCGCTGGGAACATGTAATTCTTGCATTCTCCGCATTTGTTTCTTGATTTACAGTATCTGTATTCGCACTTTTCCAGATAACGCTTGCAGATCCCGTTCATTCCCAGCGCAGCACATTCGAAGTTGTCCTTCTGGAATGTGAATTGATAGCGCGGCTTTTCTTCTGAAAAGAATTTCCAGCGAATAAAATCGTCAAGTGTTATTGCTGGCAAAGCCAGTGCGAACCATGCTGCGAAGAATTGCGGACATATCTGCCCCATGACATTGAATTTCATGTTCGAATAGTCCCACATATCCAGATTCAGCCATACATTCAAAATAAGTCCCGCAACGAATTCGATCGCTGTGATTATGATTGCACATATCAGCATTTGAATTTGAAGCGGCGTCTTCCAGTCCATGAATTCATTGACAAGACCGCATAATATAAAGCATATCCCGCCGACGAACGCCATTGCCTTGAATGTGTACCCGCGAAACGCCAGTTCACAAAGCGCGTATATTGCGCCGCCTACCAGAAACAGAACAATATACTTCACAATTTGTTTCATGCGATCACGCTTTCTGTGCTGCTTCGTAGTCTTTCAGCACTTCCGACTTGTATTTGTCCGGAATCTGTGCGCCATAGTAAATGCCGCTTAACTCTTCGACATTCTCTGCGCCCTTGATCCATGCGTTCAAGCTGTTGCAATAGGTTGTGTGATATGACACAAACTGCATTGCGGCTGTGATGATCGCCGTCATGTCTTCGGCAGAATAGTATTTGCAAAGCTGCCCGTCTTCATGGTATTCAAGCTTTGCCACTCCTGCCGCAAGCTGGCTTTGTTTGCCGAACAAATTGATCTGATCTTTTTCTGTCAGACTGATGTGTTCTGTCGTGCCGTCTGAAAGTGTAACGTCAACGCCTGCAAAAATCGTGCTTTCACAGCGGTTTGACACTTCCGCAAGCTTCGCAGTTCTGATCTGTTCTGCGTCCGGCTGCTGTTCTTCCTGCTCCGCATAGATTGTGCCGTCGTTTGAATAGATTGTCGCGTCTTCAAGCGTCCTATATACAGTGGCATAACCTTCATATTTCGCCACTGTGCGCCCGTCGTCAGATACAATTTCAATCACAGACGCGTCTTTCCCTTTAATGCTCCGATCCGCCTGCACAAGCAACATATTTTGTGCGACTTTCTTGACAGATCCTTCGAATATTGTTTCGCTTCCTTTGAATTTGAATTTCATGCGCTTCTTCCTTTCCTTTCCAGTTTTCTATAAACAGTTCATTGAAAAGCCTGTCCATGTTCTGCACTGTACGCCATGACATTTTGTGTTTCATGTAGCCTTTCCACGATTGATATTGCTGCCGTACTTCTTCAAATGTGATTCTGCCTTCGTCAAGTTTCTTTTTCAGCTTTTTCAGCTTCCTTCTTTCGCGCGTTACTGCCTGCCGACAAGGGCGCATGATCACTTTTCCGCTGTCTGTCAGTCTGAATTGTGTTTTCAGAAACGTGAAGCCGTGTTTCATTGATACTTTCCGCGTTTTCCTCTTATTCACAACAATTCCTATTCTTTCATAGATTGCGAATAGTGCTTCGATTGCCGCGTCTGCTTCTTCTTTTGTCCGAAATGCCATGAATGTGTCGTCCATGTATCGGATATACGCGCGGATCTGCAACACTTCCTTTGCGAAATGGTCTGCTTCATTCGGGTATATCGTGCCGACTATCTGTGAAATTTGACTTCCCAGACCGCAGCCGACTTCCCCAAAGGCTTCCACAAATAGCATTATGAATTCAACCACTTCTTTGTCGGTAAAATGCTTTTGCAAAATCGTTCGAATGTACCAGTGTTGCATATTCCCGAAGAAGTTCGTGAAATCAATTAAGACAATCACGCCTTCATTGCTGCCCGTCTTTCTGTAATACTCCCGCAGGAAGAAGGCGACGCGATCAATCGTCGCATGTGTTCCCCTTCCTTTAATGCAAGCCATATTGTCTGAAATAATTGTTCTTGTCAGTATCGGCACAAGAACATTGTCGCAGGCTGATCTTTGAACCACTCTTTCTGATATGTGAACGCTGCTAATGTCCCGCAGCTTTCCGCGTTCCATAATCGTGAAATTATGAAAGCCGCGTCTTATGTCTTCGCCTGCAAGAAGCTTCATGTGTGTTTCGTATGTCTTCCGAAGAAGGCTTGCTTCATATCTCTGTACGCTGCACTTCCAGCGCACACCCTTCTTCGCTACGTCAAACGCATTCAGTAGATTTCCATAATCGAAAATCGCTTCCAGTTTTCCGTGTTCGTCGTTGACTTTCTGCTTCTTCCGCCTTCTTGCTTCTTCTCTTCGAAGCCGTCTGGCGGCTCTTCTTTCTTCACTTGTCATAAAACACCCCGCATACATAAATTTTGCGCCGCTATGTACATAAACAGCTGACATGAAACAAGGCTGCGCGATCCTTGCCATGCAAGCAGCGTCCGTCAGCTGTTGTCGGTGTGTAAATTTACCCTTTCGGGACGGTCAAGCATTCCTTATTTTCTTTGTGCCACTGCTTTCGTTTCCTACTCGGACGGGGCATTGAAATAATCAGAGGGGGACGCCAAGCGGCGTCGAAGCATTGTTGTTGTTGGGATTACCATTGTTGTTGACATTACAAAAGTTCGTCGTGTTCGACGCGTTCGGGGACTCACACCACCAGTTGGAACGTGAACCCTGCTTTCAATACTTAACCGATAATATTGCGATCCTACTGCTTTTCAGCTGCCGGATTGCTTGCTTTCTTCATTTCCTTGTATCTTTGATTGTCTGATTTTCTCCATGCTGTGATATATCCTTTTTCAGAAATAATCATGCCGACAATCTCTTTCAGCTGTGCGCTGTCTATCCCTCGCACGCTACGCAGGCTTTGAAGCTTTTGCAGAAGCTTTTCGCAGTCCCCGCTTGCGCGTTGCTGGTATCTCCGTCGATCAATCGCGTCTTCGTTGCTCTTCACATAGATCGTGTTCGCGTCCACCACGTTATCGACCAGCTGTTGTGCCGTCGCTATGATCGGCATAGCATACACAAATCGGTATTTCTTCGGAATAACTTCTTCTTTCATGCAAAATTCGATCAGCTTGTCTTGAATGTCAACTGCCGTCTGAAAGAACTGCATTTCTGATTGTTCGCGCCTGCTTTTCAATACACTCATATCTTTTCACACCTTCCGTCTTTGGTTTATCACGCCGCACGCGGCGGCGTGATTTTTTCGCGTGATTCAAGATTATGTATCAAAGCAGAGGGGGACGCCAAGCGGCGTCGAAGCATAGTTGTGGCCGGGACGACCATTGTTGTAGACACTACAAAAGTACGTCGTGTTCGACGCGGCCGGGGACTCACACCACCAGCCGGAACGTGAACCCTGCTCCGCTTTCCCGAAGCCCAGTCCTTTGTTGATATGAGCAAGGGATCCGCGGAAGATCTCAAACTGAACAGCATTTCCGTTTCCATAGCCAACTTCTGACCAGCTGTTGAACCCCCAGACTTCTACTTCGGAAGGAAGCCACAACTTCTGATCTTCCTGCCAATCCCATGATCCTTTTTTGCTGCACAGACGTTTGTTCGTTTTGATAACCGCTTTCACATCAGCTGGCAGCATATTGTAAATTGTTGTATTCAGCGTCGTTTTCAGTGCGCTTGCAGGGAACCCGCCCGTGTTTGTGTTGGTTTCATTCATTTTGTATGTGGTTGCAAGACAATCGCGACTGATCCAGTGAATGCAGTTGTTATTGTTTGTCGCATAGCCTTTTCTTGTGTTGATTCCTGCGACTTCCATTCGAACTTTTTCACCGTTCGTCAGCATAATATCTTTATAATCTCCGACATTGATTCCCGAAAAGTCGCCCGCAGTTTCTTTTTCGTCGATTTCCGCCCATGCGAACGGCAATTCTTTTCCGAAATACCCATAGGAAGCGCGGATTTGTGCCTGCTTGTCTTCCAGTGCCGCAGCCACAAGATAACCTTCTGGAATGTAGCCTTTTTCCGTGATGTCAAGCGTGTCAACTACTCCCAGCGAAGTTTTAACAGCTTTCATCAATTCAGAATATTTGATTGTCTTTGTGCCGTTTGACGTTTCCACGATCAGAATGTCGTCGGCTGTGATTTCTGTTGTCTGTGCGATCTGATTGATCGTTTTTTCTGGTAAACTCATTTTTTCAGTCCTTTCTTATAAAGTCGCAAAGATTTTCCTTGCGCCGATTCTCTCCCCGTCGTCCGTGATCAGAATATATTCGTCGCTTGTTGTGATAGTCTGCACAACTTCATTTGTAACAGCAACTGTTTCCAGTATGTCAACGCGGCTTTGAAGGTCTTGAATCAAAAGCAAAAGATTTCCTGCCGTTTCGTCGTCCAGAATTCCTTTGATTTGTTCCACCCATGCTTCGAATTCTCCCTGCTGCTGGCTTGTGTAATTCTGCAAATACTGTTTGAAGTTTTCCAGAAATTCGTCTGCTGCCGTTTTGTCTGCGTCCACATTGCCTTTGTACTGCTGCAAATATGCTGTCGCGTCTTCCTTCTTTTCGTCAATGTCGTCTTCAAAGCCTTCCACGTCGAAAGCGATCCTTGCTTTCTGCTCTGCAAAATACGTTGTGAATTGTTCGTATATTTGCGAAAAGTCAATCTGTGTTACAGCACCAGCAACCCAGCCGCATTTTGATTCGTCCATTCTTGTGTCTGTGATCATTGACTGCGTGATCGCTGTTGTTCCTGCTGGTATGTTGATTTCTGCAATCGTGACTTCGTACACCGTTTCACTTCGCACGTTTGTCGGACACGTCGGCGTTGTTGCGTTTCCGCCTTTGTCTGCATACGCTTTGATTGTCCTTGCAGAAAGATCAAGCTTGATTTTAATTGCGTCATATCTGTTCAGATTTCCGCTGGCGACTTCCAGATCAATTTCAAGCGGTTCCGTGTTCTGGTAGCCGTAGCCTTCAAGCCACGCATAACCAGTCGCCACCGTCACAGACATTTTCCCGTTTGCAGTGACTTTCAGATCTCCGTTGAATACTCCGCTGCGGAACAATGGCTTGAAATAGTTCGCCCAGTGCGAAGCATTGTATTTCCGATCGCCGCCCTTTGAATTGAAGAATGTTGCAATTTCCACTTGTTCACCTTCTTTCTAATCGTCCAGATCTACTTTTTCGGGAAGTGGATCCCCGAACGTGGGTACAATGTCGAACCCGCCGTCTTCAAAGATTTCTTGAATCTCTGTGATCCGCTTGTCCATTTCGATTCCCCACATAATCTTTTTCACTGTCACAATGTCGCCCAGATCGTAATGTTCACGATATACGAAGTTCACGAAAGGCTTCGTCTGCGCTTCCATAGCTTCTACAACTCCATATTCAGCAAGCTTTTCATTTCCCTTCTGTTTCAATGTTTCTGTGTATTCTGCCGTTGTCATGTCGCCCTTCTGAACGTCCCTTGCGTCAACAATTACTTCGCGCAGATCCCAGCCACTGCCGCCGCCTACCGTCACAAGCGTTCTGGCGGTTCCTTCTCCTTCGCCTGCTACGATTGCACATGTCTTCGTGTTCTGGTTACTGAATACATAAGACACGCCGTTCAGATTCTTGTGAACCTCTGAAAAGATCACCTGACTTCGTTCGTGCTGGTTTTCTGTTTTGTCCTGCCCTTTGTACGTTTCGAAAAAGAACTTCTTTGCCTTGAAATCCGCCCGTATGTTGAACCCTATGTCGCTATATCGCGATAATTTGCACATATATGTGTATAGTTCCTTGTATGACACTTGAAATCTGACTTTTTCAGTAAATCCGTTCAATGCTCCCAGTGTCACAAAAGGCATGGGCGTCACAATCTGCACCAGCTTCCGCATTCCTGCTTCTGTCGTTCCGTTGAAGTTCACAACGGTCTTGATCGCCCGTCTATCCATGAGCGACGAAAGGAACCTTCCTTTTGCTGTGATCTCGTTCACTGTGTCGTCAATCGCTATATACTCAACGATTCCGCTTTCTTTGCTCTGTGTCTTTTCGATCTGTCCGTTCTTCGATCTGTACTCGCGTTTTGACAGAATATTGTTTTCCGCCAGCAGCTGCAAATTTCGCGCATTCAGCGGCGCATGTATTTCAAATGTTCCGCATTCGTAATATTTGCGCGTCCAGATCAAGCTTCTGAATACGTCAATCACTCCAAGGCGGTTCAGATTTTTGTCATACGAAACGACTGTGGCTTTGTTTTGTGTTGACATTCCGTTTTCCCCCTTATGCGAATATGTACTGATTTTTGTATTCAAATTTTACGTTCAGATATTCCACGCCTTCGTCTGCGTCGTATTTGATCACGTTTGTTCCCATGATAAGCTGAATATATCCGTCGTTGTCTTCGTCTACAGTGTAGTTGTAGTCGCTTGTGATTCCGTCCCGTAGAAGTTCGACAGTGATGTTTCCTTCTATGGTCTTGATTGTGATTCTATCGTTCGGCTGCATTGTACAAAGCAGCTTCAACGTTTCATTCGTCGTCTGATTGTATATAATCGGATTGACCACAATGTCGTCTGCTTCCAGCGTGATTGTGATTCCGACGTCTTTCGTGCTTTCGTTGTCCACTTGCTTGATCGTGTCCGTTTCCCTGTGTCCGAATTCCATGCCTTCTTCTGGAATTTCGCATTCCCATTCCCAGTCGTCATACCACTGCGACATTTCGATTCGAATGTCTTCGCCGTCTGTGAAGTAGGGATCACAGCAGATCAGCGAAATAACTGCCGATCTGATGATCCCTTTTTCAGCGACGCCAATGTCTTCTACTCTGTATTTGATTTCCCTGCTGTCCCCGTCTTCTTCGTGAATGAATGTGCCTTCCGAATGAATCTTGAATACTTTTGAAAGGAATTCGCGATTCTGTCTGTAATTTCTGATCATGTTTACCGTCAGAACAATGTTTCTTTGTTCCAACCCTTCGCCGCTGTACGTTGTGCCGTCAGTCGTTGCGTTTTTTGATGTCTTGATCGCATTTTTTATGCTGTAGATACCGTCGCAGCTTACAAGAAAGAATTCGTGTTCGTCGTGTTCATATGTGAATTCGACTTCCATGCCACTGTCATTCCTGCATGTAATTTTTTTCATTTTCTTCACCCTTTCTTGTTCATATTCAGCACGATTTGTCTTGTCTGGTTCCTTGTCTGTCGTGCCACCTCTGACGGCGATAATTCCTTCGGACTGTTGATTGTGATGTTCTGCGTGAATCCGCCGCCTGCTGCCGCTGCTGCCATTTCCACCGAACCACCTTTTGCGTTGATATAACTGTCAATAGTTGTCGGGACGCCTTTTCGCATTGCTTCTTGAATCCGCGCTTCTTCTTCGTCCATTCCCTCTTCAACGCCCTCTGCCATACCAGCCGGAAGCATTTTTCCGACTTGATCGCGCATTACCGTTGACGGCGAATGAATCCCGAAGAAATCTTTCACGGCGTCCAGTGCTGACGAAGCAAGATCTTTGAACACATTGATCAGACTGCTTGCTGCGTTCTTTACGCCTTGAATTACTCCGTCTATGATGTTTTTTCCTAATTGCAGCCAGTTTGTATTCATAATCGTGTCCCAGATTGCAGATATAATCTGCGGGACGGCTGCGATCAGCGACGGGATTGCCTGCACAAGTCCACTGATCAAAGATCCGATCAGCTGGATTCCCATTTGAATGATTTTAGGCAAATTCGTCGTCAGCGTTGTGACGATTGACTGTATAATCTGTGGAACGGCTGCGATCAGCTGGGGAATCGCTTGAATGATTCCGCTGATCAGCGAAGTCAAAATCGTGATTCCGGCTTGAATGATTCGCGGCAGCATTCCAGTCAATGTCGAAACGATCGTCGTGATGATTGTCGGAAGCATTGCGATCAGCTGGGGGATTGCCTGCACAATTCCGTTGACCAGTGAGATCAGCAATTCAAGTCCGGCTTGTACGATTTTTGGTAAATTCTCCGCAATAGAATTCAAAATCACGGGGAATAAATCAATAATTGCTTGAATAAGTGTGGGGATCGTTTGCGTGATTCCGTTGATCAAGCTGATAAGAATATCAATTCCAGAAGCTATGATCTGCGGAAGATTTGCTGAAAGCGTCGCTGTCACTTGATTGATCATGTCTGGCAGCATTGCCAGAAGAAGCGGGATTGTCTGTTGTAGTCCCGATAATATCCCAGTGAAAAGCGTCATTGCCGCATTGAGAAGCTGCGGCAGAAGTGTCGGAAGTGTGTTGATCGCTGTTTGAATCAGCGTGAAAAATGCTTGTAGTAGCGGCGGCAGTAGCGATTGAATCAGCGTTCCTGCCTGCGTCGCAAGTTCATTTGCTACAGTTGAAAGGCTTTCCGCCAGCTGTGGCACTGCTTCCACGATTCGCGGTACGGTTTCCAGAATGCGCGGAACAATATTGTCAATTACCGTCAGAACGGAATTCGCCAAGTCGTCGATCAGTGAATCCAGATCCGCGTCGCCGTCTGCAAGCCCAGTCAATAAATTCTGGTATGCCCCTTTCATGGAACTGATTGAACCAGTGATTGTCGTGCTTGCTTCTTTTGCCGTCGTTCCCGTGATTCCCATTTCAGTTTGTACGACATGGATCGCGTCAACTATGTCTGAATAGCTTGAAATGTCATATTCTACGCCAGAAAGCTTCGTTGCGTCGTCCAGAAGCCTTTGCATTTCTTCTTTCGTGCCGCCATATCCCAGCTTTAAGTTGTCAAGCATTGTATAATTCTGCTTTGCAAAGCCTTGATATGCGTTCTGTATGGATTCCATGCTTGAACCCATTTTATTTGCGTTGTCAGACATGTCAACGATTGCCATGTCTGCTTTTTTCGCGGCTGCTTCTGTGTCGCCGCCCATGCTTTGAAGCAGCGACGCAGAAAAGCTTGTTACAGTCTGCATGTACTCATTTGCAGACATTCCAGCCGTCTTGTATGCGTTATCGGCGTATTTTTGCACTGCTTCCGAAGATTCGCCGAACAGTGTATCAACGCCGCCGACAAGCTGTTCGTACTCTGCGTATGAATCGACAGCCGCTTTTCCAACTGCTACGCCTGCCGTGACAGCTGCTGTTGAAAACGCCGCGAACGCTTTGACCGTTCCGCCAACAACACCCGTCAAAACCGTGAATCCGCCCTTTGCCGCTGCTGCTGCCGCGTCGCCAGTGGCTTTCAGTGCTGTTGACACAGACGGAAGTTTAGCTTTCACGTCCTCTGCCGTTGTCTTTACTTTCCCGAACGCGTCCGCCACCTTCTGCACGGCTGGGTGCGCGTTCTTGAAGTCTTCCGCTTTCTGTTTTGCCCCTTCTATCGCAGAAGAAATCTTTTTGATTCCTTCGGACTGTTTCACTGTGTCCGTGATCTTCGATTTTACAGAAACAAAGCCGTCTGCAAGCTTATTCACGACGGGAATATGGCTTGCGAACTTCCCGATCTTCTGCCCAAGTGTTTCTGATTCTTTTGCCGTTTTCTTCTGCTGCTCTTCAACGGCTTTCAGTTCTGTCTTAAATTCAGTCAGCTTCGAACGTGCAAGTACGATTTCACGCTGTAGATCTCTGTAGCCGTCGTCGTTTATGTCTTTTCCTGCTGCCGACATTTCCTTTTCAGCTTGTGTCAGAAGTTTCAACTTCTCTTCTGTTTCGGAAACAGCGTTTTTCAAAATTATTTGCTTTTGTGCGATCAATTCTGTGTTTTTCGGATCTAACTTCAAAAGAGAATTGACGCCCTTTAATTCAGATTGTAGGCTTTTTGCATTAGTGTTGACCGACGACAATGCTTTGTTCAATGGCGTCGGATTTCCGTCGATCGTGACTGTAATGCCCTTCAAGCCTTTCGCCATGCTTTCACCCTTTCTTTCCGAAAAGTGATCGCAGCTTGATTCTGTCTGGCTTAGTCTGTGTCAGTGTGTATGCGTTTTCCAGATATTCCCGCCCTTCCTCTGTCTTGTTCATTTCGTGAATGAAAGCGTCGCGTCTATATTGCAAATAGTCTATATATTCCAGTTCTTCAATTTCATTCACATTCAACCCCGTGTATTCATGCACTAAGTGTTCATAATACGTCGGTATGTCGAAGCAGTCTTCGTCGTCAAGCGGATAGAACGGGATCGTTAATTTGGGGCAGCTGCTTCCCCTTTGCAGAATCGCACATACATTGCAAGAAATTCTTTCATTTCTCCGAATTCCATTTGTTCGCTAACCCAGTCAACCGTTATTTTTTCACCAGCCATATTGTTTGACAGAATCACGCTGACAAGTTCATACACTTCATCAATGATCTGTCTGTTTCTCTGCGACTTCTCCTTTTCGTCCTCTGGTTCGCCATTCAATTTGATTGTGTCTTGCAGATCCATAAGCATGTCGAAGATCTTCTTCTTCGGCATACCTACCAGAATTGTTTTTTCGATCTGTTTGCCGTCTTCAACGTCGTCAAAGGTCAAAACCATGTAATTTCTTTTCGCTTTTTGAAAATTTACTTTGTAATTCATGCACTTTCCTTCCTTTCGTCTGTTCTGGGGCTGGTTCCCCAGCCCCTTTTCATTTACTGCTGCTTTGCTGCTTCCTGTGCTGCAAGAAATTCTGCGATAATTTCTGCTTTTACGGTCTTTGTGATTGTATATCCCTTCGCTGTCGCAATCAGTTTGATCTGTTCAATCGTCAGCACGTTCAATTCCTCTTCTGTGTACTCTTCCTTGTACTCTTCGTCGATTTCTTCAACGAACTGGATCAGCGTGCCTTCGTCGTCCTGCGGCTTGCAGCCGAATTCTGCGTCAATAACCGTCGCGGAATCTGTCGCCCATGTGATCGTGAATCCGGCTGAATTTCTGCCG
Organism: Roseburia hominis; assembly: GCA_021771815.1. Taxonomy (GTDB): domain Bacteria; phylum Bacillota; class Clostridia; order Lachnospirales; family Lachnospiraceae; genus Roseburia; species Roseburia hominis_A. Next base: position 104,753 of record JAETOE010000002.1, read on the forward strand.
ACAATAACAAGATAGCAATTTCCTTCCACTGGATCTTTATGCACAAACAGAATGACGTACTGCTTGCCGTCGTCGTTGGAAGTTCCGCCCACTTTCAAGATTCTGTACTTTCCCGCTGTTTCCAGTCTTGCCGTAGAACACAGCTTCTGCAATGTTTCTGCGTTCCATGTGAAAAGCCCCGTCTTGAATGTTGCTTCTTCGTCAGTCAGCACTTCTTTCACGATATGCCCCAGATCGTCTTTTTCTGTGGTCATTGTCGGCTTGTATTCGATCGACGCGCCGCCCTTGATCCAGCCTGCACGCTTTTCGTCGGTCATCATGGTTTCGATCAAGGTTGCGAATTCTGGAAGCTGCCCGTTGAATTCATCAATGAACACTTCACCGCTTCCCATTGTGACTTTTTCTTTTGATCCTTTTTTCATTTTTTACACCCTTTCTGTATAGTTGATCAGATATATTGTTTCGAAGCACTTTTCGTCCGTCAGCCATGTTCTTTCCCTCTTCCAGTTCCAGAACTGTTTGTCGAAGAATGCTTCCAGCTTCTTTTCGTTTGCTCTGTCGATCCGTTCGGCGTAAAATTCAACCGCAAGATCGTTGTGAAGAACGATTCTGTGTTTGAAGTCGTCGCCGTCGCTTTCAACCGTATTCAGAACAGCCGTGAACGGCAGCTTCTGTGGCTTTGTGAAAGCCGTGTCTGCCGTTGGAATCTTTGTTTCGTCTTCAAGTGCTTTCACAATGTCTTCCATTTTCTCACCCCTGCCACATGTCTTTCATTCTCTCTTCAAGAACTTGTTCTGCTATTCGTCGCCCGTGTGCAATATGCTTCACTGGCTTTGTTCTTCCGCCGTTTCTCTTTGCGTGTCCGTTTTCAAGCAAATGCGTCAAGCGGTATTCTGGGGCTTCAACGTACCATGTCGCCTGCTTATGGTGCTTTGTCAGCATTTCTTTTTCAATCGCGAAATGTCCTATGTATTCCCCCGTTGAAATGCCGTGTCCTTTCGAAAGATACGACTTCGCTGTTTCATTGCACTTTTCCGCAGCTTCGTCGATCGCGTCAAAAAACTTTGCTTCTTCCGTGTTGTACCAGTCTTCCAGAACACTTGCCAATTCTCCCGCAAATTGTTCCGGCTTGATCGCATTTCCAGCATTTACTTTCACGCAAATTCCTTCTTTCTGTGCTTTTCAAGCTTGATCAGCGTCAGTTTTGAGATCGGCGGAAAGTTCTTCTTCAAATTGTCCACTTTTTCTACGTCAAACTGTTCTTCTTCAATGACAATCACGTCATGCGCTTCGAATATCGGCGAATATAACACATGTATCATGCGATCCACTTGCTGATCTGCCGACTGCGCTGCATAATGCCTTTGAATGCTGACGTTTTCTTCTCCGAAACGGATTTCTTCTTTCATTTTCGGAACCAGTTTTTCGTCGTCATTCACAGAATAAAGCCTTGCAATTCCGTCGTTGAACTCTTCGAATTTGCTTTTCATTGCGTTCCCCCGCTTTCTGCGCTCTTTAATGCTCCGCGAAGCGCAAGTGCTGTCAATTCTGTCTGAAAATCATGCCGAAACTGTTCGATCGCATTTGATCTTCCATATCTGCAATATGACACAAGCAATTCCATTGCGATTCCGTCTTCTGCAAAATTGATTTCGGATCCGAATTTGTCATTCAGATACGCTTTGCCACGCTTTATGATCCCATTGATTTTCTTTTCAAACGCTTCGTCGTGAAATGTGTGATCAAGTTCATTCAGAATTTGTTCCAGAAGTTCGTCTTTGTTGGTTATGTTCTCCATACTTCACCGCCTTCGACAATGGCAGCAAAGCTTTTCAGCCCTGCTGCCGTCCTTTTTATTCCTGCTCTGCTGCTTCCTGCGCTGCAAGGAACTCTGCGATCACTTCCGCCTTCACAGTCTTTGTGATCTCATATCCCTTGTACGCTGCAAGACCTTTGATCTTGTCCACTGTCAGCACGTTCAGTTCTTCTTCTGTCCATGCAGTCTTCTCGACCACAACTTCTTTTGTGCCAGTTTCTACGACATAGACCATAGGTTCAAGCGCGGAAATGTCAAGCACAGTGAATGCGTTGTTGTCAAGCGGCTTTCCGTTGCCGTATAAGAAAGCTGCATACACTCTTTCGCGCTGTAAAAACTTGTAGCTGTCGTCATATTCGATCACGCCGTCTTTGCTTGTTCCCATTCCCATGAAGTATTTGTCAGCAATTCCGACCACGGCTTTTCCTGCCGGAACTTCTTCGCACTGAATCACGGTTGTCGGGTACGGCAGCACATCATTTGCAAACGTACCGTCTGGGCGCTGAACAGTTGTTGCAGGCATTACTTTTGCGAAATAGTCAACTGGATTGACTACCATGATCACCCCTGCCACTTTTCGCGGACGGTTGTTTCTGGAAAGTGCAAGCTTCGCAATGACTCCGCCGTACTGCTGCGCGTCGAATCGGGTGATCTTTACGGCTGCTTTGTCTGGGTACGGATCTTCTTCTGTTTTGCTTGCGGAAAGATCCTTCATCATTCCGATCGGCATATCAATTCCAGTACCAGCCACAATCGCTTCTTCAAGTCCGCAGTAGATCGCGTCTTTTAATACCTCGCGAACGTAGCTGTCAAGCCACTGTGCGCCCAGATCCAGCATAGACTTCGCAACCGGCAGCCATGCAGTCAGGGAATTCAAAGTCATGTTCATTTTTTCGAATTCGCCTTCCAGTTCCTTTGTTACCTCTGCCGTAATTGCTCCCCATTTTGCTTTCTGTTTTCCGTTTTTGCTCAAGATCCACTCTGTCACATAGGTTGTGTTCTGGAAGTTGATCGCTGCAAGAAGCGGGTGTTCTCTTCTTAAATCTTCGAACACGTCTTCAATGATTGTTTCCGGCATTGTCACTTCTAAAGAACTAAGTGCCTGCTTTGGATTGTCGGATTTCATTGCTTCAATCAGCTTTTCATAATACTTCTTTTCGCTGGAAGTCAGCTGACGAAGCCCTCTGGAAGATAACGCCTGCGCGTCAAGCTGTTCAATGTTTGCCACAGACTGCGCCCTTTCCATGATCTCGTTCTGGATCCCCTCTGCCATGTCTGCCATTGCCTGCGCTACCCGTTCGGGATCGTTTGTCTTCAATGCTTCATTGAACTTCTGTGCAAGTTCTTCTCTGGTTAATGCCTTTACGTCTTTACTTTTCATTTTTTCTACCTCACTTTGAAAGATTTGTTTTCGCCGCCTGCGCTAATAAGGCAGCAAGGTTTTTTGACTGTTTCTTGTCGTCCTTTTTGTTTTTGTCGTCTTCTTCGTCGTCTTCGTCGTCTGTGTCATTCTCTTCGTCAGAATCGTCGTTCTGATCTTCGTTTTTCTTTTGTGCTGCGCCTTTGCAGAATGCAAGCAGTTCTGTTCTGAATGACTTCTGCTCTGCCATTGTTCTTCGAAGCTGCTGCAACTGCTGCTGCACTGCTGCAAGCGCGTCTTCTGGATCTGCTTCCGTTTCTTTGTCCACTTCGTCAGCAAAGCCCATTTCCACTGCCTTGTCTGGTGTCAAATAGGTTTCGTTGTTCATCATTTCGATCAACTCTTCTTCGCTGATTGTGGCGCGTTCAAGATAGATCTGTCGGTTTGATTCCATAAGAACGTCAAGATCGTCTGCTGCCTTCCGCAGATCTTCTGCGTTTCCGGCAATCGAAAGCCACATGTTGTGAATCAAAAGGCTTGTCCCCAGTCCCATGATCCTTCTGTCTGCCGCCTGCAAAATAACGGAAGCAATCGAATATGCGAAGCCGTCAACATATGCAATGATTTCTTTGCATTTTTTCCGCTTCAACATGTTATAGATCGCAATGCCTTCTTTCACTGATCCGCCATATGAATTGATATGAAGTTCGATTGTGTCAGTTTCCGACACTTCTTCAAGTGCTTTTTTGAAGAACTTTGCGGAAGTTTCGCTTTCGTCATATGACCATGTTGACCAGTTGAAATTCCCGTATTCCGAAACGTCGTCGTATATGTACAGCTTGACAATATTGCTTCCCGCCTGCTGCCGGAAACAATAATGCGCCTGCGCTTGTGTCTGTCCTTTTTCTGCTGTCTTCACCTTATTCACCCCTTTCTTGTCCAAGATGATCCATTTGTTCTGCTTCTGTGTAGTTTTTAGTTATATAGTGCTTTTGTGACCAGTCAGTCTTCAAAGCTGTGTCACCCAGTTTGGTTCGAAGTTCGTCTATACAATACAGACCACTTCGAAGAAGTCCTTCCGCATTCGTTGACTGTTCGAACACGTCAATGTGCTGAATGCAGTTCGTGTTTATGTCTATGTAGTTGCCTTTTGCAAACTGCTTTGCGCCGTAACGCTTGCGCGTGATCTCTTCTCCGAATTTTTCAGTGACTGGATCAATGGCAAACGTCAGAAAATTCTTTGTGATTTTCTCCACGTCAGAAACGTCGCCCAGCATTAAGGCTTTCGGGATTTTGAACGCCCTGCCTGCAAGTTCGAATTCATAATTGATTCGTTCGTTCAGATCTGCTGGCGTCGGTGTCGCAGTGCTTTTTGTAACGTCTGTGTATTTGTAGCCAGACGTCAGCGGCAGGACGGCTTGCGCTGATTCGAAGAACGGCTTGAATCTGTTGTTGATCAACTCTTGCAGTTTTTCCGTGAAGTCTTTCTGTGCCGACGTCTGTGCGTCTATGTCCAGAATGCCTTTCTGTCCATTCGCTCTGATCAGACTGCGGATTGCTTTTGCGACTGTTTGACCGTAACTTGTGTACGATCCTTCCAGCCGCTGCTTCACGTCAATGTTATTCAGCTGCATGTATATGACGTCGCTTGCCGGAAAGCTTTTTTGAAGTGTCATGTTCCCGATTGTCACATTGCTGAATACGTCTTCATACAGCGCATATTCCCTTCGGGTGAAAGAATCTGCAACATACAGTTTCCCGCCGACTTCAACAATCAAAGCTTCGTTGTCATAACATAAATTCGTAATGAATTTCTGAATCATGTCGCTGCTGTTTTCGTTCTGGTTCGGCTCATAGTTCCACAGAAAATATTCTTCTTTTCTCTGCGGTTCGTTTTTTATGAATGTTCGGACTTCACACTTTGCAATGGTGCTGGCAATCATATTCACGGCGCACGCCGTCGCCAGTTCTTTGAAGAAAACTTCTGTGATTTCCTCTTCAACTTGCATTTTCAATGTGATTTGCTGCTTTTTTCCGAATGCTCTTGCAAAAAAATCTGCTGCTTTCATTTTTTCTTTTCACCCCCTTACATGATAAATACTGGCAGAATGTCGCTTCCTTGCTGCTCTTCGGGAATCTTTTCGTGTTCAGTCATTGCGCCCACGAACGCGAAAAAGCCGTCTGTCTTCCTGCTCTTCGCTTCAATCTTTTGGTATTCGTAATTTCCATACTTTTTCGACTTCACTTTTTTTGTGTTGTTTGTGTACCAGCGCATGATCGAAGAATCGCCATAGACGATATTGTGGTTTCTGAATGCGCTGTCAATTATCGGTTCAACTTTTATTTTGTCGGAAGGTCTGATCAGCTTGATATTCTTGTTTTCATAGCTGATCCCCAGCCTTTCAAGTGCTGTTTTCATCAGTGCATATCTGTAATCGTCAAGCGTTGTCATTTGTATGGAATATGTTTGCATTTGTTCTTCGATCCAGTCTGCGATCAAGCTTGTGTCGATTTCGGGGGCGTCAACAAATTCAAGTTCGCCCGCTTCTTCTGCTTCGTGCAATGGGTATTTTATACGCGGCAGATCTGCGCTGTTTTTACATACCCACGTTTTTTGCTTCCAGACGAATTTTGCGCCGCGTTTGGTCAATACTCCCGCAGAAGCAAAGTCATTGATCTTTGTATAATCAATGCCAATGACTGCCATTTCGCCTTGAATCGGTGCTTCAACTTCCTGCTTTGTTGCAAGAATGTTTTCCCAGCTTGTCAATTCGACTTCGCTGTTTCCTTGACGCCAGTTCATGCGCTTCGTCATAAAGTCGCTGCTGGAAGATCTGTTTTCCAGCCATTCAGCATATTCTTTGCGCGTTTCTTCTAAAAGGTTCGGAAGATACTGCAAGGACGGATTTGCTTTGTACCAGTTTTCTTCGTCGTGAACCTCTTCTTTGTCGTCGATCGCGCAAATGAACGGAAGAAAGCCATTGTCCTTGATCTCCCCGTCAAGAATTTTCTGTGATTTCTCGATCAGATCGTCCAGAACTCCGTCGCATACGTCGCCGTTTGTCGTGACATATGTGCGGCGCGGGTGTGGTTTTTTCCCCAGTGCCGTTGTGAAAACCTTGATATTATCGTAATTTTCATACGCGTGAACTTCGTCGAAATCAACTTTCCCAGATCGCAAGCCGTCTTTTGACTTTGCATTGTTCGTTCTGTACTTGATTTTTGACTTGTTCTTTCTTCCGGTTATCACTTCTTTGTTCCAGTAGAAGAATCTTTTCATTTTTTTCGTATGTGCTGGATTTTCAAGAATGTTGTAGATGTCGTCGAATGATGTGCGTGCCTGCTCTTCTGCTGTGGCACATATATCAATGTCATACTGCTTTATTTCGCAATATGGACTGATCAAACAGAAATCTTCAAACGCCAGATAGCCGTTTTTTCCTGCTCCCCTCGATACCATAACAAAAAGATCTGGAAAGCGCGGCAGTCCGTCTTGTCTGAATGTGCAAATGTGCAATGTGAATATAAATTTTTCCCATTCAAAAAGCTGGAAGTCGAAATATTTTTGCAACGATAAATATTTCGAAAGTTGGTCTGTTTTTATGATTAAATCTTCATTTTCGAATACTTTTTTGACGAATTTGACAAGTTTTTTCTGCCATTTTGACACCCTTTTGAAGCCTTTTTTGCCCCCATTTTCGACCATTGAAAAGTATTCTTGCAGTTCTGGAATGTCCCTATAATTCGTCGCCATACTCGCCACCACCTATCGCGGCACTGGCTTTCAGTCCCAATTCCGACAGAAGCTTCAACATTTGCGCGTTTGTCTTATTGAACATGTCCACAGCTTCATTTTTCTTGAAGCCAGACTGCCCGCCGCCGTTGTTATAAGGCACGATTGTTCCGCGTTTCTGAATGTCTTCTATCAACAAAGTTTTCGTGACGTACATTGCCATGTAGTCGTCGATCATGTCTTCAAAGAACTTCCCGAAAGTGCCGTTCGCTTCCAGCTGATCCCGAAGATCCGCTTCGATCTCTTTATACTTTTTTGTCCTTGTGATCCGCTTCACGTCACCGCTTCTGTTGTCTGTTGCTTTTGCCATATAGACCACCCCCTTACGCACGCGCGATTTTCCGTTTTGTCAACCCCCTGCCCCGATTCCCCTTGCAAATTGAAAATCCGATTCTTTTTGGGCGGGGGGTATAGTGTCACCAGCGTTCTTCGTTCACAAAATGTTCTTTTTTTGATTCTGTCTTCACTCGCTTGTCTGGGTGCTGCTCATTGTGGCAGCTTTCGCAAAGCGGGATCAAGTTCTGATATACCTTGCCGTTGAATTCATATGTCCTTGACATAGCAAGGCGCGGGTGCTTTCTTACCCACTGCACATGATGAACGCTTCGTGCTGGTGTATGAATGCCGCGCTTCTTGCACAGCTGGCATTCGTTGTTGTTCTCTTTCTTGATCTGCTCTGATAGTTCGCGCCATTCGCGCCACTTATAGAACTTTTCAAGCTTGTCTTCTTTTATCAGCTGAAGGATCCACGCTTCCAGCTGGTCTTCTGTCATAGTCATAGAATCGCGCCTTTGAATGCCAGTGCCGCCGAAGCGACACTGGACGAAGGAAAGTTTTGCAAACAAAAAGACACACACAACAAACATTCGTCGTCTGTTGTGTGTGTCGCTTGTTCACGCCTTAATGATAGCACATGTTGAATATTTCTTCAATGATTTCTTTTCGGTGCTTCCTGCGGCTTCTGGCGCGTCTGTGCGTTGCCTTTTGCGTATTAGTCAAACGGCAGCTGATCTTCGATTCCGTCTGGTATGTTCATAAAACCGTCGCCGTTGTCTGGCTGCTCCGCTTATGCCTGCTGCCCTGCTGCCGCTTTGCTTTCTGCGAACTCCCATTCTTCGATCACAACGTCTGTCGTGTTCACCCTCTGCCCGCCTTCGTTTGTATAGCTTCCCGTCTGGATCCTTCCAGACACTGCAATCTTCGAACCTTTGTGCAAATACTTTTCTGCGCTCTCCGCAGATTTCCCGAATATTACACAAGAAACAAAGTCTGCGCCTGCGTCCCTTCCCCTTCTGTCTACTGCCAGACTGAAACGAACAATGCACAACTGTTCTTGTGAATTTTTCTTTTGTCCCCAGCGCACTTCTGGATCCCTTGTCAATCTCCCTAAAAGTATGACTTTGTTCATGTCTGTTGCCCTCTGCTTACTTCTTTTTTCTGTTGCCTATTATTGACAGCGCAACGATTGTCGCGCAAATAATAGCTGTGATGATAACTGCTGTCAAATTGATTGCCATGTTTTCACTTCCTTTCTGCTGCTTTGTACGCCGCCATTATTGCAAACGTGACTGGGAAGAAAACCCCTGCTGCCACGCTGTACACCAGAATTATTTTTCTGTCGTTTCTGGCTTCTGTCTTGCCTGCTGCCTTCAAGTACATGAACACTGCTGCGAATATTGCCAGTTCCACATAAATGAAGGCTGCTACCGATAGAAGCACAACTGCTGCCACATTCATTCTTCATGCCCTTCTTTCTTTGTCTTGTTATCTCCTGCCGTCCCGTCCCTTGTATGCCGCATGATGTTTCCGGCTTCCTTGACTGCTGCCACTGAACAAATAAAGACCACTAAGGCTGCCACCGCTACCGTTGCAATTATTGCTTTCACTGTCCGCGCTCCCTTCTTGCTTGACATTTCTGCACAAGAAGTTTCAAGCTGATCAATTCTGGTTCTGTCAGATATTCGCAACAATCTGCCAGATCGGAAGCGGCTTCATATCTGTCCGCTTCTTCCTGCGTCAGCTGCAATTCCTCTGCGTCTTCTACCTCTGCCGCTTCGTCCTTCTTGTCCGTTCCGAATTCCAGTTTCTTTTCTTCTCCGTCGATTTTCAATGACAATTCTATCTTCATACTGTTTCCCCCACGTCTTCAAGACCATATTCACGCTTTCTTCTCTTGCAGTCTTCCAGCATAGCTTCCAGAATCCGCACTTCTTCTTCGTTCATGTAGATATAATATTTTTCAAGCATTTTCAGTGCATGAAGGCGGCGGGCGTTTTCCTTCTCTTCTTCCGTTGTGTCGGTATCTGACACATGCGGCTGCAACTGCTCCTGCGTTGCCTTGTTCTGCTTGTCTTCTTTCTTTCCCTCTGCCATTTCGCGGATCTGTTCGCTTTTTACGTCTTCGCCTGCTGCCGCAGCTTCCGCAATGGTGTTCTGATCTTCTTCTGGAAGTCGGCTTGCTTCCGCAGCTGACGTCATGTTCAAATTGCCTTCTTTCAGCTGTTCTTTCACGCTGTCCGTGGCGTTGTTGTTGATCCTCTCCAACTCTCCCACCGTAGCAGAAGAAACGCCCAGAATCTGTGCCACATATTCGCGTGTTCTGGTTCCTTTTTCCGGCTTGAATGTTCCTTCCTTCTTTGCCTGCTGCAAAACTTCCTTCCACTCTGCCGCCTGCGTCATTCTGTCATAGTCAGTCATTTTCCGATTGAACGTATTGCCGATCAGCAGCTGGATTCTGAATTCAACTTCCGTCATGTCCTTATAACGGCAGTTTACCATTGCGAACTGTTCTTCGCCCTCTCTGACCAGAAGATCTGTTGCTTCGATTCTTCTGTGTCCAGATACAAGCCAGTATTCGCCATTCACGCGCCCCAGAACAAGCGGCTGCTGCAACTCTCCTGCCATTTGAATTCCCGCTGCCAGTTCTTCGATTTCGTCCATGCTGTATTTGTTGTGCTTCGTTACGATAATGTCTTTGTAATTCAGTTTGATTTCTTCGAACTGTTCCACGTTCGCGGATCCTGCCGTCTTGCTGTTTAATATGTCCATGATATTGAATGCCATGTCGTCTATTCCTTTCCCAGATATTCTTTGATCATTTTTCTGTAGTCCACCGCGGCAGCACACATCAACGAATAACCGTCAAGCGGCTGCTTGTAATATGTCGCGCTGTCCACCTTCTTCGAAAATCTGATTTTGGTTTTGAATACCTCTGCCGAACAATTTTCCCGAAGCCATTCTTCCGCAGCTTCGCTTTCCGGCGTCTTTATGAAGTCCGTGATCAGCACTGAAATTTTCTTCAAGTCCTTATTCAGTGCTTTCAGCTGCCCGATTGTTTCTGTGATCATTTCCGTTCCGTCTAAAGCCCAGTTGTCAAGCTTCACTGGAACGATCACTTCGTCAGAAGCACACAGCGCATTGATCACGCACATTCCCACGGCTGGCGGATTGTCAATGATACAGAAGTCATATTCCTGCATTTTCTTTTGCAGAAACATCTTCATTCTGTTGTCTTGTCTGTCATTGCTTTTCAGCAATTCATTTTCTGCCGTTTCCAGTGTCATGTTTGCATTGATCACGTCAAGCCCTTGATTTGTCACCCATATCACCGGATCCCCGCCTTCCAGAATTCTTGCCGCCCCGCATGTGGCGTCTTTTATGTACTTCCCGAAAAACTGGCTTGTGTTCCCCTGCTTGTCGTTGTCAATCAAAAGCACGCGCTTCCCCCAGCGATTCGCCAGCAATGCTGCCATGTTGATTGCGGTTGTTGTCTTTCCGACACCGCCTTTCAGATTGATCACTGATATTATTTTCATTTTCCCTTTTCCTTTCCTTCGTTTGCTTTCGTTCTGCTGCCTTCTTCGATATTCCTTTTCTGTCCGCCCATTCGCATGTGTACGCTTCTTTCTTTGTCCGAAATTTCTTTCCACACACATTGCACATGTACGGAACCTTTCTGGATCTTCCTTTCCAGTCAATGATCGGCTTCGGCATGTTCGCCACCGCCTTTCTATTTCCCGCCTGCTGCCAGAATTGTTCTTTCCTGCTGCAAATATTCTTCCAGAATCTGCGTTGCAGCCGCTCCGCCCCAGCATACTTCTACTTTGTAGCCTTCGCTTTTCAGAAAGCGGATCCATTCGTTCTGATTGTCCGTTGTCTTGTTCTTGCCGTATTTCATTTCGATATACAGCCCAGCAAAGCCGCCGCGCGGACACGGAAGGCACAGATCCGGCACGCCTGCTTTCACTCCCATAGCTTTGAATCGTGCTGCTTCCGCCGCATTCCTTTTCCCGCCGTTCGGCACATGGAAAAGCATTTTCAGTTCGGGGAATCTTCCAGTGTTCCAGTTCGCCCAGTCAATGACGCCCATTTGTTCTGTGTCTTCCCCGCGTTTCAAATTACCGTACATTTGCGCTGCTTCCTTTCACTCTTTTTTGCCAGCGTATGAACCTATAGAAGACGCGCCATTCTTCCTTCGTGGTCAAACGCCTATAATTCAAATACTTTCTGACGTTCAGTGTGTATGCCTTGACGTCTTCGTCGCCTTCAACATTCGCTTTTAACATTTTACTGGGTGAAATAATACCCAGCAGCCCTTTGAACCCGCTTGCGCGAATTCTCTTCGGGGCTTTCGGTCTTTTGCTGGTTTCCCAGTCTTCATTGATTTTTCTGTTTTTCATAGCTGCCTTCGCTTTCTTCGGTGTAGGCTGGTTCCCCGTGTTGGTATTCGCCCACCAGCCAGCCGCCGCACTCAATTTGTATCTGGTGTCCGTCCGTTCCGTCGTTTAGAATCTCAATTTCCCCGAAATAGCCATAAGTCCCGCCGTCCGGCGTGTATATTGTGATACTGCCTTCCGTTTCCGGCTTTGGTATTTCGATAGACAACGGCTTCCCCCGCTCTCGTTCAATCTGTGCTGCCAGTTCTTCGTCAGTACGCGGCGGCTGTGCCTGCGCTCTATACCAGATAAACAGCATAAACAGCAACAGCCCCGCAAGACTCAACGCAATAATCGCCGCGATCTGCGTCAGTGCCTTCAATACCTTGTTTTCTCTCCGTCTTTGTTCTTTTGTCGTTCTTTTCATGTCCTTTCTTCTGTTTCACTCCCTTCTTGCAACGGTTTTTCATATTCTTTCAGCTGTTCGACGATCAGATCCTTCGGCAAAATGCCCTTGCAGAAGTAAACCGTCGCGAAGCTTGCGCCACGCTTGTATTTGTCCATACTGTCGGGACTATGGAATGCGATTCTTTTGTCGAATGACAGCAGCTGAATTCCCTGCTTAAAATATTCATACCGTGACACGCCTTGCAGCGAATTCAACGGCAGCAATATTGCGAACGGCTTCCCCAGTTCGCACAGACGCTTCAAAACTTCGTCTTTCTTCGTGAACGGCGGATTTGAAACAATAATGTCATAGCCGCCTTCTGGCTCATATTCGAAGAAGTCCTGCCCGTCTTCTATGCTGCTTCTGACCACTTGCCACCCCCCCCCGCTTGAATGTCTGGAAGAACGCCGACCAGTCACGATCGAACGGACACCAGATCTTCATGTCTTTGGGTATGTATTTCGCAATAGGATCCACCGCATAGAACGGCGTGTATTGTTCATTGCTTCCAGCGTCCCTTTTCGCCTTCAAATATCCTTTGTTCAATCCCATGTCTTTTATTTCCTTTCTGCCTGCTTGTTTTCTGTGATTTCGATTTCGCCCGTTTCCAGATTCAGCTTGTATGTATCGCGCTGCTTCTTTCTGCGCCTGCTGCCGTCGAAAATCAATGTGTATGTGAAGTACATGAAGCCCGTGAATTCATGCCATGCTTCCTTCACGCTTTCTTTGTCCAGATACCAGCCGGAAGGGATCGTGATTGTGTGATTATATGCGTTCCTGCTTCGCACCGTCTTTCGTTCCGGCTCTGGGATCACAAGGTTCTTGCTGCTGTTGTACCTCTTGCCCCCGAAGCCCTCTGCCGTCTTCATGGTCTTTTCAGAATACTTCACGAAGTATGCTGCAAGCTTTGAATACTGCCCGCTGTCGTCCATAGGTTTTATTGTGATCCAGCCCTTTTTCCACAGCTTCTTCAACGCCTGCGTGTCAACATGGTTTATGCACATATGAATGTGCGCTGCTCCGCGCTGCCCCACTTCTGGAACCCAGACATATTTCGCAACCGTTCCTGCCTTCTTCTGCTCTCTTCTCAATCCACGAAGCAGCTTGTCAACGTCCGACCGAAGATCTTCTGGTGCTTCTGGTCTGTTATCTTTCGAATAACTGAATGTTATATACTGGCACGTTCCGTCGAAGTTCTCATTCAAGATCCACGTCAGCTTTTTGATTGCCTGCCTGCTGTTCACTTTCTTCTGCGCTTCGCTGGTCTTATTCTCTTTCTGTCTTCTGGATCCTTCCTTCATGTCAGCACGAATGCTGTAATAAAACGTGAATTGCTTCGTTTTTCCTGCTTTGCATATCTCTCTCTTATATGGCATGTGTCACAACCCCTTTTGTCGGTAAAATAATAAACTTAACAAGTCACCCACGCGGGCTTTTTCCCGCATATTTGTTGACTTTTCGGCACACATGCTATATAATATTTTTAACGGTTTTATTATTTATGTGTACCGCTTAGAAGTATTTGAATTCCCGTTCAAATGCTTCTTTTTTTGTTCAGTTTTTTTCGTCGGTTGTGATTTTCTTCGCATGTGCTTACTGTTCGAACGAATTCGTGTCAGATACTTCGCGCACGACTTTGATTTTGTCTTTTGCCATTTGCATGATCCGGCACTTCAAGCCCGTTCTGATAGTGATTGTCATATTCTTTGCCCGCTTATCGCAGACAAGATCAATCACGCCTTTGATCGTGCTGATCACCGCTTCCGGCTGTGAATAATTCCCCGCGCCTTCCCCGAATAATTCATCAACACGCTGCTTTGCCTTTTCTCTCCGCTGCGCTGCTTCTTGATACACCTTCGCTTCATCACATTCACAGTGAAGCGTCGCGCACTCTTCCAGCTGCGGATCTGTCATTTCTTCGCTGTTTTCGATCATGTGCTGCTGCCCGCAGAATCTACATGCCCCAGTTTTTGCCATTTTCATTCGCTCCTTTCTTCATTCTCTTCAACCTTTCCTTCAAGAATCTGTGGTTTATCCGTCGAATTGCCCTTCTGTACAGTCTGGAAGCGTCACGCATAGCTTTCGGCGACCAAGCTTTGTCGTCTATGTATTCATGTGCGAATATCTTCCGGCTGTCATTTCCGAACTTTTCAACATTTTCCGGCACGTTCTCATTGATATAGTCAAATTCAAGTCCATGCTTCTTGCAGAATTCCACCGCTGCTGTCAAGTCTTCACCGCAACGGCACGTCCACAGAATCAGAATATCGCCGCGTGCCTTGATCATTTTACAAGTGAAGAACATTGACCAGTTTGGCTTGATTATCTCTGGGAACTTTGTTTCTGCCAGCGTCCCGTCGAAGTCTACAGCATAGATCTTTTTGTATGCCCTCACTGTGCCACCGCCCTTCGGAAATGGCGCATGATTGCTTGCAGATTGATCTTGTCCACTTTCTTGATCGTATCTTCGCCCATTGTCCCCAACATATCCACAAGATCTTGAAGTTCCCTTGCGTCAATCAGATCGTGCATGAACATTGCATTCGCATAACCGACCGCGATCGCCGTCTTGACCAGAACTTCGTCGTGTTCGTCTGCTAACAAAATGCCGCGTGCCTGCTGCATAATGATTTCCATGTCTTTTGCCTGCCTTTGGGTGCTTCCCCGCCGCGCTTTGATAAAAACCGTCTTGATCTTCGCTTTGCCTTCTATGTCTTTCGTGTCCTTACTTGTAAAACCCTTCATTTTGTGCTTTCCTTCCTTTCTGTGCTGAATTAGTTTGCTTCTGCGGCTGGATCCTCTGTTTCCGCTCCGGCTTCCTCTGCCGCTGCCGTGTCGTCGCCAAAATCAACGCCCAGCTGTACAACAGAAACTTCATACGCAGTCATTAAATACGGCGTTGCGCCTTCGATCTGCTTCTGATAATCTCTTGACTGGAAACGCCCTTCTACTTCGACATAAGTGCCTTTTTTTATGTTCTCCATTGCGTCCGCCACATTCTGCCAGCAAATGCAGGGAATGAAGCTGACGCTTCCGCGCCTTCCTTTGACCGAAACCATAATGTCGGCAATGTGTGTCCCCTTTGCAGTCTGGCGCACGCGCGGTTCCTTGCAAATGTGACCACACAACTTCACTTCGTTCAGCTTGCTTTCAACCTTTTCCAGCAGCTGCATTTTCTCTGCTGCAATAAAGATCTTCACAGTCGGCGCAGTTGGTACGATTTCTTTTTCATTCTCTGTTCTGATTTCCCCGCGCAGTCTGATTGCTGATCCGTCGTCCAGCTTTTCAAAGTCTTCCTGCGCGATTGCAGATCCTTCGAACTGCAAGATCAGAATGTCTTCCGTTCCGCTCTTTCTTTCTGCCACAATCTTTGTTTCGAATTTTCGACGTTCAAATTCTGACGCGTCAAGAATCATCTGCGGCTTTCCTTTGATCACTCCTGCGATCTTGATTTTGTTGTTTCTCATTTCTTTTTCTGTCCTTTCGATTTTATTTTGAATTTGCCGTCGATCGTGATTCCCTTCGTCTGCTTCTTTCCGTCAAATATGTATTGTGTAGTACAGCGACATTTGAAGATCGCTGAAACTATACTGCGCCGTTTCTTCTGGCTGGATCGGGGGGCGAAGCCCCTTCCCTTTCCATTGTTTGTGCGTTATTTCTGGAACCGCACGAAATTTTTTCACTTCTTCTGCGCCCGTCAATTCAGCGTTGTCTTGTTTGAAGTTCCCCAAATATCCGACATACTTCGTTTCGCCGCCCTTTACAATCCGCAGACGGTCTGAATTATTCAGAAGACGCAGAAAATCATTCAATGTTATTTGCATGTATTCTCCCTTTCTGGAAGTCCATGCCGTCTGACGTATGCAAACAAATACTGCTGGACTATGCCTGCATAATCGGGAAAATTTTCTTGTATATAGCCTTGTCCGAAATAGTCTTCGATTTTCTGAACCCATGTGTCGATCGGATAGCTTTCATATTGTCCCAGACCGAAAAGGCAAATACATTCCGCCACTTTGTCGCCCGCTCCGCAAAAATTCTTCAAAACCAGCTTCGCTGTGTCGTGATCCAGTCGTGCCAGCTTGTGAAGGCTTACTGCTCCACTGGCTACAACCCGCGCCGCCGTTATGATCTGCTTGTCCCGATAACCGAAGCCCAGCGCACGCAAGTCTTCCGGCGTTGCGGTTGCAAGTGCTTCCGGCGTTGGAAATTCCGTGAATTCTACCCCTTCTGTCTGTTTCCGGCAGCCGTACTTTTCGCACAGCCTTTCGATCAGCGTCGTTGCTCTTGCTATGCTGATATTTTGTGCGGTCAAGAATGTGATCAGCATTTCCCATGCTGTCTGCCGAAGAATCCGAATTCCCGCGCCCTCTGCCACTGCGTCTGCAATTATTCCGCCTTTTTCGGCTGCGGCTGCCTTTATGCCCTCATAGTCTGCGCCGCCGTCAATGTCAAAGTAATTCGCCCATAATGTTATGAAATCGAACTGTGTGCATGACAGTTCGAAGCAGTTTTCTTCGATTTCTTCAATTTGCAAATATTCCCCGTATGCTACGATAGAATATTTCTTTCCGCTTTCGTCAAGCTGCTTCCAGCGAAAGCACTGACCGCTTTCGGCGATCTGCTTCAAATTCATGTTGATTCTTTCAATCATCACGCCACCGCCTTTCCGCGGATCCGCGCCAGTTCCGCTGCTACGTCTGCCCCGCTGTACTGCGCCAGAAGTCCTGCGCTGATCTGGTACGTCCATTTTGAAGACATTTTCAACGCGGTTCCGATCGGCAGCTGCTTTTGCTGCATTCCGATTCTGACAAACTGCTGTGACACATGAAGAATTGCTGCTGCTTCCTGCACTGTGATTTTTCCGATCATTTTCACTCTTCCTTTCGTCGTTTGTGATTTCCCGCCGCACTACGCGGCGGGATTCTGTGATTCAAGATTAAATTTCGAAGCAGAGGGGGACGCCAAGCGGCGTCGAAGCACTGATGTGGCCGGGATAACCAACGTTGCCGACAAAACAAAAGTCCGTCGTGTTCGACGCGTGCGGGGACTCACACCAAAACCAATCCGTGTCCGTTCCTTCTTCGCCGATCTTCTTCATTCTGTTTCTTCTGTCCTTAAAGAACGGGAACTGCTCTTCCCCTTCAATGTGCCTTGCGAAGATCTCCCGTCCGTGGATCTCATATTCAGACGGCAGCCACAGCTTGTCTTCACACTCCACAACTTCTTCGTATTCCTTCACATACTGTCTGCGAAGTGCTGGCTTGATAACTGCTGCCAGATCGTCGGGAAGAAGCGCGAATATCTCTGTGTTCAGCTTCTCCCGCAAGTCTGAATTCTTCCAGCCACAGTCATTCGTTCTTTTCTTGTTCATAGGCATTTCTTCTGAAAGACATTCCTTTGAAACGAACGCTGTGCGCTTTCCATTGCCCGCAGTCCTTACGACCTGCGCCGTGATCTTCTCCCCCGTTTTCAATTCGAACTTTACTTCGTCGCCCAGATTCAGCTTGATCTTTCCTTCTTCAATCCCTGCTGCCAGTGCGCCCCAGTCTGTCTGCTGCTCCTGCTTTGTGATTAAAATTGCCATTGTGTTTCCTTCCTTTCCTTCGTTTTGATTTATGGATCATGCCTTCTGGCTTGTTCCCGCTTCTCGCTCTGATTTCGTGCGGAATTCCTCTTTGTTGAAGAACTCTTCGTCACTGATCAAGTGCTGCCGCCACTGCTCCTGCTTGATTTTCTCGCTGATCGTGTACTTGCTGCCGATCTCCATAATTGTTTGAAACACGTTTTCGACCGTGTAATCTTTGAACGGGAACGAACCGTCTTCCCCTTTGTACTGCTGCCACTGCACTTTCAGTTCTTCCAGTGCTTCCAGTTCCCTTTCGCCGACCATGAATTCGACTTTTATTTTCTGATATTTCATTCCGCAACCCCTTTCGTCGTATGTGTAAATATTTTCTTTATTTTTTTATTGCTTTCTGATATAATAGAAACGTGCTTTTCACGGGACGCAGAAAAGAAGGTCAATATGACTGTATTTTTGATTGTTGCAGCCGTTGTTGAACTGCTTCCGATTTTAATTTCAGCACTTTCGACGACAAAGCTTGAACTGCAATTCAAGCTTCACTTCCGACGAATATTCACTATTTCGACGAAAATTTCTGTAACTCAAAAATAATTCACACCCGCGCCCCGTTGTGGCACTCGGCGGCACTGTTCACAGCAGTGTCGCCATTCTATCTGATCGCGTTTCCAGCGCGTTTCAGAACATTTCCGCAGTCGGCATGTTTCCAGCATGTCGGCTGTTTTTGAATCGCACGTCTTCTTCCCCGTACTCTTCGAATATATTTCCGTATTCGTCCATTCGCATTTGACCGTCGCAATTAGTGTCCTGCATCCACCACTTGAACACTTTTTCGCCCGACGTCCATTTCATTTTGTTTTCAAGACCTCTTTTTTCTCTTTCAATCAGCATTTTTTCAAATGCCTTTATATATGCAGCCCTATATTTCGGGTATTTTTCAAATTCAGCCCAGCGTCTGTCGCCCGCCATAGGGCAACCGATACAGCCGACGCGTGTCTGTCCGCAGCCGTAAAGTGGATTGATACATATATTTTCTTTTTTGATATACCACCATAAGAATTCGTCGTCCCAGTCTATCAGCGGATTGATCAAGACTTTGCTTGTTCTGTAACAATGTTCCACAATTCTTCTGCTGTCCGCGTTGTCTAAGTTAAAAAGTATCACGCCGCCTTTGTCGGTCAACGCAAAGTTTTCGTTATTCTTTGTCTTTTCTTTCAATTCCTTCTTCGGGCGTGGGAATGTGACGACGCCTTGATTCTTTTCGCGGTTTCTGCTTTCTGCTTTCCGAACTCCCGTGACCAGCTTTTCGCCATGTCCGCTGTATTCTTTCAGATCTGAACAGCAGTATCGCATTAAGCGCGTCGGCGGCGTGCAATGCTGAACGATCAGCTGCCACATGGTCTTCTGCGGATAAAGAATATTAAAGGCTATTCCCATAGCTTCGTATTTTCTTTTTTCTTCTCTCACGAAGTAGACTGTTTCCGGCGCGTCAACGGTTGTGTGATTGTGCTGTATTGAAAAATTCAGATTGTATTTTTCTTTGCACTTCAACGCAATATGCTTCAAGACGCTGCTGTCTTTCCCGCCGCTATCTGATATTACGCAACCGCTATTCCCGCATAGCAGATTCAGAATTTCGATTGCGTTTTCTTCTAATCTCTCCATGTGCGTTCCCTCTACTGTACTTCAACGAAATAATTTTCTTCGGTCTGATTATCTTTGAAGAATGCGTATCTGTTGCCGTTGTAATCTTCCAAGATTCCACAGAATGCGATCTGTGCGTCCCAGCGTCCGCGCTGCTCCACTTCTTCATTGATGTTTTCAAGCGTTGTATGTGTTCCCCAGACGCTGCCGACCTTTATATCGTTTACGCAGTCCAGATTATATCTTTCCTTTGATTTCAGCATTGTGTTCGCTCCCTTCGTCGTATGTGATTTATGCAGACGCTGTTTCTTCTTCCATTTTGTAGATTCCAGCATTCACCGCCATTTGTGTCGGATCCGCGTCTATAGCAGAACATATCCCGTAAAATTCAGTCACTTCAATTTTCCGCTGTTCGTTAAGCATTGCGCCCAGAATCTGCGGCGATATTCCCACTTTATCTGCAACATAGCTTTGCTTGATTCCTTTTTCTTTCATGTATGCTTTCAAGTATGCGCCTATCATTTTCACCCGTCCTTTCTTCTGTTTTTCAATGTACTGCATTTCTGTATATTTGAATCATAATACTGCAAAACAGTTTTGTCAATGCTTTTTTACTGCTTTTCTGTATTTTTTTATTGAAAGTATGAAAATGCTGTGGTAATATACAAATAAGAAAGGACGGCGAACACAAAATGACAATCCAAACAGAAAAGAAGTTAAAAGAAAATGTACAAAAAAATTTGATTTTTTATAGAAAAATGCGGAAAGTGACACAGAAGCAGCTTGCCGACTTTCTTGAAATCGGTGTATCAACCGTTTCTGGCTGGGAACGCGGCGCATATACACCAGACATTGACACTTTATTTTTAATTTGCAATTTCCTTCAAGTCACTTTGAATGATATGTGTGGAATTTTCAACGATAATGAACAGCTGTCAGAAGCAGAAAGCAAGCTATTGAATACATATAGATCTTTGAATCAGAGTGGAAAAGACAAGCTGCTGGAACGCGCGGAAGAACTTCGTGATCTCGGATATGTGGCAAAAGGGGACGCAGCAAAAATGGCATAAAATACCAAAAGCGCGGGAATGTAGTTCATGTTGATTTTTGAAGGAAGGGGGCATTGATTATGACGAAGAAGAAAGCTGTGAAAGGTCTTTCGTTCAGTGTAAACAAGGCAATCGGAATCACTGACGCAAAGAAGAAGATCGCAAAAGCCACGGGCATTCCGACGACGAAATCTGGACGCCGCGCAAAGGCTGGCAAGCTACTCGGCTTGTAATTTCTAAAGAAATAAAAAGAAAAACCGCCCTGCGCTGGTAACGCAAGGCGGTTGCAAACTCCGTTTTGAACGGGCTGCTGTAATATTCTTCGCAAAAATATTATAGCACAAGCCCTTCAAATAAACAATCAGAAAAAACGGGGGCTTGTTTTTTTGCGCCCATTTTTCGGAAAGAAGGTGCTATATATGGCAATGAAACGTGCAAACGGCGACGGCTCCGTCTATAAGATAGGCGGAAAACGTCGCAAGCCCTTCGGGGCAAGGGTGACGATCGGCTGGCAGCTGGATCCCGAAACGGGGCGATCAAAACAGATATACCAGTCGATCGGCACATTCGCAACCCGCGTGGAAGCAGAAACGGCTTTGAACAACTATCTTCAAAACCCCTATGACATTGAAGCGCACAAAATTACATTCGCTGGTGTGTATGATCGCTGGTCTGCTGAATACTTTGAAACTTTGAAAAATCCTTCCTCTGCCCGCAGCTACAAAGCCGCCTATGCCTATTGTGAACCGCTGTATAATATTCGAATGCGCGACATTCGTGTGGAACACATGCAGGGCGTGATCAAAGACGCGGAAGTCGGGGACGCCACAAAAGGGCGAATGAAGTCGCTTTTCAATCTGATGTATAAATGGTGTATGATCCATGAAGTCGTTGAAAAGGACTATTCCGCATTATTTGTGCATAAGGCAGGGAAGCGTGACAAGACGAAGCGCGTGCCGTTTAAGAACAGCGAAATTCAGAAACTGTGGAAAATGCAAGATTTCAGCGTCGCGGACATGATTCTTTTTGCCTTGTATTCTGGTTTTCGTCCTTCGGAAGTGACTTTGATTGAAACGCGCTTCGTGGATCTCGTTCGCTGGCGGATAAAAGGCGGAATGAAAACAGAAGCCGGAACTGATCGCATTGTCCCGATACATGAGAAAATACGACCGATCGTTCAGAAGCACTACAACCCAGACAGTAAGTTCCTATTCACGAATGAAAAGGGCGAATACATGACATATGATCAATATCGTGGACGCTTCAAGAACGTCATGCGTGCGCTGGGGACTACTCACACCCCGCACGAAACGCGTCACACCTTTATTTCATGCGCGAAGCACTTTGATGTTGACGAAAACCTTCTGAAAGCGATCGTCGGGCATAAGAACCGCAACGTGACCGAAGTTGTCTACACTCACCGCCCATTTTCCGATTACGTTGCCGCAGTCGCTTTGATTGATTATTCCGGCGAAGATATTGAATTTGAATCCATTGACGCAGACTGGGACTGATCCTGCTGCCCTCTCCGAAAAATCTGCATAATGAAAGCCCCCAGATTGTGATTTCTGGGGGCTTATTCTGTGTGTATTACGTCTGTGTATTATCCGTGTATTTCCCGTGTAGTACATAGGCGTTTTCGCATGTTCTGACGTGTTCTTGCAGTCTTCGGAACCCTTGAAAATGCTGTATTCCTTAGAATCTGCCTTCCTTCGCAGCTTCCTCGATGCTTACAGCTACAGCAACGGTAGCGCCTACCATCGGGTTGTTACCCATACCGATCAGACCCATCATCTCTACGTGAGCCGGAACGGAGGAAGAACCTGCGAACTGTGCGTCAGAGTGCATACGTCCCATGGTATCTGTCATACCGTAGGAAGCAGGACCTGCAGCCATGTTGTCCGGGTGAAGGGTACGTCCTGTACCACCGCCGGATGCAACGGAGAAGTACTTCTTACCCTGCTCGATACATTCCTTCTTGTATGTACCTGCTACCGGATGCTGGAAACGTGTCGGGTTGGTGGAGTTACCGGTGATAGATACACCTACGTTCTCCAGATGCATGATTGCAACACCTTCCTGAACATCGTCTGCGCCGTAGCACTTAACAGTTGCACGAAGTCCGTCGGAGTACGGCTTCTCATATACAACATTTACCTTATTCTCTTTGTAGTCGAACTTTGTCTCAACAAAGGTAAATCCGTTGATACGGGAAATGATCTGTGCTGCGTCTTTTCCAAGACCGTTTAAGATAACGCGAAGCGGCTTCTGGCGAACCTTGTTTGCCTTCTCTGCGATACCGATGGCACCCTCAGCGGCTGCGAAGGACTCATGACCTGCTAAGAAGCAGAAGCACTCTGTCTCTTCCTCCAATAACATCTTGCCAAGGTTACCATGTCCAAGACCTACCTTTCTGTGGTCTGCAACGGAACCCGGGATACAGAATGCCTGAAGACCCTCTCCGATTGCTGCAGCAGCATCAGCGGCTCTTGTGCATCCCTTCTTGATTGCGATCGCAGCGCCTACGGTGTAAGCCCAGCAAGCGTTCTCAAAACAGATCGGCTGGATTTTCTTTACCTGATCGTATACGTCAAGCCCAGCGTCTTTTGTGATTTTCTCAGCCTCTTCGATTGAGCTGATACCATAGCTGTTAAGCACAGCGTTAATCTGGTCAATTCTTCTCTCATATGATTCAAATAAAGCCATTATCTTCGTTCTCCTTTCCTTACTCTACGCGCGGGTCGATGATCTTAGCTGCATCCGCAACACGACCGTACTGACCTTTTGCCTTCTCCCAAGCGTCGTTCGGCGTATCGCCCTTCTTGATGAAGTCAGTCATTTTGCCAAGGGAAACGAACTGATAACCGATAACCTCGTTGTTCTCGTCGAGAGCGATGCCTGTTACATAGCCCTCCGCCATCTCAAGATAACGAACGCCCTTCTCCTTGGTTGCGTACATTGTACCGACCTGAGAACGAAGTCCCTTACCTAAATCCTCAAGACCTGCGCCGACTGCAAGTCCGTCGTCAGAGAAAGCACTCTGCGTACGACCGTAAACGATCTGTAAGAATAACTCTCTCATCGCTGTATTGATTGCATCACAGACAAGGTCTGTATTAAGTGCCTCAAGAATGGTCTTACCCTGTAATACCTCTGCCGCCATAGCTGCGGAGTGCGTCATTCCGGAACATCCGATTGTCTCAACTAATGCCTCTTCGATTACACCGTTCTTTACGTTCAATGAAAGCTTGCAGGCACCCTGCTGAGGTGCACACCAGCCGACACCGTGTGTAAAACCTGAAATATCTTCAATTTTCTTGGAATGAACCCATTTACCTTCTTCCGGAATCGGAGCTGGTTCATGTTTTGCGCCCTTTGCTACAGGACACATGTTTTCAACTTCCTTAGTGTAAATCATTTTAAGACTCCTTTCACTTAAATAGAACTCTGTTGCTAAACATTGTTACACATTTAACATACTGCATTTATTTTCGCACATTTACGGGAAATAGTAAAGTCCTATTTCGACGAAATTTTCTCACGGACATTGCAGCGGATGCAAAGTTCCGGGACGAAGTATTGCTCACGCTTTCTCCACAACTTCATTCCGATTCTTATAGATGGAATTTGCGGGAACGACGCCGCGCACGGACGAAAGCGGATAAACATTCGTGTGGCTGCCGATGACGGTGCCTGGATTTAAGACGGAATTGCAGCCGACCTCCACATAATCGCCGAGCATTGCGCCAAATTTCTTTAATCCTGTTTCAATTTTCTCTTCTTTATCTTTAACTACCACTAAAGTCTTATCGGACTTCACGTTAGAGGTAATCGAACCCGCTCCCATATGCGACTTGTATCCAAGAATGGAATCGCCTACATAATTGTAGTGCGGAACCTGAACGGAGTTAAAGATAACGACATTTTTAAGCTCTGTAGAATTGCCGACAACAGACCCCTTTCCGACGATAGCGCTTCCTCTTATAAATGCGCAGTGGCGAATCTCAGCATCTTCATCAATAATTAAAGGTCCATTTAAAAAAGCTGTCGGTGCGACTGTCGCACTCTTTGCCACCCAGACGTCCTCACCGCGCTGTTCATATCGCTCCGGGTCAAGCGTCGGTCCAAGCTTCTTTATAAAATCGCTGATCTTTGCGAGCGCCTCCCACGGATAAGTTAGTCCCTCGAATAATTCCTTTGCGATCGTCTGGTCTAAGTCGTATAAATTGCTGATCTTTGCGTTTTCCATTGTTTTCCCTTCCTTTTCTATAACTGATACTCCATCTGACAGTCGAACGGTTCTTTCTCTACATGCACGCTCTGATACTCCTCTGCCTCCACACAGCCGAGTCCACGGTAGAACGCCTGTGTCTCCACCGCAGAATGCGCAGATATATAAAGCTTCTCTGCCCCCTGTGCTCTTGCCCAGTCTGCCGCCGCCCGAAAAAGCTTCTTCCCGGTTCCGTGTCCGCGCATTTCCTCCGAGACGTGAATGCTTGTCAAATCCCTGTATTGTCCTTCGCTCCCAAGCGGTTCTGCCTCCACCGAGCAAAATCCTTTTAGTCTTCCATCCAGAAACGCGCCGTACACTACACCTCCCGTTGCTATTGTATTCTTTAAACAGCTTACCAGAAAAGTATAGTCTTCTTCACTCCAATCGTCAATAAACGGATCGGGCTTTATGACCCATGTGCCATCTATCTTCCGCCAGCAGTCGCCTACCTCCTGCCTTCTCACAAAGTTGGAAAACAGTTCTCCATTTATTTTATCTATATTTAATTTTCTTATTTCCGTCTGCATTTTGCAGTTCCTTTCTGAACATAATGCATAGCTTTTTCGTCATCACTTTTTTCTGTCTCTTCTTCCTGTCACTGTCCGAACTTCTAAAGCGCTCCTACAGATTACTGATGATAAGTGATATGCCGGATAAGATCAACATCACAAGCACCACCCGCTTTACCACGGATTCCTTCATCACCTTTGCCGCCGCCATTCCCAGAAACAGCCCTATTATCATAAACGGCATCAGAAGCAGCGCCTGCCACACTACCGCTTTCGTAATGATTCCGAGCCACGTATACAAAATCAGCCGGAATGTATTTTCCGCCAGAAATACCACACAAAGATTTCCCTTAAACGCCTGGCTGTTGTCCGTGGTGCGGCTCATATATGCTGCCATCAGCGCGCCGATACCGAACATCCCGCACAAAAGCCCCGACAACAGACCGATTCCAAGCAGCACAGCGCGGCTGCCCTTATGCTTTTTCTTCTGGTATTCCCTGCAGAACATCTCAATTCCGATTGCAGTGACTACCACGCCAAAGAAAAGCTTGACCGTACCCACATTTCCGTTTTTCAGCAGAAAAGTTCCCGGAATGCAGCCAAGAAATACCAGCGTCGCCAACGGAACACAGCTTTTGATATCGATTGCTTTCCGCTCCTTCCACGCAATCAATACGTTGGACGGATAACCGATCAGAAGTTCCACTGGCGTAATATTGATGTTATTGTTCCGAAAGCTTAATATCGTGCTGTGCACCAGCGTATTGGCAAAGCCGCACATTCCTTTGACGAAATACGCGCACAGTACTGCGATAATCATCAGCGTGTCCAATTCCAATCCCTTCATCTATAACAGCACTCCTTCATAACTTCCGTCCGACTTTTCCACAAAATGGTACTCACACAGATTTTCTTCCGAGAACAGTTTTAAGGTGTTCTCCATATCCTCCGCCAGTTTCATTTGCGGGAGTTCCTTTAACGAAGCCCAGAACACCTCACCTTCCTCAGAGGAATGCAGCGTTCCACAAAACTGCTCCGTGCAGTAGCAGAACACCAGATAACGGACACCCGCTTCCTCCCAGTCCTTGATGCCGCAAAGCCTTAGATGTGCAATCGTAAGCCCCGTCTCCTCGTATACCTCCCGGATTGCCGCATCGGTAAGAGATTCTCCCGCTTCCACATGACCGCCCGGAAATGTGATGCCCTTATAATCCTCCGCCAAACGGTTCTGCGCCAACACCTTATCGCCGTCACGCACCATCACAAGATTCATGAGCACTGCCCCCACCGTACGATTGCGCTTCTGCTTCGCGCGGTACACATACTCACAGGACACAAAAGACTGCTTTATCGTTCTGGAAAAAACCTCTCCCTCGCGCTCCCACGCAAAGCCGCAGGCGGCAAGAAGCTTTGCGGCTGGCACATTTCCCTTCTTACAACAGGCATAAACCTCCTGTACGCCATCCGCGAGCAGATTCTCTAAAACCGCCTTTAACACCTCCGCCATAATGCCTTGTCCCTGATAGTTCCGGTTCAGCGCAAACCCAAGCTCTCTGGCATCCTCCTTCTTATTCTTCGTATCCTCGTACACTGCGATATGCCCGATCACATTTCCGTCCTTCTTTGATACGATCGCCGCAACGTTCGGGTTTTTCAGATATAATTTTAATGTATGAAGCGATTCGTTGATGGATGTGTGCGGCTTCCATCCCGCCATCTCCCCGACCTCCGGCTGGCTGGTGTACTCGTGCAGATCATCCAGATCATCCGTGCCAAACGTCCGAAGCCATGTTCGTTCTGTCTCAAGTTCCATATGCGCCCTCCATGTCTTGTTTTTGATGTGGGACATAGACGTTCTTTACGAAACAGCATTTACTGTAAGCAATCAGAACTTCTTCTCACACCCCTGCCCTTGCGATCAACGCCAGCACAAGCAGATGTCCCGGATAGAAGATATAGAAGAACCACTTGGAAATCGTTCTTCCGTGCTCTGCCCGCTTTCCATTGTACAAATACAAAATGACAATTCCAGACGCCAGGAGCCCCACGCAGGAGCCAAGCGCACTCAATATTGCAATCGGCAGCTCCTCATAAATATATGTCGCGTTCATAAAGTTCATCAGTCCAAACGAAATCATTGCAATCACGTACGCCAGCGGAAGCTTCTTTTCATCCTTCTTCCACGCGTCGAACATGATCGTAAATATCGGAGCCAAAAGCGGCCAGTCGCCCAAAATAGTGACAAGCACAAGCACGGTCTGAAGAACGATGCAAAGCACCTGATTCGTCACTTTTTCCCTTACCACGAGAATCAGGAAACAGATAAACAGCGTGTATATCATATTGAGTCCGCCATGTTGAAACGCCATCTGAAACGGTATCTGTGAAATGACGGCAAAAACAAACAGCCGGATTCCATACTGTTTCTTCGAATGCGTGTACTCATACCCTTCCACCAGAAAATAACACATCGTAATTGCCGTAAAATATCCGATATCCAGAAAAATTTCATTTAAAAGTGTACCGCTCGGCAAAAAAATATTTGCAATATGATTGAGCAGCATCGCCGCCATCGCAATATACTTAATTATATCACGATTTAATATTCTGCATCCAGTTTTGTATTCTTCCATCCACTTTTATCTCCTTTACATATTTCCTCACATTTTACATCATTTCATCGAACGATTTCGTTTTCATCTTCGAATTTTTCCGGCCTCCCGAATCGGAATACTGTTACGGATGAAATTCATCCAAAAAGTTCGTGGCAGCCGTCTGCGCTGCCTCCTCCTGCGCTTCATACGCGGCGAACTCCTCCGCCATCGCATCATAGAACGGCGGCACGTCCTCGTCGATGTACTGCGCTTCCTTCGGCTCCGTCACGGGTATCTCTCCCTCTGTCCCTGATAACGTAGCTTTCTTCTCCGGCTTGGTCACAGTCACATTTTCCTCTGCCTCAGATAACGCTGCATTCCTCTCCGCCCCGACTGCCGCCGGGTGCGCCTCCGCCGCCGCAGCAACCGCAGACAATTCGCTTTCCGTAATCTCCTCGTAGAACGGACGCTCGTCTCCGCCCGCAGTCTTTGACGCGCCGCGGCTTCCTGACGAACTTCCGGGATTATCAAAGTCAAAGGAAATCCGCTCGTCCTCGAACTTTAAGCAGGTATCAAATATATTGCCCGCCTTCGCGACAAATCCCGTCACCTTTTCCTTTGTCTTTCCCGTCTCGAGCAGTTCCTTCATGATTTCTTCGGAAAGCGGCACCTTCGCCACCGTATGGGAAACCTTAAAGCCGCACTCACACTCGTAGTACCACTGACTCTTCATCAGAAGCTTTTCGCAGCGCGGACACTTCACGGTTGTTTCCACGGGCTTCGGCTTCTCCGGGAAATCGAACGCCACTTGCCCCTCTGCCGTAAGCTTGAGCGGCGCATCGAACTTCATTCCCGTCTTTGCCACAAATCCCTTTATTACGTCTGTCTTGCCACGAAGAAGCAATTCTTTCACCTGTGCCTCTTTTAAACTCACGCCCGCGATCTTTCCAATCGAGAAACGACAGTTTTCGAGATTGTCCTTCGAATAGTTCGCACAGCCAAACCCGAACGGCGTCTTCACGATATCGCCGCCGCAGAGCGGACATTTCACATCCTTGACTTTCGGCGCTTCTAAATCCGTAAAATCGAATTTCAGCCCCGTCACCTTCCCCGCCTCGTCCCGCGATAAAGCGACTCTTGCGTCAAATTTCTTTCCGGTCTTCGACTTAAAGCCACGGATCGTCCCGGTTCTGCCATTTGTCAGAAGTTCCTTCACGTTCGCTTCCGTAAATGTCTTTTCCGCCATCTTTCCGATGGAAAAACGGCAGCTATTTGGATCTTCCTTCACATAATTTGCACAGCCGAACCCAAACGGCGTCACGACGATGTCCCCGCCGCACATCGGGCAAACTACATCCTTGACCTTCTTCGCCTCCACATGGTCAAAATCAAATTTCAGACCGAACCTGCCGTCCTCGCCCTGCTCTAAGGCGACGCAGGCGTCGAATTTCTTTCCGGTCTTCGACTTAAAGCCGCGGATTGTTCCCGTGCGCCCCTGATTTAAAAGCTCCTTGACCTGCGCCACGTTCAGATCTTTCCCTGCGAGTGTTCCGATCGAGAAGCGGCAGCTTTCGGGATTGTTCGGGTCAAAATTCGCGCAGCCGAAGCCAAAGGATTTCACTACGATTGCACCGCCGCACATCGGACAGGCAACGTCCGGCACGATCTCCGCCTCGTTCTGTGAGAAATCGAACGCAACGTTTTTCCGCCCGTCCTCCGCCGTTTCCAGCATGAGACACGCATTAAACTTCTTCTTATTTTTCGCGGTAAATCCCTTGATCTGCCCCGTTCTGCCGTTCGTCAGAAGCTCGGTCAGATCATCGACACTGATCGCCTTGCCCGCAATCTTGCCGATCGAGAAATAACATTCCTCCGGGTGTTCGCGATGCTTCACACAGCTATAGCCGAACGGCGTGATTTCCATATCCGACCCGCAGACCGGACATTTCACACCCTCCAGGAGTTCCGGCTGATTTCTTGAAAAATCAAATCCTACAGATGCCTTTCCCTCGTCGTCACGCTCCAACACAAGCACCGCCTGGAATTTCTTCTTCGCTTTGGACACAAAACCGGAGAGCACCTCCGTGTGCCCCTCCGTCAAAAGCTGCTTTACTTCCTCATCGCTTAAATCCCTGCCCGCAATCGTCCCGATGGAGAAGCGGCAGCCTGTACCGTCCTTATTATAATTGCTGCATCCGTAACCGAACGGCGTCGTCTCGATCGTGCCGCCGCAGACCGGGCAGGGAATCCCAAGGCTCCGCTTCGCCGCAAGCCCTCTTCCGCCCTTTCCCACAAGCGGATTGATGCGCGCCGCAATCTGTCCGGTGAGATCGTGCTCGACCATAGCCACCGTTTCTTTTCGGATAAAGTCCTCCAGCTTCGCGCGGTAGTCCTCCATGATGACCGTACCGCGCGTGATGCCGTCCAGTCCCTTTTCCCAGGAAGCCGTCATCTTCGGATTAAGGAGCGCCGGGACCGTCATCGACACCACCTCAAAAATCATCTCGCCGAGACGCTCCGGCGTAAGCACCTGCGTTTTTTTATTGAGATTCAGATAGCCGACACGCACCAGCTTCTTGATGATTTCGGCGCGCGTCGCGGAAGTTCCAATGCCGGAGCCTTTGATCTGCTCGCGAAGCTCCTCCTCCTCGATAAGCTGTCCGGCATTCTCCATTGCGAGCACCATCGAACCCGATGTGTAACGCTTTGGCGGCGCCGTCTTTCCCTCGCGGATTTCATAGCCGCAGCAAAGAAGCTCATCCCCGTTATGAAGCTCCCCTGCAAGCGCGAGAAGCCCGGTGTTTTCCTCCTCGTCCTCGCCGGAAGAATCAGCGTTTCCATCTCCGGCGGCACTGTCCCCGGAGCTGCCGGAAGTCCTTCCATTTTCTCCCTGCGTGCTCCGCTCTTTCTTCTTCGGAATGCCTGCAATTTCAAGATAGCCCGGCGACTTTAACGCTTTCGCGGAAGTATACAATTTCTCTCCTGCGACAGCTACGACAAGCTTGACGGACTGATACTGGGCGGGCGGATAAAATATACTCAAGAAACGACGCACGATCAGTTCATAAACCCTGCGCTGCAGATCATTTAACGATTCCAGCTCGGTGAGCTGCCCGGTCGGGATGATCGCGTAGTGATCGGTAATCTTCGCGTCGTCCGTGTACTGCGTATCTGCGATCTGGCGGTAACGCCCCTCTTTCATGATGCACTCCACATAGTCTCTTACCGGCTCGAAATTCTTCAGGCGGCCGATATTCTTTCCGATCTCCTTTGCCACCGCGGAGGAAAGCACACGCGCATCCGTTCTCGGATAGGTCGTAAGCTTCT
Source organism: Roseburia hominis (assembly GCA_021771815.1). Taxonomy (GTDB): domain Bacteria; phylum Bacillota; class Clostridia; order Lachnospirales; family Lachnospiraceae; genus Roseburia; species Roseburia hominis_A. Next base: position 135,805 of record JAETOE010000002.1, read on the forward strand.
TCTCGTAGAGATCCTGCGCCACCTGAAGCGTTTCATCCGGGCTGATTTTAAAGCGCTTAGAACACTCCGCCTGCAATTCCGCCAGATTAAAAAGAAGCGGCGCGCGCTTCTTCGTAACGCCTGTCTCGACGGAATCCACCACCGCACGCTGCCCGGTCAGTTCCCCGATCAGCGCCTTCGCGCTCTCATCTTTCTTAAAGCCGTTCTCTTTATATAAAAGCGGCGATTCGAAATACTTCGAACCCTCCACAGCTTTCCACTCCGCCGTGATCACAGATGCCATACGCCCGACATCCACAGTCTGCGGCATGCCGGATGTCCCTTCGCTTCCCACAACGTTCTGCGGCAAGCCGGACGCTTCTGCAGCGAGGAATACTCCTGCGCTGCTCTGCGGCAGGAAACTTCCGACCACACGGTAAAACGGCGTCTCCGTGAAATTACGTATTTCCCGCTCACGGATGACGACCATGCCGAGCACGCACGTCATGACGCGCCCGACGGCAATCGCTGTATAGCTCGTCGTTCCCGCGGCGTCGTTCAGGAGCTTTCCATACTTGACCGACATCGCGCGGGAAAAATTGATTCCCATCGCATAATCCTCGATGGTACGCATCACACCTGATTTTGCGAGGTTGTCATACTCCGACATATCCTTCGCCTCCCGCATTCCGCGAAGAATCTCCTCCTCAGTCTGCGAGTCGATCCAGACGCGCAGTTCCTTCATTCCCTCTCTCACACCGCCGAATTTACGGATATTCTCCTCGATGGTCTGTCCTTCCTTTCCGGCATCTCCCGCCCAGTAAACGACCTCGATATCCTCACGGTGCAGCATTCTATGTACGACGTCATACTGCCTGCTCACATTCGGTATGACATTATATTTGTAATCCTTCGGCAGAAACGGCAGGTCTTCCAGCTTCCATTTCTTATATTTCTCATCGTATTCCTCCGGATACACCATTTCTACCAGATGTCCGACGCACCACGTAATCACATAGGCGTCGTTCTCTATATACCCGTCGTTTCTCCCGGATACGCCAAGGATTCTGGCAAACTCCTGCGCCACGCTCGGCTTCTCCGTTATGATTAACGCCTTACCCAAACTTTCTTCCTCCGGTTTCTATAACTCATTCATATCTACAAGGATAAAACGTTTATCCTGCTCTGCCATTGCGGCGACATCCTTTGCAAAGCCCTGCGCGGAAAATAAAAAGTAGTACTCCGCGGAAATCTTCGCCTTTTTCATATTGGAAAAAAGCTCCTCGCACATTTCCATCGTAAGTTCGGGATTCTCCCAGTTACAGAGTCCCACCATATTCTGACGCACCTCGTTCTGGGCGATAATGTCGATGTTGCCCTCTTTTCCGACCCACGTTCCCATCTTCCTGATCTTAAGCGGGAGCTTTCCCACCACGCCTAAGAGTCCAAGATACTCCATGCACACCTCGGTAAAATAGCGTGACAGGTACGCGTCCAATCCCGGCGCAATGTACCTGTCATAAAAATCCTTCGTACCGATCATGGAAAGTTCAGACAAATGCGGGTAAATGAACCGGAACCAGAAATTCACATAATTATCCCGTATGCGGTAAACGCCCTTCTTCGCATTCTCCCAGCCGCCCGTCTCAAAGGACACGACCTTGGAAATAATGTCGAACGCCGCCAGATTCTTCATATATACACTGATTTTGGCGCGGGAAAATCCCGTTGCCTGATAGAGGTCGTTTAGCTTGTCATGCCCCGACGCAATCTGCGCAAGAATTGTCTCGTAGACAGACAATTCGCGCAGGCTCGCCCCGATCAGCTTTTCCGCCGCGCCATACAGGTAGCCGTTTTTCGCTAAGATCAGACGGCAGATATTTGTCTTTAAATCCTGCCTGGAATTCCATTGGTTGATATAGCCCGGCACTCCGCCGATGATTCCGTAGGTCTTGATGCACTCCGCGACCGGATATTCCGGCAGCGCGCGCACCACTTCGAGAAAATTGAGGCTGCCAAGCTTAATTTTCTTATCCAGGCGCTTTACCGCCTCTTCCCCGATGCAGCCGTCAAGCTCCCGTTCCACCCACGCGACCGCAGAACTGCACAAAAGGACGAGCACCGGTCCCGGATAGAGCCGTCTCGCCTTCAGTTTCAGAATCGCTTCTATAAAAGAAGCGTCCTTCTTTGCAATATATTGGAATTCATCGATCACAATGACAAGCTTTGTCGCATCACCGCTCTTTACGCGGTTGAAGCATTCCTCATACGTGTGTTTCGAAAGAGTAACCTCAAAGCGCTCTGTCAATTCCCGCTCAAACTGCATACGCTGTTCCTGCTCCGAAACCTGCCTTGCCCTATAGTAAAAATACTTCTTGCTCTGCACCAGCGCCTTTATCAGCAATTCCTTCTCAGAATCCTCCCTGCCGTACAGAACCAGTAGCTGATTGCCGGACTTCGCAAACTCGCCTTCCAGTTCCTTTAAAACCGATGTCTTTACGACCATAGTTCCCCTCCTGCGCCCTTTCTCTTATGATTTCGCACCATTCTGTGTGAAGTATTCCTACACAGATATAACTTTTAAAATTATATCATTTTTTAACTTTTCCGACAACTGGATTCTAACTTTCTTTGCAATTCTTTTTCTTTGCAATTCCCGCCTTCTCTCATCCAAAAAGGAGTGCCGAAGCACTCCTTTTAACCCAAAATCTCCTTACACGCATCAAACAGCTTTCGCATCTCCTCCCGATTCGTCTGATAATACACCTTTCCGTTCCTCTGCTCCACGGAAATCAACCCGAGTCCCAACAATCTGTTCATGTGATGGGAAACGGTTGCGGTCGTTAAGGAAAACTGCTTTGCGATCTCGCTCCCGTAGGACGGCTTCTCCTTTATATAAAGCAAAATGTCATATTTGCTCTGATCGGAAATCGCCTTAAGGCTCTTTAGCAGCCACTCCGTCTGATATTCCTCCTTCATTTCACTGCTCGGTCCGAAATCTTCGTTCAGCAGAAGCCCGATCTGCCATGCCGGGAGCAGTTTTTTTTCACGCGGGATCACCCCGCCATCAATGCTAATACGCAGCGTGGCACATTGGATAATGGAAGGACACAAATACACCCCCCTCTCCATATCCTCAAATTTCACGTTAAAATGCTGCATGATTTCTTCGAAATGCTGTTCTTCTACAATTTTCGTCCAGTACTTTTCCCACGGCTCGCAGAGCGCGCGCATCTGTGGCTCATACCCCTGCAGAAAGGTAACCGCCCGCTCAAGCAACGCGGTAATCTCCTTAAAACAAGCGTCACGATTCAGATAAACGTCCTCAAGCAACACCTTTTTCTCCAATGAGAGATCCAGCTTTCGAATCTCACACAGAATCCTGCGCATACGCTCCGCCTCAGAAACCACGATGCCCTCTTTCTCGCAGCCGATAACCTTCCGAAATTCTTCCGGTTCTATATCCCGCACCATTTCCTTATAGAAAAAGGCGTCCCTCTGCTGTGCCGTAAGCGCATCATAATGCGCTGTAAGCCGCTCTACCGTAACGCAACTCCGCTCCTTATCTGTATCACAGCACAATATGAAATCGACAAGCGGCGTATCCGGCAGGAACTCCCTGAAATAGCGCCCTATCTGCTCCGTCTCATCAGCAAAAGTTTCCCTGGCGTCCGCTTCCATCTGTTCCAGCAGCAAAATACATTTCCTGCTGTATTCCGTATTCAGTCCGTACTTTACAAAAACCGCCTCTTTAAATTCTTCCAGCGTGCGGTCTAACAGCAGTCCCTCAAAAAGCTGACACCCCTCAAATACCCAATCAATCTCTGCGCAAATCGTGACCTTGTTTTCCATCCGGCTTCTCCCAAATCTCCTATTCGTTCTGCGCCGCTTTCTCCTCTGCCAGGCACTCTTCCTCCACCTGCATCCGGAAAGCCCACACGCATAAGAAGATTATACCACAAAATGCGCTGCATATCAGAAAGAGATTTTTTACCGAAATAAATTTTACCAGAAAACTAAGGAAAAAGGATGTAACAGGCATCGCCGCCGTCGCTCCTGCATTCAAAAGCGCCGCCTCCCTGGAAAGGTAATCCTTCTCGACACACTTTAAGAATGAAACGCTAAACAGAGAAGAAAGCATGGAAGCCGTAAACCCCATTCCAAATGCCGCCAGCGAAGCAATCGCATATACAGTCATGGTCTGTCCCTTAAAGTGACTTCCCGCCGTGATAAAACCCTCGGAAAATGCCAAAAGCAGTCCGTTTATCAGAATGAACCGACGTATATTGATCTTTTCGGACAAATACGGGAAAAGAAAGCTTCCCACGCCGCTGCCAAGCACAAGCGCGATTCCCATAGCACTGAGAAGTCCGCTCCCCTCGCCAAGCACATCGGATACGAGCGGCGATTGAAAAGAATTGACCGGAACAAGCATCGCATTGATAAACAGCGCCAGCAGGCAGAAATTGCGCACAACGCGTCTGTCCTTCATGTATAAAAATCCATCTTTCAGATCGGTAATATACTGCCGCACACCGTCTTTCCCGCTCTTTCTCCCACAGGTTTCCTTCACCTTTAAGAAAAGCTCCACGAACGCCGCTCCGAAAAAAGTCGCCGCATCAATTAAAATTGCCGCCTGCACGCCAAAGCAGCCAATGATAATTCCGGCAAGCCCCGTTCCGATCAGTTCCACGACCGTGCATACCACTGATTTAAAGGACATCCCGAACTCATAGTATTCCGCGTCCAGAAGCTTCGGGATCATTGCGGTCGCCGCAGGCATCTCAAATGCCTCCACCGTGGAAATAATGAGCGTGAATACCGCCATGATCCACGGATTGATCGTTCCCGCCACATACGACCACGCCAGTAGCGCGACCACAATGCCGCGGATGACGTCCGCCACCACCATAATATATTTCTTATTCCGCCGCTCCACCGCCGCGCCCGCAAAGGGCTGCAGGAGAATGGTCGGCACACGGTTCAGGGCAAAAATAAACCCGGACCATGCCGCGCTCCCCGTCACCTGGTAGACCAGCCATGTAAACGCGATCGCATCCAGCGAATCGCCAAAGCGCGTAATCACGCTCGCAAGCATCAGCTTGCCAAACTCCTTCTGCCGCAGGACATCCCGATAGCCGACCTTTGTTTTCCCTGTCTCTATGCCTGCCGCAACTTGCTCTTCCGCCCCCGCCTGTCTTTCTTCCTCTGTTCCTGTCCGTCTTTCTTCCTCTGTTCGCGTCGCTGCTTTCACCGTATTCTTATCCTGCATACCATATCCTCCGTCCCGGTCCGGTAAAACTACCGCACCTTTTTCTTTTGGTTTGTTAGATACTTTTCTAATTTATATATTAGATACGTATCTATCTATAGAGAGGATATCATATATACATCTAATATGTAAGCGCTTTGTTAGATTTATATCTAACATGTCGATTTTAGCAAAGACTTATAAGCTCTTTGCTAAAACAAATGATAAGGGGAAAAGCTGCCTTTAAAGATCCGTATGCTTTGCCGCCACCTCCTCAAATGCACGTATCGCATTACGGACACAATCATCACACTCACAGAGCACAACACCGGTGTCTTTACCTTTTAAGTCTTTACACAAGGTCGCTCCTGAATATTCATTAAATTTTTTTAAAATCTCACGAGCTGCTCCGACGCTTCCCTTACCGTCTTTTAACAATCCCGTAATCATCGTTGCCCCGACAAGCGCGCCGCAGGTTGCTTCCATACAGCCCATACCTACTGCGAACCCGGAAGCGATCATATTTAAAGTCTCTTCGTCCGTTTCCGTCAGATCTGCCAACGCCTTTACAACAGCCTGACAACAGTTAAACCCACTATGTTTATAATCAACAGCTTTTTCTATTCTATCCATTATCGTTTCCTCCAAATTATTTCATCTTGTCTTTGACACTTTTATATTTTTACATTTGTCTCTTTTTCAATGATGTTTCATCTTGCAGATTCCCTGCGTCATCGTCCCCATCGGGCAAAAGGTACACCAGGTCCTCGGCTTATATAAAACCATCACGATCAGACCAATCAAGGTAGATGTCAGCATCAGACTATAAAAACCAAAACTAAACTGTGCGATCCAATCCGATACCATGCCTGCAGAATATGTCCAGCCCCACGGAATTCTGAATGTCCAGAATAGTTTTATTGTTTCTTTTAAGGATGATGCACCTGCGGCTACGAGATAGGTCTGAAAAACCATATTCCCGAACATAGCAAGAAAAAATGCCAAAAATCCATATCGAAACCACTTTGATGACAGCCATTTTGGCGTCGGTTTGTTCCGTGAACATTTACATTCCGCCCCTATTTTACGGAAAAGCTGACCTCTGCCGCAAAATTGATTACAAAACCTTTTATTTCCTCCAACAATAGCAAATAAAAGCGGCACCAAAAAATCAATCATGCCGAGCCACGCAAACAGAATATTGAAAAATCCAAGTGCAAAATATATAATTGACCAAATCCACAAATAATCATACCATTTTTTATGCATATCTATATTTCCTCCCGCTCAATTAATGTAATGCAGCCCGTAGGACAACTTTTACTGCACAATCCACAGCCAACACAGCTATCTCTGTCAACCAATGCAAAGCATCCATTTTTAACCGAAACTGCATTTTTCCTGCAGAAAAAGGTACATTCGCCGCATGCCACACACCGTTTCTCATCTACAACAGCATACTTTTTTGACTTCACTTTCATTACCTCCCTGACAAAAGCCATTTATTTTTGAAGATATTTTAACAAAAATAAATGGCTTTGTATGTAATCCAGTCACATTAGAGATATTTTCCTTTATTATGCGTCTTATCCCGTTTATCGAGCAGCTTGCATCCCAAAAGAGCGCAGGCATTTTATCCGCCTGCGCTCTTTTCACGTCATACATGCTTTATTTCTTTGTGATATATCCCTGTGCCTTCAACAGCTCTGCACAAAGCACCGCACCGCCTGCCGCACCGCGGACAGTATTGTGAGATAATCCCACGAACTTCCAGTCGTATACGGTATCCTCTCTCAAACGGCCTACCGATACGCCCATACCGTTCTCATAGTTGACATCCTCGGAAACCTGCGGACGGTTATCCTCCGCAAGATACTGGATGAACTGCTTCGGTGCGCTCGGAAGCTCAAGCTCCTGCGGCACGCCGGAGAAATTCTTCAACGCGTCAAGAAGCTGCTCCTTGGTCGGATTCTTCTTAAACTTTACAAATACCGCGGCGGTATGTCCGTTCAATACCGGAACACGGATACACTGACAGGTAATCACCGGAGACTCCGCCGGAACGATTTCCTTCTTCGCATCGTCCACATGTCCCCAGATACGAAGCGGCTCCTTCTCCGACTTCTCTTCCTCGCCGCCGATGTACGGGATGATATTTCCCACCATCTCCGGCCAGTCCTTAAAGGTCTTGCCTGCACCGGAAATCGCCTGGTACGTCGTCACAACCACCTCATACGGCTCGAACTCTTTCCACGCGGTGAGAACCGGCGCGTAAGACTGGATCGAGCAGTTCGGCTTAACTGCAACGAAACCGCGCTTCGTGCCGAGACGCTCCTTCTGGTATTTGATGACCTCCATATGCTCCGGGTTTACCTCCGGAATCACCATCGGCACATCCGGCGTCCAGCGGTGCGCGCTGTTGTTGGAGACGACCGGAGTCTCAGTCTTTGCGTATGCTTCCTCGATCTTCTTGATCTCTTCCTTTGTCATATCGACTGCGGAGAACACGAAATCCACCTCGGATGCTACCTTCTCCACCTCGTTGACATTCATGACTACAATCTTCTTTACTGCCTCCGGCATCGGGGTATCCATCTTCCAACGGTCTCCGACTGCTTCCTCATAAGTCTTGCCGGCGCTTCTCGGGCTTGCCGCAATCGTTGTCACCTCAAACCACGGATGATTCTCCAACAGTGAGATAAATCTCTGTCCTACCATACCTGTTCCGCCCAGAATACCAACCTTTAACTTTTCGCTCATGACTCTTCCAATCTCCCTTATCTTTTTTGATACAATACATCGCTTCACCGTCTATGTATCTTTCTTCTCTCTGACACCCGCCGCCTCGTGTCCGTCTGTGGCAAACAAGTGTCGTCATAGTGAATATATTATGCTATTTTCGATCAAAAAGCAATGCCTATTTCGTAAAAGTTCACGTCAATTTTCGTCGTTTCTTGTACATTTCTTACAATAACACGTTACTCTACGAAAGCGGACTCCATTCCTCAGCAAGATAAGCCTTCTCTGCCGCGATCACCTTTTCCATCGCCTCTTTGCTCGGCGCTCCCACAGTCAGACGCTTGTTCACACAAGTCTCCATGGAAATCGCCTCGTAGATATCCTCCTCAAACACCGGGCTGATCGCTTTTAGCTCCTCGAGACTCATATCGTCGATTGCAATTCCCTTGTCAATGCAGTAGAGCACGATCTGACCGACAATACCGTGCGCGTCCCGAAACGGTACGCCGTGATTCACAAGGTAATCCGCCGCGTCCGTCGCGTTGGTAAAACCGCCGTTGGCAGATGCGCGCATCCGTTCCTTATTAAACTTCATCGTCGCGAGCATACCGTTAAAGAGCGCAATACAGCCCTTGACCGTATCCATCGCGTCAAAGGAAAGCTCCTTATCCTCCTGCATATCCTTATTGTACGCAAGCGGAATTCCTTTCATCGTAGTAAGCAGCGACATCAACGCACCGTAGACACGTCCCGTCTTTCCCCGCACAAGCTCCGCAATATCCGGGTTCTTCTTCTGCGGCATGATACTGCTTCCGGTGCTGTAGGCGTCGTCGATTTCCACAAACTGATACTCGTTGGAGTTCCAGATGATGACCTCCTCCGAAAAGCGTGACAGATGCATCATGATCGTCGCGCACGCAGACAAAAACTCGATCAGATAATCGCGGTCGGACACACCGTCCATGCTGTTTAGCGTCGGTCCGTAAAAGCCCAAAAGCTTTGCCGTATATTCACGGTCGAGCGGATAGGTCGTTCCGGCGAGCGCGCCCGAACCAAGCGGACAGTAATTCATTCTCTCATAGATATCATGCAGGCGCAGACGGTCGCGCTTAAACATTTCAAAGTAAGCTCCCATGTGATGCGCCAGTGTGATCGGCTGCGCTTTCTGCAGATGCGTAAAGCCCGGCATGATCGTCTCCGTGTTCTCATCCATAATATGTAAAATCGTTTCGAGAAGTTCCGCAAGCAGCGCGTCCGTATGCAGTACTTCATTTCTGGTATACAGACGCATGTCAAGCGCCACCTGATCGTTGCGGCTGCGTCCGGTATGCAGCTTCTTTCCCGTGTCGCCGAGACGGTCAATGAGATTCGCCTCAACAAAACTGTGGATATCCTCGTACTCATCCGTGATCGCAAGACGCCCTTCCCCGACATCGCTAAGAATTTCCTTTAAACACTTAATGATCGCCTGCGTCTCCTCTTCCGTAAGGATTCCCTGCTTTCCGAGCATCGTCACGTGAGCAATGCTGCCCTCGATATCCTGTCTGTAAAATTTCTGATCAAATGCGATGGACGCGTTGAAATTGTAGACAAGCTTATCCGTCTCCTTCGTAAAGCGTCCTCCCCATAACTGTGCCATAACATGAATCCTCTCTTTCTCTTTTCTATTTAATATATCAAAAACATTGCTTCCATCTCTCCGGCAAACTGTGATTTATCTTTCTTAGCCCGTTTTAACGACTATTATCCTTTCGGCCTTTTAGTCCATTTACCCGAATGTCATCAAGTTCTTCTTTTGTCAGGCATCCAGACTGATATAGTCGCAGATACTCTTTTGAAACATCCGAATCAAAGATTAATACATCATCAGAGCCTATGGTAACATCCACACCCTTACGATAGAGCTTCGCTATAGGATGGTGTGCCATATCAGGTACGCGACCCAGGAACACATTGCTTGAAGGTGTGACATTCAATCGGATATTGTTTTCAATCAGGTAATCTATAACGTTTTCATCTTGTACGGCCGCTATTCCATGTTGCACTTCGTTAAGATGAAGCAATTCAACTGAAGTAACTATATCCTTCGCCGTGCCCCATTCGCCCACATGAGCTTTTAACACAAGTCCGTTTTCAGCGGCTTTATCATAGATCGGGATGAAATTCTCTATCGGCTGTGCCAATTCATCTCCATAAAGATCAATAGAATAAAATTCCTTATGTCCCCAAAAGTGCGATAAACAATTCATCAGATAATCAACCGGACAATGTCTTGATAATCCAATTTGCAAGCGTAATTCGATCTCAGGAGCTATCATGGCGTTCGCTTCCTGGAAGGAAAAGATCAATTTTTCAATGTCATTATCAAAAAACTCGTTAAGGCCCCACACATCTTCGCCTATTTCCAATACAGTTACTCCATCGGATTTTGCCTGCTCAAATGTTGCCTCAATCAAGAGTTTTCTTCCTTCCGGACTATTAAAACGATTCCCAATATATTTGCTGCTCCATGAGTCCATCTCACTCATAGATTTTAACGGGGTGGTTATGGATTCGATTTTATATCCGGTCTTATTGAATATATACTCCCTACTGCCACCAAGTACAAAATGGTTATGCAAATCCGCTTTAGGGAAGCTTCGTATTGTTTCTAAATCCTGACTATCAAGTGCTTCTACAAAAGCCATAACCGTCTCACTCCTCTTCATTTGTGCCAAAGCACGATAAATTCTAATTTCACTTAATCTTAAATAGCTTCTACTCCTCTCTCGCTGCAATCTGTGCCTCTCGCTCCCTCTTTGAGAATACGCAGCCGCAGTAATCCTGCCGGTACATGCCGTATTCCGCCGACAGTTCGACCGACCGCTTGTAACCGTTTTTCTTCTTAAAATCTGAATGAAGATAGCGCACGCCGTATTCTCCTGCGAGGCGCTCCCCGATTTCATTGAGCTTCTCTGCATTTTTTAGCGGGCTGATGGAGAGCGTCGTCGTAAAATAATCCATTTCAAGCTCTCGTGCCAGCCTAGCCGACTCCCGAAGCCGCAGCTCATAGCATCGAAAACAGCGTTCGCCGCCCTCTCTTGCCTCCTCAAGCCCCTTTGTCAACTCGTAGAAGCGCTCCTTGTCATAGGCTCCCTCCACGAACCGGACCGGGTGCTTCGCCGGGAGCCGTTCAATGAAATGCTGCTGCTCAATCACGCGTTTCCTATATTCTTCCTCCGGGTAAATATTCGGATTGTAATAAAATACCGTAATCTGAAAATACTCGGACAAATACTCCAGACAGTACGAGCTGCACGGCGCACAGCAGCTATGCAAAAGCAGCGACGGCACAATTTGCTGCGCCGTAATCTGTGCAATCGTATCATCCAGCATCTTCTGATAATTCTGTTTCATGAAATGCGCTTTCCTCCCCACTTCCATATATGCATAAAAATTCAGACGTTTCTGCTATTTTACACGAAGAAGCGGGGAAGTGCAACCCTTCCCCGCTAAAACGTTCTCTGTCATTCCTTGTATTCTACATTCATCAGTATATTTGTCCGCTCTCTTCTTTTCGCCATTCGCCGTTATTCGTCCTTACTTCGATACTTCCCCCGATAGCGCGCCGTCCGATAAACTCCGACCAGCATCAGAATAATCGCTGCAATCTGCGTAGCCATTTTCGCTGTCGGATGAATCGTTTCCTCCAGGATGAGCGCGCAGCTGTTCAACAATAAACCGCACGGTACCAACGCTGATAGCGGTCCGAATTTTCCTGATACTGCCTCTCCCTTTCGCTCCCTAAGCTTTGCAATGATAGCATTCATTTTAAAGACCTGACTCACAAGCGCAAGCAGTATCGCTCCGAGCAGAAACGCAAATGCAACCGCCAGACGGTTCCCACTTACCGCTCCGAACACCTCTATAAAGAAACAGATCAACTCAAACACTGTCACGATCTTAAACATCTTTCGTATTTTCGTATAGTGCTCGATACTCGAATCCACATCCGTATAAAGCACAAACTCACCTTTCTCAGCCAGTCTCCGCAGAATCACCCAATATCCCCATGTCTGGACGATTTCCGCTCCGGTATCCTGCATAAATTCCCGATAATCCTCCGTGACTCCGAAAAAGCGGTCGCCGAAATCTACCTGATACCTGTATTCTCCCGGCTCACAACTGTCAAAATGATAAAATCCGGCACAAAATCCGGTCATGGCATATCCCTTTGCCGCCATCTCATTGAGCCATTCTGTCTCTGCATCCTTGTCTAAATAAAATCGAAACTTAATCATTTTCATTCTCCTCCGTCATCAATCCGGCGTTCCGCAGCAGCTCCTCCAACCGCGTCCGCTCTTCCTCAAAAGCTTCTCTTCCCTCCGCTGTGATTACATATTCCTTCTTCTTGCGCGACTGGGTATCGACGCTGTAAATACGGATCCATCCCTTCTTTTCCAGCGTCTGGATCGCGCCGTAGAGCGTTCCCGCTCCCAGCGTAACCCTGCCGTTTGTGAGCCTCTCGACTTCCTGAATAATTCCATAGCCATGATTCGGTGTTCTCACTGCAAGCAGGATATAAAACACTGCTTCCGTTAATGGAATATTTTTATCCATCAGAAAAATTGCCTCCTTCATCCGCCTCACGATATATCATCTTCCGATATATCGTATTGTCATTATATCGTCTCCCGATATATTTGTCAACTCTTTTTCCAAAAAAGAAAAAAAGGAAAAAGAAGAAAAAAAGAAGAATAGAACAAAAAAAGCGGAGAAGCCCAACGCCTCTTCCGCCATTGTAAGTATCAGTTCTGCCGCACTTCATCCGCCATCGCAAGTATCAGTTCTGCCGCACTTCATCCGCCATTTTAAGTATCTCCTCCGCCCGGCATTTCCACGTATGCTCTGTTTCATACGTCCTGTAGGCACGCTCCGCGATCCGCTCGCGCATTGCGCGATCGCCCAGCAAGCGCCCCGCCCGCTCTCCCAACGTACTAAGATTCTCCAACGAATAAAATGCGATCTCCTCTCCATCCGCAAACCTCTTAGCAAGCCACGGGTTCTCATCCGTAAGCACAACGGTATGATTCGCCATTCCCGCCGGGATCCGGTCATGCATTCCGCGATTGAAAATCGGAGAGACATTTAAGAGAATATGCGCCTTTGCAATGCGCTCGAAAGACAGCGCGAACGGCACGGCGCGCTCCCGCCTTAAGCTTCCCTCGTCCGTTCCTTTATACTTCTCCCAGCCCTCGCCGATGACCGTCACCGGGAGCTTCTCCGTGAGCAGTTCATCGAGCGCCGCCTTGCGGAAATAATCTCTGACATACGCATCCACCGGGTACATACTGTTCATGAACAATGCAAACTGCTCCGCTGAAAGCTCTGCCCCCTTTTCCGTAAGATACTGCCGAAATGCCTTCTCCATCGGAAGCAGGGGTTCGCCAAGTCTCCGCTCGATCAACGCCTTCATAACTCCCGCCAACGGTTCGGGCGAAGCCTTTACCAGCTCATACACCGAATCCGGGCTGTCGTATGTTCCCGGAAAAAGAATGCGGCATTCCGGCTCCTTTTCCCCATCGTAAAGCGCTTTTGTCGCACCGAGCGGCAGCATATGAACACTTGCCGCCCCCGGATAATACTGTTTCACATACTGCTCCTGCGCCTCATCCAGAACGATTGCGTGCAGATTCCTCGCCGCGCTGGTCAGTCCGTTGTAATGAAACAGCGGATGATCCAGAATATAGTCGAAAAACGGACCGTCAAGCTTATCCAGATATGGAACGCCGTCCTCCGTCTCCATGCGCGGGAGCATCGAATTAAAATCGAGAATCAAACGGTATTTCCCGCCGATATACGGTTCCAGTTTCTCATCAAGGTCATCCCCTTTCGACAATTCGCAGATCTCCGCCGCAAAGCCCAGTTCCTCGAATGCCGCCCCGATCTGATGTGCAAAAAAATTGCTCGACATATAACAGATTTCCCTTGATGCAAATACTAAAATTTTTTCTCTTTCCCAACCGTTCTTCATTGTCTCCTCCTCACAGACCGCTGTCCGCGTATGTTCTTTCCCGCATTTTTCCAAACATGCGCTCATACTTTTGACAATATACAAAAAGGACTTTTATCAGACGAACGTCTCATAAAAGTCCCCTTGCTCAGTCCCTTACTACTCCAAGTGTCAAAATTCCAAGCAGATAGAGCACCACGCACATTACAACAAAAATGACATTGTGGCACAGAATACCCGCTACGATCTGCACCAGAACCACCAGACCATGCAGCCAGATCGGTACGTCGTGCAGGCACACGGCAAGCGCCGCCTCTATCAAAACAATGACACAGACCGGGACAACCGGCACATCCAGTCCCAGAATGGAAATCAAAATCACGAGCAGCGCCGCGACAATTACTCCAAACAGAACCAGCATGTTCTTGTTCTCTGTCTCTCCCATAGTTCCTTCCTCTCTTTTCCGCTTTCAAAAGCTGCCATAAATTTCCGACTCTGTCATTATAGCAATTATTCCATAAAAGGACAAGTTCTTTCTTACTATATGATGACACGGTCGAAAAATCAGCCGGATATCGTATCATGCTGCTGGAAAATCAGTCGGATATCGTATATAATACATGGGAATGCCGCGGGTATCTCCCGCATCCGGCAAATTGATTACAGAAAAAGGAATGATCATCATGAACGATACAAAATGGATCTCCATGTGGGGAAACGCAATGTCTGTCGCGGAACATCATCCGGAGAGCTACGCCAAGGATCTCACGCTGCGCTATCCGGTCTACGCACCGTTTTCCGGAAATCAGCTTCGGTTCACCTTCGACAATTACTGCGGAAAGGAAGCCGTGACCGTCACAAAAGCCACCGTTGCCCTCTCTGCCGCTGACCTGACCGAAAGAATTCCTCTCTCCTGTCCGCTCGCACCGCACACAGTCTGTCCTATTACATTTAGCGGAAAATCAGGCACAACGCTTGCACCGGGGAAATCCGTTGTCAGCGACGCCATACCCTTTCCGGTCACGGCAGGCGAGACGCTCTGCGTCAGTATCTACTTTGCGGATTTCACCGCCATGCAGTCCTCCGTCCTGATTACCGGACCGCTGTCTAAGGGTTATTTCTCCTTCGGCGACGTCACCGCAGCGGACGAGCTGCCGCTTGACACCACAAAAGCAACGAACTGGTTCTATTTTTTAAGCAATATTGACATTATGACGGACGCAGACTGCCACGCGCTCATCTGCTACGGCGATTCCATCACCGCGCAGGCATGGCCGGATTACCTGACGCTTCGTCTGCGCGACGAAGGTCTTTCCCACACCTCCGTGATCCGGCGCGCCGCAAGCGGCACCAGAGTGCTCCGTCAGTATGACTGCATCACCTACGATTCCTACGGTCTGAAGGGTACGAACCGTTTTCACCACGAGATACCGACCGCGGGCGCAGACATCATCATCATCCAACAGGGAATCAACGATATCATTCATCCGGTCGGCGTAGAGAACAATCCCTTCCGTCCGATGAGCGATCTGCCGACCGCAGGCGAACTGATCGACGGTCTGAAATGGTACATTGAGGAAGCGAAAAAGCTCGACATGCAAGTCTATCTCGGCACGCTTCTGCCCATCGAGGGCTGGCGCACCTATGCACCGTTCCGCGAAGAACTGCGCGCGGCTGTCAATGAATGGATGCGCACCACAACAGACGCCGACGGCTGCATCGACTTTGACGCCGCGCTGCGCGGTGCTGAAAATCCGCTCGCTTTCCGCGACGGCTTTGACAGCGGCGACCATCTGCATCCAAGCAATACCGCCTACTGCGAGATGGCGCGCTGTGTTCCGAAAGAATTGCTACGCTGAAAAAAAATTTGAAACGCGAGAGTGTGCGAAGCGCACTTTTATTCTCCGCGGCTTCCGTTCAGATGCTTTCGCACCCGCTCGATCAGCATATCCAGCGCGACCACATTCTCGCCGCCCTCCGGTATGATGATGTCCGCCCGCCGCTTGCTCGGCTCTACGAACTGCTCGTGCATTGGCTTTACCGTCGTTAAGTACTGGCAGATGACGCTGTCTAAGGAACGTCCGCGGTTCTTCACATCCCGCACAATTCTGCGGAGAATGCGCACATCCGCATCCGTATCCACGAATACCTTGATATCCATCAGATCACAGAGCTTCGGTTCTGCAAAGATCATTATTCCCTCCAGAACAATTACCGGCGCAGGATTTACCAGGATCGTTTCCTTTGAACGGTTATGTAACGAATAATCATAGACCGGCATGGATACGGAGCTTCCGGTCTTAAGTTCCTTAATGTGCTCGCATAATAGCTCCGTATCGAATGCGTCGGGATGATCGTAGTTGAGCCTGCTCCGCTCCTCATAATTCATCTCGTCATGACGCTTATAATAATTGTCGTGGCGCAGGATGCTCACCTCGTCATCCCCAAAACTGTCGACCAGCTTGTTCGCAAGCGTCGTCTTGCCGCTTCCCGTGCCGCCTGCAATTCCAATCAAAATCGTATTCATGCATGGCTCCTTTTCATGCTATTATAGCAAGCGTCGCGCTCGTTCCGAGACGGTTCGCTCCCGCATCGATCATCGCCTGCGCTTCTTCTGCCGTATGAATGCCGCCGGACGCTTTCACGCCCATGTCCTCCCCGACAGTCTTTCGCATCAGGGCAACATCCTCCGCCTTTGCGCCGCCTGTGGAAAAACCGGTCGAAGTCTTCACGAAGTCTGCCCCCGCTTCCTTCGCCAGTTCACACGCCTTAATCTTCTCCTCATCTGTCAGAAGACAAGTCTCGATGATGACCTTGAGCACGATCTCTTTTCCGCAAGTCTCCTTTAAGGTCCTGATCTCGTTTAAAACATAATCGTACTTCTTGTCCTTGAGCGCGCCGACATTAATTACCATGTCGATCTCCTCCGCCCCGTCCTCAATCGCCGCTTTCGTCTCGAACGCTTTCACTCTCACATCCGACATGCCGAGCGGAAAACCTACGACCGTGCACACCTTCACATCGGAGCCTTTGAGCTTCTCTGCGACAAGCTTCGTATAATACTGATTGACACACACCGAGGCGAAATCATTCGCAAGCGCTTCCTCGCAGAGCTTCGCGACCTGCGCCTCAGTTGCCTCGGCCTTTAAAATTGTATGGTCAAAATATTTCGCTGAAATCATTTTATATTCTCCTTCTACCTTTGTCCCTTATCATACGGAATTCCCTCTGCCCGCGGCGCCTGTGAATTCTTCGATGTGAAGATCAGCACGATCAGTGTCGCAATATACGGAATCATCTTGTAGACATAGCTCGGGATTCCGCTCGTCGCCAAAAACGGAATCGCAGAGTACGACGCCGCCACGGTCTTCATCAGACCGAAGAAAAATGCTGCCCCGAGAATCTTCACCGGATGCCACTGTCCGAAGATCAATACCGCCAGCGCAAGGAAACCATAACCTGCCACGGTCGCATTGAAATTCGTCGAAGTCGGAACGACAAAGACAAGTCCGCCGAGTCCGCCGAGCGCACCGGAAATCATAACGCCCGCATACTGCATCTTATAGACATTGATTCCGACGGAATCCGCCGCCTGCGGATGCTCCCCGCATGCCCGAAGCCGCAGCCCGAAGCGCGTATGATATATTACGATCACCGAAAGGATTAAAATCGCGAATCCGATGTAAGTTGTGATATAGGTATTTTTAAAAAACAGCGGTCCGATAAACGGAATATCGCCGAGCACCGGAACGGAATCGATACGGAAAGTGTTCGAAAACTGCACCTGCTGTGTTCCCCCGATGCGTCTTGCAACGAAGATCGCAAACGCCGGAGCGAACAGATTGAGCGCCGTACCGCTGATCGTCTGATCCGCTTTCATATTGATGGACGCGAACGCATGGAACAGGGAGAATAAAATACCCGTTCCCGCCGCTATCAAAATTGCCAGAATCAACTGAAGCTGTCCGCTCAGCTTATCCTGCGTCAGACTGATAAAGAGGATGCTCGTGAACGCACCCATAATCATAATGCCCTCGAGCGCAATGTTTATGATGCCCGAACGCTCGGAAAACATACCGCCGAGCGCAACCAAAAGCAGCGGAATCGTAAAAAACATTGTCTGCTGAAATATCAGATATAGCGTATCCATTATTTTTTACCCCCTTCCTGCTTCTCTGCGCGGCGCTTCTTATACTTCGTGATGAACACGCGCACGAACAGTGAAAACGCCGAGAAATAGATGATGACCGCGATAATAATATCTATAATCTCCGTCGAGAAATTTAACAGCTGCAAATAGAATCCGCCCGCCGTGATGTACGCTATAAAAATGCCGGCAAGCAGTACGCCGATCGGGTTCGACAGACCGAGCAATGCAACCGAGATACCGGTAAATCCCTCTCCAGCGAGCACGTCCGCAATCTCGATATGCTTTCCCGAACCCGCCAGATAAAGCAGCGCTCCCGCCATGCCGGAAAGCGCGCCTGCGATCGCCATGGAGAGAATAATGTTGCGCTTCTCATTCATGCCCGCATATTTGCTCGCATCCTTGTTGAAGCCCGCCGCTTTCAGCTCGTATCCGAACGTCGTCTTCTCCAGCAGAATATAGATGACGACCGCCATAATCACCGCAATGAAAAATCCCCCGTTCACACTTGAACCCTCAAAAATCTTATCCAGTCCCATCTTCGGGATATTCGCGGTATTCGCAACGCTCTTGGAATAATTGTGAATCTTGTCATATAAGCCCTTGTTTGTGGACACAAGATAATTCACCATATACATTCCGATATAGTTCGTCATGATGCAGGCGATTACCTCGTTGACATTAAAGTAAGCCTTCACAAGCCCCGGAATCGCTCCCCAGACGGCTCCCGCAAGCACTGCCGCAAGCAGGGCAACGACCCACTGTACGCTTCCGAGCGCCTCTCCTTTGATGCCGACCACGACCGCCGCAAATGCGCCGACGATGAACTGTCCCGACGCACCGATATTGAAAAGCCCCGTCTTAAACGCGAACCCCACCGAAAGACCTGTCAGGATAATCGGCGTCGCATAATAGAAAACCTGTCCCACACCCTTGCTGCCATGCGTGAGCGGTCCTGTCAGGATCGTGACAAAACCCGCTCCCGCATCCGCCGGATTGCTGACGAGCAGAATCACAAACCCGACAAGAAGTCCGACGATAATCGCGAACAGCGAGGACATAAACCCTATACTGTCTATCTTCTTTTTCATCTTATCTTCCCTCCTGCTTCTTCGAGCCTGCCATATAAAGCCCGAGTTCCTGCACCGTCGTCTCCTTCGGGTCAAGATCTGCCACGATCTCGCCCTCGTAGAGAACAAGAATGCGATCGCTTAAGTTCATGACCTCGTCCAATTCCAAAGATACCAGCAATACGCCCGCGCCGGCGTCCCGCTCCTTCACGATCTGGCTGTGAATGAACTCGATCGCTCCGACGTCCAATCCGCGCGTCGGCTGCACCGCCACGAGAATTTCCGGCTTCTTTGACAGTTCGCGCGCGATGATCGCCTTCTGCTGGTTTCCGCCGGACATACTGCGCGCTTTTGTGACAGCGCCCTGCCCGCTTCTGATATCGAACTTCTCGATCAGCTCATTCGCATAAGCATTCACCGCATCCTTGCGGATAAAGCCGTGATTCTGAAAACGCTTCTCAAAATAATCCTGCAGAACAAGGTTCTCCTCAAGGGAATAGTCTAATACCAGACCGTGCTTGTGGCGATCCTCCGGTATATGGGACATCCCGTGCGTATTACGGTAGCGTATGGCCTTCTTTGTCACATCCTCGCCCTTGATGCGGATGCTTCCCTCGTCCGCACGAATCATTCCGGTTACCGCCTCGACCAGCTCCGTCTGACCGTTGCCGTCGATTCCTGCGATACAGACGATCTCGCCCGTCCGCACCTTGAACGAAACATTCTTCACAATATCTTTCGTGTGGCCCTGCTTCTTATCCTTGACGGTCAGCCCTTCTGCTTCCAGAACCACGTCGCCCGGCTTTGCCTCATCCTTGTCTATGGTCAGATTGACCTTATGGCCGACCATCATCTCGGAAAGCGCCTGCTTGTCCGTCTCCGCCACCTCTACCGTTCCGATATATTTTCCACGGCGGAGCACCGAGCACCGGTCTGCGACCGCCTTGATTTCATTCAGCTTGTGAGTGATAAATATGATGGATTTGCCCTCGCTTATCAGCTCCTTCATAATATTCATCAGTTCGTCGATCTCCTGCGGCGTTAATACCGCCGTCGGCTCGTCGAAAATAAGAATATCATTGTCGCGGTAGAGCATCTTGAGAATCTCGACTCTCTGCTGCATCCCGACCGTGATATCCTGAATCTGCGCGTCAGGATCGACCGCCAGATGATAGCGCTCACTAAGCTCCATGACTTTCTTTCTCGCCGCCTTCATCTCCAAAAGCCCGTGCTTCGTATCTTCATTTCCGAGCACGATATTCTGAAGGACAGTAAAATTATGCACCAGTTTAAAATGCTGATGCACCATACCAATGCCGAGTGCATTGGCGTCTAACGGATTATTGATCTTAACTTCCTTTCCTCTGACCTTGATGCAGCCGCCCTCCGGCTGATACAGACCGAACAGCACGCTCATCAGCGTGGATTTTCCCGCGCCGTTTTCTCCCAGAAGGGCATGAATCTCTCCCTTTTTGATCTGGAGCGTAATATGATCATTGGCAATAATCCCCGGGAATTCCTTTGTAATGTCTAACATTTCAATAATATAGTCCATCCATGTCTCCATTTCTGCTATCCGCAAAAACTCCTCTTCGGTTAGCACTCTTTGCCTTATTTCGCCAAGTATTATTTTACAATAAAAGGGGTGCTTTCACAAGCACCCCTTTGCTCTTTCTTTCAATTATCGCAAAATTCACCGATTCCCGTTTTACTGAACCTCTGTAACAGTAATGTTCGGCAGAGCAAGATCAGAAATCTCTTTCTCATAATCATTGTCGATTGCGATCTCGCCGGAAACGATCTTTGCGAAAATCGCATCGTAATCTGCCTGTGTAAAGGTTGTAAACTGGGAAGTCTCCATCGGAAGACCTACACCGTCATTCGCCGCATTGAATACAGCCGTCTCACCGCCCTTGAAGGAACCGTCATATCCGGACTTCACCGCATCGTATACGGAGTTGGATAACATCTTCATAGCGGATGTAATAACGGTAGCCGACTCTGAAGACTGGTCAACGTCTACACCGATTACCTTACCGTCAGAAGCCTCTGCAGCCGCCATTACGGAGTTACCTACAGAACCGCCGCATGCGAAGATAACTTCTGTTCCGGCATTGTACCAGGAAGCAGCCATCGTCTGTGCCTCCGGTGTTGCATCGAAGGAACCTGTGTAGTAGTAAGTAACCTCCACGCCAGAGATACCCATCTCCTCAGCCGCGTAATTCGCTCCTGCAAGATAGCCGTATCCGTAACGGATAACTGCCGGAAGCGCCATACCGCCCATGAAACCGAGCTTGGTGTAGCCATCCTTTACCGCTGCGTAGCCTGCAAGGAAACCTGCCTGATCCTCCTGATACAGGATCGGCATCGTGTTCGCCGCGGTCTCGTAGTTATAATCCGCATCATGCGGCTCACCGTCTACTAAGATGAAATGAACATCCGGATACTGGTTCTGCATGTTGTAGATCGGCTCTTCAAACAAGAATCCCGGGCACACAATCGTCTTTGCGCCGCCCTCGACAGCCAGTCCGATCGTCTCCTGGAAAGAGTCTGTGGTAGCCTCGGCAGACTTATAATACTTGCAGGGAATACCGCTCTCCTCTGCATATCTTTGAATGCCCTCCCAGGAGCCCTGGTTGAAGGACTTGTCGTCAATCGTTCCTACGTCGATTACGAGCGCCAGCTCATAACCGTCTGTGCTCTCATCAGAAGCAGCCGCCTCTGTTCCCTCTACTGCCGCCTGCTCGGTCGTCTCTGCTTCCGGTGCAGTCGTCGTGCTGCCGTCTGCCGCTCCCTCGTCGGAATTGCCGCAGCCTGCCAGCATGGTAACAGCCATCGCTGCTGTGAGCAGTAAACTCATTGCTTTCTTTTTCATTTGATTATCCTCCCTGTTTTCCGAAGGAAAATGCGACCACTCTTGGGAGCAGAGGATTTTCCTCCCTTAAATAAACCTAAGTTATAAGTTGTCCCAATTCTATGAACCAAGCTTATAACCAGTCTAAAAATAAAAATCTCCCAGCGTTAAACTGAGAGGTTTTTATTAAGCCGATAGTCGGACTCGAACCGACGACCTACGCATTACGAATGCGTTGCTCTACCAACTGAGCCATATCGGCATATCGTGATCTCACAGAAGCGACACATCACATTGACTTATTATACCGTATATTAAAAAAATTGCAACTACTTTTTTTCAATTTATAAAAATAAAATATATTGATGTGATTTGCAAAACTAACTTCCACCCCTTCTTTTCCTAACCATGGAAGTTACCCTTACAAAGGACAGGGTGGATTTTAATCTTACATTTTTTAGTGTATCATCCTCTTGTGCTG